>NZ_JAKZAH010000026.1 GCF_023156245.1 Marinobacter bryozoorum
CCAGAGCCAGAGCCAGAGCCAGAGCCAGAGCCAGAGCCAGAGCCAGAGCCAGAGCCAGAGCCAGAGCCAGAGCCAGAAGAGGCTCCGTCACCGGAGCCCGCACCGCAACCGCAACCTGAACCTGAACCTGAACCTGAACCCCAGCCTGAACCCGAGCAGGCTGAAACGGCCCGCAGTGAACGCACCACCGACAAGGAGGCGGAAGCCAACGTGGATACCACGGAGCCCGACGAAGGCGCGGACGAGTCCACCCAGCAGGAACAGGTTGAACTAGTCGCCGGCGATGACAGCTCGGTAGACGAGTACCTCAGCAAGCTGACCCGCCACCTGGCCCGGTACCACGAGTACCCGCGCCGGGCCCGGCGACTGGGACAGGAGGGCACGCCGGTGGTCATCTTCGAATTCGACCGTAATGGACGCCTGCTCAACACCCGTTTGCGGGATTCCTCGTCCCACGACTTACTGGACCGGGCAGCCCTTCAGCTGCTGCGGGATGCCAGCCCGCTGCCGGAGGTTCCTGGCGATATGAAGGGCCAGAGCTTTACCTATGCCCTGCCGGTGGGGTACAAGTTGCGGTAAAACCCAGGCCGCAGTTTCCGATCGATGACCTCCAACCTGCAAACCTGCCGGGCCCTTGCCCGGCTGATGTGTACCACCACCGAACAGGTGCTGTGGGATCACTACCGCCATCAGTTACACCCGAAGGCCGAGCTTGCCTGCCGTGCCGGCTCTGGCCGCGCTACCTATCATCGTTTCCATCACCGGGAGAGGTGCCACCAGATCACCTATGGGGTACGCATGGTGGCCGCCAAGCAGGATCCCGTTACCGCTGCCGGCTGGTTGTCGACCCGGGAAATCCGTAGCCGGGGGTATTTCTGTGGCACGGTGTCGGTACTGAATCTGCTGGCCCACACCTGTACCCATGAGTTTGCCCACCTGCTCCAGCAGCATGATGGCAAGCGTTACCATGGTTCGGTGCATAACCGTCATTTCTACGAACTGCTGGATCAGCTCAATGACAATGGCATGGCAGAGAGTGTTCGCCGGCATCTGGCCCACTCGGCCCATGCGCTCGGTTTGCCACTGGACAACCAGCCTATGACCCTGCCCAACCCTGGCCACCAGGCGCGGCGTTGGCAGCCTGGGGAGGCGGTACGTTTTGGTGATGGCGCCGCGGCGCGGGAAGGCATCATTCTGCGGATCAATCGCAAGACCTGTACGGTGGATGGCACCGGGCGCTCGCGGGGGCTTCGGTTTCGGGTGCCTTTTGTGATGCTTTCTGCTGTGGACTGAGGTTGTTCGTGTTCCTGGGCGGATTTTTCTCCCAGACTGTTGGCTGTGGGGCGTGAGTTGCGCGGGGGGAGGCTTTTGTTCCGGAAAAATTTAAACTCGCTTCGCTCAGACAGATTTTCCCTGCACAAAAGCCTCCCCCCGCACACCTCTTGGTTACTCTGTTCTGATCGCCATGAAAGCTGTCTGATTGGCTCAGGCTAATCCACGGAGGCATGCACCAGCTGCTTTTCTATCGACGCTTTCAGTTCTGGTAGGCATGAGCCGCAATTGGTGCCGCATCGGAGTTTTTCTCCCAGGGCTTCTACCGTTCTGGCACCTGCTCCTATGGCTGCTGCAATCTGTTTCTCGCCAACACCGAAACAACTGCATACCACGGCACCGATATCTTCCGTTTCCACACTCCGGGCCGATAACAGGCCGCGCCGCTCCTGGCGGGAGAGCTGCCGGCCATCGAACAGGGACGCCAGCCAGGCGGTGTCCGGTAAGTGACTGGCGTCCCTGGCCACCAGCAGTACACCGTCCAGTTGGCCATGGCTTATTCGGGCGGCGCGGAAGGTGCCTGCTGCGCGGTCTTCCAGCACCAGGTCCGGGGCGCCACCGAGCCAGCGGGTTATGGTCCGGTGCCAGTTTTCCGGCTGTTTGCCTGCCAGGTACCAGGTGTTGCAGTGATGCTGGGGGACGAGGGTGTGGTAGTCCGCCTGCCAGCCCCGTGGTGCCTCCCGGTGTCGTAGAAGGCGGGCGTGCCAGCGGACAGACAGTGGTGTCACAGTAACGAGCCCCGTTTTGGAGTCCGGCTGGCCGGAGATTGGGTCCGTTACCGGGGAGATCAGGGCGCTGGCAAGCCCCTCGCCGGTGAATTGATGGCTCCAGTGAATCGGCACAAACACCTCCCCCTGCCGCTGCCCGGGCTCAGCTCGCACACGCCCGGTGAACTGGCCTCCACGCTCTTTACCCAGGGTCACCAGCTCCCCTTCCTTGATACCCAGGCCACGCAGGTCGTCCGGGTGCATATCCACAAAGGGCTCCGGTCGATGCTGGACCAGCCGTGGCGCCCGGGCTGTCCGGGTCATGGTGTGCCATTGATCCCGGATTCGGCCAGTGTTCAGCCGCATTTTTTCGGGGCTCACATCAGTCTGGTCCAATGCCGTTGCCCGAACCGGCATGAAACGGGCGCGGCCGTCCGCAGTGCTGAACCGGCCATCCCCGAACAGACGCTTGCTGCCTCCAGGCTGCGCTGCTGTAACCGGCCACTGGACGGGTGCAAGCTGGTCATAGGCTTCGTCGGTCAGGTCCGCCAGGCCGGACAGATTGAACTGGCGGGTTCCGTGGTTATCCAGGGCCGACAGCCGGGCGTGCTCCCGGAAAACCGCGGCAGGTGACGACCATGCAAACGCTTTCCCATAGCCCAGGCGCTGTCCCACTTCCGCGAGAATCTGCCAGTCTGCCCGGGCCTCCCCGGCAGGTGGCAAGAAGGCGCGCTGGCGGGAAATACAACGCTCGGAGTTGGTGACGGTGCCATCTTTCTCGCCCCACCCCCTGGCCGGCAGCAGGATATCCGCCAGGGCCGTGGTATCGGTGTGACGGACGCAATCGGAAACGATCACTACCGGGCATCGGCCGATGGCTTCACGCACCCGGTGACTGTGCGGCAGGCTCACCGCCGGGTTGGTACCCATGATCCACAGCACCTTGATCTCGCCCCGGTGGACGGCTTCGAACAGGTCCACGGCCTTGTATCCGGGGGCCTGCGGCAGACGGTCGGTACCCCAGGACTGCGCCACCGTTTCGCGGGCACCCGGGGTGTCGTAATCCATATGGGCCGCCAGGGTGTTAGCCAGGCCGCCCACCTCGCGACCGCCCATGGCGTTGGGCTGTCCGGTCAGGGAGAGCGGACTGGCTCCGGGTTTGCCCACACGCCCCGTGGCCAGGTGGCAGTTGATAATGGCGTTGCCTTTATCCGTACCCGCCACGCTCTGGTTGATGCCCTGAGAGAAGGCCGTGACGGTGCGGGGCGTTTCCGCAAACCACCGATAGAAGCTCACAACGTCAGCCACTGGAATATCACAGGCCTCGGCCACGTTCCCTGGTGTAAAGGCCTTGGCCCGGGCCGATGCCAGGGTTTCATCGAAACCGCTGCAATGGGCGTCAACGTACGCACCATCCACCGCCCCCGTATCCGCCAGCCAGACCAGCAAGCCATTGAACAGCACGGTATCTGTACCCGGCCGGATCGCCAGGTGCAGGTCCGCCAGCTCTGCGGTAGCTGTGCGGCGGGGGTCAATAACCACCACACGGCGCCCGGGCCGGCCTGCGGCCTTCATACGCTGATAGAGTACGGGGTGATTCCAGGCGGCATTGCTGCCGGCCAGTACCAGCAGGTCCGCCAGCTCCAGATCTTCATAGCATCCCGGCACCACGTCCTCACCAAAAGCCCGTTTATGGGCGGCCACCGCCGATGACATGCACAGGCGGGAGTTGGTGTCCACATGGGGCGTTCCGATAAAGCCCTTGGCGAGTTTGTTGGCCACGTAGTAGTCCTCGGTCAGCAGCTGGCCGGACAGGTAAAAGGCTACCGAGTCCGGCCCATGCTGCGCCATGGCCTGGCGGATGGCCCCGGCCACTTCATCCAGTGCCCGGTCCCAGCTGACCCGGCTGCCCAGTACGCGAGGATGGTGCAGATTGCCTTCAGAGCCAGTGGTTTCGTGGAGGCTGGCACCTTTCACGCAAAGACGCCCATGATTGGCCGGATGGGCCGGGTCACCGGACACTGGACGGTTGCCTGCGCTGCGCTCAGACGTGCAAGGGGTGGCCAGCACCCCGCAACCCACACCGCAGTATGGACAGGTGGTCTTGAAGGGAAGGGGATCGGGAGTGTTCACGGAAATAGCGCCCATTCTGGTGGTCGGTTACCAGGCAACAAAAAAGCCTGACGGGCATTCCCCCGAAAGGATGCGCTCGTCAGGCTTCGTTGCCCACTGTCAGGCTTCCCGGCGATAGGGCACGGGAAGGATTCTGGATTGTCCTCATGCAAGCTAGCAAGATCGGGGCCGGGCGGTTGTTTGCAGCAAGTTACCCGCAACGAACGCCCTGCCCCCTGCAGAGCCTGACCTTACCGCGTCAAAACTCGCACCTCACTGGTGCATCAGGCACGAAAACGCACCGTCAGGCGGAAGGCCAACAGTCCGCTTACCGACCAGTTATGACTTAACCAACTGTTTATTGAACGTTTCCCTAACTGGCACGCTATCTGCAATACCCGTTACAGGAGCGATCCCGTCACGGGCATCACTTCCAGCACATTCAGAGTGATCTGCAGACATTGGCGTCTGCTTCCCGGCGACGGGGGGCAGGCGTTTTTTTTCGAGTAATGAAAGACCTTTCGGGGGTAGCAATGACACGGCATCACATACTGGCCATCACCCTGGCCCTGGGCCTGGCGACGAATACAAACGCGGAAATAGGCCCGGCGGAGCAGCCCGACCTGAAACTGGGCTTTATAAAGCTGACGGATATGGCGCCCCTGGCGGTGGCGTGGGAACAGGGCTTCTTCATGGACGAAGGACTTTTTGTGGAACTCGAAGCCCAGGCCAACTGGAAGGTCCTGCTGGACCGGGTCATCGACGGCCAGCTCGATGGCGCCCATATGCTCGCAGGGCAGCCCCTCGGAGCCAGCATTGGCTATGGCACCCGGGCGGATGTGATTACCGCCTTCAGTATGGACCTGAACGGCAACGGCATTACCGTCTCCAACGATGTCTGGGAGATGGTAAAGGACAACCTTGATCAGAGTGACGACGGTACGCCGGAACATCCGATCAGCGCCAGCGCCCTGAAACCCGTGGTGGAGCATTACCGGGATCAGGGTGAGCGCTTTCGCATGGGCATGGTGTTCCCGGTGTCCACCCATAACTACGAGCTGCGTTACTGGCTGGCCGCCGGCGGCCTGAACCCCGGTTACTATGCGCCCCAGCGGGGCGATACCAGCGGCACCCTGCAGGCCGATGTGCACCTGTCCGTTACGCCGCCCCCCCAGATGCCGGCCACCCTGGAAGCCGGGACAATCCAGGGTTACTGCGTGGGCGAACCCTGGAACCAGCAGGCGGTGTTCAAGGGCATCGGCGTGCCGGTGATTACCGACTACGAGATCTGGCCGAACAATCCGGAAAAGGTCTTCGGCGTGACCCGCCAGTGGGCCGAGGAAAACCCGAACACCCACCTGCGCCTGCTCCGGGCACTGATTCGCGCCGCCCACTGGCTGGATGAGGATAACAATGCCAATCGAGCGGAAGCCGTAAAACTCCTCGCGCGCTCCCAGTACGTGGGAGCCGACGAGGAGGTCATCGCCAATTCCATGACCGGCACCTTCGAGTATGAAAAAGGTGATGTGCGAGAAGTGCCGGACTTCAACGTGTTCTTTCGCTACTACGCAACCTACCCCTATCCCTCAGACGCAATCTGGTACCTGACCCAGATGCGACGCTGGGGCCAGATTGCGGAGGCAAAGCCGGACGATTGGTACATGAAAACCGCCCAGGAGGTCTACCGGGCAGATATCTACCGGGAAGCGGCCCGTTCACTGATCGAGGATGGCACGTTTCCGGCGGAAGCCTTTCCGGACCTGGAGATGGAGAACTTCGAGCGACCACACCAGGGCGAGCTGATTGATGGCGTTCCTTTCACGCCCCATGAGCCCAACGCCTATATCAACAGCTTCGACATCGGCCTGAAAGGCGACGACACGCCCTGAAGCTCATCTGAAGACGGAGAACGGCCATGAGCACCCTGAGTGAAACCACGTCATCCAACCTGGTCGGCCGCAGGCTGGTCCGGTTGCTGAGCCTTCCCAATCCGGGCCAGCTGGCCACCAGGGCACAGCAACTGCTGCTGCCACTGGTGGGCATTATGCTGTTCCTGGGGTTCTGGCACCTGGCCGCACCCCAGGTTCAGACCTCCCTGGGCGCCTTCCCGGGCCCGGTTGCCGTAGCGGAGCAGGCCAGCGCGCTCTGGCAGGAACACCAGGACCAGCGTGACCGGGCGGACAAGTTCATCGCCATGCAGGAAGAGCGCAATGCGCGGATTCTGGAAGACAACCCGGAGGCGGAGGTGAGAATCCGTGACTACCCCGGGGCGCCCACCTTTATTGACCAGGTCGGTACCAGCCTGTTGACGGTGCTGGCGGGTTTTCTGCTGGCCACGGTTATCGCGGTGCCCCTGGGGATACTGGTGGGATTGAACCGGTACTTCAACGCGGCAGTGAATCCCCTGATCCAGGTGTTCAAACCGGTATCGCCCCTGGCCTGGCTGCCGCTGGTGACCATGGTGGTATCAGCCACCTACGTCAGCGACGATCCGATGTTCGAGAAGTCTTTTCTGACGTCGATGATCACGGTGACCCTCTGCAGTCTGTGGCCAACGCTGATCAATACCAGCGTGGGGGTGGGCGCGGTCAGCCAGGACCTGGTGAATGTATCGAAGGTACTGCGGCTGTCGTTCTGGACCCATGTTCGCAAGGTGGTGTTGCCGTCTTCAGTGCCGATGATCTTTACCGGTCTGCGGGTGTCGCTGGGGATTGCCTGGATGGTGCTGATTGCGGCGGAGATGCTGGCGCAGAATCCGGGGCTGGGGAAGTTTGTGTGGGATGAATTCCAGAATGGGAGTAGCCAGTCCCTGAGCCGGATCATGGTGGCGGTGCTGGCGATTGGTTTCATCGGGTTTTTGCTGGATCGCGGGATGTTGGTGGTGCAGCGGCGAGTGGCCTGGGACCGATAACAAAACCTGGCGAGATTCAGGCTTCGGTGCCGGAGCCCCGGGCAGGTACCTCTTTCCGGGACACGCGGTGAATACATCCCTGTACGCTCGACAAAAACATCCCTGTTTTTGACGGTCCCGGAAAGAGGTACCTGCCCGGGACTCTCCAACTATTGAGGTGACCTTCATGAGCAAAGCACATTTGGAACTGACCGGTGTTCAGATGGCGTTCGATACGCCAACAGGGCCTTTTATTGCCCTCGATGACCTGAACCTGAAGATCGGTAAGGGCGAATTCGTATCCCTGATCGGCCACTCAGGCTGTGGCAAGTCCACCGTGCTGAACATTGTCGCTGGCCTTTTGAAGGCCACCAGGGGCGGTTGTGTGCTGGACGGGCACGAGGTGAATGAGCCGGGGCCGGAGCGGGCCGTGGTGTTTCAGAATCATTCGCTGATGCCCTGGCTGACCGTTTACGAGAACGTGGAGCTGGCGGTGCAGCAGGTGTTCCGCAAGCGTATGAGCAAACGGGAGCGCAAGGAATGGATTCTGCACAACCTCGCCCTGGTGCATATGGACCATGCGCTGGACAAGCGTCCCGGGGAGATTTCCGGGGGGATGGCTCAGCGGGTGGGGATTGCCCGGGCGCTGGCGATGAAGCCCAGTGTGTTGTTGATGGATGAGCCGTTCGGGGCTTTGGATGCGCTCACCCGGGCGCATCTGCAGGATTCGCTGATGGAGATCCAGCAGGAGCTGAACAATACAGTGATCATGATCACCCATGATGTGGATGAGGCGGTGCTCTTGTCGGACCGGATCATCATGATGACCAACGGGCCGGCGGCGTTGGTGGGTGAGGACCTGTCCATTGAGCTGCCACGGCCCCGGGATCGTGTGACGCTGGCGGACGACCCGGCCTATGTCCGATACCGGCAGGCGGTGTTGTCGTTCCTATACGAGAAGCAGCGGTTTCCCGGCAAGGCGCCGGCGTCGGAAAAGGATGACGACCAGGAACAGAGCACAGCCGAAACCCGTCGTGGTTTGCGGGCTATCGCATGATGGCGGTGTTCAACGGCGGTGCACGAATTCGGTGTGGTGAACAATCCGGGGGCATTACCGCTCAGTGAAAAAACAGACCGGAAATCGATAACCCATTGTTTTAAAGATAAATAAAACTACTGGCACGGTACTCGCTTTAGCTAACTCACGGATGATCGTCCCGGCCACGGAGCGGCCGGACCATCAGGGGCACGTCAGCCGAAGATGGCTTGAGTATCCCGAAGTCTCCGGACTTCACCGAACATCGTTGTTGGCATTGGCGCCGGACCATCGACTCCCCCTCGGGGATAGATGCTCCGGCTTTTTTTGTTGCTCCAACATCAACCACCCGGGAGCAAAGCAATGAGACAGGGAACACTGATAATTTGCGGGCACGGCATGGTGGCCCAGCGTCTGCTGGAGCACCTGTGTGAGGGCGGGCACCCCTTCAGCCGGGTCGTAGTGCTCGGTGCCGAGCCGGAATCGGCCTACAACCGGGTGTTGCTGTCATCCGTGCTGGCCGGGGATGCCACCATGGATCAGCTTCAACTGAGGGGCGAAACCTGGTTCGACGCAAACGGTATCGAGCGCTATCACGGTGACCCGGTGACCACCATCGACCGCACACGTCAGCGGATCGTTACTGCGGACGGACGGGAACTGGCCTACGACACGCTGGTGCTGGCCACCGGCGCCAGGCCGGCGCCCCTGGGTATCCCCGATGATGACCTGGGGGGCGTGCTGACCTTCCGCGACCTGCGGGACACCCGTCAGCTGATCGAGCTGAGCCAGCGTCATGGCCGCGCCGTGGTCATCGGTGGCGGCTTCCTGGGACTGGAAGCCGCCGAGGGACTGCGCTGCCGGGGTATGGCGGTCACCGTGCTGCATCGTAATCCGCACCTGCTCAACCGGCAGCTGGATACCACCGGTAGCGAACTGCTGGCCGTCAGCCTGCAGGAACGTGGCCTGAGCATCCGCACCGGCGTCAGCCCGGTTGCGTTGCTTGGCAAGCGCCGGGTACGGGCGGTACAGCTGGATGACAACAGCCTGGTCAGCACCGATCTGGTCGTTACCGCCGCCGGCATTCGCCCCAACACCGACGTGGCGACAGCCGCCGGACTCGAATGCGGGCGAGGTATTCGGGTCGACCGGCAGCTTCGAACCAGTGATTCCGCCATCTTCGCCCTGGGGGAGTGTTGTGAAATCAACGGACAGACATTCGGCCTGGTCGACCCGGGCTATGAACAGGCCCGTGTACTGGCGCAGGTGCTGAAAGGTTCCGACCAGGGCGCGGTTTTCCGGAGCACCACACAGCCCACCCGACTGAAGATCAGCGGCATACCAATCTTTTCCTGCGGCCAGACCCGACCGGATGAACACACGGAATCCATCGTCTGGCAGGACCATGACCAGAATCGTTATTGCCGTCTGCTGCTGCGGGACGGTCGCCTGGTGGGCTCGGTGTTGTTCGGCGAAACCCGTGACGGCCCCTGGTACGCGGAGCAGATACAGAAAGGCAACGACCTTACCCCGTGGCGGGCGACCCTGGCTTTCGGCCGGGACTACTGCGAACAGGCGGCCTGAGCGACGGCGCCACAGTATTTGAGAGAGGACAGACCCATGAGCAACAAAACCCTGATCGTCATCGGTAACGGCATGGTCGGCCACCACTTCCTGGAGCAGTTCGCCGACTCCCCGGCCGCTGCCGGCTTCAACGTCCTGGTTTTCGGAGAGGAAAAGCAGCTGGCCTATGACCGGGTGCACCTGTCCGAATACTTTACTGGCTCCACCCACACGGACCTGGCCATGGGCACCGCCGACTGGTACCGGGCAAAGGGCATTGACCTGCACCTGCACGAGCCGGTGACTGCCATCGACCGGGAGCGCCGCGCCGTCACAACCCCGAAGGGTAGCTACCGCTATGACGAGCTGGTGCTGGCCACCGGTTCCTACCCGTTCGTGCCGCCCATCGACGGCAGGGATAACCCCAACTGCTTTGTCTATCGCACCCTGGAAGACCTCGACCGTATCCGCGCCTGCGCCGGGGGCGCCCGGACCGGGGTGGTTGTGGGCGGGGGCCTGCTGGGGCTGGAAGCGGCCAACGCGCTGAAAAGCCTGGGCCTGGACGCCCATGTGGTGGAGTTCGCCCCCCGCCTGATGCCGGTGCAGCTGGATGACGACGGCGGCGCCCTGCTTCGCCGCAAAATCGAGGTGTTGGGTGTACAGGTGCATACCGAAAAGGCCACCACAGCCATTGTGAACGTTAAGGGCAGCCGCCTGCGCATGGAATTCAGTGATGAGTCCTTCCTGGAGACGGACCTGATCGTGTTCTCCGCCGGCATCCGCCCCCAGGACACCCTGGCTCGTTCCTGCGGGCTGGACATCGGCGAACGCGGCGGCATTATCATCGACAACCACTGCACCACCTCCGACCCACATATCCACGCCATCGGCGAATGCGCTTTATGGAACCAGCAGGTCTTCGGCCTGGTGGCACCGGGCTATACCATGGCCCGCACCCTGAGCGCCGCCCTCAATGATGACCGGGATGCAGCCTTCACCGGGGCCGACATGAGCACGAAGCTCAAACTTCTGGGTGTGGATGTGGGCTCCATCGGCGATGCCCACGCCCGGACCCCGGGTGCCCGCAATATCCGCTTTAACGACGAAAAGGCCGGCCACTACCGCCGCATGGTCATCAGCGAGGACGGTCGAAAACTGCTCGGGGCCATCCTGGTGGGGGACAACAGCCATTACGATACCCTGCTGCAATACTGCCTCAACGGCATCGACCTGCCGGAAAACCCGGAGTCGCTGATCCTGCCGGAAAGTCAGGGGGGCACCCCGGCCCTGGGCCCCGATGCCCTGCCCGACACCGCCCAGATCTGCTCCTGCCACAACGTCAGCAAGGGCGACGTGTGCTGCGCCATCGATGCCGGCGCCACCGACCTGGGCGCTGTTAAAGCCGGAACCAAGGCCAGCACCGGCTGCGGCGGCTGTGCCGCCCTGCTCAAGAACCTGGTGGACAGCGAGCTGGAGAAGCGCGGCGTGGAGGTCAGCAAGGATATCTGTGAGCACTTCCCCTACAGCCGCCAGGACCTGTTCAACATTGTCAGGGTCAACGGCATCCGAACCTTCCGCACGTTAATCCGGCAGCATGGCAAGGGACACGGCTGCGATATCTGCAAACCCACGGTGGCGTCCATCCTGGCGACCTGCTGGAACGAGCACATCCTGGCCACGGACCATGTTCCGCTGCAGGACACCAATGACACCTTCATGGCCAACATGCAGAAGAACGGTACCTACTCCATTGTGCCCCGCATACCCGGGGGAGAGATCACACCAGACAAGTTGATTGTGTTGGGAGAGGTAGCGAAGGAGTACGACCTTTATACCAAGATCACCGGCGGCCAGCGGGTGGACCTGTTCGGCGCCACCCTGAGCGAACTGCCGGAAATCTGGGAGAAGCTCATTGCCGCCGGTTTCGAGACCGGCCACGCCTACGGTAAGTCCCTGCGTACGGTCAAGTCCTGTGTTGGCAGTACCTGGTGCCGCTATGGCGTGCAGGACAGTGTGGGCATGGCGATCCATCTGGAGAACCGCTACAAGGGCCTGCGCGCGCCCCACAAGGTCAAGATGGCGGTGTCAGGCTGTACCCGGGAATGCGCCGAGGCCCAGAGCAAGGACATCGGCGTGATCGCCACCGAAAACGGCTGGAACCTGTATGTATGCGGCAATGGCGGCATGCGCCCCCGCCATGCGGACCTGTTTGCCACCGACCTGTCTGATGACGAGTTGATCCGTACCATCGACCGGGTTCTGATGTTCTACGTGCGCACTGCCGACAGGCTGCAGCGCACCAGTGTGTGGATGGAGAACATGAAAGGTGGTCTGGATTACCTGAAGCAGGTTGTTCTGGATGACAGCCTGGGGATCTGTGCGGAGCTGGAGCAGCACATGGCGGATATCGTGGGTACCTACCAGTGCGAATGGAGGTCTGCGGTGGAGGATCCGGAGAAGCGCAAGCGGTTCCGGGAGTTTGTGAATGCCCCTGGGCAGAAGGATCCGGTGCAGCAGTGGACTACGGAGCGGTCTCAGCGACGACCGGCTGGTGAGACTGAGGTGGCCTGATTCTTGTTGCTGGGATTCGTTGACCGGCGGGTTCTGGGGCTGGGTCGCTAGCTTGCGGGTTTGGGGGGCTGGAGTCGCGTGGGGGTTCTTTTCTTACGGGAATCGAAAACTCGCTTCGCTCAGACAACGATTCCCTGCAGAAAAGAACCCCCACACACCTCCGGCGGACCTTAGGGGTGACCGAAGGTAAACGACAAAGACAAAGACAAGGGCAAGGGCAAGGGCAAGGGCAAGGGCAAGGGCAAGGGAAGTAAAACCCGGTTTCTTGTTGAGAGCTGCAATCAATTTGATCACGGCGGGGTGGGGGTGGCTTTCCGCAGGGAAAAAAGGTGTCTGAGCAAAGCGAGTTCTTTTTTCACGGAGGAAAGCCACCCCCACCCTGGCGCAGGCACGAAACCAATCAGCCATCTCCCAAACTCTGAGGGAGGGAGCCGATCCAAAACAGAAGGAGACAAGCCATGAAAACCACGACCCAATGGAACATCGTCTGCACCGTAGACGACTTGGTACCGGAATCCGGCATCGCGGTATGGACCGACGACGGCCCGGTAGCCATTTTCTACCTGCCGCACCGACTGCCGGCGCTGTTCGCCATCAGCCACACCGACCCGTTCAGCGGTGCCAACGTCCTGGCCCGGGGTATTACCGGCGACCTGAACGGCCAGCCGGTGGTAGCTTCCCCGTTGTACAAGCAGCACTTCAACCTGGTCACCGGCCAGTGCCTGGAAGATGAGAGCGTGAGCGTGAACAGCTACCGGGTCCTGTTGGACGGAAACGCCGTCAGGCTGGAACTCACCAGGGCCAGGTCCCTGGCCAAGGCCGCCTGAAACCAACACCACTCAGTTCATCGCAGGTGCTGCACCAGAGTCCACAGAGGTGTAGCCGGGGGTTCGTTTCTCCAGGGAATCGTTGTCTGAGCGAAGCGAGTTTTCGATTCCCGGAAGAAAGGAACCCCCGGCTGCGCCTCCCTCACCATCCTTCGCATCTCCCATATCTCCCAAGTCGCTCAGGCTCGACAGATACAACCTGTCACAACAGACACGCCACTTTCTGCTACATTCATTGATATACCTTTCCATAGGCACTAATTGATGATTTTGCTAAATAAAATTGAATTAATCGGACCGTAGGGATCAGCACCCTATTTGTAATCCGATGACCGCTCATTCGAGCCATTTCGTGGTAATCTTGGCGCACTTTAAAACAACCGTATAAAAACTGGTCAAGTCAACAAAGAAATGACGGCAGAAAGCATCGAGCAAAGAATTCAACGGGCCCAGTCACTGCGCCTGAAGCGGATGGCCTGGGGGTTTGCAAACCACGGCTGCACCGCCCTCGCCGTGATCGGTCTATATCTTGGCGGCTTCCTGCCTGTCGAGCCTGTGCTGGTATTCTTTGCCAGCAGTGTACTGCTAGGCACCCTGCTGGTCCTGATTCTGCAGTTCGGTATCAACCTGCGCTTCAAGGATCCCAGCATGACCATGGCCCAGATCCTATGGCCGGTCATCCCCTCCCTGTATGTCATGTTCTTTGTGGCCCTGCCCCAGGGGCGGATCCTGTTCCTGATGCTGGCCATCGGGGGCGTCATGTTCGGCGCCCTGGCCCTGAACCGTCGGCAGATGCTGACCATCGCCTGGTTGTTCTGGCTGGCTTACCTGGGGCTGGTGCTGCTGCTTGGCTGGGTAGCCCCGGAACGCATCTATTGGCCGCTGGAAGCCGTTACACTGTTTGCCTATGCGTCGGTTCTCTCCATCGTTGCCTACCTGGGCAGCTTTATCTCCGAGCTGCGACACCAACTCAGTATCCGTAACCGGGAGCTGAAGCACGCCAACGTCGAGCTGGTAGAGCTGGCTACTCGCGACCCCCTCACCAGTCTGCCTAACCGACGCACAGTCATGGAACAGTTCGAACGGGAGGTGGCCCGCAGTGAACGCCAGTCCCCTGGCCCCAAGGCCCTGGCCATCAGCGTTCTGGATATTGATCATTTCAAACGCATTAATGACACCTTTGGTCACCAGGCCGGAGATGAGATCCTGCGCAAGGTCAGTCACACCATTCAGTCGACCATTCGTAAAGGCGACTACGTGGGCCGTATTGGCGGGGAGGAGTTCCTGCTGATCTTCCCGGAGACAACGCCGGACCATACAGTGCCGGCCGCCGAACGCATCCGCAAGGCAGTGGAAGCGCTGCGCTTTGATGAATTGCCAGAGGGATACCGAATCACGGTGTCTCAGGGCGTGGCGATTCACCAGGTGGGTGAAACCCTGCAGACGACCTTCAAACGGGCCGACGAAGCGCTCTACCAGGCCAAGAACAGTGGCCGCAACCAGGTGCTGGCAGCCTGACAACCCGGCAGGGCCACGGCGGCTGGCTCAATCGCCCAGCAGGTGGTCCAGGGGCTGGCTGTAACCGGGGGCAAAGACCTCCAGGAAATACATCACTTCAGGCAGGCCTTCCTGTTCCAGGCGATCCCGGATTTGCTGTGCCGCCGGCTCGAATTCCCGGTTACCTGCCTGCATTTCCGCCTCGCACTTGAGTAAAGCTGACAACCTGTCCGCCGCTTTCACCAGCTCCGCCACTTCCGGCTGCCAGCGGGATTCCTGGATATAGGGCGCGAAATCCGCCTGCAGACTCCCTGGCAACAGGGCCAGCAGTTCATCGGAGGCCTTGTGCTCGATGTCTTTGAAGGCCTCACGCATGACCTTTGAGTGGTACTTCACCGGAGTGGGCATATCACCGGTAATAACCTCGGTAGCGTCATGGTAGAGGGCTGCGGTGGCAACGGTTTCCGGGTTAACGTCACCGTCAAAGTGCCGGTTACGGATAACCGCCAGCGCATGGGCCAGGGTGGCGACCTCCCAGGAATGGGTGGCGACGTTTTCCTCGATCGCATTGCGCATCAGCCCCCAGCGGCGAATCCAGCGCAAACGGCCAATATAGGCGAAGAAATGGCTGAGCACCGGTCGGGTCATCGGGACTCCAGTTCAAACTCGATGGAGACCGGACCCTCGCTGCCTTCCCCGGGCCTTACTTGCGGTGCCTTCAGGAAAATCTGCTCCCCGGAGACGCCGTACTCCTCTTCCAGCAGGCGCTTCAGGCTGGTGCCACGCTGGTCGGCCAGTGCCTCAAGGGCCCCCTCAGGCAAGGATTTACCTTCCGCCAGGGTTGCTTCAAGGGCCGGGGTATCCACTGAATCGAGCGCAACGCCACGGATTGTCAGTACGATTTCCTTTCTCGTCTCCAGCACCTTCGCTACCGTTTCCATCTTGGTGTATTCACCCATGGCGAGGGTGGTTTCTCCGGCCATGAAATCCACGCCTCCCAGCTCTTCGGGGGAATAATTGCCCAGGTCCACGACAGACCCCAGCAGGTCAAAAGGCGACATGGCGGCTTTGACCAGGGAGGCCCGCAAGGTTCGCATCATGATCGGCCCCAGGTTGAATTCCGGGTCCGCAAGGTCCCCGCTGACCGGTATTTCCAGGCTTACCCGGTTGCTGTCGTCTCGCAGCAGGGCCAGGCCGAGCCTGACCGGTGCGGTGATTTCGGCGTCACTCTGTACCGCTTCTCCCAGCTCCAGTCGCTCCAGCTGAAGGGTATTGGTGGCCTCAAGCCGGGTGCCCTGAAGTTCGTAGTGGCCTTCGCCGGATAGCTTGCCGCTGTCTACCAGGTACCCCAGATAGAAACCAAAATAGGGATTCAGTACAGGCATGGAAAGGTTTTCCAGCGTGGCATTAACCTCCGACCGGCCGTCCGTCCCCAGGGTGGCCAGGGTGCCCTCGGCCCGGAAATCGCCCGAGTCGTCCAGGACACCACGAAGGCTGAAACGACCCTGCTGCGGCCTGATATTGCTCAACCCCGCCACCGACGCCTGCACGTCATGCAGCCGGCTGGTGAAGGGCGGCCGGGGCGTGTGGTCTGTGTAACGGATCTCGCCATTGGACAGCTCAAGCTGCCGCAGCCGGAAAATCAGCTCAGGTGGCGCGTCGCCTCCAGCGCTGTCTTCCTGTTGACTCCTGGCTGGCCCCATAAGGCGAACGAGGTTCAGCGGCTTGTGAGGGTACTGGACAACACCAAGCTCCGGCTCGGACAAGGTTACCGTGCCCAGCTCCAGCCGGGCCGGGGCAAAGTTGTATTCAATGGGATCAAGGCGCAGCTCTCGCCATGCCAGGGTACTGTCGTCTTCATCCGGTAACCGGCCACTGAACTGGCTGATGCTGCCCCGGCCACTGAAGGTGCCGGTCAGGGGATCGTCCTGCACATCAAGATCGATGTTGCCGGACAGGTTCAGCATGCCATCCCTGACTTCAAGTTCGCTGACTTCTGCCAGATAGCCGTTGAACGGAGCCATAATCACCTGGTCGAAGGTGACACCACCCTCAAAGGTCAGGGGAGCCAGCGTGAACTGACCATTGGCCGAGGCTGTTCCACCCTGCACCAGCGCAGCACGGGCCTGGTAGGTAATAGGCTCTTCCAGTTGCTCGGTCATGGCCCCCAGGCTTAGCTCAACCTCCTGCAGAGCCAATTCCACCGGCGTCGACGGACGCTCATCCCGCCAGTCGATGGTGCCCTTGCTGATGTCCAGGCGACCCACAGACCACCGCAAAGGCCCGGAATCGTCACTATCCTGCCCCGGAGAGGCGTCACCGTCCCGGTGCAGGGGGCGGGTCAAATTAAGGGTGCCATCACGAGCCAATTCAGCGTCCAGGTGGAGCGACTCTCCGGCTATGGCAGAAATCACCAGCTCTGGCCCGTCCATATTGAAAGCCACGCCCTGCATCGCCAGGGTGTCGGCACTGGCAATGACCTGCCCCGGCTGTTCCGGATCGGCCAGTTTCAGATTGCCGGCTTCAAGCTGACCATCCCGGGTCGCCAGGGCAACGCCCCTGTCGTCATAGGCAAACTGGTAAGCGGTTGCAAAGGACAGCCGGCCACTATGAATACGCCAGGGCAGATAATCCCCCAGCCAGCTCTGCAGGTCGCCGGCGCCGACATCCTCCAACGACAGGCGACCGTTGGACCAAAGCGGCGCTGCGTTAAGACTGCCCTGGCCTTCCAGCACCTGCTCACCCATGGCTGCCTGCAGGGTGTAGTTACCCGCTTCATCCTGCTGTGAGCCGGCCACGTCGGTAACAGTCAGGCCGATGGCTTCCACTGTGAAGGTGCGAATCTCTTCCTTGCCTTCCGCTGGTAGTCTCCTGATCTGCAGGCGACCGCCATTAACAACGCCCTCACCCAGCATCCATTGAACCGGACTGTTGTCTGCGTCAGCCCCAGCATTTGCCCGCCAATCCGCAGCCAGGTTGGTACCGCCCCCGGGGAGCAAGTCCAGTCGCAGGTAGGGATTTTCCAGTGCAAAATGCTGAGCGTTGAAGGAGCCACGAACCAGTTGTAACAACCCCAGGTCGAGGACGATTTCGTCGGCACTGAAAACCTGTTCGCCGCCATCATCCGTGGCATTGACGTCGTGTGCCGAAAGGCTGAAGGTGAAAGGGTTGAAGCTGACGTTCCCGGTGTCAGCATCCCAGCCAAGGGACTGCTCTACCCGCTCCGGAATCATCGAAGTCAGGTAAAGGGGAACCAGGCCGAATCCGATGACCACCCAGGCCAACGCCAGCACCAGCAACCAGAACCACCAGCGGCGGTAGGCAGGTTTGCGTCGGACAGTTTCGGTCACTTCGTTCGCTCCTTTAAGGTTCTCAAGCGCGCGTGATCCTGAAAGAATATAGAAGCGTAGATTCGAACCCAACCTTTATATCAGGAATCCCCGATGGATATAGGTGATATGCGCCGCGATTTCGAGAGCGAAGGCCTCGACCGCGAGCAACTGGACGATGACCCCGTACGGCAATTCGAACTCTGGTTCAATGACGCCAGGAATGCCGGTATTCTCGAACCCAACGCCATGTCGCTGGCCACCACCGGTGCTGATTCCCAGCCGGACCTGCGCACAGTATTGCTGAAATATTTCGATCACGACGGTTTCGTATTTTATACCAATTATGGCAGCCGCAAGGCCGGTGAGCTGGAAGAAAATCCGAAAGCGGCCCTGCTCTTTCCCTGGATTGGCCTCAACCGGCAGGTCATCGTGCAGGGTACGGTCACCCGGGTGAGCCAGACAGAGTCACTGCGATACTTTGCCAGTCGGCCAAGGGGCAGCCAGCTCGGTGCCTGGGTATCAGAACAGAGCAAGGTCATCCGCTCCCGGGGACTGCTGGAACAAAAGGTAGCCGAGATCAAACGCAAGTTCGGCGATGGTGAAATCCCGCTGCCCTCATTCTGGGGGGGATACCGGGTGGTTCCCCATCGCATCGAATTCTGGCAGGGTCGCCCGAGCCGACTGCATGACCGTTTTGAATATCTCAGGAGCGACAATGGCTGGACCATCCAACGACTCCAACCCTGAACGGGCCAGCATTTCCGTCTGGCTTGGGCGCCAACCCCTGGAGCCCTACGACTTTCCCGACTGGCTGGGCCCCTACGAACGGGAAGTGGCCTCGGGCATGGCCACGGGCCGGTTGATGGAATTTGTCCATAGCCGCTGGCTGGTGCGCCAGGCCCTCTATGGTGTCAGCGGGCACGCCCCCCACCTGTGTCGCCCGGTACACGGCCGCCCCGTGGCTTCGGCAGAGCCCGAAGGCTGGCACCTCTCGCTGAGCCACAGCCACGGCATGTCGGCCTGTGCCGTGTCCTCGCGGCAGGGTATCGGGGTTGATATAGAGCCGCTTTACCGGGACATCAACTGGCGACGCATCGTTCGCCGGTGGTTCACCGCAGGAGAGCAGGAATGGCTACTGTCCCAATCCGACCAGGACACCTTCCTTCAGGTGTGGACCCTCAAGGAGGCCTGGCTCAAGGCCACAGGGCGCGGCATTGCCAATAACCTGCGAACGCTGGAGGTCAGTGCCAACCTCGACCTGGTCGGTGACCGCCCCGGCGAAACCTGGCATGCGGCACTCACCCAGGCCGAAGGCTATGTGATTGCCGTGGTCTGGCAGGATGAAAGTACCGAGGCAGCACCGGCCCTCCACCTGGTCCATGCCAGCGATGAGGCGCACCTGGTGCCAGCTGAGCTAGAACGGCTGGCCGAGCAGCCCTGGATAATCTGTCCTGTAACGCAAAAGAGCGCAGATAACTGACCTGTCGGAGGAACCGGGTTCATGGATCAGATTGTCGAACGATGCCCATGGTGCGGTACTGACCCGCTTTATGTGGATTACCACGACCTGGTGTGGGGACGCCCGGAAACCGATGACCACGCCCTGTTCGAAAAGCTCTGCCTGGACGGCCAGCAGGCCGGTCTGAGCTGGATCACCATCCTCCGCAAGCAGGAAAACTACCGCGCCGCCTACGACAACTTTGACCCGGAAAAGATCGCCCGGTACAGCGAGCGTGACGTCGAGGCACTGCTGGCTGATCCGGGCATTATCCGCAACCGCCTGAAAGTGGAATCCATTATCCGCAATGCCCGGGCCTGGCTGGCCATGCAGGAGCAGGGCGAGCCCCTCAGCCAGCTGCTGTGGTCCTTTGTGGACAACCGGCCCATCCAGAACCGCTGGCAGAGTATCAGCGAGGTACCCGTGACGACGCCGGAATCCAAGGCCATGTCCAAGGCCCTCAAACAGCGCGGATTCAACTTCGTTGGCCCCACCATTGTGTACGCGTTCATGCAGGCCACCGGCATGGTCAACGACCACCTGGTGCAGTGCCCCGCCCACGAGCCCTGTCGCGAACTGGGTACCCCGGACCAGTTTTTCTTGCCAGGTCACTGATCCTTCCCCCTGTTCACGGCGTAATTCCGGTATCGCTCAACCACCTTTACCCAATGGGGATTTACCCGTGCGCATTACCCTTGCCGAACTGCACAAGGCCGGAACCGGCCCGGTGACGCTGCTGGAAATTCTGTCCATCGAAGGACAAAAATACATGGCCCGCCTGAACCTGGGGGACCAGACCCTGATCCTGTCCGACCCCCAGGGTCGGACCCGTCTGTTCCGCAGCAGCTGGGAGATACTGGATACCCTGAGTGACCTGGAGATTCATTGTAGCGAGGTGGTCCACAACTCCGCCTACAACGAAATGGTGGGCATGGCGCCGTCTCCAGTGGACCCGCTACGTATCCGCATCCAGGGGCAACCGCAGTGATCTCCGTTGAAAGACTGGCCATCCTGGTCGGGGTGGCCGGGCTGATTCCGTTTCTTGCCGGGGTGATCGGGCTCCTGCTCATGCAGGAACACGCCGGCTGGCTGATTTCCTGGTTCCATATCTACAGCGCCGGTATCTTGGCCTTTATGGCCGGGGTCTACTGGCCGGTGGCCATGCAGCTGGAAAACCGGTGCTATCCGTTGTCACCGGTCGTCACACTGGTTATCAGCCAGGTCATCTTCCTGGTGGGCGGGCTGGCCCTGTTGCTGCCGCTGGAATGGCGGGCGCCGGTGTATCCGGTGGCGTACATCGCGCTCTGCCTGATCGATGTGCGCTGGCTCTATAACTACTGGCCATTGTGGTATCGCCGGCTGAGGGTGTGGCTGACCGCAGTGGTCGTGCTGTGTCAGATGGCGGTGACGGGCTGGTTACTGCTGCAACACTGACGTTGGTGACGACCCGTTAACAACCGGTGGGAAAGAGGGAAGGGACTGGAAGGAAAGCCGGGACCAGGGGACCGGAAGGCACCCGGCACCAAGTGCCGGGCACCCCGATCAGGAGGCAAGACGTCCTCCCTTACCAGCGGACGAAGCGACCGGTTCCGTCCGCCGATAACCGCTGTACCTGGAGCAGGGCCTCAGGCCGCCACGATGGCGTATTCGTGGTTGTGGGGCTCGATCAGGACTCCGTGGAGGGCCACGATGGCCTTCTCGTAGTTGTCCTCGTCCACCACGAACTGGATATCCACCTGGCGCATGCACTGGTGAACTGCCAGCACGCTGATTTCCTCATCCGCCAGCGCCTTGACCGAGCGTGAGAGGATACCCGGCACTTTCATGTCGGAACCAATGGCCGACACCAGAGCCACCTTACGGGTATTGAGTTCCGCATTGGGGAAGGTTTCTTCCAGCGCCTTGACCACCCGCTTCACGTGCTTGAGGGTGCTGTCCACGTAATGGGTGATGGTGTTGGCGTTGGTGTCCTTGGACACAAACCGCACCTTGAAGCGGCTCAGCACTTCCAGGATCCTGCGGTCATAGCCCGGCTCGCCCTGCATGTCCTGGTCGAATACCTCGATGGCGAAGATGCCCTTGGCGCCGGCAATGATTTCCACCCGGGGCTTCTCACTGACGTAGTCGCCGGTGATCAGGGTACCGGTGTGCTCCGGCTCGAAGGTGTTCTTCACCCGCAGGGGGATTTCGTTCTGGCGCAGGCCCTTGCCGGCACGGGGATGGATGGCTTCCATACCCAGGTTGGCCAGCTGGTCCGCCACGTCGTAGTTGGTCCGGCCCAGGGGCACCACCTTGTCGGCACCCACAATGTTGGGGTCGGCGGAGCTCAGGTGATATTCCTTGTGGATGACCGCTTCGCGGGCATTGGTAATCACTGCCACCCGGCTGAAGGTCATCTCGCTGTAACCCCGGTCGAAGGTACGCATCAGGCCTTCCTTGCACTGGGCATAGCCGGTCACGATGGGCAACTCACGGGTCAGGTCAACAGCGTCGAATGCCTGCTTGAGTTTTTCATCCAGCGGCAGCAATTCGTTGTCGCGCCAGCCGGTAAGATCCACGAAGCGGGCGTTGATGCCTTCCTGCTGAAGCTTGAGGGCGGTATTGAAGGCACTGTGGGCCTCGCCGATACCCGCCAGCATCTCCCGCACGGTCAGCAGGTGCTCTTCCAGCTGGAACTGGCCGTAGGAGCACAGTCGCTGGAGGTCGATCAGGCAGCCGCGAACGCCTTCGATACGGTCGGTAATGAACTGGTCAGCCTGCTGCTTGAGCATGGGATCGACGAACAGTTCGCCGTTGATGTCGGTGAGGAACTTCACCAGCTTGGTGAGATCATCACCCCACGCCCAGTCAGACTCGGCGTCGGCAAACAGGGCATAGACGCCCGGCTCGCCGGTTTTCTTGTGCTCCAGAAGCTCGTTGGTCACGCCACCATAGGCAGAGACCACGAAGATGCGCTGGTACAGGTCATCTTTCTTGCGATCGCCGATGATGATGTTATCGCGGACCGCCTCGTAGTTGCTCATGGAGGTACCGCCGATCTTCTCGACGGTATGTAATTGGCTAGTCATGGTGTTTCCGTCATTATCCTGCAGAATGAATGGCCAGGGAGGTCAGCAAGTGCCCGTGCCGCGACATTGACAGCTCCCGGGACCAGCCCGGGGAACTGTCAAATCAACCCGCGGGGGTCACTGGCGTCTTACGACGCTTCGCTGATCCCTTCCTGCATGATTTCGTCCACACTTTCAGACAGAATCTTAGCACCTTTTTTCAGGTCATCCTCACTGGTGGTCAGGGGCATGAGGCATTTAATGACCTCGTCATTGGGACCACTGGTCTCGATAATCAGACCCTTTTCAAAGGCGCGGGACGTAATCGCATCGGTCAGCTCGGCATTCTTCGCCTCGATACCGCGCATCAGGCCACGACCCTTGACGTGGAACTCACCGGGATACTTGTCGCAGATGGCCTGCAGGGCGTCGCCCAACACCTTCGTCTTGGCCTTCACCTCGTTGGCGAAGGCATCGTCCTTCCAGTAGGTTTCAATGGCAGTGCGTGCCGTCACGAACGCCATGTTGTTACCCCGGAAGGTGCCGTTGTGCTCGCCGGATTCCCAGATATCCAGTTCCGGCTTGAACAGAACCAGGGCCATGGGCAGGCCGTAGCCGCTCAGGGACTTGGATACGGTCACCATGTCCGGCTTGATGCCGGCAAACTCGAAACTGAAGAACTCACCGGTACGGCCGTTGCCCGCCTGGATGTCGTCCAGGATCAGCAGCATGTCGTGCTTCTTGCACAGCTTCTCCAGACCCTGCAGCCACTCGGCGCGTGCAGCGTTCAGGCCACCTTCACCCTGTACCGCCTCGACAATCACGGCAGCCGGGGTTTCATAGCCGGAAGAACCGTCAGACAGCAGCTTGTCCATGATGGCCAGGCTGTCTACATCTTCGCCCAGGTAGCCGTCGTAGAACATGAAATCCACGTTGCCCAGGGGCATGCCAACACCACCACGGTGGTGCTTGTTGCCGGTGGCCGCTACGGCACCGGTGGTCACGCCATGGAAACCGTTGGTGAAGGAGATAATGTTGGTACGACCTTTCACCTTGCGGGCCAGCTTCAGTGCCGCTTCAACACAGTTGGTACCGGTGGGACCAGTGAACTGCATCTTGTAGTCCAGGCCACGGGGCTCAAGGATGTGCTTCTTGTAGGATTCGATGAAGTCATGCTTGGCGGTGGTGAACAGGTCCAGGCCCTGGCTTACGCCGTCGGACTCGATGTATTCCAGCAGCGCCTTCTTCAGCACATCATTGTTGTGGCCATAGTTCAGGGACCCGGCGCCAGCCAGGAAGTCCAGGTATTCCTTGCCGTCTTCGGTGTACAGGTGCGCGTTCTTGGCCCGGTTAAAAATGACCGGAAAGGCCCGTGAATAAACGCGTACTTCGGATTCAGTAGACTTGAAGATTTCCATTGTCTTGCCTCTTAGCATGTCAGGTTCGAGGTGGAAATGCGGGGTGCCGGACGGGGTTCGGTCGCGACCGGCACAACGCACAGTTTCAGGGGCGCTGAAGGCAGGGGTTCCTCTTACCCCCTGCCGGCCCGTCAAACAAAAGCGATGGCGGCGCGATCAGCCCTTGCGCGTGAAAGGACCTATGCGCAGCAGGAATTCGGAGTCGTGCTCCCCACCGAAGTGCAGTTCTTTCTCGAAATGCTCGGTGTAGGTCAGTTCGGCACCCATGTCCCGGGCGAAGGAGCGGAACAGTGCCCAGGAGGCGTCGTTGTCCTCGGTGATAGTGGTCTCGAGGAACTTCACGTTCCGGCAGGCGTCGCGCTTCACGATTTCCTTGAGCATACGCTTGGCCAGTCCCTGACCGCGTCCTTTCTCATGAACGGCGACCTGCCAGATAAATAGGGTGTCGGGCTGCTCGGGGGGGATGTAACCGGAAATGAAACCGACCAGTTCGCCGTCCATTTCCGCCGCCACGCCGGTCTGGGCAAAGTGGCTGCACTGCAGGAGGTTGCAGTAGATCGAATTGGGGTCGAGGGGTGGGCACAGGCCCACCAGATTGTGGAGCTTGTAGCCATCATCCTTGACCGGCGCGCGGAAGGTGATGGCGGTGGTATTTGAACCTTCGGTTGTCATGTCGGATCTTTTCGCTGCAAACGTTAGTGGTGAATTATATAGACCACAAAAGAAAAATCAACCGGGCACCCGGGCCGCGGCAAGTCCGGACCGGCGCCTTTGCCAGCAGCAGGTCACAGACACTCATTCATATTAGATCAATCTCTCGCCGATTCCATTAAGAGGCAGCAATTGTTCCGGGGAGAGCGACGTACCGTTAAGGATACGATGTCGATATGACAGCTCGGCGTCACTCCCTGCCGGCCACAGGCGGTCGAACAGTGTGAGCCACGCCTGGAGGGGAAAACCCACCGGCATCAGGGAACCGTGCAGCGAACCGACCCAAGCAGCCGCCAGCGCCCCTTCTGGCGCACCGTTGAGCGCCAACCTTGCAACCAGTCCGCGGGCATCACCCGCCAGGTTACCCATCCCTGCAGAACCATTATTGAGGAACAGACGGGGGCGGCCCTCCACGTTCAGGTGCCGGGCAACCGGCAGGCAGGTATGGGTACTGACAATGACATCGGCGTCGCTCTGCCGGAACCAGCCGGCAAGCTGGCCGGCACCGTCCTGCTCAAGGGCCTCATGGGACAACCCCCACCCGGCCAGGGATTCCGGATCACCATGCAGAATGACAACCTTTAGGCCTCCAAAGATCAGGCAGCGGTAACGGGTCAGGTCCGCCAGTCTTTCCTGCAGATCCGGATGGTTTCCGGCCACCGTTTGCAGGCGTTCCATGATGCGATTGGAACGCTCAACCACCTCATTATCAACGAAATCTGGATAGGCGCAGCCGCACCCGGCCCCGTCTGCGGGCCTGGCCAGTTCATACTCCACATTACCGGTGATGGCGTCGTGGGCCATCACCCGGTTGTTGATCGCCCGAAACAGGTCGTCGTGCACATTGAACCAGTTGAAATCGCCGTTGAAGACCAGCTTCACTCGTACACCCTCCTGCCGCTCACGCGCCGCCATGGCCTCGATTTCGTCCAGGGCTAAGGGGTTACCGTACAACCCCCCGATCACATAGAGCACGTCGGCATCGCAGGCTTCGGGGGTGGCCGTAAGTTGCTCCGGGCGATAGCGGTAATGCAGTGGGCAGCTGCGTCCCTCACTCATGAACCGGCCCCGGTGGTCGCCAGCGAACGACCCGCCAGCCGGCGGAGCACCAGCGGCAGGAAGAACCCGGCGGTGCAGATCAGGATGCCCCAGGCATTGGTACCCAGCAGCAGTGCATAGGCGCCCTCACCAATGGCCCAGGAATCCGGTATCCAGCCGACGGTGAGTAATACACCCAGGCCAAGCCCCGTCCAGAAACTGAGGTGGAAGCTCCAGGGCGACCAGCGGGTAAAGCCATAGAACAGGAAAACCGGTGCCAACCCCATCACCATGGTGCCGGAGATGGTCGTCGCCTTGAGGATGTCGGTACCAGCAAACATGGGCAGATTGCCGAGGATAGCGAAGATGATCATCACCGCAGCACCCACCTTCATGCTGGGCAGGCGCTCAGCGGTCCGCCTAGCCAGCCTGGGCAGGTCGACGGCGATGGACTTGGAAAACGAGGTGAAGGTGGAATCCAGGGTCGACCCGGCGGAGGTCATCATTACCACACTCATCAGGAACAACGCTGTCAGCCCCAGCGCCTGGCCTACTGCCGCCGGGGCATTGCCACCGGCGTCAATGCCATTGAGCCGTGCGTGCACACCCACCAGGCTGAAGATAAACACGGCCACAAAGCCGAGCAGGCCCGCCACCACGAAACTCTTCAGCATGGTCTTTTCCCGGTTCACGAACCCCCGGTCGGTCAGTACCGGATCGTGGAACGGATAGCTGAACAGCTGCAGACCCGCCACCAGCAGGAGGTCCATACCCGCCTCCAGCCGGAACTCACCGGTGGTAAGCAGGGTGCCCGTGTCGTTGGCAGGGATAATCAGGAACAGCACGGCGGCCACGAAGAACACAAAGAGTACTGCCTGGATCACGTCCGTAAAGATGGAGCTGCGCAGGCCGCCCTTGAGGCTGTAGGCGAGGGTGAAGGCGGTAAAGACCATCGCCGCCGTGTAGTAGGGCCATTCGCCAACATTGCCGAAGTAACCGCCCACGACCGCCGTATTGCTCCACACTTCGTTGTACAGGCGAATCAGGATCGCCGCCGCAAAGCTCAGCGCCGCCAGCCGGCCAAAGCGGGAGGTGAGGAACTCCTGCAGGCTCCCGGCACCGGTCTGGGTACGGATCAGGTAGATGATGTAACCGGCAACCGGTATGGATAGCCAGTAAGCGGCATAGGCCAGGCCACCGGTGACACCATAGGCGGCGCCCAGATTGGCTGCGTTGGTCACGGACTTGGCGAAGATCCAGCTAATGAAGATGGATGCGGTGAGTGACCACTGACATACTGGCCGACCCTGGTCATCGGCGCCTTTATAAAAGGACTCAGCGTTGCGACTCTTCGGTGACAGGGCATACATTACCACCCCGTAGACGATCAGAAAGCCCCAGAACAGGGTGGCTTCAGTGCCCGTCATCGATTGTTATCTCCCTTCAACGGTCGTAACCGACCCATTCTTCAACGTTCAGCCACGCGGAGAGCAGCACACTGCTTGCGGAGTCTGTGGTGGGGTGCCTTTCGCAGCAGCGCCATGGATGGCGCGGTGCAAGGTCGGCCCATGGACGGGCCGTGAATTGCAGCGGAGAAAGGCACCCCGCCGCGGGCTCCTGCTCCGGGCCTCACAGGCCTACTCAACGTCGCGGACAGCATCAAGCAGGCGCGCTACAACTCGCCCCAAACCGGTAACAGGAAAAGCACCGGTGATGCCGCAGCATAATGCGTTCATCCATACTCTCCGCCAGGGTGCTACCCAGGTCGTATTGGGGGTCGTCGTCCACCAGGGTGCAGGCGAAGACCCGTACCTGATCGTTCTTCTTCACCAGCATGCGGGTGTAGGTGCACATGAAGTGGGCCCGGCTTTCCCGGGTGGGGTATTTCTCCATGCAGTTTTCGGTGATTTCCGGACTGCCATCGTCGGAACCCGGAGTGCCCAGATCCGGAAACGCCGTAAAGGCCAGGGTTTCCGGAATGCCCCAGGCCCGAAAAATCTCCCGGAAATCATTTTCCACCTGCATCGGGTCCTCCATGGGGTCACTCTGCCGGGCAATGGACACCTTGAAACCCTGATCCACCAGCCAGTGGATGCCCTCCAGCGCCTTGTCAAAGCTGCCTTCGCCCCGATCCACATCGTGGCGGGCGGCATCCGGGTAGTCCAGGCTGACCCGGAAATGGATCGGGTAGGGGTTATCCAGCAGCGGCAGTACCTGGTGCCGCCGTTTCAGCAAAGGATCGGTCGCGTTGGTGAGGACAAAGCAGGGGCGGTGCTGACTGGCGTAATCGAGGATATTCACGAAATCCCGGATCACAAATGGCTCGCCACCGGTAAACGAAAACTGCTCTACCCCCATATCCAGTGCCTCGTGGATAAAGGGCTTCACGTCGCTGAGCTTCATCCCCGGTATTCGACCATCACCCGGATGGGAACCTTCCAGGCAGAAGGGGCAAGCCAGGTTGCAGGCGGTGCCGGTATGTATCCAGAGCTCCTTTAGCCGGTCCGCGTCAATGTAACCCCGGGGGTCACCATCCCGGGTATGGGTCCAGCTGTCCCGGGCCCGCGGCTCCAGGACTTCGGTGACGGGTATCATTTTCTCGGCAGTCAGGGGCATAGGGGCTCCATCACAACGTTTTGTTCTTCCTCAGACACGACAACGTCCATTATGTTACAGATCTGTCCTGTGTACGTCGGGACTGGCCGGTTTGGTCACCGCCCAGTCGCCAGCGGTGAAAGCGCTCCAGCCAGGCCAGGACGCCCTGGGGCGCATGGGCCTGTTTCCACTGGCCAGCGGCAAACTTGGCGGATTCATTCCAGGTGGGATAGGGGTGGATGGTACCGAGGATCTTGTTGAGGCCGATGCCGTGTTTCATGGCCAGGGTAAACTCCGCCAGAATCTCGCCACCGTGGGCGCCTACCACTACCGCGCCGAGGATACGGTCCTTGCCAGGCACCGTCAGCACCTTGATAAAGCCGTTATCCTCGTCCTCTGCAATGGCCCGGTCCAGGTCGTCCAGGCCATAGCGGGTCACCTCGTAATCAATACCCTGCTCCCGGGCGTCCATTTCACTCAGGCCTACCCGGGCCACTTCCGGTGACGTGAAAGTCACCCAGGACAACACCCGGTAATCCACCCGGAACCGCCGGAACTGACCGAACAGGCCGTTCACCGCCGCATACCAGGCCTGGTGGGCGGCCGCATGGGTGAACTGGAAGGGGCCGGCCACATCGCCGCAGGCGAAGACATTGGGGAAGCCCACACTCAGGTCTTCTTCCACCGGTACGGTGCCATTGCCCCGGGGCTCGATACCCAGTGCTTCCAGGTTCAGGCCGTCGGTGTTACCAGCCCGGCCAACGGCCACCAGTACCCGATCGAAGGGAATCCGCACCCGCTCGCCATGGTGGTCACACCAGGCGATGCGCTCGCCATTCTCCTCGGTAAATTCCACGGCCTTATGGCCAGTTCGCAGGTCAATACCTTCCCGCTGGAACTGCGCCTGCACCAGTTCGGCCACCTCATCGTCTTCCTTTGCCAGTATCCGCTCGCCAGCCTCGATCTGGACAACCCGGCTGCCCAGCCGGGCAAAGGCCTGGGAGAGCTCACAGCCGATAGGACCTCCACCCATCACCAGCAGCCTCTCTGGCTGCTCCTGCAGGTCCCAGAGGTTCTCCGAAGTAAGCGGGTCCATGGTGCTCAGACCGGGAATCGGGGGCACAAACGGCTTGCCACCGGTGGCAATGACGATGCTGCGGGCGCTGAGCCGTTCCCGGCGGCCGTCGTTACGGGTCACGTCCACTTCCCAGGGGGAGACGAAACTGGCGCTGCCCTCGATCACATCCACGCCGAGGCCACGGTAACGCTCCGGGGAGTCGTGGGGCTCGATCTTCGCGATGATCCGCTTGACCCGCCCCATTATATGGGCAAAGTTGCCGGAAACCGGTACCGCGTCCAGACCGTAGCGGTCCGCATGGCGCAGGGTATCGGCGGCTTTCGCACTGCGAATCAGCGCCTTGGACGGTACACAGCCGGTGTTGAGGCAGTCACCCCCCATCCGGTCCCGTTCGATCAGCGCCACCTTGGCTTTCACGGCTGCTCCGATGTACGCCGAGACCAGCCCGGCCGATCCGCCGCCAATCACCAGCAGGTTGTAGTCGAAGGCATCCGGTTTCTGAAAGCCCCGGTATGCCCGACGGCGCCGGATAAAGCCCACCACGAACTTGGCGATAAGCGGGAACAGGCCCAACAGGGCCAGCGACAGCAACAGGTCTGTGGACAGGATATCTCCCATGCTGTCCACCTGCGCCAGTTGGGTCCCGGCGTTCACGAACACGAAGGTGGCCGGCAACATACCCAGCCAGCTGACCAGCGCATAGGTACGCAGCTTCATACCCGTCAGGCCCATGGCCAGGTTGATCAGGAAGAAAGGAAACACCGGCACCAGGCGCAATGTTGCCAGGTAAAAGGCGCCATCCTTTTCGATACCCTCATCGATCCGGCGGATGGTTTTTCCATACTTGCGCTTCAGGGTATCCCGCAACAGGAAGCGGGCCACCAGGAAGGCAAGGGACGCACCAATGGTGGAGGCCACCGACACCGTCAGCAGGCCGACCAGGTTGCCCAGGAAAGCCCCGCCCGCCAGGGTCAGCACAGTGGCGCCGGGCAAGGACAAGGCGGTGCTGGCCACATAGACCAGGGCATAAAGCGACACCGCGAGCAGCAGGTTGTCGGCAATCCACGCCTCCAGCTGCGCCTGGTTCTGTTTCAGGTTTTCCAGGGTCAGCACGTCCGGCCCACCCACCAGGATAAAGGCCGCTACGAGCACGGCAATCAGGGCGAGGACAATCAGTTTCGTTTTCGACATGGTCTACAACGTCCGGAAGAAAAATGACGGGTATCAGACACGGATACGGCCGCTCTGTTACAGGGTAGCGCGCAATCAGGGCCCGGAATACTCAGGCATACGCCAGGCGATGGCATACGGGCCAATCAGGACAGCGGATTGTTTTCCGATCCATCCAGATGCAGGAAAGGGGACGCCTGTCCCCTTTCCCGTTATTTGAGTCTGCTCCCGGTCAGGCCTTGGCTTCAGTCACGGCCTCATCACCGTCATGCGCACCGGCATTGTGATCCCGGGCCAGCAGTATATAGAAAGCCGGCAGCACAAAGATGGTGAACAGGGTGCCAATACCGAGGCCCGCACTGATAGTGAGGCCGATGGCAAACCGGCTCTCGGCGCCTGGACCCACCGCGATCAGCAACGGCACCATGGCAAAGATCAGCGCCAGGGACGTCATGATGATCGGTCGCAGGCGAATCGCCGCCGCTTCCAGCACGGCCTCTCGTTTGCTCAGACCACGTTCTACCTGCAACTGGTTGGCGAATTCCACGATCAGGATGCCGTTCTTGGACACCACGCCGATCAGGGTGATCAGCCCAACCTGGGTGTAGATGTTCATGGTCGCAAAGCCAAGCACGATAAACGCCATCGCCCCAGCCACCGACATGGGCACCGATACCAGGATAATGAACGGGTCACGCCAGCTCTCGAACTGGGCTGCCAGCACCAGGTAGATCACCAGCAGAGACAGGAAGAAGGTCACCACCAGGGCGCTGCCCTGGGTAGCCAGCTGTCGTGACTGCCCGGTGTAATCATGGTTGAAACCCTGCGGGAACACACCAGCAGCCGCTTCTTCTATCCAGGCCATGGCGTCACCATCAGTCACGCCCGGCATCACCACCCCTTGCAATGTCAGGGAGTTGAGCTGGTTGAACTGGGTGCGCTGTGACGGCTCAACATCCTTCTCAAAGCTGATTACACTGCCCAGGGGCACCAGCTCGCCTGTGCCAGTACGGATGTAGTAGTCATTGAGTGCCTCCTCGCTGACCCGGAAATCCTGGTCCACCTGGGGAATCACCTGGTAGGAGCGGCCTTCCATACTGAAGCGATTGATGTAACCGCCGCCTAGCATGCTGGACATGGCCTGACCCACATCCTGCATGGAGAGCCCAAGATCGGCTACCCGGTCACGGTCCACCTGGATGCGGGTAACTGGCCTATCAAAGTCGATGGACTTCTGCAGGAACATGAAGTTACCGCTCTGCATAGCCTTGCCCAGCAGCTCATCGGCCACTTCATTCAACTGCTCGTACCCGGCGCCCGTGGTAATCACAAACTGGAACGGCAGGCCGCCACCGGAACCGGGCAATGCCGGAGGCGGGAAGACGGCCGTCTGCAGCCCGGTGACCTTGTTCAGCTCGGCGTTCAGCAGAGGCTGGGCCTCGAACTGGGTGATGTCCCGTTCACTCCAGGGCGCCAGCTTGAAGCCACCGAAGACCGCATTGGGGCTGGTGATACCCAGAATCATGAAGTCCTCTTCGTAACCCGGCACCGTGGTCATGCGCTGCTGAACTTCATCACCATGCTCCCGCAGGTAGTCCAGCGTGGCTGTCTGGGCACCCAGCCCCTGATAGAACAGGATGCCCTGGTCTTCCGTCGGGGCCAGTTCGTTCTGACTCATGGCCACCATGAAGTAGATGGACCCCAGCACCACCAGCGCGAAGAAGATCACTACGCTGATGGTCTGCATCATGGAGTCCAACGCCCGCTTGTAGCCGTTGGCCAGGCCATTGAAGGTGCGCTCGACGCGGGTTTCAAACCAGCCCGGGTTACCGTGGGGCTTGAGAATCTTGCCGGACAGCATGGGCGACAGGGTCAGGGCCACGATCCCGGAGATCACCACCGTGCCGGCTAGCGTAAAGGCGAACTCGGTGAACAGGGAGCCCACCAAGCCACCCATAAAGCCGATGGGCGCATAGACCGCCACCAGGGTGGTGGTCATCGCGATAATCGGTGTGGCCATTTCCCGGGCACCGTTCAGTGCCGCGTCGAAACGGGATTCCCCCTGCTCGATATGACGGTGCACGTTTTCCACCATGATGATGGCGTCATCCACCACCAGCCCTATGGCCAGCACCATGGACAACAGGGTAAGCAGGTTCAGGGAGAAGCCCATCATCAGCATTACGAACGCGCCACCGATGAGTGACAGGGGTACCGCCACCGAAGGCACCACCGCCGCCCGGATGGAGCCCAGGCAGAGGAAGACCACAACCAGCACGATCACCAGGGCCTCCAGCAAGGTTTTGATCACCTCGGCGATGGAGTCCTCGATAAAACTGGAAGCATCGTAGGCCAGGCGCACATCCAGGCCCGAGGGTAATTGGCGCTCAATATCCGGCAGCTCATCCTTCACCAGCCCCGCTACGGTCAGCGGATTGGCACCGGGGGAGAGTTCGATCGCCACATAGGTCGCCGGCTGACCCTTGTACAGGGCCAGCTGGTCGTAGGTTTCCGAACCCAGTTCAACCCGGGCGATATCCCGTAGACGTATAATGGAGCCATCGGCTTCCTTGACCACCAGGTCACGGAAGCTTTCGGTATCCGACACATCCGTGTTGCTGGTCATGCTGATCTTGGTGTACTTGCCTTCGGTATTACCCACCGCAGCCTGGTAGTTGTTACGCAGCAGTACGCTGACCACTTCCTGTGGCGTCATGTCGACGGCCGCCAGGCGCTCCGGATCCAGCCAGGCACGCAACGCAAACTTCCGACCCAGTAGATCGGCCTTGCCCACACCGGATAATGCCTGCAGCCGCGGCTGCACCACGCGGGTCAGGTAATCGGTAATCTGGGGCACACCCAGCTCGTTGCTGTAGAAGGCAATGTACATCAGCGCTGTGGAGTCGCCGGTGGTGGAGGAAATCACCGGGTCCTGGGCGTCCGCCGGCAGGACGTTACGCTGACTGGCCACCTTGGCCTGGATTTCCGCCAGGGCCGCGTTGGCGTCGTAGTTCAGCTCCATTTTCGCCTGGATCGTCGAAAGGCCCTGGGAGCTGGTGGACGTCAGGTAATCGATACCGCTGGCCTCGGCCATGGCCTGTTGCAGCGGTGTGGTGATGAAGCCTTTCACCAGGTCGGAGCTGGCGCCCGGATAGGCCGTGGTGACCGTGACCGTGGTGCTCTCCAGCTGCGGGTACTGACGGATTTCCATTTCCATGGCGGCCCGTGCGCCCAGCAGCAGTATCAGCAGACTGACCACCGTGGCCAGTACCGGCCGGTGGACAAAGATATCGGTAAATTTCATGACCCGGCAGCCTCCGCAGCCTGGCCATCATCCGCAGGTTCTTCCTGAATGGTCACCCGCTGTCCAGCCCGCAGGCGCAACAATCCCTTGGACACCACCTGGTCGCCCTCCTCAAGACCACTGAGTATGGCTACCCGGTCATTGTTGACGTCACCGGTGGTGACGGAACGACGGGTCACCGCTTGCTCACCCTGGTCGTTCTCTTCAATCAGGAACACATAGTCACCATAGGTGTTGTAGGACACCGCCGTGCGGGGCAGGGTGATCACTTCACGATCTTCTGGCTGGCGGGTCATGACGGTGGCGAACATACCCGGACGTAGCTTGCCTTCCGGGTTCTCAAGGGTGGCCCGGATGCGCACGGTGCGGGTTTCCGGGTTTACCGAGGTATTGATGGCACTGACCTGGCCGGTAAAGGTTTCTTCCGGCACCGCAGCGACTGTGGCTTCCACGTCATAGCCCTGGGCCACCCGGGGCAGGTTGCGCTCCGACAGGGTGTAGTCCAGGTAGATGGGGTCCAGCATGTTGATTTCGACAATGGGCGTACCGGTGGCGATGTACTCACCCTGGTCTACCAGGCGCAACCCCAGCTTGCCGTCGAAAGGCGCACGGATCACTTTCTTGTTGAGCTGGGCCTCTGCCTCGTTGACCCTCGCCCGCGCCGCATCGTAGTTGGCCTTGGCCTCATCGAACTGGGACTGGGACACTGCCCGCCGGGGCAGCAGGTTTTCAATCCGTTTGAATTCCTGCTGGGCCAGCTGTGCCTCCGCCCGACGTGTCCGCAGTGCGGCCTCGTCAATCTGTGAATCCAGGCGGATCAGCACATCACCCTGCTCGACCATATCCCCGGACTCGAAAGCGATCTCCTGGATCACTCCTGGCACCTCGTTGGCCACCTGGATGCCATTGACAGCCTCAACGCTGCCGACGGATTTGATCGCCGGCGTCCAGCTCTGCACCGTCGCCACGGCTGCCGATACCTCGGCCGGCGGCTGTGGCTGGGACATCTGCTCTTTCATCTGCCCGAACTGGTAGAACTTGTAGCCAAAAATGCCCCCGAGCACCAGGCCCAGAAACACAATAACGATGAGGAAGCGGCGAAACGTGCGCATAACGGGTAATCCCTGACAATAACCGGAACGGACTCCGTATATACCGATGCCCAGGGCATGGATACGGAGAAAGTGCAACAGTAGATGGGAATTATTTCACTTTATGAGCAAGCGAAACAGTCTTGTTTTCAAGATTATTTTCTGCACAAAGCCGCGCAAGGGGAAAGCCCCTGACGCCCGGGCAAGGCGCCAGGGCCAATACCGTCAGCGCAGAATGACCAGGGGCTTTTCAGCAGTCTTGAGCATGGTCGTCGTGGTGCTGCCCACCAGGAACTGACGAATTCGGGAGTGGCCATAGGCACCCATTACCAGGATATCGATATCGTGCTCTTCCTGGTAGGCGTGCAGGGTCGGCTCCACATCACCGGCCCGGATAGCCACCTGGATGTCCACACCCATGCCGGAGAGCATGGATTCAGCCTGTTTCAGCTGTTCACGACGGTCCGCTGTATCGGCACCCACCATCACCACGTGCAGCGGCATGCCCTGGAACACCGGGCTGCCGGCCAGCAGCTCCACGCTGCGGAAGGCGGTCTTGCTGCCGTCGAACGCCAGCATGGCGCTCTTCGGTGCGGTGAATTCATCCGGTACCAGCAGGATCGGCCGGTGCAGGCTGCGGATCACGGTTTCCAGCTGGCTGCCGATATGAACATCCCGGTCAGAACTGCTTTCACCATGCAGTCCCATCACCAGCAGGCGGGTCTGGCTTTCAAGGGCCAGCAGGGAGTCGGTCAGGTCGCCATGACGCTGGCGTTTGTTAACGTCTTCCACGCCCGCTTCCTTCACCCGGCGTTCCGCGTCATCCAGCATGTGGTGGCCGTGCTCCAGCGCCAGCTTGCTGCGGCGGGCATCCAGGTCGGCCAGCTCTTCCAGCAGATGCTCGCGACTGCCCAGACCGATGTTCCCGGCCAGGTCCGGCGCCACCGGATAGCGTTCCTCGTCCAGCACATGCAACAGGGTGACCGGGACTTCCATATGACCACTGGCCCAGGCCGCGTAATCGCATACCGCCGGGGCAGCACGGGAGCCATCGATACAGGCAACTACTCGTAACATGGTGTCCTCGCCTTCGTTGTCATTATGGTTATTGTTGTGACCGCGATTGCTGTCGATCTCTGTGTTCTCGTTCATGTCAGTGCCCCATCAGCTGGTCAACGGCGTCAGGCTTGTCGTGCACGCCGAAACGGTCAACGATGGTGGCGCTGGCCTCGTTCAGTCCGATCACCTCGACCTCGGCCCCTTCCCGGCGGAACTTGATCACCGCCTTGTCCAGCGCGGCTACCGCCGTGATGTCCCAGAAGTGGGCGCGGCTCAGGTCAATCACCACCTTATCCAGCGCCTCCTTGAAGTCAAAGGATTCGGTGAACTTTTCCGACGAGCTGAAGAAAACCTGACCCACGACACGGTAGGTACGGGCTGCGCCATCTTCGTCATACTCCGAGGTGACCGCCATGTAGTGGCCCACCTTGTTGGCAAAGAACAGTGCTGCCAGCAACACACCAGCCAGTACACCGAACGCCAGGTTGTGAGTAGCCACCACCACGACCACCGTCACCACCATCACTATATTGGTGGACAGCGGATGCTCCTTGAGGTTCTTGATGGAGCCCCAGCTGAAGGTACCGATGGACACCATGATCATCACCGCCACCAGCGCCGCCATGGGAATCTGCACCAGCCACTGGTCCAGCACCATCACCATGATCAGCAGGAATACACCAGCCGTTAAGGTGGAGAGCCGGGTACGACCGCCGGATTTGATGTTGATGATGGACTGGCCAATCATCGCGCAGCCGGCCATGCCACCGAGCAGGCCTGAGCCGATGTTGGCAATGCCCTGGCCCTTGCACTCCCGGTTACGGTCGGACGTGGTGTCGGTCAGGTCATCCACAATGGTCGCGGTCATCATGGACTCCAGCAGGCCCACCACAGCCAGGCCCACGGAATAGGGCAGGATGATCATCAGGGTCTCCAGGTTCAGGGGCACGTCCGGCCACAGGAATACCGGCAGGGTATCCGGCAGTTCACCCATGTCACCCACCGTGCGGATGTCCAGACCGAACCACATGGCCACACCGGTCAGCACCACGATGCACACCAGCGGCGAGGGGATCAGCTTGCCCACGGCTGGCAGGTACGGGAACAGGTAGATAATGCCCAGTCCGGCGGCGGTCATTGCGTAGACGTGCCAGGTCACATTGGTCAGTTCCGGCAACTGGGCCATGAAGATAAGAATCGCCAGGGCGTTCACGAAGCCGGTCACCACCGAGCGGGACACAAAGCGCATCAGTCCGCCCAGTTTCAGGTAGCCGGCGACGATCTGCAGTACCCCGGTAAGCAGCGTGGCCGCCAGCAGGTATTCCAGGCCATGCTCCTTCACCAGGGTGACCATCAACAGGGCCATGGCCCCGGTGGCGGCGGAAATCATGCCCGGGCGACCACCCACAAAGGCAATCACCACCGCGATACAGAAAGAGGCATACAGACCCACCTTGGGGTCCACGCCGGCGATAATGGAAAAAGCGATGGCTTCCGGGATCAGGGCCAGGGCCACGACGATGCCGGCGAGCAGGTCACCACGAATATTGGAGAGCCAGTTGGCTTTGAGGGTTTTCACCATAACAACGGAGTTCCATGAAATGCAGATTCGTCAGGCACTGACGATGAGTGCCCTCGTGACAGACAGCATCCCAGTCGCTACCGGGAACGGCCGATGGCGGACGGTGCAGTATGTCGAAACAGACCGGGGAGGGGGTTGAGCGCTAGGGCGGAGTGATCGTCACAATCAACAGTGTACTTTCTGGTTGATGAATATCAGCCGGGCTGACAAATAAAGGGCGCGAAGGATACCAGAAGCCCGGTCACAAAGTAACCGGGCCGGGCTATATACGGTTCACCTGGTCCAGGAAGGCCGCCGGCAGGATATCGATTACCGGGCGCCTGTCTCCGCATACCTCTGGCGCGGGCGCCTCTGGCTCGGTGGCCATGATCGCCGGCTGCTCGGACCAGTGCAGCAATTGCAGCTGGCCGTCAGCCTGTTCCACAAGCGCGGTGCAGTGTTCTACCCAGTCACCGTCGTTGCAGTACAGGCCCTCAGGGCTGCGCAGAAAACCCGCGGAGTGAATGTGGCCACAGATAAAGCCGTCATAATGCCCCTTCTCCGCCGCGGTCAGTGCCGCCAGCTCGAACCGCCGGATAAACGTCCGCGCCGACCCGATACGGCTTTTAATCCAGGCCGCGAGTGACCAGTAAGGTTTGCCCTGCAGCCGCCGCCAGGCATTGAACCAACGGTTCAGACGCAACAACAGGCCGTGAGCCCGATCCCCCACCAGCAGCATCAGGGGACTGCAACGCACCACCTGGTCGAACTGGTCGCCATGACACACCATGAACCGCCGGCCGTCTGCCGTCGTGTGCACCACTTTCTGGTGCAACTCAACGCCGGCCACCGTCTGACCGCAAAAACGTCGCAGGAATTCATCATGGTTGCCCGGCACATAGACTACCCGGGTATCGCCAGCAGCGATCGAAAGAAGCTTCTGGATGACCGCCCCGTGGGCCGGTGACAAATGCACCCGCCGCTGCATGGCAATCAGGTCGACAATATCCCCAACCAGGTAAAGGGTGTCGCAATGGACCTTCTCCAGAAAGTCCAGCAGGTACTCCGCCTGGCAGTCCGCCGTACCCAGGTGAACATCGGAAATAAAGACACTGCGGTAATAAGGCATGACCGACCCTTTTTGCTTGCCCAGCTATGGCTCAAGGCTGCCGATGTTCAGTGAAAACCCGGTGACAGTTAGCGGTCCGTTTGATGACCGCCCGTCGGCGATGCCATTTTTTGGCAATTTACATATGCAAACTCGGAATAGCTGCAAGCCTGTTAATTCCGTTACTCAAAATTCATAATAGGTCGCCCAGAATTTCCCGTCAGGAGAACTGCCATGTTCCGCCTCGTATTCGCACTCACTATGTTCTTCAGCTCGCTGGTAATGGCCGACGACAGCACACCAGCACTGGTGGACGCTGACTGGCTGGCTGCCAATCTGGAGCGTGAGGACCTGGTGGTGCTGGACGTCCGCTCAGGCATTGATAACGGCGGCGACCGCAGCACCTTCGAGCAGGGCCACATCCCGGGCGCCGTTTACAGCAGCTACACCGGCGATGGCTGGCGTGAGAACCGGGACGGCGTTACCGGCGTTCTGCCACCGGTCCGTTCCCTGGAGCGTCTGATCAGCAGCCTGGGTATCGGCAATGACGATACCGTAGTGGTAGCGCCCGCAGGCACCGGGCCCACCGACTTCGGCAGTGCAGCCCGGGTCTACTGGACCTTCAAGGTACTGGGCCATGATGATGTCGCCATCCTCAACGGCGGCTTTGCCGGCTGGAAGGCCGCGGGCCAGGACATCGCCGAGGGCCAGGGCGAACGCCGTGATGTCACACAGTTCACTGCCGAACGGCAGGATGAATTGCTCGCCACCCTGGAAGAGGTACAGGCGGCCCGTGACAGCCAGGCCCAGCTGGTGGATGCCCGCCCGGAAGACTACTTCCGGGGTGAAAACCAGTCGCCGGCCGCCAGGGCCCCCGGCACCATTCCCGGCGCCCTTAACCTGCCCCACCAGTCTTTCATCGACGAGCAGGACCAGGTGTTCTACCTGGACGAAGCCGTGGTATCCGAGCAGGTCAACCTGGCCGAACTGGATCCGCAGGCCCGTACCATTGCCTTCTGCAACACCGGCCACTGGGCCGCCACCGACTGGTTTGTGCTGAGCGAGCTGGCCGGCTTCGAGGAAGTGGCCATGTACGATGGCTCCATGGCCGAGTGGTCCCAGGACAGCGACCGGCCCATACAGGTTGCCAAGAAGGGCCTGGGCAAGCTTCTTGATCTGTTCAACTGAGTAAACACCCATGTCGAATTCTGCTGTTCTGCAGCCTGGCATTCAGCCAGGCTGGCAGATTGACCGTTTTATTGTCACCACGGCCCTCGCCGGCTTTGCCCTTCTTGGCCTGCTGATCTGGCTGGAAACCGCACCGTTTATGGTGGCCCTGTTTGCCATTGGTACGGTGCTGGGCATGGCCCTGTTCCACGGGGCCTTTGGCTTTACTGCCGGCTGGCGCAACCTGGTGGTAAAAAAGCGCGGAGCCGGCATGCGTGCCCAGCTGCTGTTGTTCGCCCTGTCGTCCCTGATCATGGTGCCAATGCTCAACAGCGGCCAGCCCGGGCTGATCGGCAACATCGCACCAGTTGGCACATCGCTGGTGGTCGGTTCCTTCCTGTTTGGTATTGGCATGCAGCTGGGCGGTGGCTGTGGCTCCGGCACCCTGTTTACGGTGGGTGCCGGCAACATCCGCATGGTCGTGACGCTGATCTTCTTTATCGCCGGCGCGGTACTGGGTTCCATTAACCTGCCCTGGTGGCTGGACCAACCCGGCTTTGATCCGGTGCCCCTCGTTAATACCTTCGGGGTCAGCGGCGCCATCCTGGTGCAGTTTATCGGGCTGGGGCTGATCGCCTGGTGGGTCAGCCGCATTGAGCGCAAGGCCCATGGTTCGGTGGAGCGTGATGAGTTGCTCTGGAAGGGACAATCCCATGGGCCCCTGCGGACCCTGATCACAGGCCGCTGGCCATTCACCTGGGCCATCCTGATCCTGGCAGCCGGTAACGCCCTGACCCTCGCCATTGGTGGCGCCCCGTGGAGTGTCACCTTTGCCTTCAACGTGTGGGGGGCCAAGGCCCTGGAAGTGGTTGGTGTGAACATGTCCCAGTTTGAGTTCTGGACCTGGGATTACCCGGCCATGGCGCTGAAAGACTCGGTACTCACCAACATCCCCTCGGTGATGAACATCGGTCTGCTGCTGGGCGCCATGCTGGCAGCCGGCCTGGCCAACCGGTTCAACGAAGCCAGCCGCAACCGGCCGGAAGGTCGCCAGTTCCTGGCGGCGGTAGTGGGCGGCCTGTTGCTGGGCTACGGCGCCCGGCTGGGCTTCGGCTGCAATATCGGCGCCCTGTTCTCCGGCATTGCCTCTGCCAGCCTGCACGCCTGGATCTGGTTCGCCTGCGCCTTTGCCGGCTCGCTGATTGGCATCCGCCTGCGGCCCTGGTTCCGGCTGCCAAACTGATACGGGGGAACTGAATGATGGAACGCGCCTACAATCCTACCCGTATCCTGGTCGCGCTGGGCATCATCCTGGCGCTGATCCTCGCGGACCACCTGCGCAGCCCCACCTTTGCCTTCAATTCCGGGCAGGGCAATGTACAGACCGCCCTGAGCCAGCGGGACGAATCCGCCTGCGCGCCCTGTGGGGCTCCCTGCCCGTCAACCCGGGAGTAATCGCTTTCAGGACAGGGACGTCAGCGCTTCAATATCCGCAAGGATAGCAGGGGCGTGGGTAACCCGGGCCAGCCAGCTCAGCGGGATTCCCCGCTCCCCGCCAACGCCGTGTATCGCCGCCATCGCTGGACCAATGATCCACGCCCGGCCGCAGGAGTCACCGCCACAGTGAATGTTAGCTCGCACGGCCTCGGTAAAACTGCCGGCGTGCGACAGGATATGGAAGATCACCGGCATCGCCTCATTCAGGTAGCAGGTGCGGCCAAAGGTGCCACCTGCACCTGTGGGGTCCAGCCGGTCACCGGAGCGTGCCGTCGCGAGAGTATCCTGGTGCGGGGCTTCAAAGGCCGCTGCATCCAGTGCTGCTGACATCGGCTTACCCTGGAAAATACCCTCAAGGAGTCTTGCTGCACATCTTGCCCAGGCAACGGCCTCATCGTTATGGTTGGTCACCCGCACAGCCGCTTCTGTCTTCTCCAGAAGGTCATCATGACCGCAATAACAGGCCACCAGCGGTGGCAGCTTGGAGACAGCCGGCAACTGCATGTCATCGGCACCACTTTCCGGCAACAGGTAACGGTCAATGATCTGGGCCAGGTGGACGCCTGCTTCCTGGACCTCGGGCTCGTGATAGGTCAGGTCAATGGCCTTTCGGACCGGCCCTGCCAACTGTTCGCCACTGAGACGACTCGTGTAGGGCAGCACTTTCTGGACCAGTATACGTTTTTGCTGATCCGTAAGACTGGCAGGCGTGGTGGCCCGGGCCTGGTCAATTGCTTTCCGCTCAATGGTATCCAGATTACTCAGCGTTACACGGGTAGGGTTGTCGATATAACCCTGCCACTGGCCGCCCGGGCCGAAGAAAGCCCGGAACCGACGCTGATAGTCACGAATATCCAGGTGCCCTTCACAGGCCAGCAGGCTATCGGTAAGCACGCCAGTCGCGGCACCATAGTGGCTGATATCGCCGGCCTTTTTCCCTTCATGGGCGAAATAACCAAAGCCACCACGGAAATAGTCAAGCTTCGGAGGCAGGAACTCGGGGCGTTCGCCACCAACCTTCCAAATGCGGTCGCTGTCATACAGCCAGTGCAGCCCCAGACTCGCCGCATCGGCAACCCAGCCCCCGGCAAGGGCATTAACAACACGATAATAGTTCTCTGAATTGTGAGTCATGGTGGGCTCCGAACTCTCTACAAGAAAACTTCCCGGGGCCTGCCTGGCCACCAGGGTCCCGGACTCTCAGTATTGCATCGCTGGTCAACAAAGCCAGGACGCTCGCAAAAGGGCTACAATTTCTCATTTCGAGATTGTCAGCGAAAGGAATGGCGGTGTCCCGCTGCCCCTCGGCCAATGTCCTTCCCTTGAGCCAGGGTGCCGCGCTTACGAACAGCACAGACCGTACGAACTGAGGAACAGATCACGATGGACCCCTACCATCTGGAAAAACGCAATGTCGCCATTCTGGTAATCAGCCAGACCCTGTTCATGGTGGCAGCGATCACAGTGATGACACTCAGTGGGGTGGTGGGGCAGCAATTGAGTCCCGACCCCGGGCTGGCAACGCTGCCCATCGCCATTATGATGCTGGGCACGGTGGTGTCCACGCTGCCAGCCTCCCTGTTCATGAAGCGCGTCGGCCGTCGTCGCGGGTTCATGACCGGCACCAGCGTCGGCGGCGCTGCCGGTGGCTTGTTGAGCTTGATCGCCATTGCCCTGGAGTCCTTCTGGCTGTTCTGCCTCGGCAGCGTTCTGCTGGGTCTTTATCAGGGCTTTGCCATGTACTACCGCTTCGCGGCGGTGGACGTTGCCAGCCCGGCCTTCCGTAGCCGGGCCATTTCCTTTGTGCTGGCCGGCGGTGTGGCCGCCGCCTTTCTGGGCCCCTGGAACGCCAGCATGGCGACCGGCCTCATCGAAGCCGTACCCTCCGGTGGCCCCTACCTGATCATCGCCATCCTGGCTCTTCTCGCCATGGGTTTGCTGAGTCAGCTGAAGGTTCCCCCTACGGGCGAACCCCAACCAGGGGAAGCCACTCGTCCCATGTCGGCCATCGCAGTGCAACCACGGTTTCAGGTGGCGGTGGTCGCGGGTGCCGTGGGCTACGCCGTCATGATCCTGGTGATGACAGCCACGCCGCTGGCCATGCGCGGTCGCGGCTTTGATATGGCACAGGTGGCCACGATCATGCAGTGGCACGTACTGGGCATGTATGTGCCCTCGTTCTTCACAGGCGGCCTGATTGCCCGGTTCGGGGTGGGTCGCATCCTGCTCACCGGCTGCCTGCTTCTGGCAGGTACCGTGTTCATCGCTACGCTGGGCACAAGCCTGGCCCACTTCTGGTTCGCACTGGTGTTGCTGGGTGTTGGCTGGAACTTTCTGTTTATCGGTGGCAGCACACTGCTTTCGACCGTCCACTCAGAGGCCGAGCGAGGCAAGGTACAGGGAGTCAACGACCTGGCTATCTTCGTACTGGTGGCCATTGGCTCACTAATGTCCGGCTCCCTGTTGCACCACCTGGGCTGGGAAACACTCAACCTCATGATGCTGGCCCCCATAGCACTGGTAATTCTGGCGACGGTCTGGCTACGCATGAACAGGCAAGCAGCGCCGGCATCCGCGGCTATGGGAGCAGGTAAGTCATAGCCGCCCGGGCGGGACCTTGTCTTCAGGTGTCATAGGACTCCCAGACCGTTCTTTTCACAGCTCAACAGCAGCGCCCTTACCGGAAGATGGCATCCAGGCCAGGGCCCGGTAATCGAACCCCTGCTCAATGGTCGGCTTTACGATCTCGAAATAGGGCGAGGCATCGAAGTCTCTTGGCACAAAAAGGGAATGGTGCCGGATCCGGTAAAACTCCTGCTCACACTCCCGGCACCGCGGGTCATCAGAAGGCAGGGCGGTCACCTCCGGCAAGATGGGGTAGTGGATACGCTGGAACCCCTCGGCGATAAAAGATGAACAGATCGCCCGGGTAGGGTCACCACTACCCAGGGCCAGCATTCTCCGCCGGTACCGGACGGGCACCGGTGGTGTGGGCAAAAGGTAGCGGGCCAGGTCGACAATATTCTTCAGGTCATACTGGTGACCAAGGCGTTCACGGGAATACCTTATCAAAGCCTCGATATCATCGAGCCCCAGACCAACCGGACGACAGATGCGGGTATGGCTGTGTCGATAGAAAGACAGCGGAATTGCCCTGATCCCGGCTTCAAGGTCCGCTTCCACCAGGGTATTGGGCTCACCATTTTCGTTGTGGCCCAGTCCTGCCGAATCTCCCAGATACAGTGCGGCATGCGACCAGGTGGACTGGGTCAGGTACTTGATCGCCACACTGACCCGGGTATCACCTTCCACCAGCAGCACATCACCTGGCTGTACAGTAGCCACCAGCGCCTCCCAGGTTGAGGTTCTGACGGAAAAATCGACAACGGACTTCGAAAGGTAGCTGGCGAGGGATCTGGCAATCCAGCTGAACATCGGCAGGACTCTTTGTTATTGGCTTTGACCATGGCTGGCCTCAGCACCAGTAGAAGACGGTATATACCGTCACCCAGCAAGTTCCCCCTCCCCGTCGTTTTGGAACACAGAGGTTTCACAAAGGCAGGGAGGGCGAAGGTTTTCTAGTAAGGGGTGGGAAATCAGCGAAGATCCGGATTCAGCGTGTAAGTAGCCGTAACCCGCTCGCTCGCCAGTACGTGCCCTTCCATCGCCTTGCGAACAGCCTCCCCATCGAACTCACCGTCCAGGCCCAGGGTTTCCACATCCAGCGCATAGACTTCGTAGTGATAGTGGTGCACCAGTTCGTCGTTCCAGGGCGGGCAGGGGCCATCATAGCCACCGTAGGTGCCAGCCATGTCCGGGTTACCGGCCAGAAACTGGGTGAAGTTATTGACCCCGCGGATGCCAATGGGACCAGGGCCCGGCTGCTTGCCCTTGGGGCTGACGCCGTCACTGTCCTCGCCTTCGGGAATACAGCTGGTGGTAGCGGGAACATCCACCAGCAACCAGTGGAAGAAGTCCACCCGGGGAATGTCTTTCGAGACCGCCTTGCCTTCCTGGTTGACGTCGTCTGCCACGCTGGGCACGTCGGAATCAAACATCACCACGGCAAAGCTCTTTGTACCTTCAGGGGCGTCCTGCCAGGTAACTTCCGGATTGCGATTGGGACCAAAACTCATGTGGTCTTCTTCGCTGTACACACCAAACGCAAACTTCTCCGGGACCGGCTGGCCCTCGGTAATACCGTTAAACTGAACCTTCATGGTTTGCTCCTGTTGGCTATTACAAATACTCCCCGGTTTTAGCAGTTGCGTGGCGGACTTGTCCAGATCGGGGCTCCGGGTCATCGGGCTTCAAATGACCCAAAAGCCCAGCGGTGTTGTATTACCCGGGTACCAACTACTGCCTTCCCTCAGCTCTTTTTCCTGGTCCACTCAAACTTTTTGAACGGCTCATCGATCGGCGTCTCGGCGATGTGGTTCACGTAGTTACTCATGGTTTTCTGGGCCACGCCGAGGACCACTTCCAGCACCTGCTGTTGCTCATACCCGGCATCGTAGAAAGCCTGCAGAGCGTCTTTTGTGACTTTACCGCGCTTACGGACCACCGCCAGGGTGAAGTCACGCAGCGCTTCCAGCTTGTCGTCCGGCAGTGGCGTTTCGTTGCGCAGGGCTTCGGTAATCTCTTCCGGCACTTTCATCATGTTGGCGATGCCGGTGTGGGCGGGTACGCAATAGTGGCACTCGTTCTCCACGTTGATCGTCTGCCAGACCACGGTCTGTTCGTTGGCGTTGAAGCTGGTGTTGGTGAACAGGCCGTGGAGGGTCTGGTAGCCCTCAAGCAGGCCAGGTGCTTCTGCCATGACGGCGTGCAGGCTGGGAATCATGCCCATGTTCTTTTTGGAACCTTCCAGCAGGGGCTTGGCGCGTTCGGGGGCAGAGTCGACATCGTGCAAGGCAAAGTCAGTCATAGGAACCTCCGTTTTTGAATGATTGCTCAAATTCAACCTCACCCTAGCTGTATTTGAGTGACCATTCAAGTTATAATCGCACAAATTCTGACCGGCGGATGTTGTTCCATGCCAAGAATCGCCAAGTATGACCGGGAAAAAGCCCTGGAGGATGCCGTCAGACTGTTCTGGGAACGGGGCTACGGCGGTGCATCGATGAAACAGATCGAACAGGCGCTGGATATGCGGCCCGGCAGTTTGTATGCCACCTTTGGCAACAAGGACGGTCTGTTCCGGGAAGCGTTGGCGGTGTATACAGGGCGTATGTCCAACTCCATGGGCAGAGCACTGGAAGAGTCGCCAACTATCATGGAGGGGATCTTCACTTACCTGAGATCCCTCACGGAGCAGATTACCGCTCCGGATTCTCCCGCAAGGGCCTGCCTGGTCGTGAAGACCCTCCTGGAAGTCACTTCCGACCAGCCGGAACTTCGGGACCTCGTTAACCGACGCCTCCGGGAAGTCGAAGATTACCTGGCCGAGCTGTTCGAACGGGCACGGGAGCAGGGTGAACTGAAACCGGGCGTAGAAAGCCGCCGGCTCGCCCGCCTGGTACAGTCCCAGATCATGGGGTTGCGCTCGCTGGCCCAGCGGGACATCGACACAGACAGCGTAAAAAACCTGACCGAAGACATCATTACCGCCCTGGGCGCCTTTACGCAGCACCCCACCACGCACTAACCTCTTGGAACACAACGTTTCAGGAGAGAGAGACCATGACCGACGACAAGCGACGTCGCCATTCCGCCCCAGTGGTCGACGGCCTGGGTAAATCCGCCAGCCGTGCCATGCTCCGGGCTGTGGGGTTCACCGACGAGGATTTCCGCAAGCCACAGGTGGGTGTTGCCTCCACCTGGAGCAACCTGACCCCCTGCAACATGCATATTGACGGCCTGGCGCGGGAAGCGGCCAGGGGCGCCGACCAGGCCGGCGGCAAGAGCCTGATTTTCAATACCATCACGGTTTCTGACGGCATTGCCAACGGTACCGAGGGCATGAAGTATTCCCTGGTGTCCAGGGAAGTCATCGCCGACTCCATTGAAACCGTGGCCGGCTGCGAGGGCTTTGATGGCCTGGTGGCCATCGGCGGCTGCGACAAGAACATGCCCGGTTGCGTCATGGGCCTGGCGCGCCTGAACCGGCCTTCGGTGTTCGTCTACGGTGGCACCATCCAGCCCGGCGAGAACCACACCGATATCATCTCCGTGTTCGAGGCGGTTGGCGCCCACGCCCAGGGCAACATGGACCTGATCGAAGTGAAGCAGATCGAGGAGACCGCCATTCCCGGCCCTGGCTCCTGCGGTGGCATGTACACCGCCAACACCATGGCGTCGGCCATCGAGGCCATGGGCATGAGCCTGCCGGGCAGTTCCGCCCAGAACGCGGTATCCGACACCAAGCTGGCGGACTGCGAAGCCGCCGGCGCCGCAGTGCTGAAACTGCTGGACGAGGACATCAAGCCCTCCGACATCATGACCCGCAAGGCCTTCGAGAACGCTATCACCGTGGTCATTGCCCTGGGTGGCTCCACCAACGCCGTGCTACACCTGCTGGGCATGGCCAGCACCATGGGCGTGGAGCTGAGCCTGGATGATTTCGTGCAGATCGGGAAGAAGGTACCGGTACTGGCGGACCTGCGGCCGTCCGGGCACTACATGATGTCAGAACTGGTGGCCATTGGCGGCATCCAGCCGCTGATGAAGATGCTGCTGGACCGGAGCCTGCTCCATGGCGACTGCCTGACCGTCACCGGCAAGACCCTGGCGGAAAACCTGGCGGAGGTGGAAGCCTACCCCGAAGGCCAGGACATCATTCACGCCTTCGACAACCCCATCAAGGCAGACAGCCACCTGCGGATTCTCTACGGCAACCTGTCACCCACCGGCGCCGTGGCCAAGATCACCGGCAAGGAAGGCACCCACTTTACTGGCAAGGCACGGGTGTTCCATTCCGAGGAAGAAGCCCAGGAGCGCATCATGGATGGTACCGTGGTGGCTGGCGACGTGTTGGTGATCCGTTACGAGGGCCCGAAGGGTGGCCCCGGCATGCGGGAAATGCTGACCCCCACCTCCGCCATCATGGGCAAGGGCCTGGGCAGCGATGTGGCGCTGATCACCGATGGCCGTTTCTCCGGCGGCAGCCACGGCTTCGTGGTGGGCCATATCACCCCGGAAGCCGCCGAAGGCGGACCCATCGCGCTGGTTGAGAACGGTGATACAATCACCATCGACGCAGTGAACAACACCATCGAGCTGGACGTCACCGATGCAGAGCTGCAGCGTCGCCGCCAGAACTGGCAGGCGCCGGCCCCCCGGTTTACCCGCGGCGTGCTGGCGAAATACGCCAGGACCGTCAGCTCGGCGTCCAACGGCGCGGTAACAGACCTGCCCTGATACCCGAATAACAACAGCCGGACCCTCGACCTGCCACCCATGGCCGGAAGTTCGAGGGTACCGGCGGCTTCCCCAGATATCAGTGAAGAGAGCCAGTGGCCCTGACCAACTCAGGACCCCTGCCTGTCTTTACTTACAGGAAAGCAGTCAATGAGCGAACCTCATCATATCGTCGTTGTCGGCGGCGGCGCCGGCGGCCTGGAACTGGTCACCCGCCTGGGCAACAAGCTGGGGCGCAAGGGCAAGGCCCGCATTACCCTGGTGGACGCCGGCCTGACCCATGTCTGGAAGCCCCTGCTGCACGAAGTGGCCTCCGGCTCCCTGGACGCCAATGCCAACGAGATCAACTACCGCGCCCACGCCCGCAAGCACCACTACGAGTTCCAGCTCGGCCGCATGACCGGCCTCGACCGCCAGAATCACCGGATTGTCATTGCACCCTTCCTGGACAATGACGGCAACGAGGTGGTGCCGGAGCGGGACATTCATTACGACACCCTGGTCATCTCCGTGGGCAGCACCGCCAATGATTTTGGCACCCCCGGCGCCCAGGACCACTGCCTGTTCCTGGACAGCCTGCCCCAGGCCCGGCGATTCCATAACCTGATGCTCAACGCCTTCCTGCGCAAGAACCACAATGCCCGCGAAGGGCTGGACCACCAGTTGCCCATCACCATTATCGGCGCCGGTGCCACCGGCGTGGAGCTGGCGGCAGAGCTGAGACTGGCCTCCCGGGAGCTGCCGGTCTACGGCATGAATCACCTGGCGCCCGAGGATATCCGGATCTCGGTCATCGAGGCTGCGGACCGCATCCTGCCCGCGCTGCCCGCCCGCCTGTCACTGGCCGCCACCCGCGAGCTGGAACGACAGAACGTGCAGGTACTGACCGGTCAGCCCGTGGCGGAAGTCCGGGAGCATGACATCGTGATGAAGGATGGCACCGAGATACCGTCACAGATGACCATCTGGGCGGCGGGTATCAAGGCACCGGAATGGATAGGGAAGCTGGACCTGGAAACCAACCGGGGCAATCAGGTGGTGGTCAAACAGACCCTGCAGTCCGTAACCGACCCGGACATCTTTGCCTTCGGCGACTGCGCCGCCTGTCCACAGCCCGGCTCCGACCGCCCGGTTCCACCACGGGCCCAGGCCGCGCACCAGCAGGCGGATACGCTGTTCAAGACACTGCGTCATCGGATTGAAGGCGGCGAACCGGTGCCATTCGTGTACCACGACCATGGCTCGCTGATTAACTTCAGCCGATACACCACGGTGGGCAACCTGATGGGCAATCTCTCCGGACGATCCATGTATGTGGAAGGCAAGGTGGCCCGGCTGTTCTATGCATCCCTGTACCGAATGCACCAGAACGCCCTGCACGGGCCCGTACGTACTGCCATCATCTGGGCCATGGACCGGGTCAGCAGGGCCATGCAGCCGAGGCTGAAACTGCACTGAATCCAGCCGGGGCGGACAAAGGCAACAGGCCAGCCAGGCCCGGGACCCGCTGGATGAGTGGCCTGAAATTCTGGAGCGGGTGAAGGGAATCTAACTATAGTTATTAATCAATCAATTAAAGACAAAAACCCGGTTCGTCATACAACTCCCCATACAAGCTGAGCGACCCTGCATTTTTGGTGTTTTTTTGTAACGGGCAACCGGAATGGTACTTTTAAACGGCGGAATACGTTCCGTCTGCATGGACGCCACTCAGCACCGAACTCAGAGTCCATCAGCTATATGATCCTACATCGTTAGAGCCACTACCACCGCAACCGGGGTTAACCAATCGTGTTCATTTGACCGCCTGGCAACCCGAGCTTGGTTCTGTGTTCAATGTTCGACATTCAGCTCCCACCTCTGTTCTCTATTGCAGGGTGCCCTAAACTTGGGTACGTTTACCAGTATGCCGACAAGTCAATGACATAGATCTTTGGTAGTAGCAGGGACCGTATCATGGGTTTATTTGATTTTCTAAAGGATTATAGCCTGGAAGCCCGCGAAATCAGAGATTACCTGGTTAACGAATGGGGCATGAAAGATGAATACGCTAACCCATTTGTCCATACTTACAAAAAAAATCTCGGACAGATTCTGAATCAAGGCAGAGCAAAGGTTGCGTCCATCGACCCCTCCTCTCCCGATTCTGGTGGATTCCTCCACGCCATGAATGAGAACGAACTACGCTTCTCAATAGTTAATCAAGCGTATCTTGCGTACTTCAGGGACCTAAGATCCGGAAAATATATTAAAACCCCTGTCGAATACGCTATCTGGGCAATTCTTGTAAAAGAAAACGAGTTAATATCCGCACACAACCCCGCATTCGCTAATTTTGTAATCAGTAATGCCGAAGAAAAAGTGCCTTTCCTAGATAACGTCTTCAAATTTGAGGATCTGGGCAATGAGTCTCAGCTGACATCTGACACATTTATCCCAGAAACGCCAATAGCTTCAAAACCCACTCAAAAAGAATCTGGCAAAGAGAGAAAAGGTTTTAAATCACGCGACCCTGCTAGAATCAAAGTCTCCATCAATCTGAACGAAAACAAGTGGCGTTTCTTTGAATCAAGCCACAGCATAGGCGTGAGTTATTATCAGGCACTACTGGGAATCAATAGCTTCGGTAAAGAGCTTTCTGACAAAACAGCGTCACAGCTTGTGAACCAATTTCCATCACCTTTTAGGTCGTATTACTTAGAGGTTTATCAGAGATTAATAAACTGCATGCACCATTCTATCGAGAACTTTAAATTCCCAGAAATCAAGGAATACTCTCATGTCGTTGACTACTTTTTGATTCTTGTATTATGCCGTATATTTTTTAATAATGGTGAGAGCCCCGAATCGGCTTCTGTTAATTATCTTTATTTTTTCATAAGCCGTTGTGTAGAGATAGATAAGAAGGAAGGATTATTGTTTCAGAAATTATCCTTAGACGCCCCACTACAGGCAGCTAACAATATGCTGCATGATATTGGGTCGTTGAATATCACTGAGCTCCCAAGTGATATGATGGCACAGATTAAAAAATCAGTTTCAGAAATCGAAACCCGTCAAGGCTAAAGTTATTTCTGGGGACAGCAACTGGCAGGAATTTATCATCTAGGAGTCTGCGCGGCAGGAGACACCTTCTGGCATAATGCGTAAAAATTCTTCATCACCGGAGAATCTGATGGGAA
>NZ_JAKZAH010000027.1 GCF_023156245.1 Marinobacter bryozoorum
AGGTTAGAACCATTAGATAAGAAGTCCCACGACAGGAAATCGTTTGATTGTGGGCTGGAGCGCGTCAATGAGTTCCTCCGACGCGAAGCCCGCAATCAGATGGATCGAAAGATTAATCGGACCTGGGTGCTGGTGAATGACGAGCCCCCCGTGTTGCCGGCACCGGTGCTGGGGTATTTCACCCTGACCAGTGCAACGGTGGTGAGGGATGAGTTGCCAGACCAGGAGACCCGCAGTCGGTACCCCGCCTATCCCATCCCGGTGATCAAGCTGGCCTGGCTGGGCGTTGATAGAAAGCTGCACGGGTCCGAGTACCGGCTTGGGGAAACGATCCTGCTAGAGGCCTTGGAAGAGGCCTACCGGATTGTGCAGTACAGCGGTATGGGCATAGCGGTTGTCACAGATCCGCTGACCCAGGAAAGCGACCGTTTCTTCAAGCGGTACGGCTTCCAGGCAATGGGGCGACCGTTTGGAGACTTCCAGTCTTTGTATTTGCCAATGCGCACACTCGGTCAGTTGATTGATCCGCCATCGTGAGATCGAGGATTGTTTCAGTTCGCTGTATAGGTGCACCCAGCTAATCCGGATTTTTTTGAGTATTACGTATGGAAAGCCGGCGGGTTCCAGAGAATCATCAACCCGGATGTGACCATGAATCTAAAACAATTATTACCCCAGCTGCGACCACAGGCCATCGAGTGGGCTGAATCGCAAGCAGATCAAATCGCGGTATACGGCGAACCGCTAAACGGACTAGCCACGAAGATAGCTCTAAAGATGGGAGTTAAACAGCCAGAGCTGATTCGGATCGCATTCGTCAATGATTTACCTCTTCCGCATGAGCAGCTGCTACGCGACGTGGCCGTTCATACGGGCCTTCTAGGCCCTAACATAGCTGGAATCACCTTTGGGCATTCCGTATTGATTCGTCAGGGCCATGGCAACATCCGGTTGCTCTCCCACGAACTCCGTCACGTTCAACAATACGAACACTACGGATCCGTCGCCGCATTCCTGAACGACTACCTTCAGCAAATAGCCGAGGTCGGTTACGAGAAGGCACCGTTAGAGCTGGACGCAAGAAATCACGAGATTATCGATGTTTAAAGGGTATACGGATTTAATGGTTGATGGGGCACCTTCACCCCATCAATCTGATACCACCCTCAGATGGTTGATAGATCGACTCCGTAGTTGAGTTCCTCTGCGAAGTCCGGCAGTCCGTAACCGATGGTTTTCTTGTAGAAAGGAGAGACCTTCGCAGTCGGTGCCTTCTTCTTGTGCTTCGTGGTGTAGAGCATTCGTGCCCGCATCACCTCGAAGGAGTAACCGCGCCCTTCACGGTTCTTGTCCTTGGCCAGTCGGTTGATGGACTCCGTGTAAGCGTTGGTGACGGGCATGTCCGTCTCGAAGTAGGTCATGGTCTCTTCGCGCCAGTTTCCCACTGCCCTGACCAGATCGCTCCAGACTTCCTTTTGGCCCTTCGGGATTCGTCCAGGGCGGCTTCTGCCTGGAGCCGTGTGGTGGCGTCCCAGATGCCGTAGAAGCGCTCCTTGTGCTCGTAGGCGGCCAGCAGTTGCGGGAACGCGCCTGTCCAGGTCTCCATGATGAGGCGCTCCCGGTCTGAGACTTCGTGAGCGCGTTTCAGCAGGATTTTCCGGTCTCCCTTGAGAGTCCGGCTCTGGGACGGTTTCAGCTCCTTTCTGAGGCCCTTGCGCACTCTCTCTAGGGCATCGTTGGCCATGCGCACCACATGGAACTTATCGACCACGATACGGGCCTGGGGCAGCACAGCCTTGACCGCTGCCCGGTAGGGGTTCCACATGTCCATGCTGACGATCTCGACCTTCTGCCGGTCTTTCAGCTTCATCAGGTAGTTGGTCACCACGTCCTGGCGGCGGGTGGCCAGCAGGTCGAGCAGGGTTCGCTCCTCAATGTTGGTCAGAATGCAGCGGTAGCGCTTGTTCAGGTATAGCTCGTCAATGCCCAGGATGCGGGGCGTCTCGAAGCGGTGCCAGCGCCCCAGGAACTCGGCGCGGGCGTTGAAGATGTCGCGCACCGTCTTCTCGTCCAGGCCGGTCTGTGCCGCCACAAAGGTGTAGGGGTGGTTGAAGGATTCCTTCTCCACGTACTCATGCAGCCGCAGTGTCATACGGAATCCGTCCACCATCTCCGGTAGCTGGGGCCTGAATGTTGTCTTGCAGGCCCGGCAGGTGTATCGGCGGCGGACCACCCAGAGAGTGACCCGCTTGCCGTGGATGGGCAGATCACGATAGGGAACGTCACGCTTGCCGAACCGTACGAACTCACCCTGCACGCCGCATTCCTCGCAGGCGATGGGATCGGGCACGTCCACCTGGAAGTGCATTTCGTCGTCGGTTGATTTGCAGCCCAGTACTTGGTATTGCGGCAGGTGAAGGATGTTGTCGGGAAGTTCGGTCATGGTGTTGTATAGGCGTAGGTGTCAGTCAGATCCATCCGGCTCGGCATTGGTGTTTGCTTTTTTACCCAACAAGCTGCTGGAAACGAAAAGTAAGGCACCGAGGACAATTGCAATATCAGCCAGGTTGAAGGCCGGCCAATGCCAGTCTCGCCAATAGAAATCAAAGGAATCCACAACATAGCCGCGAAAGACCCGGTCAATCAGGTTGCCCATGGCGCCACCGAGGATAAGACTGTAAGCGATGGCTTCTCCTTTATGACGATTTTCAAGGATCAGCTTGATCAGAAAAATCGAGACCACTACCGCGATTCCGATAAAAAAGTAGCGCTGCCAGCCTCCACCATTCGCAAAAAGACTGAATGCGGCACCGGTGTTCCATAGGTGCACCCAGTTAAAGAACGGGGTCACCGAAACATACTCGCCATAGGCCATTGATTGCTGCACCAGCCACTTTACAGCCTGATCAGACGCTGCCAGCAGGCCCGATATGGACAATAGGGCATACGGCGAGAGCTTTTTGCCAATAATGAGCATTATTTAACCCTTCAACGCCAAAATGCGTCTGGCACCGTTAAGTACAATGCCCCCCGCGATGGTGCCGATAATCAGATCCGGATAATTGGAACCGGTCCACGCGACCAGGGCGCCGGCGGTGATGACCCCCAGGTTGATCACCACGTCGTTGGCCGAGAATATCCAGCTTGCCTTCATGTGCGCCCCGCCTTCCCGATGTTTGGATATGAGCAGCAGACAACTGGTATTGGCAATCAATGCGACGAATGCGATAGCCATCATCACCAGCGATTCAGGCTCACTACCGAATACAAAGCGTCTCACCACCTCTACGAGCACGCCCACAGCCAAGATCAGTTGCAGTACACCAGCAAGATGCGCGGCACGTACCTGCATTTTCACGCTATGTCCAACCGCATAAAGGGCAAGCCCGTACACCGCCGCATCGGCAAAATTGTCCAGGGATTCTCCAATCAGGCCGGTGGACTGGGCGATCAGACCGGCAGTCATTTCCACCACGAACAGAAGTGCATTGATGCCGAGCAACCAGCGCAGGGTCCCGGATTCTTGCTTAGCAGAAGCTGCCGAAAACTCGGCGACCTTGATGGTCTCCGGATTTGCAGCGACGGTTTCCTGAAGCGAGGCGCCTAGCCCCAAGGTCTTCAGTTTCGAGGTGACGGGCTCGACCTCGCCGTCATGCACGACCTTCAGCCGGCGGTTCGACAAGTCGAAGGACAGCGCCCGAATCTCCTCAAAGCCGTTCAGGGCTAGGCGAATCATTCGTTCTTCTGATGGACAGTCCATCTTCGGCACGGCATAAACACTGACCCATCTCCCTGGCGCCTCGGAGGAGGCCTGTATATCGGTATCCGCTGCGGACGTTGCATCACCGCCACAGGCGCCACCACAGGATTTGCTCATGATACGACTCCACTTGAACAATGTTGTGGTACCATTTAAAACTATAAAGCTACTATAAGGTCAATAGAGTAAAGAATCCGTTGGGGAGGAGGCTGATGCGCATTGGTCAGTTGGCGCAGTTGGTAGGGGTCGAAACACAGACGATCCGCTTCTATGAACAGCAGGGCTTGTTGCCGCCGCCTGATCGGCAGGACAACGGTTACCGTGTCTATACCGAGAAGCATGGTGAGGGGCTGGCCTTCATCCGTCGCTGCAGAATCCTGGGCCTGTCACTGGCTGAGATTCACGAACTACAGAGCTATCAGGACGACCCTCATCAGCCTTGTACCGCCGTCAACGCCTTGCTCGATGATCACATCTCTCATGTGCGGTCGCAGATAACCGCTCTGCAAGCGCTTGAGAAACAACTCGTTTCACTGAGAGCGAGTTGCAACGATGACCGGGAAGTTGAGGCGTGTGGGGTTCTTGCTGGAATTAGCGAAGGAAACATGCACCAGCAGTAGGTGAAGCATCAACCAGATAATCCGATGAGATGCCGGTCTGTCTCACTCTCATGCAAAGGTAAGATCAACCATTTAATCCGCTTACCCAAACAAAATAGCGTTTCAGAACGATACCCGAAACGCACTTAAGCTTTATGGATCAGGCTGCTCACGGCTTCGACATACCCATTACTCAATACGCTTTCAGGGCCCTATAGGACTCCGGCCCAGTGCCGCTTGCTGGGGGGCTACGAGTTGTTTCATCGGTTCCAACCGACAGCGTCTGGTCCAGGAGTGCCATCGCTTCAGTAACCCTTTCGCTAGTTCACGACCAGGGTTGGCCTGGAAGAGGTCACGCAGGGCCTCATTGATGCGCCAGGCACGAGCGGTCTTCAGTTTGGAGCGGGGCAGGTCGTAAACGGCCTCATCCTGCGTTTTGCTCCAGCGGGCCATGTCCTTCAGCCAGGCCTATTGGGTTCGCTTCAGGTGGGGGGCGTGGCGCACTTGGGCCTTGTGAACGGCATTCCAAAGCCTGTTTCGCCAACTTGAATATATGGAACCGGTCGAAAGTGACTTCAGCGTTGGGTAAGTGCTGCCCCAGGCCACGGATGTAAGCTTTGGACATTGGCGTGCCTGGCCCTGATGGTCGGCAATTTCAGAGGGTCGCTTCGAAACCGATAGTGGTCACAGAGCTGTATCCACAACCCTGAGCCTGGATGCCATATAATCTAGCACCCGCCACAGCGTACCGGCGGCACCTCGGCATGGACAGGCGGCGAAATGGATTAGAGCCCAAATAAGGTCAGAGGGTGTGTAGACCGCCGGGGTTTGATAACCCCAAGCCACATTAAGGTAGTAAGCTCATATATAGAGAATACCTGTCCGGATGCGGTCACTCAGATCCAGACATTTTGTGAAGTGAAAAATGCGTGTTACTTTTGAAATCGGCCGTCAAACTCGCCCAAGGGCAGCGGTCAAATTGTCCGATCTGGGTCACCTGTCACCGGACAACTCTGTGCCCACAATCGGCGCTAATCGTTGAAAAGCCCACACCCCAAGGGCTGGAGCGAAACAGGTCTTCCGCATTCATCTGGTTGATTTGCGCCGATTTAGCCCCGCTAAGCACGACCTCCACCATAGTATTCCGCTGCACTCCGGAGGCAAAGGTCATAGGTTCGAATCCTATCGGGCGGGCCATATTTATCAAGGACTTGCGTGAAAACGCAGGTCCTTTTTTTTATGTCTGTGCCCACGTGGTGCCCTGAGGGTGCCATCGAGCCGAAGGTGCAAATATAGCCTCCTGCTGTTTTTGCGTTAGCCATTCCTCCTCGAAGCAGGTTCGCGCGCAGCTTTCCGAACGGCCTCATCGACTCACGCTAGATCACCTCATTATTCAGCGACTGGCAAGCCACCCTCCCTCACCTTTTCTTTTGATGTATGTCGCCGGTCTTTGCCTATACTTGATTAATCGCAAGTTGGTGTTGGTGCGTGAGTGGCTTTCCGATGATCGAGCGACTGGCAGACAACGACGGTATTCGCTACCGGCTGACCCCCAACCGGTCCATCAGCTGGCCAGGCCTGGTTCGGGTCTGGCTTGGACTGGTTGTGGTAACGGGCTGTGTGGTAGTCGGCTGGACCCTGGCTGGGGTCTGGCTGGTGATTCCCTTTGCCGGGCTGGAGCTGACGGCGGTGGGTGCAGGCCTGTGGTATACCGCCCGCAAGTGTGCTCGCCAGGAAGTGATCACGTTTGGCGCCACGGAAGTGGTGCTGGAGAAGGGGCATCTGCGCCGTGAACAGCAGTGGCAATGGCCGCGGACATCGGTGACGATCCTGCTGGATCCCGAGCCACACCCCTGGGTGCGGGAGCAGGTCTGGCTGTGTTCCCGGGGAGAGGAGATTCCACTGGCGGACTTTCTGAATCCCCGGGAGTCCCGGGAGCTGGTGACGGTTCTCCAGAGTCAGGGGCTGCACGTCACCCGGCGGGCGCGGGAATTCGTAGGCATCTGGTTCTGACCGGCGCTACAGGCGCGTCTCCGGCGTCAGGCTGACCACAGTATTGCCGTTGCCCACCGTTACTTCGCCATCCTGGATGTTGATCTGCAGGTTCATGGTGCGGTCTGCCAGCCCGGCCAGTGCCCCAGTATCATCCTGTGCCAGGGCGATGACCGCCAGGTTGTTGTGGCGCTCCAGGCGATTGTGCAGCTTGTCCCACCATACCGGTAGCGCCCGGCCACCATAACCGTAGATAGTCACCTTGTCCGCCCGGTTGCAGGCCTTGCGTATCCGGTCCTCATCGGGAAGCCCGGTTTCGATCCAGTGTTCTATGTGGCCGGTGAGGTCCTTCTGCCAGAGGTCAGGTTCGTCGTCAGTGCTCAGGCCGCGGGTGAATTCCAGGGCGTCGTTGGCGTTCAGGGCGAAGGCCAGCAGTCGCACCATCATGCGTTCGTCGGTCTCTGACGGGTGGCGGGCAATGGTGATGTGGTGGTCGGCGTAGTAGTGGCGGTCCATGTCGGCGATGTTGAGGGTCGCCTTGAACACGGTGGCTTTGAGGGCCATGGTTAGCTCCGTGGCTGATCCTTGGGGAGGCTAGTGTAGCGGATTTTGCGGACCCGCTGTGGTGTGATTTTTTGTACAAAGGCGATTAAACGGGTTGCAATCACGCCTGCGAATAACAATAATTATCACTAAGTTTGATTGGGCCGGGAGTTTCCTTCTATGTACGTCTGCCTTTGTACTGGTGTCACCGACCGTGAAATCCGTGAAGCTGCGGAAAACGGTGTCAGCTCCATGCGCCAGCTCGGCAAGGAGCTGGGTGTTGGTCGCCAGTGCGGCCGCTGTGCCTGTACCGCCCGGGAAATCCTCCGCGAGTCCCGCTCCTCGGATTACCTGGCCCTGGCCAACCTGCTCGCCCAGCCTGCCTGACCGGGACATCATCCCGGCCAGCGCCGCTGTCAATGACCTCTGTCAAACGTAAACCATTCTCTTGCGCGATTTTTTCTTGGCGCATTACCGTCTATCCTTGTTAAATCTGCTGAGACAAGTCAGCGATTCCATCGACAAATGGCGTCCGGTCAGACGGTCGTCAGTCTGTACGAAAGATTGAGAAATCCAGAGGAGGCCCTGGCCGTGAAAGGTGACAAGAAGGTTATCCAGTTTCTGAACAAGGTGCTGGCCAATGAGCTGACCGCCATTAACCAGTACTTCCTGCATTCACGCATGTACAAGGACTGGGGCATCACCAGGCTGGCGGACAAGGAATACGAAGAATCCATCGACGAGATGAAGCATGCCGACCAGCTGATCGAGCGTATCCTGTTCCTGGAGGGGCTGCCTAACCTGCAAGACCTCAACAAGCTGCTGATCGGTGAGAACGTCCAGGAGATGATCGAGTGCGACCTCAAGCTGGAGATGACGGCGCATACTGACCTCAAGGAAGCCATTCTTTACTGTGAGGAAGTGCGGGACTTCACCAGCCGGGAACTGTTCCGCAGCATCCTGGACAGCGAGGAAGAGCACATTGACTGGCTCGAAACCCAGCTGGAGATGATTGGCCAGATGGGCATCCAGAATTACATCCAGCTGCAGTCCGGCGCTGCCGAGTAAGCCGCACGTGGCACTCAAGCCGGGCGTAACCGCCTGGCATGCCCCGCCCATGAACCCGGTCTTGTGAAGGCCGGGTTTTTAGTTACTTTTCCGCACTGACCTGCAGTTGTCACCGCCAAGTCGCTAGAATGGGCCCGATTTTTGCCTGATACCGGGTATCCCTTTGTGGGCGCCCCGAAACCTGATTCCGCTGACCAACCAGGAGATTCCCTGCCATGGACCTGTCCTGCTTTAAAGCCTATGACCTGCGTGGCCGTGTGCCGGACCAGCTGAACCCGAACCTGGCCGAGCGTATCGGTCGGGCCTATGTGGAAGTCACCGGTGCCCGCAAGGTCATTGTCGGCTACGACATCCGCCTCTCCAGCCCTGAGATCGCGGATGCGCTGAGTTCCGGGCTGATGGCCGCCGGCGCCGATGTGTTTGATATCGGGCTTTGCGGTACCGAGCATGTCTACTTCGCCACCAGCCACTTCGGCATGGACGGTGGCATCATGGTGACGGCCAGCCACAACCCCCGGGACCACAACGGCATGAAGATGGTGGGGCCAGAATCACGACCCATCAGTTCTGACAATGGTCTCAACGAAATCCGCGACCGGGTACCGGAACCTTTTGAAGACGCCCCGGAGCAGGGCAAATATGAAACCCTCGAGGTCATGGCCTCCTATGTGGATCATCTGCTGGGTTACATTGATGCGGGCTCGCTCAAGCCCATGAAAATCGCGGTGAATGCTGGTAACGGCGGGGCCGGTCTGGTGATCGATGCCCTGCAGCAGCACCTTCCCTTCGAGTTCATCAAGGTGCACCACGAGCCTGATGGTCATTTCCCCAACGGTGTGCCCAATCCGATCCTGCCAGAGAACCGTGCAGCCACCGCAGACGCGGTGCTTGAGCATAAGGCCGCCATGGGCATCGCGTGGGATGGTGACTTCGACCGGTGTTTCTTCTTTGATGAAACCGGTCGTTTCATTGAAGGCTACTACATTGTCGGCCTGCTGGCGGACCAGTTCCTGCGTAAGACCGGCGGCGGCAAGGTGATCCACGACCCCCGCCTGACCTGGAATACCCTGGACCTGGTGAAGGCTGCCGGCGGCGAGCCGGTGGAAAGCAAGACCGGCCACGCCTTTATCAAGCAGCGGATGCGGGATGAAGACGCTGTGTATGGTGGCGAGATGAGTGCGCACCATTACTTCCGGGACTTTGCCTATTGCGACAGTGGCATGATCCCCTGGCTGCTGGTGGCCGAGCGCCTTTGTCAGTCCGGCCAGTCCCTGTCCTCGTTGATTGATGCCCGGATCGAGGCCTACCCGGCCAGCGGCGAGATCAACCGTACCATCGACAACCCGCCGAAGGTCATCCAGGCCATCGAGGAAATCTACGGCCCCAAGGCGAAGTCGGTCAGCCATGTGGATGGCCTGAGTGTGGAGTTTGATGACTGGCGCTTTAACCTGCGCATGTCCAACACAGAGCCGGTAGTGCGACTGAACGTGGAGTCCCGGGCCGACCAGGCGCTGATGGAAGAAAAAACGGAAGAACTGTTGAAGGAAATGGATCGGCTGAACCGGGTCTGATTCCGCAAGGACCGCAGTAACAGGGGCGGCGGGTCAGCCGCCCCTGTTCCCGATTACGAATCCCGATTTATAGCCAGTCGTTCAGCATGATGCCGATACCAATGCGGTGCATGCGTTCGTTATAGTCAATCAGACTCTCACCGTAACCGTTGTAATACTGCACGTAGCCCTTGAGGGTTTCGCCGATGGGGAAGCTGTAACCCAGTTCTATGGAGGTCCGGTTGTCATCGGATCTCATGTTGTTCATCAGCCTGGTAGACAGGACGTGGTCGTCATCCCACTTATAGACGGCAATGTATTCTGCGTAGCCCAGGTAATCATCAATGTCCGGGTTGTCGTTATCGCTGTCCTTTTCTGGCAGGCGGTACCAGGGGTTCACCATGAACAGCCAACGGTTGTAGGTATAGGAAATGCTGCCCTTGATGCGGTTCCAGCTGCGGGAGCGGGGCTCGGACTGCCCGTTGGACTGGTGATTGAAGCCCACCGACACCGAGTTCAGTTCACCGGGGCCCACGTCCCAGCCCAGACGGTGCCGGAGGAATATCTCGGGCTCGTAGTTGGTTTCCCGGAAGGGGGCAGAATCCTCGGTGTTGTACACCTGCCAGAAGGATTTCTGGGTATAGCCGAACCAGAGGGTGGTGCGGTCATCCAGTACGCCGCTGAGCAGCGGTACCCGGAAGCTGATCTGGTACTTGGCCTCCTCATCCCTCAGGTTGGCGTCATAATCTGCTTCGCCGGTGCGGGGGCTGAACGGGTGTTGGTTGGGTGAATCCACATAGGTATAGGGCAGGATATATGTGGGCTGATAGGGCACGAAGCCTCCGATCAGCGAGCCGATCAGCCGCTCCTTGGCCTCGTACTCCTCGATTTCCTGCTCCATGGCGCGTTCGTCGGAAGCCTGTTGCTCGGACTGTTCCATTTCTTCGCTGATTTGCTCCGCCATCTCCTCAACCTGTTCTCCGGTCCGCTGTTGGTCGGGAGCAGGTTGTTCAGTCTGGGCGGTGGCCTGCAGTGGAAGTGAAGAGCCGACAAGCGCGGCCAGTAACAAAGGTTGCCAGGTCTTCATACGGAATCCCTTAATCAAAAGTCCATGCATAATAGGTGTCTACAGATGACCGGCGTATTAAGCCGGGGTCAAGGCTAAATCAGCCTGGCAGGCTGTGCCAGGTCTGGGCGATGGCATAGGCCCAGACCCCAAGCATTGTCAGCACCAGCAGGCCGAACAGTATCTTTTGCCTGGGACTCTGCCCTTCACTGGCAGCGGCTATCCATCGCAGATACATCAGACCGAGGAACGACAGGAAAACCACCAGGCTCGCGACCGCGGGGACCAGTAGCCAGCCAGCGCTAACCTGGCCGCTGTCGCTGGTCTGACCAAGCAGCGCCATGGAGCCCAGGAGGACGGCCAGGGCGATGAATTCAGCAGCCAGCAATGGTTTGCGCCAGGGATGGGTGTTCTGCGAAGGTTTTCCGGTCATTTGCGCCCTCGGCCGGTTGGTGGAAACGGATCTGCTCTATCTTAGCGGTTTGTTGGTTTTTTTGCCCGGCTCCACCCGCTATAATGCGCCCACATACAATTGGGGAGCCTGCCGGTCTGTCAACACCCCTGGCTTCCGGAATGCTCTGATGAGAGGTGCATTGTGAAAATGATGAGAGTCCTGGCGGCCGTACTGGTTGCATTCGGTCTGACGGCGGCAAGCGCTGTTGCAAGTGTAGAAGATCAGATCCGTGAGCGTATTGCCCCGGTGGGCAAGGTCTGCCTGGAAGGGGAAGACTGCGGTTCGGCCGCGGCAGCTCCGGCAACAGCGTCCAGTGATGGCCCTCGCGCAGGTGACGAAGTTTATAATTCCGCTTGTACCGCCTGTCATGCTACCGGCGCAGCGGGCGCACCCATTGTGGGTGACGCGGGTGCCTGGGGTGCACGCATTGACAAGGGCATGGAAACACTGATTGATCACGCGATTAACGGCTTCCAGGGCATGCCTCCGAAAGGTGGATGCGGCAGCTGTTCCGACGAGGAAATCGAAGCCGCCGTGCAGCACATGGTAGACGCTTCCCAGTAATTCCCCGGACAGGGCTGGCCCGATAATGGGCTGGTCCTTTTCCGATCCCCTCTGTCAGCCCCCCAGGTCGCCCAAGAGTGCGCTGAGGGTGGCTTTGCCTTTTTGCTGATTGGCTTCCTGGTCCAGGTCGCCGGTTCCCTCCCATTTCACGTCGCCTTCGGGCAGTTCGTCCAGGAAGCGGCTGGGTATGGTTTCCAGTTTCTCGCCATACTGGCGACGCTGCGCCGCAAAGGTCAGTGTCAGGGTTTCCCGGGCCCGGGTAATGCCCACGTACATCAGTCGCCGCTCTTCCTCGATATTGCCTTCCTCGATGCTGGACCGGTGGGGCAGGATCTCCTCTTCAAGACCCATGATGAAAACATGGGGGAACTCCAGGCCCTTTGATGCGTGCAGGGTGAGTAGTTGCACCTTGTCGCTGTCGTCCTCTTCCTCCTGCTGCTCCATCATATCCCTGAGAATCAGGCGGCTGATGGCATCTTCAATGGTGGTCTCATTGGCGGTGCCCTTGTCGTCGTCGAGCATGCGCTGGATGGAATCGATCAGGTACCAGATGTTCTCCATGCGCCGTTCGGCCTGTTTGGGGCTGCTGGCGTGCTGGTGCAACCACTCCTCGTACTCAATATCGGTGAACAGTTGCTTGAGCACGGGCACCGGGTCTTCCTTATAGAGGCGGCGGCAGGTGCTTTCTACCCAGTGACGGAAGCGCCGTAAGCGATCCAGGCCTTTCTCGGTCACGTGGGTCTCCACCCCCATTTCGTCCAGGGCACGGTGCATGCTGATATTCCGGGCCCTGGAATAATGACTGAGTTGTTCCAGGGTGCGGGGGCCGATCTCCCGCCGGGGTACGTTGACCACCCGCAGAAAGGCCGCATCGTCATCCGGGTTGATCAGCAGGCGCAGGTAGGCCATGGCATCCCGAATCTCGTTCTTCGAGAAAAATGACTGGCCGCCGGAGATGCGGTAGGGAATCTGGAATGCCTGCAGTTTCATTTCCAGCAACCGGGCCTGGTGGTTGCCCCGATAGAGTACGGCGAAGTCCCGGAACTGTTGTCCCTTCTTCAGTTTCTGGTCAATAATTTCCGATGCCACCCGGTGGGCCTCGGCATCCTCGTTGCGGCACCGTACGATGCGCAATTCGTCACCGATGGTGTGGTCGCTCCACAGGGCTTTTTCGAATACGTGGGGGTTGTTGGCGATCACTTCGTTGGCGCAGCGCAGGATACGGGACGTGGACCGGTAGTTCTGTTCCAGCTTGACGATTTTCAGGCTGGGGAAATCCTCTTTCAGCTGCACCAGGTTTTCCGGCCTGGCACCCCGCCAGGCATAGATGGACTGGTCATCATCGCCCACCACGGTAAAGGCCGTCCGCTCGGCTACCAGCAGTTTGACCAGTTCGTACTGGCACAGGTTGGTGTCCTGGTACTCATCCACCAGCATGTAACGGATCTTGCGCCGCCACTTGGCCAGGGCCTCCGGGACCGTGCGAAACAGCTGCACCGGCAGCAGGATCAGGTCGTCAAAGTCCACCGCGTTGTAGGCCTTGAGGTACTGCTGGTAGTGCTTGTAGATGAGGGCAATGCGTTGTTCACGCTCGTCTGCAGCCCGGCTCCAGGCGTCCTGGGGGCCCTTCATGTCATTCTTCCAGGAGGAGATCGTATGCTGGATATCGGACAGTTCATCCCCGGCATCCGCGCTGGCCTCCCGCAGCATCAGGTCCTGCAGCAGGGCCTTGGCGTCTTCCGCGTCGAAGATCGAAAAGCCCGGGTGATAGCCAAGGTGAGCCAGCTCTTCCCGGATAATATGCATGCCAAGGTTGTGGAACGTGGAAACGGTGAGGCCCCGGGTCAGTTTGCGGTCCACCAGTTTGCCCACACGCTCCTTCATTTCCCGGGCGGCCTTGTTGGTAAAGGTCACGGCGGCAATGTGTCGTCCCGGGATACCTGCCTGCTCGATCAGGTAGGCGATCTTGCGGGTTATCACGCTGGTCTTGCCGCTGCCGGCCCCCGCCAGTACCAGCAGGGGGCCGTCGATATAATGTACGGCTTCGCGTTGACGGGGGTTAAGTTGTGACACAGTTCACCTGATGCGGGATTCGGCAGAAAGCAACATTCTACCTGAGACCAAATTCTGTATCTTCTTCGGCTATCAGCTATCTTGGTAGGGTGGTGCTGGCGCCGGCGTCTGTTCGCAGCCTGTCCATGCGAAGCCGGCTGTACATCCGTCACCCACTGGCAGTAATGCTTCCGGCCCACCCGGGGTCGGGTAATGAAGAGCACCTGAATTTCTTATGCAGTCCGATAATCTGCGCATCCTGGTCCTGACCGGGGAGCAAACCGATTTCCTGCGGTACGGAGCCCTGCTCCGTGGCCATGGTGACTTTGTTCCCGAACTGACCTGGTGTCCCGATCCGGATGACGTGGGTGACCTTCTGATCCACGCGCATTTTGACGCCCTGCTGTGGGAGCCCACATTCCATGCCGGGTCCGAAGGAGGCTTCCTCCAGTACCTGGCGGTGGCGGGCAACGAAAAACCGGTGATTGCCATTGGCAGCGGCCTGGAAGATGAGCAGACCGAGAGGCTAGTGGCCGGAGGCGCAGCGGATTACCTGTGCAAGGGGCACCTGGACCGCTGGTCCCTGGCGCGGGCAGTGCGGTGTGTCTGGTTTCGCCAGCAGCTGGAAGACAGCGCCGGCGGCCAACTGGGCCGGGAGGTAGCCAGTGGCTTTATCAACCGCAACCTGTTCTTCGACCGCCTGCAGCAGGCCATTCTCCGGGCCGAGCGGGGTGATCACCGGCTCGCGCTTGTTCACATCAACCTGGATGACTTCCGCACCGTTAACGAGTCCCTGGGCTATCGCCAGGGGGACGAGCTGGTGCTCCGGCTGGCTGAACGCCTCCGGCAGGCCTTGCGCCGGGTTGACTCCCTGATGCGCATTGGTGGTGACGAGCTGGCGGTGATTGCCGAGAATGTGGACGACTCCATCGACCTTTCCCAGGTCGTCCGCAAGCTGGTCTCTGCCCTGAGTGACCCGGTTATGGTGGCCGGTAACCGGGTGGGTATCACCGCCAGTCTCGGCGTGGCCACTTTCCCGGAAGCCGGTGATACCCCGGAAACCCTGCTGCGTCGTGCCAACCGGGCCATGTTCGAAGCCAAGCGGGACTCGGGCACCAGCTACCGGTTCTACAACCGCCAGCTTCACATTTCTGCCGGTCACCAGCTGAAACTGGAGGAGGATCTGCGCAATGCGCTCCGCTCCGGCGAGCTGGAACTCTACTACCAGCCCCGTATCGATCTTATTACCGGCGAAGTCAGGGGCGTGGAGTGCCTGATTCGATGGAACCACCCCACCCGGGGCCTGGTCATGCCTGATGAGTTTATCCCGGCGGCGGAGCGTAGCGGCCTGATCGTGCCCATTGGCTACTGGGTCATCGAGCAGGCCTGTGCACGCCTGCGAGCGTCGGCTGACCTGGGTTTCCCGGGGCTGGTCTTTGCGGTCAACCTCTCGTTCCGTCAGTTCCACGACCGCAAGATGACGGAAACCATCTTCCGCATCATCTTCAACGCCAACGTGGACACCTCGCTGCTGGAGCTGGAACTGACCGAAAGCGCCATGATGCACGACCCGGACTATGCCCAGCGCTGCCTGCGGGAACTGAGCCAGCTGGGTATCAGCTTTGCCCTGGATGACTTCGGCACCGGGTATTCCTCCCTCACCAACCTGCAGCACCTGCCTATCTCGCTGGTCAAGATCGACAAGTCCTTTGTCCAGGCCCTGGGCGAAACCGGGGACTCGGAGCACATCATCCGTGCCATTATCAGCCTGGCCCACAGCCTGCAGATGAGCGTGGTGGCGGAGGGCGTGGAAACCGAGGGCCAGCTCGCGTTCCTGCGGGACCAGCACTGTGACGAGGTGCAGGGTTACTACTACGCACGCCCCATGCCCTGGCCTGCACTGCTGGATTTCCTGCAGGACCGTAATCGCCTGGCTTGCCTGCCGGAGTAAGGCCCTGTACCTTTTGCGGTCTGATTTAACGGTCTGACCCAATACAGTGACGAATGGTCCGCTATCGTGCGGGCAGGATTCTCCCCTTTCAGGTAACACAGCATGATCAGTATTCCCGGCCGCATAGCCGAAGAGCTCGGCGTACGCGAACAACAGGTTAACGCCACCATTGCCCTCCTGGATGAGGGTGCCACAGTCCCCTTCATCGCGCGCTACCGTAAAGAAGTTACCGGTGCCCTGGACGACAGCCAGCTGCGGACCCTGGAAGAGCGGCTGCGCTACTTGCGGGAGCTGGAAGAGCGGCGGGAAACGATCCTCAAAAGCATTGATGAGCAGGGCAAACTGACCGACGAACTCCGTGCCGCCATCGACACCGCCGACACCAAGAACCGCCTGGAAGACCTGTACCTGCCCTACAAGCCCAAGCGTCGCACCAAGGCCCAGATCGCCCGTGAGGCAGGGCTGGAGCCGCTGGCCGACAGTCTGTATGAGAACCCGGAGCAGGATCCGGAAGCCCTGGCAGCGGAATACCTGAACCGGGAAGCTGGTGTCGAGGATGCCAAGGCGGCCCTGGAAGGCGCCCGTAACATCCTCATGGAACGCTTTGCCGAGGACGCCGAGCTGCTGGGTCGCTTGCGGGACTACCTGTGGGGTGAAGGCCAGCTGAAGGTCACCGTCATCGAGGGCAAGGAGAACGAAGGCGCCAAGTTCCGGGATTACTTTGATCACCAGGAGCCCCTGAAGAAAATGCCCTCCCACCGGGCGCTGGCAATTCTGCGTGGGCGCAACGAGGGCATTCTCACCTATGCCATTACCGTGGAAGGGGAGAGTGACGACCGTCGCGTGCCGCACCCGGCGGAGGCGAAGATTGCCGCCCACTGGAATATCCGTGACCAGGGCCGCCCGGCGGATCGCTGGCTGGCCGAGGTGGTGCGCTGGACCTGGCGGGTCAAGCTGTCTACCCAGCTGGAAACAGACCTCATGGCCCAGGTACGGGAAGCCGCCGAGGCCGAGGCGATCCAGGTGTTTGCCAATAACCTCAAGGACCTGCTTCTGCTGGCTCCGGCCGGCCCCCGGCCGACCCTCGGTTTGGACCCGGGCCTGCGCACCGGGGTAAAAGTCGCGATAATCGACGGCACCGGTCAGGTGGCCGGTTACGGCGCCATCTATCCCCACGCCCCGAAAAATCAGTGGGACCAGTCCATAGAGCAATTGGCGAAGTGGTGCCGGGAGCACAGGATCGAACTGGTTGCCATCGGCAACGGCACCGCCTCCCGGGAGACCGAGAAGCTGGTGGCCGACCTGTGCAAGCGCTACCCCGAGTTCAAGCTCAACCGCATCGTGGTGAGTGAGTCCGGTGCGTCCATTTACTCAGCCTCTGAGTTCGCCTCGCGGGAACTGCCGGACCTGGATGTGACCATCCGTGGTGCTGTTTCCATTGCCCGCCGCCTGCAGGACCCGCTGGCGGAGCTGGTCAAGATCGAGCCCAAGTCCATCGGCGTCGGTCAGTACCAGCACGATGTCTCCCAGGTGCAGCTCGCGCGCAGCCTGGACGCGGTGGTGGAGGACTGTGTAAACGGTGTCGGCGTCGACCTGAACACCGCATCGGCGCCGTTGCTGTCCCGGGTGTCGGGCCTGAACCCCGGCACCGCCGAGAACATCATCGAGTTCCGCAGCCGCAATGGCGGTTTCCGCAGCCGCAAGCAGCTGCTGGAAGTTCCTAGGCTGGGGCCGAAGACCTTCGAGCAGGCCGCCGGTTTCCTGCGGGTGAGTCAGGGCGAGAACCCCCTGGACCGTTCTGCCGTACATCCCGAGGCCTACGGTGTGGTAGAAGCCATTGCCGACAAGAATGGTCGTAAGGTGGGCGACCTGATTGGTGATGTGAGCTTCCTGCGTAGCCTCAATCCGGAGGACTATGTGACCGACCAGTTCGGGGTGCCCACCATCCGGGACATCATCGCCGAGCTGGAAAAGCCGGGACGCGACCCCCGGCCCGAGTTCCGCTTTGCCAGCTTCCAGGAAGGGGTGGAAACCCTCAACGACCTGAAGCCGGGCATGACCCTGGAGGGTACGGTGACCAACGTGACCAACTTCGGGGCGTTTGTGGACATCGGCGTACACCAGGATGGGCTGGTGCATATCTCCGCCCTGTCCCACGAGTTCGTGAAAGACCCGCGAGAGGTGGTCAAGGCCGGGGACATCGTTAAGGTCAAGGTGATGGAAGTAGACATTCCCCGCAAGCGTATTGGCCTGTCCATGCGCCTGGACGACAAGCCCGGCGAGAGCAACCGGCCGGAGCGGGGGCAGGGCGATCGTCGCAAGCCTGCCCAGGGCCGCCAGGGCTCTGGTGGCGGACGGCGGGGTGCCCAACCGCAACAACCCCAGGGTGCCATGGCAGGGGCCCTGGCCGAAGCGCTGGCCTCAGCCCGCAAGGACAAGCGTTAATCCAACGGTGGTGGGCGGCCTTTCGGCTGCCTGCCCGTGCTAAAGTTGTCCGCAGCGGTGAGGCTTCCGCTCGCCGGGTGATCAGAGGAGTCAAACATGGGTGCATCGCGCCACGGGCTGTTTTCTCAGCTCAACGCCAGTGACTGGGACGGGTTCCTGAAGGGGGCCGAGAAAGAGGGGCTGCGGGTTGATCGCAACGGGTTCATCGCCCAGACCCCGCATCCGAAGGCACTGGGCTCGGCGCTGACCCATCCGCGCATCACCACCGATTACTCCGAATCCCTGATGGAGCTGATCACCCCGGTGTGCCGCAGCACCGAGGAAATGCTGGCGTCCCTGCGGGACACCCACTGGTTTGTCCACCAGCACCTGGAAGACGAAGTGCTCTGGTCTGCCAGTATGCCCTGTGCGCTGGATGGTGACCCCAGTATTCCGATCGCGGAATACGGCAGCTCCCACATTGGCCAGCTCAAGCATGTCTACCGCCAGGGCCTGGCCGTGCGCTATGGCCGCATGATGCAAAGCATTGCCGGCGCCCATTACAACCTGTCCCTGCCCGATAGCTTCTGGCAGAAATGGCAGCAATTACTGGGCAACGGGCAGTCGTTGCAGGATTTCAAATCCGACCAGTATTTCTGGCTGATCCGCAATTTCCGCCGCCGTAGCTGGCTGCTGATGCTGCTGTTTGGCGCTTCACCGGCGCTGGATGCCAGCTTTGTGCGTGGCGTCAGTCATCAGTTGTCACCGTTGGGTGACGATACCTTCTACGGGCGCAATGCCACCTCCCTGCGTATGGGGGACCTGGGTTACCACAACAACGCCCAGTCGTCCCTGAACATCTGTTTCAACGAACTGAAAACCTACACCGAAACCCTCGACCGGGCGATTCACACGACCTGGCCTCCCTACGAGGAAATCGGCACCCGTCGTGGCGGCCAGTTTATCCAGATCAACACCAGCATCCTCCAGATCGAGAACGAGTACTACAGCGCGGTGCGGCCGAAGCGGACCACCGAGCGCGGCGAGAAGCCCATCCAGGCCCTGGACCGTCGTGGCGTGGAATACATCGAGGTGCGCTGCCTGGACCTGGATCCGTTCTCGCCGCTGGGCCTGAACGCCCCGCAGGTGGATTTCCTGGACCTGTTCCTGCTGGGCTGCCTGCTGCAGGACAGCCCGCGAATCGGTGATGCGGAATGTGACCGCCTGGACGATAACTACAAGGATGTGGTGAACGAAGGCCGTGATCCCCGGCTCCAGCTGACCGGTTGCGATCGCGCCCTTGCCCTTGGCGATGCCTCGCGGGAAGCCCTGGATGAACTGGATGCCCTGGCGGAACAGCTTGACCAGTGGCAGGGCGGAAGTCGATACCGGGAGGCCCTGGCGGCGCAACGGCAGAAGCTGGACGACCCGTCACTGCTGCCGTCAGCTCGCGTGCTGGCTGCCATGGAGAATACCGGTCGCGGCCACCGGGAGTGGACCCTGGAGCTGTCCAGGGAGCACCAGCGCAGCCTGCGTGAGGCAGCCCCCGATGAGCAGGTCCGCGCTGACTTCGAGCGTATGACACGGGAATCACTGGATGAGCAGGCCGCTATGGAGCAGGCCGACAGTGGTACATTCGGAGAATTCCTCGAGAACTACCTGGCTAGCTGAGTGTCCCAGGGCAGTGGAAAATGGTGGGATCCTGGCGCTGGGTTATCGCTGAATCACAAAGGTAGTGAACAGCACATCGACAATCTGTTCGCCGGTCCTCTGTTGCTCCAATACCTGGTTCAGGCGGTTACGGGCCTCCTCCCGGATGGCCTGCTGTCCATCCGGGGAGGAAAGGGTTTCCAGGTCGGTCTGCTCACCAAAAAGCATGACCAGTTCATGGCGTAGCCGGGGCATGTGGGTTTCTATAGCCGCGCCGGCAGTTTCTGAGTTGACCCTCAGGGAGACATCAGCCTTCAGGTACTTGAGGCGCTCAGACGCTTCACCCACATGGGTGACGAACGAGGGTGTCATTTCCAGGTAGTTGGTAAACGCCGGGGCGTCCTCGCTGGATTCGTCAGCGCCGGGCTCTTCCTGGGCAAGGGCTGAGAAAGGCAATGCGATAGCGAACACGAGGCTGATCCAGAAAGCAGGGTATCGATTCATCATCGGTTTTCTTGATTCACAATAGGAAATGGTCTGGCTCGCAGAATAGCAGGACCCGCTGGCGGATGCAGCCATTGCAGGTCGGGCGATGCCAGCCAACGACAGAAGGTTTCACGACAGATGCGCAGACTGATTTTTCTCTTTGCTTTCCTGGTGCCTGCCGGCTTGCTGGCGGTGGCGTTTTACATGGAATACGTCATGGGGCTGGAGCCCTGTCCCCTGTGCTGGCTGCAGCGGTTTGCCTTTATGGGGGTGGCAGCCGTGGGCTTGCTGGCGGTGATCCATAACCCGGGCAATATTGGCGGGCGCATCTACGGCTTCCTGCTGGCGCTGACAGCGGGTATCGGCGTCGGCCTGGCGGGCCGTCAGTTATGGCTGCAGAGCCTGCCTGAGGACCAGGTGCCGGCCTGCGGTACTTCCGTCGACTATATGCTGGAGGTGTTCCCGCTGATGGATGTGCTGGCCATGGCGGTCAAGGGTACCGGTGACTGTGCCAAGGTGGTGTGGACCTTCCTGGGGCTGAGTATTCCCGGCTGGACCGCCGTATTCTTCACCCTGATCATCCTGGCGGGACTAGCGATTCTGTTCGGAATCATCCGTCCTTCTGCCCGTCGCTGAGATACTGTTTCGCGGTCGCCCGGGGGCCCTTACAGGTTGTGTTTTTGGTGCTTGCCCGCCTGCTCGCAATTAGGGTAACTTGGTTCTCACCGCTGACTGCGATAAACCTCATCCGCCCGGGAGGCACCATGCTAGAGAACTGCCGTACTGCGAAGGAACGCTGGGGAGGCGTCCACCAGTTGATTGACCGCTGGTTGAAGGAGCGCCAGGAACTCCTCGTACACTACTGTGACCTCTCCGATACTGCCCGGGATACCGCTTCAGAGAATCTTGGCAAGAAGCTTGAGCGGCTTTGCCAGATCCTGGTGGATTATACGTCCGCTGGCCACTTTGAAATCTATGAGCAACTGATCCAGGAAGCCCGTGAGTTTGACGACGGAGGCATTGAACTGGCGGGCCGCATTTATCCCCGTATCAGCGAAACCACGGAGGTAGTGCTCGACTTCAATGAGCGCATTGATGGTAAGCGGCCGGCCGAGTCAGAAATGGACGACCTGATGGCAGAGCTGTCCCGGTTGGGTGAGGCCCTCGAAACCCGCTTCGAGCTGGAAGACTTCCTCATCGAGCACCTGCATAACGCCCATGCTGACAAGGTGCCGTCATCGGTGTGATTGTGGCAGTCAGGCCGCCTGTCCGGGCCTGTTGACGAACGGTACAAACAGAAAGGGCGGCCTTGCGAGGCCGCCCTTTCTGTTTCAGGTGGAGGCTGGTGGGATCAGTCCTCCGGGTTGATGTCCAGCAGCTCGACATCGAACACCAGGGTTTCATTGGGGCCGATGCTCATGTTGCCACCGGGGCCATAGGCCAGGTCTGAGGGAATATAAAGCTTGAAGCGGCTGCCTTCGCTCATCAGCTGAAGGCCTTCGGTCCAGCCCTCAATCACCTGGTTCAGGCGGAAGGTGACCGGCTCGCCCCGTTCGCGGGAGCTGTCAAAAACCTCGCCGGAGAGCAGTTCGCCGGTGTAGTGGACCTTTACTTCATCTTCCGGTCCGGGCTTCTCGCCGTTGCCTTCTTCCAGCACCTCATACTGCAGGCCGGACTCGGTGGTCGTCACTTCGTCACGCTCGCCGTTCTCTGCCAGGAACTGCTCACCGGCCTCGCGGTTGCTGGTGGCGGCCTGCTCCATCTCCTGCTGTTGCTGGGCCTGCATCTCCTGCTGGTAGGCCATCATCGCATCCTGGATTTCCTGTCGGCTCAGGCGGACGGAGTCATCGTCTGCATGGCCGTGGCGGAAGCCTTCAATAAACTGTTCCAGTTCCAGCCCGGGCAAGTCGTTCTGCATGCGCTCTGCAAGCACCATGCCCATGCCATAACTGACTTTCTCGCTGTTGGTTTCCAGCGGCGCCTGGGTAACTTCAGGGCTCTGGGTGCCAGCGGTACATCCGGCGAGTACACCGGCAACGGAGAGGGCGATCAGCGTTTTCTTCATGGTCATTCCTGTCACAATAATGTGTTGTTCGCGGGTAAAGGCCAAAGGTAACCGCTTTAAGGCTGTGATACTACTGACGGAGTCGTAATTTCGCGCCGTGCATCAGCTGTCGGACCGTGGCTGCCCGGGCTCGAGTGAAAACGGAGCCGAGTAGGGTGAGATCAGGTCATCCTCGGCGGGGGCTGGTGGCACCGGCTGCAAGGTCCGGGTGTCCTGGCCCGGCTCGATGGCCAGGGTATTCCAGTTGCCGTTTTCCGGGGGCTGGTCGGCATAGTGCCAGCTGCCGTCCGGGGCCTGCCATTTGAAGACAATGTCAGGTCCGGTGGGCCTGGTCGGGGCAGGGACCAGGGCCTCGAAAGAGGGGATGGTGCTGGCTTCATCGGCGCCTTCCGGGCTGGTGGTTGGGCTCTCTGGTGCCTTGACGCCAAAAATAAGCAGCGCGACCAGCAGGCCCAGCGCCGGGAAGGCCAGTCGGATCAGCCAGCGGGTCATGGCGCCGGGTGCCCGTCTGGATGGCAGCCAGAACACGCAGGCGAGGAAATCTGGTTGATGAGCTGTGCCAGATGTCTGATCATGGGCTCCGTTTTTGCGTTGAGGCTGCCGTTGGTGTCCGGTGCGGCCATGCGGAGGTTCTGTTCCGCAAGCCGGGTAGTATCTGCTGTCGGGCTGGCAACAGCGGTGTCACGAAGTGCCTGCCAGGCCCGGTAAAGCTCGACCCGCTCGGCTTCCAGTTCGGCTTTTGCCAGAGCTTGCCGCAGTGGTGTGAGCAGGTTATCGGATTTATCCAGTGATTTCTTAAGGGATCGTACGGATTCTGTTACTGTTCCGCGCCACTGGCGCAGGTCATCAGGTTCGTGGCCGGAGTATTTACAACCCGTGCTGGCAAGCCATCCGGCACATAGCAGGCGGGTGACTGACCAGCCCTGCTGCTGCAACTCCAGGCACAGCTCGCTGGCTTCTTGCCGCTGCCAGAGCGTCAGCGAAAATCGCCACAGGGGTGTATCCGTATCTGGCGTGTGGACTGGTTCCTGAGCTGCCATAGGTCGTCCGTCAATCGATACCCGGTTCATTCACGAATTTTACCCCGGGAGCGTTATAATCCCGCAATGATTACGATAAGCAATCTCAGTTTACAACGTGGTGGTGTCTGGTTGCTAGATTCCACCAGCGTGACTATCCAGCCGGGCCAGCGGGTGGCCATTGTCGGCGCCAACGGCGCGGGCAAGTCCAGCCTGTTCCAGTTGCTGCTGGGCCAGCTGTCCGCAGAGCAGGGCTCGGTCGGCCTGCCCGGTGGCTGCCGCATTGCCCATATGGCACAGGAAGTAGAGGCATCGGGGCGCAGCGCCCGGGAGTTTGTGCTTGATGGCGATAGTCGCCTGCGGGAGCTGGAAGCGGCCCTGGCAAAGGCAGAAGCGGAGGGCGATGACCATGCCATGGCCCATATCCACGGCGAACTGGATGTCCATGAGGCCTGGTCAGCACCCCGCCGGGCAGAAGCGCTGATCCGTGGGCTGGGGTTTGCCGAAGGGGACGCTGACCGCCCGGTATCCTCGTTTTCCGGTGGCTGGCGCATACGGCTGAACCTGGCCCAGGCACTGATGAAACCCTCGGACCTGTTGCTGCTGGACGAGCCCACCAACCACCTGGACCTGGATGCCTGCCTGTGGCTGGAAAACTGGCTCGCCCGATACCCCGGTACACTCCTGTTCATTTCCCACGATCGGGATTTCATGGACCGGGTGGCCACACATATCATCCACTTCGATCGCAAGAAGCTGGTGCAGTACACCGGTAACTACTCGGCGTTCGAGCATCAGCGCAGTGAGCGGCTGGCCCTTCAGCAGGCCAGCTACGAGAAGCAGCAAGCCCGGGTTGCCGAGATCCAGCGCTTTATCGACCGCTTCAAGGCCAAGGCCACCAAGGCGCGCCAGGCCCAGAGCCGTGTCAAGGCGCTGGAGCGGATGGAACAGATCGCGCCCGCCCATATTGATTCGCCATTCAGCTTCACCTTCCCAGTGGCCGACAAGGTGTCGAACCCCCTGTTGTCGATTCGCAACGGGCGGGCTGGCCATGGTCATACCGTCGTCCTGTCCGGGCTGAACGTCACGCTGCTGCCGGGCAGTCGCATCGGCCTGCTGGGTCCAAACGGCGCTGGCAAGTCCACGCTGATGGATGCCCTGCTGGGCGAGGCAACCCTGCTGGCGGGGGAGCGAACCACCGGCGAGCACCTGGCCATTGGCTACTTCGCCCAGCACCAGCTGGAGTCCCTGGACCTGGACGCCAGCCCGTTTCTGCACCTGCAGCGGCTGGCACCAAAAGCGTCGGAACAAAGCATCCGCAACTTCCTGGGTGGCTTTGACTTCCATGGCGATGAGGCGCTCTCGGCCATTCGCTCGTTTTCCGGCGGTGAAAAGGCCCGGGTAGCGCTGGCAGTCATCGCCTGGCAGAAGCCGAACCTGCTGTTACTCGACGAGCCCACCAACCACCTGGACCTGGAAATGCGCCAGGCCCTGACCATGGCCCTGCAAAACTTTGACGGCGCCATGGTCGTGGTGTCCCACGACCGGCACCTGCTGCGTAATACCGTAGACGAGTTCTGGCTGGTCAGTGATGGTGCAGTATCACCCTATGAGGGCGACCTGGAGGATTACGAACGCTGGCTGGCGGAGCGGCGGCGGGATGACGATGAACCCCCGCGCAGGGATAGCCAGGCAACTGTTGCAAGCCAGGCGACCGGATTAACCGCCGAGCAGCGCAAGGCCCAGAAGCGGGAGCAGGCCGAGCTGCGGAAACAGTTGAGCCCCTGGAAGAAGCAGCTGGCCCAGGCCGAAAAGTCCATGGAAACCGCCCAGGCCAAACTGGCCGAGCTGGAAGAAACCCTGTCGGATGCCTCCCTGTATGACGCCGCCAACAAAGAGCGCCTCAAGGCCCTGCTGGGTGAGCAGGCCAGTGCCCGCTCAGCGCTGGAAGCCGCAGAGGCGACCTGGCTGGAAACCGGTGAGAAACTGGAAGAACTGGAGGCACAGCTGGAGACCTGATGACGGGCCCTGCTGAGAGCGCCGGCTCACTGGTCAGGGACCGTAAATCCGGGTATCAGCGGGTCTGGACTTCCAGCGAGAAACCCTGCTTTGCGAGGTAGTCCTTTTCGTTTTCCAGGTCTGCCAGGGTCAGGGGTCGCTGGCTGAGCCAGTCTTCATCGAAGGTCAGTTGCAGTCGGCGGTTCGACGCCTTTGCGGTCAACGCCGGCGGCGCCTCGTAGTTGCGGGCGTGCTGCAGCAGAACTCCGAGCCGGAGCAGTACACACAGACGCTTGAGGCGCTGGGCGTCGGCAGGCTCGAAACCGTCGAAGATCGATGGGGCAAACTTGCGCCGATGCCCCCGCACCAGCGTCGCCAGCTCCTGCTGGAACTGTTGCGTGAAACCGGGCAGGTCAGAATAGTGAAGCAGGTAGGCACCATGCTTGTGGTACTGGCTGTGCGCAATGGTCAGGCCAATCTCGTGTAGCCGTCCGGCCCATCGCAGCAGCTCTTCATCCCCAAGCGTGTTGATGTTCCAGTCCCGGCATACGCCCCGCCACAGGGCGATGGAAGAAGCTTCCACGGCCTCACCATGGCGCTGATCCAGGTGATAGCGCTCCTGCAGCGCGGTAATGGTACGTTCACGAACATCCTCGTGCTGAATTCGCCCCAGGATGTCGTACAGCAGCCCTTCACGCAGGGCGCCGTCGGCATAGGTCATCCCTTCAATGCCGAGGGACTCGAAGGCCGCCAGCAAGATGGCGAAGCCCGCCGGGAAAATGCTCTGCCGGTCCGTGCGAACCCCAAGATCCGCCAGGCGCCGCACATGGCCCATATCGATCAGCCGTCGGCGCAGCTCCCGCATACTCTTCAGGTCTATGGCCCCATCGGTGATGCGCAGGGTCGCCAGAACGTTGGCTACGGCCTTGATAGAGCCGGACGATCCCACCGCACTGTGCCAACCCAGTTCCCGGTAACGGGAACGGATATTGAGCAGCTCCTGGGATGCATGAGTGACGGCCTGGTCCATCAGCCGTCGGGTGATCTTGCCGTCGGGGAAGTAACGATTGCGGAACGACACACAGCCCATATGCAGGCTTTCCAGCGCCTGGGTCTCGAAGCGCTCGCCGATAATAAACTCGGTGCTGCCGCCGCCAATATCCACCACCAGCCGGCGGCCGGTGTCATCAGACAGGGTGTGAGACACCCCCAGGTAGATCAGGCGGGCCTCTTCCCGGCCGGCAATGATCTCTACCGGGTAGCCGAGAACGTCCTCGGCGCGGGCGATGAACTCCTGGGTATTGCGGGCAACCCGCAGGGCATTGGTGCCGACGATCTGAACGGCTTCCGGGGGCATGCCGCTGAGGCGCTGGGCGAAGCGACTGAGACAGGCGAGGGCCCGTTGCTGGGCTTCTTCGGTGAGGTTGTTGTTGGCGTCCAGGCCAGCCCCCAGCTGAACTTTCTCTCCCATCTTCTCTAGGGTCCGGATTTCACCGTGTACCTGGCGGGCGACCACCATATGAAAACTGTTGGAGCCCATGTCGATGGCCGCAAGCAGCTCGGGCGGGTTGGCGTTGTCTGAAGCCGTCACGTGTCTTGAAATCCTCTTGCCAGCCTATATAGTGAGGCGCCTGCGCCGCTGCCGGTACTATAAGCGAATTACATCAAGCCTGTCAGTACTGGAAGCGCCTGGTGTACCAACCGGAAGCTTCTCCCGGAACACACTGGCAATAGCGGAGACTACTGCCACGGGGACGCTTCACAGGTGGAAGCCAAATCGCGTAAAGTAACGTATAGTCGCTTTTCAGAAGCCACCCTATTTTGTTCGCGGCGGTGATGCCACCGTCAAAGATCCAGCTCACCGGACGCCAGGCCCCGCAAGGGTTTCCGGCCTCCCGTGACAGAAGCAGGAAACAGCAATGAGCGGAAATATCGTAAACGTAACCGACGATTCCTTTGAGCAGGACGTACTGAACTCCGACACCCCTGTACTGGTGGACTACTGGGCAGAGTGGTGCGGACCGTGCAAGATGATTGCCCCGGTACTGGAAGAAATCGCCGAGGAATACGAAGGCAAGCTCAAGGTCTGCAAGCTGAACATCGACGAAAATGAACAGACCCCGCCGAAATTCAACATCCGCGGCATTCCCACCCTGATGCTGTTCAAGAACGGCAACGTGGATGCCACCAAGGTAGGCGCCCTGTCCAAGTCCCAGCTGGCCGCCTTCCTGGACAGCAACCTCTAAGCGGTTAATGTCCACAGCCGCCCCTGAACCTGGCCCCCGAACACAGGCCAGGGTCACGGGCGGTTTTTTATTGCCATGACCAGCGACCGACCTCCCGCCATCATCGGCCTGCTCCTCGCCGGTGGCAAAGGCTCCCGAATGGGCGGCCAGGACAAGGGCGTGCTCCCCTGGCAGGGCCAGCCCATGGCCCGGTGGGTCTACCAGGCCCTGGGCGCAGTAACCCCCGCCGTATTCATCAGCGCCAATCGTTCCCTGGACGACTACGAACAACTGGCCCCGGGCCACGTCCTCCAGGACCCTGACGACCTTCGCCACCAGGGCCCCCTGGCCGGCCTGCTCACCGGTCTTAAAGCCGCTGCTCGTGAAGGCGCCAGCGCAGTCCTCGTCTGCCCCTGTGACACCCCCGGAATCACCCCGGCCACCCTCGACGCCCTGGTAACAGCCTGGGAGGCGCAGCCTGAACGCCCGGTAATAGCCGAAAGTGAGGGCAGGACACACCCCCTGCATGGGGTCTATCCCGTCAGCCTTATGGTTTCTCTCCAGCAGTGGCTGGAATCCGGTAACCGTCGGGTGATGGGATTTGCAGAGTCGGTTGGGGTAACGGTGGTTGACTGTCCGGAAGCCGGCGAGATTTTCAGTAACCGAAATAAACCAGCTGATTTGCTGTAGTTTTTTTGATGCCGAAAAGCGCAGTTTAAATCGGTATCCGGGTGGGGGAGCTTTCTGCAGGAAAAAGGTGTCTGAGCAAAGCGAGTTCTTTTTCCGGAAGAAAGCTCCCCCACCCGGGTACCAGCCACCAGGCCCTGAACAAGGGGGCTATCCCTCCCAACGCCCACCAACTGCCAAGTCCGAATCCTTCTGCGCAACCCAGTGCTCCCCCGACTCAGTGAGCTCCTTCTTCCAGAAAGGCGCACTGGTCTTCAGCACATCCATCAGAAACTGGCAGACAGCAAACGCGTCCCCGCGATGGGCGCTGGCCACACCCACAAAGACAATCTGGTCTGAAAGCCGCAATGTACCGACCCGGTGAATCACCTTCACCCGGCGAACGTCCCACCGTTCCCGGGCCTGGCGGATCAGGTCACTGATCACCTGCTCGGTCATGCCGGGATAATGTTCCAGGTACAGCCCGGTTACCCCCTGAAGATCGCCGCTGTCCCTTACCAGGCCGGTAAATGTCGCGATGGCACCCGTACCCGAGCCACTGTCCCGAAGGCTTTCATATTCTGCCGCAGGATCGAAATCCGCTTCGCCGATGCGCACCTCTTCCATGCCTAGCCTCCGGTTACCGGCGGGAAAAAGGCCACTTCATCCCCGGGTTGCACCGGGGTGGCAGGTTTCGCCATGGCCTGGTTCACTGCAATCATCACCGGCTGGTCGCCGGTCAGCTGTGCCCAGGCGCCGCCACGACTCGACAGCTGCTCCAGCAGGTTGCCGGCCGTCTGGCCGGGCTCGCAGGGCAGGGTTTCCCGGTCCGTACCCAGCTCTTCACGAAGGCGGGCAAAAAAACGAACGGTCACAGTCTGGTCACTCATGGTCGTCATCCAAGCAATTCACTGAAAGCGTAGTAAAGCACGCTGTCTCCGGCAGACAGGGTGGTATTTTCAGGCACCACCGCAAGGCCTTCCCCCCAGCACGCGGAACTCAGCACACCGGAACTCTGGTTCGGGTAGGCGGCTACCTCGACCTGATCGCCATTGGCCTGCTTGCGGGCCCGCAGGAACTCCCGGCGTACCGAAGGCTTGTCCACCGGGAACGCCGCCGGCAAACGTTCGCCCAGGGGGCGGTAGCGACGGTTGCCCTGGCAATGGCGAATATAGGGCAGCCCGGCCACCAGGAAGGTCACCAGCACCGCAGCCGGGTTACCGGGAAGGCCCAGCACCGGCGTACCGTCCAGGGAGCCGAAGGCCAGGGGCTTGCCGGGCTTGATGGCCAGGCGCCACAGGGAAAGCTCGCCAGTTTCTTCCAGTACTACACGAACATGGTCTTCCTCACCGACGGAAACGCCACCGCTGGTGATGATCAGATCGGCTTCGGCGGCCGCCCCCAGCAACGATGCCCGGGTGTCCTGCCGGTTGTCCTTCAGCGTCTCGCAGCGAATGATCTCGCAGCCGACGGTCTGCAGCAGTCCCCTCAGGGTATAGCGGTTGGTGTTGTAGATCTGGCCGGGCTGTAGTGGCTGGCCAGGGTCCACCAGCTCGTCGCCGGTGGAAAAAACGGCTACCCGAAGCGGTTGCAGCACCTCGACTGAGCCAATGCCCATAGAGCCGAGCAATCCCATTTCCTGGGGCCGGATGGGCGTGCCGGCGGACAGGGCGATGTCGCCACTGCGCAGGTCCTGGCCCTGGCGCCGGATGTTCTGGCCCTGTTCAACGGTTGCGGTTATAGCGATACCGCCGTCCTGCTGTTCGGTTCGCTCCTGCATCACCACCGCATCGGCTCCGGCCGGAATCTCCGAGCCGGTAAAAATGCGCACGGCAGTGCCAGGCTCCAGGGTGCCGGGCGCCTGTCCGGCCGCAACCCTGGCCGATACGGGCAGGGGTGCCCCGGAAGCGGTATCCGCCATCCGCACGGCGTAGCCGTCCACGGCGCTGTTGTTTGCGGGTGGTACGTCTGCCGGCACCCGGATATCCCCTGCCAGGATGCGACCGAGGGTCCGCTCCAGGGGGAGCTGTTCGGTCCGGTCCATCACGTGCGCCCGGGCCAGCAGGTGTTCCAGGGCATCGTCCAGTGACGTCAGGATCTGTCCGCCCATCACGCCTGTGCCTTGTCGCCGATGACTTCATCCAGCCGGTGAACCGGGCGGTCCGGTTTGCGCTGCACCAGGGCTGCGAAGTTGCAGGGGCCGTGGCGGCTGTCCAGCTGCGTATTCAGGATGCCTTCCCAGCCGGTGCGGCAGGCGCCGGTGGAACCGGGCAGGCAGAAGATCACGGTATGGTTGGCAAGCCCGCCAAAGGCCCGGGACTGGATGGTGGAGGTGCCGATGTCCAGTTGTGACAGCCGGCGGAACTCCTCACCAAAGCCATCAATGGTCTTGTCCAGCAGCGGACCGACAGCTTCCGGGGTGCTGTCGCGCTCATGGAAGCCGGTGCCGCCGGTAATGATAATGCCGTGAATGGCCGGGTCCGCGATCCAGCGGGACATCAGCGCGCGCACGAGGTAAACGTCGTCCGGCAGGATGCGGCGGGCGGCCAGCTGGTGGCCGGTGGCGAGCAACTGGTCTTCCAGGTACTGCCCGGAGGTGTCTTCCTCCGGACCACGGGTGTCGGATACGGTCAGCAGGGCGATGTTCAGGGGCACCAGTTCGCCGGTGGGTTTGCTGCTCATGGAAATCTCCGCAGTGGTCATGAATGTATTGGTTCCAGTATCCGCATTGGTCCCGGCCATTGGAAGGGAATACCCCAACCGGTATAGGTAATGTTCCGGTCAAACCGGGGCGGGGCGCAAAAACCGGTGCAAAAATGGGCAGTAACACTTGACAGAGGTACAGCCGGTAGTCGATTATCCTGTTTGCCTGGCGAACGGTTGTTCTCCCTGTCCCTGGCCTCTATATTTTCCGGACTCCATCACTACCGGTTGCTCCATCTGGCCAGCACCAACTTTTTACCGTTTATCTGATCAACCCGTTCAGGGGCATCCCTGTCATTTCAACGATCGCTTACTTCCATTCCTGATAATCCAACAAACTATGAATCTTACTGAACTCAAGCAGAAGTCTGTGCCCGAATTGCTCGACATCGCGCAGGAAATGGGCCTGGAGAACCTCGCCCGTTCCCGCAAGCAGGATGTCATCTTCACCATTCTGAAGAAACACGCCAAGAGCGGCGAAGACATCTACGGCGATGGCGTACTGGAGATTCTGCAGGACGGCTTCGGCTTCCTCCGCTCCGCCGATGCCTCCTACCTGGCCGGGCCCGATGATATTTATGTCTCTCCCAGCCAGATCCGTCGTTTCAACCTGCGTACCGGCGACACCGTCTCCGGCAAGATCCGTCCGCCGAAGGACGGTGAGCGGTATTTTGCGCTGCTCAAGGTCAACGAGATCAACTTTGACCGGCCGGACAATGCCCGCAACAAGATTCTGTTTGAGAACCTGACACCGCTGTTCCCGGACGAGCGGCTGGTGCTGGAAGCCGGTAACGGCAGTACAGAAGACCTGTCTTCCCGGGTGCTGGACCTGGTGGCACCTATCGGCAAGGGCCAGCGTGGCCTGATCGTTTCTCCACCCAAGGCGGGTAAGACCCTGTTGATGCAGGGCATCGCCCAGGCGATCACCCGTAACAACCCCGAGTGCCATGTGATGGTGCTGCTCATTGATGAGCGTCCGGAGGAAGTGACGGAGATGCAGCGCACTGTGCGCGGCGAGGTTATTGCCTCCACCTTTGACGAGCCGCCGGCCCGTCACGTCCAGGTGGCGGAGATGGTGATCGAGAAGGCCAAGCGCCTGGTGGAGCACAAGAAGGATGTGGTCATCCTGCTGGACTCCATCACTCGCCTGGCCCGTGCCTACAACACGGTCATCCCGTCCTCAGGCAAGGTATTGACCGGTGGTGTGGACGCCCATGCCCTGGAAAAGCCCAAGCGCTTCTTCGGTGCGGCCCGGAATGTGGAAGAGGGCGGCAGCCTGACCATCCTGGCAACGGCGCTGGTGGATACCGGTTCCAAGATGGACGAGGTTATCTACGAGGAGTTCAAGGGTACCGGTAACATGGAGATACACCTGGACCGCAAGATTGCGGAGAAGCGGGTCTATCCGGCCATGAATATCCGGCGCTCCGGTACTCGCCGCGAGGATCTGCTGATGACTGAGGCAGACATTCAGCGTGTCTGGATTCTGCGCAAGTTGCTCCACTCCATGGACGACGATACGGCGGCCATTGAATTCCTGCTGGACAAGCTCAGGGATACGAAGACCAACGACGAGTTCTTCCAGTCCATGAAGCGTCGTTAATAGCCGCTGGTCCGGTGGGGACTTCTTTGCGCATGGGCCCTGGGGAAGGGGCAGCATCGTGAAGCCCCTCACCGGACGCGCCATGAATACCTCCCTGTAGGCTCGTGTTGCCATCCCTGGCAACACTTAATGGTCCGGTGAGGAGCTTCACGACACTGCCCCATTAACCATGTGCGCGCATCGAACAGCAATCCATGTCGGAATGACCTCGTAATAGATGGAGTCCCGTTCCTGCCACCAACACCAGCAGGCCGGGGCGAAACGTCGACCTTTGGGCACCGGGTGAATAACCAGACGGAGACCGGCATGAAATACAACGACCTGCGAGACTTCCTTGCCCAGCTGGAAAAAATGGGCGAGCTCAAGCGTATTTCGGTTGAGGTGGACCCCCACCTGGAAATGACCGAAATCTGCGATCGCACCCTGCGGGCGGGTGGGCCGGCGTTGCTGTTCGAGAACCCGAAAGGTTATGACATGCCGGTACTGGGCAACCTGTTCGGAACCCCGAAACGGGTGGCCATGGGCATGGGGCAGGACAGTGTTACCGCCCTGCGGGATATCGGCAAGCTGCTCGCCTACCTGAAGGAACCGGATCCCCCCAAGGGCTTCCGGGATGCCATCGAAAAGCTCCCCCTGTTCCGCCAGGTTATGCGCATGAGCCCGAAAGTGCTGCGCTCGGCTCCCTGCCAGGAAGTGGTGCTTGAGAAGGACGATGTGGACCTGGGCAAGATACCCGTTCAGCATTGCTGGCCAGGGGATGCCGGGCCGCTGGTGACCTGGCCCCTGGTGATTACCCGTGGTCCCCACAAGGAGCGCCAGAACCTGGGCATCTATCGCCAGCAGGTGATTGGCAGGAACCGCCTGATCATGCGCTGGCTCAGCCACCGGGGCGGTGCGCTGGATTTCCAGGAGTGGCAACGGGCCAACCCGGGACAGCCATTCCCTATTGCCGTGGCACTGGGCGCGGACCCGGCCACCATTCTCGGGGCGGTGACGCCGGTGCCCGATACGCTCTCGGAGTATGCCTTCGCAGGGCTGCTGCGAGGCGGGCGCACCGAACTGGTCAAGGCCGGGCTCAGTGATCTTCAGGTGCCCGCCAGTGCCGAGATCGTGCTGGAAGGGTTTATCTACCCGGACGATACCGCGCCCGAAGGCCCCTTTGGTGACCATACCGGCTACTACAACGAGGTGGAGCAGTTCCCGGTGTTTACCGTGGAGCGTATGACCCACCGGAAGGACCCCATCTATCACAGCACCTACACCGGCCGGCCACCGGATGAGCCGGCGATTCTGGGCGTGGCCCTGAACGAGGTGTTCATTCCCATTTTGCAGAAGCAGTTCCCGGAGATTGTCGACTTCTACCTGCCGCCGGAAGGTTGTTCCTACCGCCTGGCGGTGGTCACCATGAAGAAACAGTACCCGGGCCATGCCAAGCGGGTAATGATGGGTGTCTGGTCGTTCCTGCGTCAGTTCATGTACACCAAGTTTGTCATCGTGACCGATGACGATGTGAACGCCCGGGACTGGAACGACGTCATCTGGGCCATGACTACCCGGATGGACCCGGTCCGGGATACCACGATGATTGAAAATACACCGATTGATTACCTGGACTTTGCCTCGCCGGTCTCCGGACTGGGCTCCAAGATGGGCCTGGACGCCACCAGCAAGTGGCCGGGGGAAACGGACCGGGAGTGGGGCACGCCAATCACCATGGATGACGACGTGAAACGTCGGGTCGATGAGAAATGGGACAGCCTGGGCATTGAAAACCCGGGCTCCCGCCCCGAGTAATATGGCCACTGAGCACCGGGTCACCCGGTTGCGGCCCTCCGGGCTGGATTACACGGTGACCCCGGAGACTGACCTGCTGACGGCGGCTGCCAAAGCCGGAATCGCCGTTCCGTCAGCGTGCCGTAATGGTGTCTGTGAGTTGTGTGAGGCTCGCCTGCTGGAAGGGCAGGCTATCAATACCCGAAACCAACAAATGATCACGATGGGTGGGCGACTGATGCTTTGTCGCACCGAGGCGCTCACCGATCTGGAACTGGAGATAACCGCCGTTATGGGCGCTGGACAGAATCCACCGAAACTGTTGCAGGCGAGGGTCGCCGAAGTGCGGTCCATCAGCCACGATGTTTACCGGGTCGAACTGAAGGTGAACCGGCGGCGGGAGCTGTCTTTCCATGCGGGTCAGTATCTCTCGGTTAACCTGCCGGATGCTGAGCCCTGTTATTTTTCTATTGCCAGCAGCCCGACCGCTGAGAACATTGAGCTTCATATCCAGGCAACACCCGAGTGGGTGTCCGCCCAGAAAGTGATCGACGCGCTCACTTCGGGTGGGGAAGTAACGATCGAGATACCCCATGGTAAGGCCTGCCTCGCAGTAGCGCCTCGTAAACCCCTGGTGATGGTGGCGGCCGGTACCGGCTTTGCCCAGATGAAGAGCATGGTGGACTATCTGCAGGAAACCGGTTTTGACCAGCCGGTCAGCCTCTACTGGGGTGTTCGTCGTCCGGAAGATATGTACCTGAAAAGCCTGGCGGAAACCTGGCAGAAGGAATGGCCACCGTTCCGCTTTATGCCGGTAGTGGGTGATGACGAAGATAATGACTGGAGCGGGCACCACGACCAGCTAGTGGATGCGGTGCTTGCTTCCGGCTTCGACTGGGGCAAGGTTCAGGTGATGGCCAGCGGCTCACCAGTGATGGTGTACACCCTGATGGATGCGCTGGTAGAGGCTGGCCTGCCACAAAGCGAGTTCTACTCAGACGTACTGGAGTATGCCCCCCGTAGCTGACGGGAAACTGCTTCAGGCGGCGTCGCCGGCCAGGTTGCGTTGATCAGCCAGGTGGCTGGCCAGCGCCACACCGGTCTCACTCATGGTGAGAAAGGCGTCATCGGCGCCTGCCTCCCGGATCTTCTCTGCCTCATCGGCATAGCCTGTATGGGCTATCACATATCCGGTAAAGCCCTTCTTGCGCAACATGCGGGCGGCAATGAGCTTGCCTTCGATATCGTTCATCGCAAGGATGACGGCTTCCAGGCTTGGCATGTGCAATCCCTCCCAGAAGGTAGTGTCTTCCGCGTCGGCGAAAACGACATTGCGGCCCTCATCAGCGTGTTTCTGGGCCTTGGCCGGGTCCGAGTCCAGCCCCATCAGACGGGGTTCCGTCTCGCGCAACCGGTCGTAGGCTGCGGTGCCGGTTCGTCCCATCCCCATAACGAGTACCCGGGTACCTGCCAGCGAGATTGGCTGCTCGTCCGGGTGGTGTTTACGACTTTCCAGCGGGGCCAGCTGGTGGGCCAGTCGCTCGTAGAGCGGGTGTGCCAGCCGGTTGAGCGGCGCGGACAGCAAAAACGACAGGGAGACGGCAATGGCCAGTGGAATCAGCCATTCAGGCAGGGCTACACTGGCCACGATCAGGCCGAATTCACTGTAGTTGGTGAGCGAAAGGCTGGTAAGAAAGCTGCTTCGGGCGCGGAGGCGGAACAGCAGCAACAGGAAAAAGAACAGGATGCCCTTAAGTGGCAATACCACAGCCGTGACCAGGGCAAAGATCAGGGCATTGGTATCCGGCAGGCCACCAATGCCGATTTGCAGGAAAAAACCGACCAGGAAGATCTCCTTCACGCTCCAAAGGGACTTGGACAATTCCTGGGAGCGGGGATGGTTGGCCAGCATGGCGCCGAAAATCAGAGCCCCCAGTTCCGAGCTCAGCCCTACCGCCTCGAAGCCAAGGCCGCCGATCACCAGGGCCAGTAGCAGGCCCAGCAGCACCAGCAGTTCGTCATGGCCGCTGGCATCCAGCAGGCGATAAAGGAAGGGTCTCAGCAGGGGCAGGCCGAACACCAGCAGTGCCCACTCCGACGGCGTCTTGCCGGCGGCGAGGCTCATCACCACCAGGGCGATGAGGTCTTGCATGATCAGTATGCCGATGGCTACGCGGCCATGAAATGCCCTGAGCTCCCGCTTGCTTTCCAGTACCTTGGCCGCCAGCACCGTGCTGGAGAAGGACAGGGCGACGGCCAGCAGCAGGGAGGTGGTCCAGTCAAGACCGGCCAGGAAATGGATGCCGGGGGTAAACACCAGGCAGGTGATGCCGAAATGCAGCAGGCTGCCGCCGATGACTTCCGGGCTCACCACGGACTTGAGTTTCAGCTTCAGGCCGACCGTGAACAACAGCAGTAGTACGCCCAGGTGCGCAATATGGGACAGCGCATCGGTGTCCTCCACGACCAGGGGGGTAAAGCCCGAGAGCCCGCTCAGAACGAAGCCTGCAGCCAGGTAACCCACCAGTGGCGGCAGCCCCACGCCCTTGACCAGCAGGCCCAGGGTGAAGGCGAAGGTGATCCAGATGGCTTCGGACATGGGGCGGATTCCTTGAAAACAGCGGGACGCGGATTGTAACGCAAAAAAAAGCCCGGTAGCTCGCTTGCGACCAGGCTTTCGGGGAGATTTTACAGGATCAGCTGTTTTCCCGGGCGATGGCTCGCCAGGCAATATCCTTGCGGTAGAAGGCGCCGTTCCAGGTGACCTGGCCGGCTACCTGATAGGCGCGCTGCTGGGCTTCGGTTACGGTGTCGCCCAGGGCGGTTGCGCAGAGTACACGCCCGCCGTTGGTCAGTACCTGTTCTCCTTGCAGACGGGTGCCGGCGTGGAAAACCTTCTCACCTTCGATTTCCCCTTCCGGGAGGCCCTCAATGACGTCTCCCTTGTTGTAGCTGCCAGGGTAGCCGCCAGCGGCCAGTACGATACCGACGGAGGCGCGGTCGTCCCAGCGGGATTCGCACTGGTCGAGCTTGCCGTCGATGGCGGCGTTGCACAGTTCGACCATATCCGACTGCATGCGCAGCATGATCGGCTGGGTTTCCGGATCGCCGAAGCGGCAGTTGAACTCAATCACCTTCGGTGTGCCGTTGCTGTCGATCATCAGACCGGCATACAGGAACCCCTTGTACGGGTGTCCTTCAGAGGCCATGCCGCGAACCGTCGGATAGATAACCTCGTCCATGATTCTCTGGTAAACGGAATCGGTCACCACGGGGGCCGGGGAATAGGCACCCATGCCGCCGGTATTGGGCCCGGTATCGCCGTCGCCCACCCGCTTGTGGTCCTGTGAGGTGGCCATGGGGAGCACGTGCTCACCGTCCACCATGACGATGAAGCTGGCTTCCTCGCCCTCCAGGAATTCCTCGACAACCACCCGGCTGCCAGCGTCGCCAAAGGCGTTGCCTGCAAGCATGTCGCGGATGGCCGCTTCGGCTTCTTCCAGGGTCATGGCAACGATCACGCCCTTGCCGGCGGCCAGGCCATCGGCCTTCACCACGATCGGTGCACCCTGTTTGCGGACATACGCGAGGGCTTCGTCAACGTCAGTGAAGTTGGCATAGGCGGCGGTGGGAATCCTTTGCCGGGCCAGGAAATCCTTGGTAAAGGCCTTGGAACCTTCCAGCTGGGCCGCCCCCTGACTGGGGCCAAACACCCGCAGGTTGCGGGATTCGAACTTGTCGACGATACCGGCCACCAGTGGCGCTTCCGGACCCACAATGGTCAGGCCCACGTCGTGGGTGGCGGCAAAGTCGGCCAGGGCGTCCAGGTCCATGACGTCGATGGAGACGTTCTCCAGGCCGGGTTCCAGGGCGGTGCCGGCATTGCCAGGCGCCACAAAGACCCGCTCTGCCAGGGGCGAGCGGGCCGCCTTCCAGGCCAGGGCGTGCTCGCGGCCACCGCTGCCGATAATCAGGATGTTCATCTTGTTGTTCTCCTCAGTGGCGGAAATGGCGCATGCCGGTGAAGACCATGGCAATGCCATGCTCGTTGGCGGCGTCGATCACCTCCTGGTCACGCATGGAGCCGCCCGGCTGGATAACCGCGGTAATGCCCGCAGCTGCGGCGGCGTCGATGCCATCCCGGAATGGGAAGAAGGCATCAGAGGACATGACCGAGCCTTTTACTTCCAGGTTTTCATCCGCTGCCTTGATGCCGGCAATCTTCGCACTGTACACCCGGCTCATCTGGCCGGCGCCAATGCCGATGGTGCGACCGGCGCGGGCGTAGACGATGGCATTGGATTTGACGTACTTGGCCACTTCCCAGGCGAACAGCATGTCGTTGAGTTCGTCCTCGGTGGGCTGGCGCTCGGTGACCACCTTGACGTCGTCCATGGCAACCATGCCCAGGTCCCGGTCCTGTACCAGCAGGCCACCGGTGACCCGCTTGTAGTCCAGGGCCTTCGCACGCTCACCGTCGAACTCGCCACAGGCCAGCAGGCGCACGTTTTTCTTTGCCGCCACCAGTTCGATGGCTTCCGGGCTGATGGTCGGGGCGATGATCACTTCCACGAACTGGCGATCAATAATGGCCTGGGCGGTTTCGCCGTCCAGTTCCCGGTTGAAGGCAATGATGCCGCCAAAGGCGGAGGTGGGATCGGTGGCGAAGGCCAGGTCATAGGCCTGGCGGATATCGGCACCAATGGCCACACCACAGGGGTTGGCGTGCTTGACGATCACGCAGGCCGGGTCGGCAAAGGGCTTGACGCATTCCAGGGCGGCGTCGGTATCCGCCACGTTGTTATAGCTCAGTTCCTTGCCCTGCAGCTGCTTTGCTGTGGCAACGCAGGCTTCCTTCGGGGTACGTTCGGCGTAGAAGGCGGCGCGCTGGTGGGGGTTCTCGCCATAACGCATATCCTGGACCTTCACATACTGGGCGTTGAAGGTGCGCGGGAAATCGGCGTTGTCGTTATCCGGGGTGCGACCGCCCAGGTAGTTGGCGATGGCACCATCGTAGCCGGCGGTGTGTTCGAACGCCTTCACGGCCAGGTCGAAACGGGTGCTGTAGGTGAGTTCGCCGTCGTTCTCGTCCAGCTCTTTCAGGACCCGGTTGTAATCCGAGGCATTGACCACGATGGCCACATCGTTATGGTTCTTGGCAGCAGCCCGAACCATGGTGGGGCCGCCAATATCAATGTTTTCAATGGCGGTAGCCAGGTCGCAGTCAGGGTTGGCCACGGTTTCCTCGAACGGGTAGAGGTTGACCACCACCATGTCGATAGGGGCAATGCCGTGCTCGGCCATCACCTGGTCGTCGGTGCCGCGACGGCCGAGAATGCCGCCATGGATTTTCGGGTGCAGGGTTTTCACCCGGCCGTCCATCATTTCCGGGAAGCCGGTGTGGTCACTGACTTCGGTCACCGGTACCTGGTTTTCCTTCAGCAGGCGGAAGGTGCCGCCGGTGGAGAGCAGTTCGATGCCGCGCTCGGTCAGCTTGCGACCGAATTCCACGATGCCAGTCTTGTCGGACACGCTGATCAGGGCCCGACGAACGGGAGTGTTTGACGGATTTGCCATTTTCTATGCCTTCTTGAAACAGGAAAGGCCTCGCGAAACAACTCCGGGAGGCCTTGGGAGAATCCGGTGATTATAGCAGACCGTACTGCTTGAGTTTCTTGCGGAGGGTCCCGCGGTTCAGCCCAAGCATGGTAGAGGCCCTGGTCTGGTTGTTACGGGTGTACTTCATGACCTGTTCCAGCAGGGGAGCTTCCACTTCCGACAGCACCAACTGGTAGACATCGGTTACAGGGGCGCCGTCCAGTTGGGCCAGGTAGTTCTTGAGGGCCACTTCAACGCTGTCCCGCAGGGTCACCGAGTTACCGGTGCTGCTGACGGTCTGAAGGGTGGGCTGGTCGTCGTTTGCGGAACGCGCCATGGAATCGTGTGCCAGTGTTTCAGCGGTCATGCTGCGAATACCTCTCCATTTCGTAAGGCTGCAAAATACTGTTGGATACTGTCGGACTGCGCCTGGGCACAGTCCAGCGTATTGAAACGCTTGCGGAACTGTTTGCCGGTATCGTGGGCCTGCAGGTACCAGCCCACGTGCTTGCGGGCAATGCGGACGCCCATGGGGTCGCCATAGAACTGGTGGAGTGCCTGCAGGTGACCCTGCAGGATGGACTCCACCTCGTCCAGCGGGGGCGCTGCCATGGTCTCGCCGGTTTCCAGGAAGTGCCGGATTTCCCGGAAGATCCAGGGGCTGCCCTGGGCGCCGCGACCGATCAGCAAGCCATCGGCGCCGGTGTGTTCGAGCACTGCCCTGGCCTGCCGGGGTGTGGTGATATCGCCGTTAGCGAATACCGGTATGGCGACGCTTTCCTTTACCCGGGCAATGGTGTCGTACTCTGCCTCGCCCCGGTAGGCGTCTGCCCGGGTGCGCCCATGCACGGCCAGTGCCTGGATGCCGGCATCTTCCGCCATACGGGCGATGGTCACGGCATTGCGGTTGTCACGGTCCCAGCCGGTGCGCATTTTCAGCGTGACGGGCACGTCCACGGCCTGAACCACGGCGTGGAGGATGTCCCTTACCAGTGCCTCGTCCTTCATCAATGCCGAGCCGGCCGCCTTGTTACAGACCTTCTTTGCCGGGCAACCCATATTGATGTCGATAATCTGGGCGCCGTGGTCTGCGTTCATGCGGGCTGCGTTGGCCAGCATGTCCGGGTCACCGCCGGCAATCTGCACGGAGCGTGGCTCCGGTTCGCCAGTGTGGTCCAGCCGCAGACGGGATTTGCGGGTATGCCACAGGGACGGGTCCGCAATCACCATTTCAGACACCGCCAGGCCCGCACCCATTCGCCGGCACAGTTGCCGGAAGGGGCGGTCGGTCACGCCGGCCATGGGCGCGACTACCAGGGAATTGGGCAGGGTATAGGGCCCGATGTTCACCTTGGGCAGCATAACGTCTGAGTCCGTCGTCGGGTTCCTGAACTGTCTCTGAATCTACCATATCCGATTATCCGGCGGCCGAATGGGACGCCGGTCAGAAAAGGTTGCCTGATTCAGGGGGCGACAATGATACCGCCGGGGGTGAGGGTATTGAAGGCCGGAACAGGGGAAAAAGTTGATTATTTTTCACCCTGTCTGGTTGACTTTTATTCGGTCTGGTGTCAATCGGAAGGCTGCTTCCGGGACGGCTTCAGGTATCTCCGCTGCGGTTCACGAAGCGCAGGTTGTAGTTGACGGCGTCGCGACCCGGGTCGCGGATACTGATGGCGATGCGTACCGGTGTGCCGGGAGGCATGGCGTCAAGGCCGGAGCCTTCGCCGGCAAGGTAATCCTCCGGCGGGAACACGCTCTGGGCGACCACGTCGCCATTGAGGTTGGAGAAGGTAAGGGCGATGGAGGGGAAGGGTTGCTCGAATTCTGCCTGATTGATGATCACTGCATCCACCAGCAGGGCGGAGCGGTTTTCCGGGTCTGTCCGTACCACCAGTTTTCGGCTCTGGATACGGTCCATGGCCACCAGCGGCGCGAGCTCGCAACCGGCATAGTCACAGGCTTTCTCATACCAGGGACGTAATTCAGGGATCGCCGAGAGCCTGTCAAACTGGAACCACGCGACCTGCGAGACCAGCCCGGCCAATAACGCCAGGACCACCAGTGTCCAAAGCCAGCCCCGAAGGCTTGCGCCCGGCCTGGAGCCGACAGACACCGGCTCGCTGGACAGGCGGTCGTAGGGGGTGATGTTATCCAGCGGCGGAAAGGTTGCGCCGGTGCCGGAGTCTCGCAGGCGCTCCGTCTGAGCTGATCCGGCGTGGGGCTCTGGCTCGGCCACCATTCCGACGATCTCGAGGTCGTCGGTGGAGGCGGGGGCGCCTGGGCCCCCGGAGCGCTGATGACCCTGCTGTCGGGGACCGGGTTCGAGCGGACTGATGGCAGGTATCTCGTTGCCGGCATTCCGCGGTCCGGCGCCATCGTCGCCTGCAGGGTCCGGGGCTGCCGGCCGGGGCCTGGGAGTGCTGTCCGGCAGCTCCTCCTGAAGCATGGCCTCGGCCCAGCTCTCATCGACGTCGTCGATATCGTTGTCGTCGAGGTCGCCGTGCTGGTTATGGCCCGTATCAACGCCGCGAAAACTGTCGCTGAGCTCGTCCTCGTCGAAGTGGGAATCGTGTCCGGCGTAGGGGCCCTCGGCAGCGTCTGCTTCCGGGTTGTCCTGGAAAACCAGGTCATCGTCCGGGGAGGTCGCGCTGAAGTGCTCCTGGTTCGCCTCCGGCCTCTGTGCAGGCGAGTCCGCGTGGCTGCGGGCGTCGAACACTTCCATGCAGTGACCACAACGGACTTTGCCATCAGCAATCTTCAGCTGCTCACTGGTTACCCGGAAACGGGTATCGCAATGGGGGCAACGGGTCAGCAGGCTGGAAGTATCGGCCATCCTAAAATCCTGTAAAGGTCCAAGGCTCTCAGCAGTTTAGCGGCAGTATTGCGCTTCGTCATCCACCAATACGGCGACCTGTGAGGCGTATCCACTCTTCGCGCTGTTCGGGTTCGTCCATGATAAACCAGGGCTCGTACGCGCTCATGACCTCCCTGGCCTGTTGCGCGAGGATGCCGGACAGTACCAGGTGACCGCCCGGGCGGACTTTAGCGGAAAGGGTCGGGGCCAGGTCTACCAGTGGTCCGGCCAGGATATTGGCCAACAGAATATCGGCCCGCGTATCCGGCTCGTCCCCCGGCAGGTAAAGCGTAAACCGGTCATCACTGACGTCATTGCGACGGGCGTTGTCGCGGCTGGCTTCCAGGGCCTGGGAGTCGGTATCAACGCCAATGGCATGGTCCGCACCCAGCAACAGGGCGGCCAGCGCAAGGATGCCCGACCCACAACCGTAATCGATCACCTGGCGGCCCTCCACATCCATGCCATCCAGCCATTCCAGGCACAGGGCAGTGGTGGGGTGCGTACCGGTACCGAAAGCCAGTCCGGGATCCAGCAGTAGGTTGGCTCCGTCGGGGTCCGGGGCTGCATGCCAGCTGGGCACGATCCAGAGACGCCGACCAAACCTGAGGGGCTGGAAGTCGTCCATCCAGGCCCGTTCCCAGTCCTTGTCCTCAACCAGGGTAACCTCGATGTCCGGCAGGTCCTGCTGGGTCTGCTGGTGCCAGGCGTCCCGGATGGCCGAGCAGATCTGGTCAATGTCCTGGTCAGCGTCGAACAGCCCGGTTACGCGGGTGTCCCCCCAAAGGGGGGTAGTGCCGGGATCGGGCTCGAATATGGGCTGGTCGGCGGCGTCCTCCATGGTGACCGCGTCGGCGCCCATTTCCATGAGAAGGTCTTCCAGCTGATCCGCGGTGTCGGGATCAGCCGGAATCTGCAGTTGGATCCAGGGCATATCAGTCCCGTATGAGCTTTTCGAGGTAGTGGATGGTGAAGTCCACGCTCTTGAAGCCGCCATCCCGCACCAGGTTGCGGTGCAGGGGCTGGTTGGTCTTGATGCCTTCCACCACCAGTTCATCCAGCGCATTCTTCATGCGCCGGCGGGCGATCTCCCGATCGTCACCCCAGGTGATCAGCTTGGCCACCAGGGAGTCGTAGTACGGCGGCACTGTGTAGCCACTGTACAGGTGGGAGTCGACACGGATACCGTTGCCTCCGGGGGCGTGGAAGTGCTTTACCTTGCCCGGGCTGGGGGCAAAGGTCTTCGGATCTTCGGCGTTGATCCGGCACTCCATGGCGTGACCGGAAATGGTGATGTCGTCCTGGCTGTACTGCAGCGGCATGCCGCTGGCGATGCGAAGCTGCTCACGGACAATATCGACACCGGTGACCATCTCCGAGACGGGGTGTTCTACCTGGACCCGGGTGTTCATTTCGATGAAGTAGAAGGCGCCGTCCTGGTACAGGAATTCGAAGGTACCGGCACCAACGTAGCCAATCTCCTTGCAGGCGTCGATACAGGCCTTGAGGGTTTTCTCCCGCGCCTTCTCGTCGATGTTCGGGGCCGGCGCTTCCTCGATAACCTTCTGGTGACGGCGTTGCATGGAGCAGTCGCGGTCGCCCAGGTGAATGACGTTGCCATGGGTGTCGGCCAGCACCTGAACTTCCACATGGCGGGGCCGTTCGAGATACTTCTCGAGGTAGACGGTGGGGTCGCCAAAGGCATTCTGGGCCTCACTCTGGGTGACCTGGATGCCCTTGAGCAGCGCCGCTTCGGAGTGAACGACCTGCATGCCACGACCGCCACCGCCGGAGGCCGCCTTGATGATCACCGGGTAGCCGATTTCCCGGGCGATGCGCAGGGTGCGTTCGTCGTCGTTCGTGATGGGGCCGTCGGAGCCCGGCACGGTGGGAACGCCCGCTTTTACCATGGCTTCGATAGCCGATACCTTGTTGCCCATCAGGCGGATGGTCTCGGCCCGGGGGCCAATAAAGGTAAAGCCGCTCTTTTCAACCTGCTCGGCAAAGTCGGCGTTTTCCGCCAGGAAACCGTAGCCCGGGTGGATGCCCACGCTGTCGGTTACCTCAGCCGCGCTGATGATGGCGGGAATATTGAGGTAGCTTTCGGTTGGGCTGTTGGGGCCGATGCACACAGACTCGTCTGCGAGGCGGACGTGCATCAGGTCCCGGTCGACCTGCGAATGAACGGCAACGGTACGGATGCCGAGTTCCTTGCAGGCCCTGAGCACCCGCAGTGCGATCTCGCCGCGATTGGCGATCAGAACTTTATCAATCATGGCCATGATCTTTAGTCACCTGTTGCTCAGGAAATGATTACCAGCGGCTGGTCGAATTCTACCGGCTGACCGTTCTCCACCAGGAACTCGGATACCGTACCGCTCTTGTCGGCTTCGATCTGGTTCATCATTTTCATGGCTTCAACAATGCAGATGACATCGCCGGCCTTGACGGTCTGGCCCACTTCCACGAAAGAGGCGGCACTGGGTGACGGAGCCCGGTAGAAGGTGCCAACCATCGGTGATTTTACCGCATGGCCCGAGGGCGCAGCCGGTTCTGCCGGGGCAGCGGCCTCTGCAGCCGGTGCCGGAGCGGGTGCCTGGGGCTGGGGTGCGTGCATCGGCTGGGGTGCATAGGTCACACTGGCCTGTTCACGGCGGCGGGAGATGCGAACTGAGTCGTCTCCTTCCTGGATCTCCAGTTCCTCGACGTCGGATTCCTCTAGGAGTTCGATCAGTTTCTTGATTTTGCGAATATCCATGGTAGTTCAGTCCCGTCTTTCGGTATCAGTTTGAGTTGATTCTTCGCAGGGCGGCCTGCAGGGCAAGGTCATAGCCCTGACTGCCAAGGCCGCAGATAACGCCGTCGGCGATATCGGAGAAATAGGAGTGGTGCCGGAATGGCTCCCGCGCGTGTACATTGGACAGGTGCACTTCAACAAAGGGCATGCCGGAGGCCAGCACCGCATCCCGCAGCGCCACGCTGGTGTGCGTAAACGCCGCCGGGTTAATGATCAGGTAGTCGATGCCCTCGGCCCGGGCCTCGTGCAGGCGCTCTATCAGTTCGTACTCGGCATTGGACTGCAGGTGCAGCAGGTGGTGACCCTGATCGGCCGCCGCCTGGTGAAGCCGGTCGTTAATGTCCTGCAGGGTTTCATGGCCATAGAGGTCTGGCTCGCGGACGCCGAGCATGTTCAGGTTCGGTCCGTGGAGGACTAGGATGGTGGCCATGAAGTACCGTGCCTTGCTGGGATTCTGTGAAAATTGCGTATTTTAACGGATTTTGCGCCAATGATGCGTTTTGAACGCCACCGGTTCAACAGTTTTTGACAAACGGTCGTATGAATTCGTGGTGCCGTTCAGGGTTTGTTGCTTCGGGGTGCCCATTCTCGACGTTTGCGGCAGTTCCATCCATAAGACCATGGTTTCATGGACGGAATCCGGTAATTTCCGTTCCCGGCCAGTGGCGACCGGAGCCGGCGTCAGGCAGACGGCTCTTCCGAGCCGATGACACAGTTGCGTCCCGCGTTCTTTGCCCGGTACAGGGCCTGGTCGGCACGTTCGCACAGGGCAGATGCTGCCTCACCCTGCCAGTGTGCAACGCCGCCGCTGAAGGTGACATGGAATTCCCGGTCACCGGCGTTCTGGGTGAGCTCGGCAAAGCGCTCACGGATGTCATTCAGGACCGCCCGGGCGTCACTTTCCCGGGTATCGGGCATGATCACCGCGAACTCTTCGCCGCCATACCGACCAATATGGTCGGTCTTGCGCAGCCGTTGTTTCAGGAACATGGACAAAGCCCGGAGGATACGGTCACCGATAGGGTGGCCGAAGGAATCATTCACCTTCTTGAAATAGTCCACGTCGATCATGGCAAAGCACAGGGACTGGCCTTTCTGGCTGGCCCGGACCATCTCCTGTTCCAGCAGGTACAGGGTGTGGGTGTGGTTGAACAGTCCGGTGAGGCTGTCACGTATCATCAGCGCCAGCAGGGAGCGGGCGCGGCGGCCCCGGTTGTGAATGGTCGCAATAAGGTGCTTCGGGTCGATGGGCTTGGTGAGAAAATCATCGCCCCCCAGGCTCATGGCGTGGAGCTGCTTCTGCACATCATCTTCCGCGGACAGGTAGATGATGGGTACGCTGTGGAACCGGTCCTGCTGGCGGATGACCCGGGCGATTTCCATGCCGGTGCAGCCGGGCATGTACATGTCGAGGATGATGATCTCCGGGTTGAATTCCTCCAGGGCCATGATGATCTGCATCGGGTCGGTAATGATGTGGGCTTTCATTCCCGCCTTGTTCAACACGGTTTCCATGAACTTGGCCTGGGCCCTGGAATCGTCCAGCACCAGCACCCGGTAAGGCTCGATGGTGCTGTTGTGGGTATAGGTCTCGATTTTCTCGATCAGCTGCCCGGGATCCACGGCCGGGTGGAAGAATTCCTCGCCACCGCATCGTGACGCTCTCAGGCGGGTCTCGATGCGGCCGTCGTCCTCGCTGACAAAGATGATGGGAATGGGAGTGTCATGGCGCTGCTGCAAGGCTTCAACCGTGGTCAGTCCCGTGTCAGCCCCGCCGCCAAAGCGGACATCCATCAGAATCGTTTCCGGTTTGTGCAGGGCGCAGGCATCCATCAGCGCCTCGGGTGAGTCAAAGGCCTCGGCGCGGAAACCGAAGAACTCCAGCTGGCGCACCAGTCGCGTCGCCAGCTCATGGCTGGCCAGGGCGATATAGACCGGGGTCTTGCGGTAGACTCGGGGCGGTTCGGGAACCTGGTGGTCAGCCCTGCGCTGTGTCTTCTCCTCCAGGGACATGACCGCTGTCCGTAGAGCTTCCTGGGCCTGTGGGTTGGGGGGCTCTGCATCGGGCCAGTGCTCAAGTGCAGCGAGGATACCCTTGCCTGCCTCCACATAGGAGGTCATCTCGAAGCGACTGGCGTAGCGGGCAAGCTTGTCGGCAGCGGCTGCGAGATCGCCACGCAAGGGGGCAGCTGCCTGCGGGGCGGCATGGACTTTCTGCCAGGTATCCAGGACCACCCGGGCCTGGTTGGTGACTCGGCGGGCAAAATGCTGGCGCAGTTTTTCTTTCTGGGACTCGTCAGTCATGTTTCCGGTAGGTCCTGTCCTGTTTTGTCAGCGCATCGGAACCGAATTCTGGCGTCGGGAGAGAAACGGTTTTCCTTCCTGTTCGCCTTTTGTCGTGGATTGCAGGATGACTCTGTTGCTGCAGTCTATAGTGTTTGTAACAGAACGCGCAGGCGGCGAACTGTAAATCTTTGTGAACCTGAGACATGGGCACGTTTCCGGGCAGCTCGCCACGGCACATTTTCCATCACAAGGTAAGGCACGGATGCGGGAGAGTCAGAAGATTGCCGGTACCCGCCGGGTTATTACACTGCGAACGCTGTTATTGCTTTTTACCGGGGCGCTGGTGCTGTTATTGCTGGTCGTCAGCATGCTGATCAGCTTTGATCGCTTTCGCGGCTATGTCGCGGAAGAGCTTGAGGGTCGTACACGTGATGCGGCCACCGCTGTGGGGCTGTCCCTGTCCAATGCGATCGATGCCAGCGATGAGGTGGCAGTGGCATCGCTGATCGATTCGGTATTCGACAGCGGGGACTACCTCGTCATCGAATTTATCGACCATGACGACCGCATCGTCGCGGGACGTGTCCGGTCCCTGTCGGATCTCGGTGTGCCTGACTGGTTCGTGGCCACGGTACACCTGCCTAGGCCGGAGGGCACCGCATCGGTGATGCAGGGCTGGCGATGGCTTGGACAGGTGAGGGTAGTCGGGCATCCCGGAAACGCCTATCGCGATCTCTGGTGGGTCTCCGTGTGGCTCACACTGGCGTCGCTGATCATCGGTGTGGTAGCGATCATTGCCCTGTACCTGCTGCTCGGGCGCCTGTTGCGGCCCCTGAGGGCTCTGGAGCTGCAGGCGGAGGCAATCGGTCGGCGGGACTTTCGCCGCCGTACCGGCGTGCGCTCGACCCGGGAGTTGAACCAGGTCACCCGAGCCATGAACCAGATGACCAATGACCTGGAGCAGTTGTTTTCGGGCCAGGCTGCCCTGATCGCCCATCTGCGCAAGCTCAACAATGAGGACGGCCTCACCGGGCTGGCCAGCCGGAATGCCTTTGATCAGCGGCTGGCGGTGGAAGTGGTCAGCGAGGAAGGACGTCGTCCCGGCGCCCTGATCCTCTTGCAGGTGACCGGCTTTGCAGACTTTAACCGGTACGTTGGCCGGCTGGATGCAGATGCGTTGCTGGTGCGCCTGGCGGACGAGCTGAAAGGCTTTGTCGCCCGGCATGCAGGCAGCTTTGCGGGACGACGTAGCGGCGCCGAGTTCATGGTGTTTGTCCCGGGCGGGGCACCTGCGGATGCACACATCTGGGGGCGAGACCTGGTGGATGACCTGCAATCGGTCTGTGTCGAATTCTCCGGCGAAGGGAATGACGCTGTGGCCGCTATGGTCGTTCATGGGGGCGTTGCGGGTGTGGCGGATGGCCTTACCGTAAGGGGCCTGTTCGAAGCGGCTGACGGTGCCCTGCGCCGGGCCCAGCTCGAAGGTATCAGTAACTGTGAGCTCGCCGACAGCGGCGCCGGCGTTCATCATGGAGCCGAGGACTGGCGGCGCCTTCTGGAGCATGCCCTCGACCAGCAGAATATCTGGCTCTGGGAGCAGCCTGCGGTTGCCGCCGATGATACTGCCGTACTTTACCACCAGGTATTCTCAAGGCTACTGATCGAGCGCAGCTGGGTGCGGGGGAATGTGTATGCTCCCCTGGCCGAGCGGTTCGGGTTAATGGCCAGGGTCGACCTGATGGTGTTGAAGCGCGTTATCCAGCGCCTGCAGGACGAGCCAGCGATCACCCTGGGTATCACGCTGGGAGCCTCATCGGTGGCGTCTCCGGGCTTTGCCGACCAGGCACTGGAGCTGGCCCGGGAAGCCGGCACCGCCATGCAGAGGTTGTGGATCGGCATCCCGGAACAGGCGCTGCACTATCATCGACGCCAGACCCAGGCGCTGGTGGTTCAGTTGCGGCGTACCGGGGCCCGGTTACTGGTGGACCGGTTCGGGGTGGGAGGGATTCCCTTCAGTTACCTCAGGAATCTGTCTGTCCAGGGGCTTCGTATTGATTCGAGCTTTGTGCACGGCATTGACCAGCAGGAGGAAAGCCGGTTCTACCTGGAATCCATGATTACCATCGCTCACGGCCGTGGCGTGCAGGTGCTGGCAGCCGGGGTGGAAACCGAGGCCGAGTGGCGTACCCTGAAATCTGCGGGGATAGACGGCGCCACCGGATACCACCTGGGTCGCCCTGCACCGGTGGGGCAGCCGCCGGTCGGTGGCGGTGACGCCACAGATTGATGCCCGGTAACGGCTGGCATTGCTAACTGCCTGCCGGCATTGCAAAAATCTGACAAATCATTCATCTTTGAAGCCGCCCTTCTGGTTCATCGGCACAGGACAGTGACTATGCTAAACCGATTCAAAACCCTCTTCTCCGGCAGTGGGTCGGGGTCTCAGAGCTCCTCCTCAGCGTCGGGTAACCGGCGTTCCATCGGCAAGATCATTGCCGTGATCGTACTGATCTACCTGCTGGTCACCGTTATTCTCGGGATGATCTGGAGCAATGAGCCGGACACGTTCTCCGTGCGCGAGCATACCCGGACGCTGGCTACCGAAATGGGCCGCGAGCCGGTCACCGGGTTTGCCACCACCGCTGCCATGATCCGCGTTGCCGAAACACTGCTGGACAAGCCGGGTGGTTACGTTTCCAACGATATCTTCCCGCCAGGGCTGTGGATGGACAACATGCCGGCCTGGGAATACGGCGTTCTGGTGCAGTTGCGGGATCTTTCCAGGGCCATGCGCCAGACCATCAGCCGTTCCCAGAGTCAGTCATCGGAAGACCCGGATCTCACGGTGGCCGAACCCCAGTTCCACTTTGACAGTGAGAGCTGGGCGCTGCCTTCAACGGAAGGCGAATACCGTCGTGGCATCCGTGCGCTGGAAAGCTATCTGGACCGGCTCTCTGATCCGGAGCGCCCGCAAGCCCAGTTCTACGCCCGCGCCGATAATCTCAACAGCTGGCTGGCAGACCTGGAAACCCGCCTCGGTAGTCTGTCGAGGACGCTGAGTGAAAGTGTTGGCAAGCCGGAAGTCACCGAAGCTCTGGCTGGCATTCAGGACCTTGATCCATTGGCGGAGGAGGAATCTGGCATTGATGTGAAAACGCCGTGGATGCAGATCGATGACGTTTTCTATGAAGCTCGAGGCACCTCCTGGGCCCTGTTACATATCTTCCGGGCAATTGAGGTGGATTTCCGCAAGGTACTGGCCGACAAGAACGCCCAGGCGAGCGTGCGTCAGATCATTATCGAGCTGGAAGAGTCCCAGGCCCAGATGTGGAGCCCTGTTATCCTTAACGGTAGCGGCTTCGGCCTGCTGGCCAACCACTCACTGACCATGGCGGCCTACCTGGCCCGCGCCAACTCGGCGATCACTGATCTGCGAGAGTTGCTCTCCCAGGGCTGATTATCGCCTTTCAGCCACAGAAAAACCGGGCTGTTGGGCCCGGTTTTTTTGTTTGCCCGGCGAAGCCGGCAAACCCGGCCATCTGAAAGAAGGTGGCGTCACCCCGACTGAGGGGAAGACAATCCGA
>NZ_JAKZAH010000028.1 GCF_023156245.1 Marinobacter bryozoorum
GTTGGATAGTGTCGGTAACATCTATCCTGGCGCATCGCGACGCCGATTTGGAGTGGGGAGGAGACCATCCCATCTCGGAAGAGCACGGAAAATACAAAGATAACGATCTTATTGGCCACTAAACCCACGAAAAACACGAAATGGGGAAGCCAAAAAGACGACCCTTAAGATTTGTGTTTGCTCGTTCGTGGGTTTAGTGGCTAATAAAGCATTTGGTTTTTCCTTCCGTGTTCTTCCGTGGATTCCGTGGCAAATTCAGGCATTACGAGCCATCAGTCCCCCGTCCACTGGAATGACGGCCCCTGTCAGGTATGACGACGCGGGCAAGCACAGGCTCACGGTAATGTGGGCGACTTCCTCCGGGGTGCCGTAGCGTCTCAGCGCGGTGCGCCGTTTCGCGAAGATGGCCTTGTGTTCCGCTGGCACGAATTCGGTCATCGCCGTGTCTATCGGCCCGGGGCAGATGCAGTTTACGGTGATGCCTTCAGGTCCAAGCTCTACCGCCAGCGCGCGGGTTAACCCGGTAACGCCTGCCTTGGCAGCCGCGTAGGGGCTGTCCTGGGCAGTGGCGCCCAGGGCTTCGGTTGATGCGATGTTTACAATGCGTGGGTGGGACGACTTTCGTAGGGCGGGCAGGGCTGCCCGTACCAGCTGTTGCTGGGCCGTCAGTAGCACGGAAAGGCAGCGGCTCCAGACCGTGTCGTACTGGTCATCGTCGATCGCCGCAAACCCCGAGATCCCGGCGTTGTTGACCAGGATATCGAGGCCGCCGAAGGCCTTTTCCACGTCAGCAACGACACTGCGAATGGCTTCGGGGTCGCTGACATCCAGGTGCCAGGCCTGGGCTTGATAGCCGGCGCTGGTCAACTGCTCCGCAACCGACTGTGCACCGTCGGCGTCGTAATCTGTTACGGCTACCCGGGCACCCTCACTGGCGAACACCGCCGCCGTCGCTCGCCCCATGCCGCTGGCGGCGCCGGTTACCAGTACGCGGCTGCCCTTGAGGGAGCGGCTCAGCTCAGTGATTCCGGTCATGGCTCACTCCTCTGCTTTCAGCCCGAACTTTTCCCGAGCGCGGCGCACCAGTTCGGACTTCAGGTAATCGGGGAACTGTCCCTGGGCAGGTTGCACGTCTTTGAGCACTTCCCGGGCGACAGTCACCTTGTGCACTTCGGTGGGGCCGTCTGCCAGGCCAATGTGGCACGAATTAATGATCCATTCGGCAAACGGCATGTCATGGGATATGCCCAGAGAGCCATGGATCTGCAGGGCCCTGGCGGAAATGTCGTTCAGAATCCTGGGCATGACGGTTTTGACCGCCGCGATATTCTTGCGGGTGGCCTTGTAGTCATGGCCCTGGTCCAGCAGCCAGGCGGTTTCCAGGATCAGCAGGCGGAACTGGCGCAGCTCCACCCAGGAATCCGCGATTTTCTCCTGCACCATCTGTTTCTTTGCCAGCTGCTCACCCTTGGTGAAGCGTGATACCGCGCGCTCGCACATCATCTCGAAGGCACGGGTGGCCTGGGCCAGGGTGCGCATGGCATGGTGCATACGACCGCCGCCGAGGCGAACCTGTGCTACGACAAAGGCGTCACCCTGTTCCCCCAGCATGTTCTCCGCCGGTACCCGCACATTGGTCCAGCGCAGGTGGGCGTGGGTGTCCTGGGGCTCACCATAAAACCCGTAGTTGCGGACAATTTCGATGCCCGGGGTGTCCGCTGGCACGATAAACATGGACATGCGCCGGTAGGGCGGTGCATCCGGGTCGGTGACGGCCATGATGATGTAAAAGCTGGCGAAACGGGCGTTGGAGGCGAACCACTTCTCACCGTTGATGACCCATTCATCCCCTTCGCGGACCGCGGAGGCTTCCAGCACCAGGGGATCAGCACCGCCCTGGGGCTCGGTCATGGTAAAGCAGGAGACAATCTCGTTCTCCAGCAGCGGGTCGAGGAACCGCTTCTTCTGCTCCGGAGTGCCGTAGTGGGCCAGGATCTCGGCATTGCCGGTGTCGGGGGCCTGAGAGCCAAACACGATCGGGCCGAAGCGGGAGCGGCCAAACTTTTCGTTCATCAGGGCCAGCTTGAGCTGGCCGTACCCCTTGCCACCCAGTTCCGGTCCCAGGTGGCAGGCCCACAGGCCCCGTTCCTGTACCTGCTTCTGCAGCGGCCTTACCAGGCGCTGAAACTCCGGGTCATTGATGTTCCACTGGCTACCCAGTACATGGTCCAGGGGTTCCACTTCGTCACGGACGAACTGGTCGATCCAGTCCAGTTCCTGCTGGAAATCCGGGTCTGTCTCAAAGCTCCACATGGCGTGCCTCGCTCCGTGGCCCCGTCCGTTAAAGGTTTTCCGGACGGGACCCGGTTATTGGAAGGTGGGAAATGCCTGACCCAGGGGGTCAGAATTTCGGGTCGCGCTTCTCGAGGAAGGCGCGAACACCTTCCTGGAAGGTCGGGCTGTCGATCAGCTCCTGCTGGCGTTCCGCTTCGTAGGACAGCTGTTCGGCGAGGGTGGCGGTGTCAGCACGGTCGAAGGCCTCGCGCAGTTCCGGTGCTCCATGGTTCGGTCCGGTAGCCAGCCGGCGCGCAGTCGTAACCGCCTCACTCTGCAGGTCTTCATCGGCCACGCACTTCCAGATCAGGCCATCGCGGACCGCATCTTCGCCGTACATGCGTTCACCCAGCAGGCTGACGGCCATGGCCCTGGCCCGACCGATCAGCCGCGGCAGGATCCAGGTGGCACCGAGGTCCGGCAGGATGCCCAGCTTGGGAATGAAGGGGAACAGGAAGTAGGCAGACTTGCCAGCCAAAACCACGTCCCCGGCCAGTGCAATGCTGGCACCGGCGCCGGCCGCGGCGCCGTTGACGGCGGAGACCACCGGGAAGGGCAGCTCCCGCAGTTTGAGGGCCATCGGATTGGACAGTTCTTCCATCAGGTTTTTCACCTGGGTGCCCAGGGTGGGACCGTCCGAATCGGGGCTCATGGAGCCCAGGTCGGCGCCGGAGCAGAAGGCTTTCCCGGTGCCGGTGATAATCAGCGCCTTGATGTCGGAATTTCCGGCAATCTCGTCCAGGGCCGCCATTACCTCCTGCTGCAGCGGCACTGACATGGCGTTCATGGTCTTGGGCTGGTCCAGGGTAAGTGTGGCAATGCCATCCTCAATGGCCAGGTGGATGCGTTCGTAGCTCATGGCAGTCTCTCCTGTCAGTTACCCGCCGGGAATTCGTCGTAGAAGCTGCCGCCGGTTTCGGCCAGCTTGCGAATCGTGGCTGGGGGCTCGTACTGGGCGCCCAGGTGACGGTATTGCTCACACTGCTCCAGGATCGCCTTTGCCCCGAGGCTGTCGGCGTAGCGAATGGCGCCACCCTTGTCCCGGGGGAAGCCCACGCCCATCAGCAGGGCCGTGTCCAGTTCCTCGGCAGAATTGACCACCTTGTCCTCCAGGCAGTAGACGGCTTCGTTGATCATCGCCAGCATCATGCGCTGCTGGATTTCCTCGACACTGACGTCCTTCTGCCCGTTGGGCTGGATTTCCTTCAGCAGTTCATGGGCCTCGGCGCTGGAATGCTTCTGCGGACGGCCGCTGTCGTCCGGGGTGTATTCGTAGAAGCCCTTGCCGTTTTTCTGGCCGAACCGGTTCTTTGACTTCATCAGCCGGATGGCGTCGTTCTCAAGTTGGGGCATGCGTTGCGGGTAGCCCGCAGAGATCACGTCGGAGACGTGACTGCCGGTGTCGATACCGATCACGTCTTCCAGGTAGGCCGGGCCCATGGGCCAGCCAAAGGCCTCCATGGATTTGTCCACGTGCTCGAAGTCTGCACCTTCTTCGATCAGCTGAAGGAAGGCACAGGTATAGGCGGTGAGGATACGGTTCACCAGGAAGCCCGGGCAGTCCTGTACCACGATCGGTGTCTTGCCCATTTTCAGGGCCCAGGTAACGGCGGTGGAAACGGACTCATCGGAGGTGCGGGTGCCCTGGATGATTTCCACCAGGGGCATAACCGGCACCGGGTTGAAGAAGTGCATGCCCACAAAGCGCTCCGGGTGCTTCATGTGTTGGCCGATATCGTCGATGCGCAGGCTCGAGGTGTTGGTGGCAATCAGGGTGTCGTCACGAACCACCGCTTCCAGCTGGTCCAGTACCTTGTGCTTGAGGCCCAGGTTTTCCACCACCGCTTCAATGACGCCATCGACCTTGTCGAAACCCTCGTACTCCAGGGTTGGCTCGATAGTGGCCAGCACCTGGTCGGCCTGTTCCTGCGTCATCTGCTCTTTCTTGACCAGCCGGTTGACCTGGCTGGTGGCTGTCTTCATGCCCAGGTCCAGTTGCTCCTGGGCGATATCCTTCATGATCACCGGTACGCCATGGGCGGCGCTGGTGATGGTGATGCCGCCACCCATGATGCCGGCGCCAAGTACCGCGGCCTGCTTCATCGGGCGAGCCTTGTCACCATGTTCCTTGAAAACCTGTTTGAGTTCGGCGGAAAGTCCTGACATGTGATTGCCTCCTGTTGTCTGAATTCCGTTGAAACAAATACCGGGGCCATGCCCTGCTGTCGTCGTCCGAACCGACGAAGCAGGGGGCAGCAGTTATCGGGTCAGATACCCCGGAAGCTGGCGAAGTCTTCCAGTGCGGCACGGCGGGTGCGGAGCTCGTTGACCGGGTCTTCCTCGTCCATGTAACCGATGGACATACCGGTAAACAGCATGAGGTCGTCGGGCGGGTTGAGGAAGTCCTTGAGGGACTTGTGGTAAAGGCTCCAGCATTCCTGGGCACAGGAGTCCAGGCCTTCCTCGCGAAGCAGCAGCATCACCGTCTGCAGGAACATGCCCAGGTCGGACCACTGGGGCGGCCCCATCTGCCGGTCCACGTAGCAGAACAGGGCCAGGGGGGCGTTGAAGAACTGATAGTTCCTGGCAAACCAGCCCATACGGCCGGCCTTGTCATCCCGGGGAATGCCCAGCAACCCGTACATGTCTTCTCCTACCTGGAAGCGATAATCCCGGTAGGGGGACTTGAGGCTCGGCGGATACACGCTGTATTCCGGGTCTTCCCCGGTGGGCGCTTCTTTCACCCGGGTTGCCATGATCTCCTTGAAAGCCTTGAGGTCATCCCCGCCGACGACATACAGTTGCCAGGGCTGCAGGTTGCCGCCCGACGGAGAGCGCGCGGCTTTCTCCAGTACTCGCCGGATCACTGCGCCGTCAACGGGCTGGTCAGTGAAGCCGCGGACCGACATGCGGGTGTCGACGGCTTCGGAAACAGTAGTGGCCTTGCTTCTCATGGGAAATCTCCCTGCTGGTCTTGTTGTCTGGTAAACCGGTTATTGCCGATCATCTTGGCGTCCGGGTACACGGCTGGCAATCGTCGCTTACGACGAAGTAGCTTGCGATGCCAGCCGGCAAAATGGATGCTGGAACGCACTTTACTATCAGGAACATGGTTACATCATGAATGAACAATCCCCCTCCGGCGCCGTCTTTCGAGGCACGCTGACACCCCGTTACACGGACCAGGATACCTGGCGCCATGTGAATAACTCCCGCGCCTACCAGCTCCATATCGAAGCCCGGATGCAGGCCCTGGTCCACCGCCTCGGCCCCGACGCATGGTTTTCCGATGCCGAGCGTCTGCGCCCCTTGCGAGCCATCACCCAGTTCCGGGAAATGAGCTTCTACGGCAGTGATATCGGGTTCGTGGTGACCGTGGTGGGAGTCCATCGCGACTGTGTACAGCTGCGCACGGAACTGCACCAGAACGACCAGCTTGTCGGTATCCAGGATGTCTGGCTGGGCGCCTTCGTGAACCATGAGCGGGTAGCCTTGCCGGAGCATGTGTTCAACAGCTTCCGGGCGGATGTGGATGCTGAGCCAGCGGCCATGCCGGACGATGACTACAGTCGGTATGCGGACGATTTCCCGCACTTTCCGGTCCATCGGGAACTGACGCCCCGCTATGCTGACATGGATGCAGACAGTCAGCGCAGCGAGGCCGCCCTTGCCCGCTATATGGAGCAGGCCCGCTTTGGTACGTTACAGAGCGTCGATATTGGCAACCTGGGCCTGCTGATCGCTGCCATGGACATCACCTACCTGCATTTTCGTCCCGGTTCGACCCCTGTAGAACTGGTGACCGGTGTCAGCCATATCGGGAACACCTCCTTCCGCCTGACGGGTGGCGCACAGAGTCGCGATGGCGTCCATGCCATCGCCAACAGTGTCATGGTCGTCGTCGACCTCGAGACCAATCGACCCACACCTATCACTGATAACATCCGGTCACAGTTGGAAAAACTGCATTTGTAACCACTTCCCGCCATCGTCGGACGCCGGCCTGGAACCACGAACAGTTCGTCGGTTCCGACGATGGTGGGCCCTTGTGTGGCTACCTACACTGATCTTCACACTGCGTTGCCCCGATATCGGTACAACAAGAACAAGATCAGGAGAATCCCATGTTGTCACGTAAATCCCTGCTTTCCGCTTCCGTACTTTCTGCATCCGCCCTGACCGTTGCGATGCTCGCCGCACCGGCCCAGGCCCGCACCCTGTCCTATGCGTCGGTCTACCCGGCCGGATCCGAGGCTGACAAGGCTGTCCACGAGTGGGCGGAAAAGGTGGAGGAATACTCCGATGGTGACCTGAAGGCCAAGGTATTCCCGATGTCCCTGCTGAGTGCTTCCGAGGTTTCAGCCGGTGTGCGGGATGGTATGGCCGATGCCGGTTATCTTCTGACGGTGTATTTCCCCGCGGAATACCCGCACATCAACCTGATCAATGAATCCGCCATGCAGGTGAACCTCATCGACCGGGAGCGGTTGAATGGCCTGGGCACCTATGCGTTTGAAGGTGCGATCACCGAGTTCATCTTCTTCAAGTGCCCCGAGTGCCTGCAGGAGCTGGAAGCCCAGAACCACGTCTACACCGCCAATGTGGCGAGCAGTGGCTACGGCATGGTCTGCAACGAGCCGGTGGTAAAGCCCGAAGACATGGAAGGCATGCGCATGCGGGTTGCCGGCTCCCACTGGTCTCGGTGGGTGTCGGAGTTTGGTGGCTCATCGGTGTCCATGACCATCAGCGAAATTCGTGAGGGTCTCAGCCAGGGCGTACTGGATTGCACCATTTCCTCGCTGCCGGAAATCACCAACCTGAACCTGACCGAAGTCGTTACAGACGTCACCGTGGATCTGCCAGGGGGCATCTACGCGGGCTCCAGCGGCGCCAGTGTCAACAAGGACGTCTGGGCGTCCCTGTCAGAAGACCAGCGCCGGGCCACGCTCAAGGCCGGCGCCTATCTGACCGCCGTAACGCCCTGGCGTTATGAGCAGACCCAGGATGAGGCCCTCGAGGCTGTGCGACAGAACGGTGGCAATATCCATAACGCCTCAAAGGAATTCCACGAGGCCACAGAAGCCTTCGTCAAGAAAGACCTCGAGACGATCGTTGCCTACTACCAGGAGCGTCACGGTGTAGAGCGTGGTGGTGAGATGCTGGACGAGTTCGCGGTACTTCTCGATAAGTGGGTTGACCTGGTTCAGGGCGTTGAAAGCGCCGATGAGCTGGCCGAGATCTACTACGACGAAATCTTCGCCAAGGTGGATGTGTCAAAGCACGGGCTGTAACAGCCACCGGGCATCCGTTCTCAGCCGGGTCGTCCAGGGACGGCCCGTATTCCCGAATAGCCAATGTGATCTGGGGGAACAATGGCAGGTCCACTGAAAGGTAAACGCGTTATCGAAATGGTCGGGCTTGGCCCGGCTCCCTTCTGCGGCATGATGCTGGCGGACATGGGGGCTGAGGTGATCCGGATTGACCGGCCTGGTGCCGGCCAGGACGGTGCCTGGAAATACGACATCCTCTCCCGTAACCGAACCACCATCTGCGTTGACCTGAAAAAGCCGGAAGGTGTTGAGGCCGTGCTGAAGCTGGTTGAAAAGGCCGATGCACTGATCGAGGGCTTCCGCCCTGGTGTGATGGAAAAGATCGGCCTGGGTCCCGATGAGTGCCTGGCACGGAATCCGGCGCTGGTCTTCGGTCGTATGACGGGTTGGGGACAGCATGGTCCCCTGTCCCACGCTGCAGGCCACGACATGAACTACATCGCTATCAGCGGCGCACTCCATGCCATTGGTCGTGCCGATGAGCCGCCGGTGGTTCCCCTGAACCTCGTGGGCGACTTCGGTGGCGGCGGTATGTTGCTGACCGTAGGGGTGCTCGCGGCCATGCTGGAGGCGACAGGTTCCGGCAAGGGGCAGGTGATCGATGCCGCCATGACCGATGGTGCTGCCCTGCTGTCTTCCATGATGTACGGCTTCAAGGCCGCAGGCCAGTGGAGCAACAACCGCGGCGAGAACATGCTGGATGGCGGCGCCCACTTCTACGATGTCTACACCTGCGCCGACGGCAAGTACGTGGCGGTCGGGGCGATCGAGCCCAAGTTCTATGCCGAGCTGCTCGAACGCTGCGGCCTGGAACAGCAGGCCTTTGAGCCCCAGATGGACCCTCGTCGCTGGCCCATGCTGAAGCTCAAGCTGGCGGATGTGTTCCGCACCCGTACCCGGGATGAGTGGTGCGAGATCCTGGAAGGTACCGATGCCTGCTTTGCACCGGTACTGGACTGGGACGAGGCTCCCCTGCATCCCCATAACAAGGCCAGGAATACCTTTGTGGAGTCTGGTGGCTATACCCAGCCGGCTCCTGCACCCCGCTTCAGCAGAACACCTTCGGATGCCCCCGCCGCGCCCAGCGCGCCGGTGGAGGATCCTGCTGATGTGCTTTCCAGTTGGGGCCTTCCGGATGACCTGATCCGCGCCCTATGAAACGAATGATGAACCGAGGACCGAATTATGTCGATTGATCTGACGCCGAGCTGGCAAGACGAAGAACTGTCCATGTTCCGGGACAGCGTGAGTCGCTTCCTGGAAGCTGAAGTGGCGCCCCGTGATGAAGAAGCCCGCAAGGCGGGTAATGTGGGTTACGAGCTGTGGCGTAAAGCGGGCGAGATGGGCTTGCTGTGTACGGATATTCCCGAGGAGTTCGGCGGTGCCGGCGGTGACTTCCGTCACGAAGCGGTGGTGGCCGAGGAAATGGGCAAGCGTGCCCTGACTGGTCTGAACCATTCGGTTCACAGTATCGTGGCCCACTATTTCCTTAACCACGGTACCGACGAGCAGAAAGAAAAGTACCTGCCCCGTATGGCCCGTGGTGAGCTGGTAGGCGCCATCGCCATGACTGAGCCCGGCACCGGGTCGGACCTGCAGGGTGTGCGCACCCATGCCAAGAAAGATGGCGATCACTATGTGATCAACGGTTCAAAGACCTTTATTTCCAACGGCTTCCTGGCCGGCGTGGTACTGGTTGTGGTCAAGACGGACACCAGCCAGGGCGCCAAGGGCATGTCCATCATGATCGTGGAGACCGAGAACCAGCCGGGCTACAAGGTGGGTCGCGTACTGGACAAGATCGGTCTGAAGGCCCAGGACACGTCCGAGCTGTTCTTCGAGGACGTCCGTGTCCACGAAAGCCAGTTGCTTGGCGGCGCAGAAGGTCGTGGTTTTTTCCAGCTGATGGGTGACCTGCCCTATGAGCGTCTGTTCATCGGCGTTGGTGCGCAGGCTGCTATGGAAGGGGCCTACAAGGCGACCCTGGATTACGTACGTGAGCGTACTGCTTTCGGTCAGCCCATCGCCGAGTTCCAGAATACCAAGTTCAAGCTGGCGGAAATTGCCACTACCATCAAGGTGGGGCGGGCCTTTGTGGATGAGTGTGTGCGGGACATGCTGGAAGGCAAGCTGGACACCACCAAGGCGTCCATGGCCAAGCTCTGGGGCAGTGAGAACCAGTGCCGCGTTATCGATGAGTGCCTGCAGCTGTTTGGTGGCTACGGCTACATGAATGAGTACATGATTGGTCGCATGTATACCGATGCCCGTATTCAGCGGATTTACGGTGGTACCAACGAAATCATGAAAGAGGTGATTTCCCGGTCCCTTTGACGTTGGAGCACGGCCTTAACTCGAGACTTTCAGAACGTAGACTGATGGTCTCGGGGGCTGGCTCCGGGGTGGTGGTCCTTTCGCCGCTGCAATTCACGGCTCATCCATGAGCCGACCTTGCACCGCGCCATCCATGGCGCTGCTCTGAAAGGACCACCACCCCGGATCCGTCAGACTGAGTTGCTGATCGCATCATTGATCGGGCTCGTGTCTGAAAGGGACGAAACTACCGAGGGAAGTCTGGTTTTGTTTAAGCGTTTACCCGCCTAAGTCTGACGGAGGTGTGGTGGGGGGTGTTTCCGCAGCAGCGCCATGGATGGCGCGGTGCAAGGTCGGTCCAGGACGGACCGTGAATTGCAGCGGAGGAAACACCCCCCACCATGCCTCCAGCCCCCGGGGCCCAAACAAACCGCCACCCCCGAAGTCCGATAGAAATACGCCCTCAGTGCGAAACCTCAGACAATACCGAGACGCCGTGCAATAGCCACAGCCTGGGTCCGGCTACTGGCATTCAGCTTGGAATTAATATTCCGCAAATGAGTCCGCACGGTACTGTCAGAAACAAACAGCTTCTCCGCCATGGCACTGTTGGAATACCCCTCCGACAATAACTGCAGAACCCGGATTTCCTTGCGAGTGAGGGGATCCAAAAGCGTGTTTTCGGCCTCCGAGGCCGGCGCCTGTTCCTGGATTTCCGGACCGAAGGCATCCAGCAGTGACTGGATATACCCCGCCAGGATCGGATCCGTGCGTTCCCCCTGTTCCTTGAGGCTCTGGGAGTACAGCAGCACCAGTGTGCCGGCTGCAGAGCCCTCATCTACGATCAGTCGCAGGTAGCCCTCCGACGATGCTACATGCAGCACGTCCGCCATGATTTCGAGTGCTTCCCGCAGGCGGGTGCCCCGGTGCAGGGCGATCGCCTTGAGCAGTTTCAGTTTCAGGGCCCGGCGAAAGCGCTGTTCGTCGTTGGCGTAGGTCAGTTCCCGCTCCAGGTCAGCCAGGGCCTTGTCCGGTTCACCGGTGGCGATTCTCAGCCGGATCTCTGCCAGTTCGCGGTACTCCAGGTCATTGGCTGGCAGTCGCAGGGTCTGCACCCGTTGCCATAGATCCGCATCACCAGCCCGGTCCAGTTCCTGGCGGGCGGCCTCGTAGCGTCGTTGCAGGAGTAACAGGCGGGAGCGCTCCAGCCGCGTTGTTGCAACCACCCGGCCCAGGTTGCGGATATGGCCGAGGTGTTCCAGTTCGGTAAGAATACGGAATGCCTGGTCGATCTCCCCCTTGGAGAAGGCAATCCGGGCCAGCATGATATCGCTCAGCAGCATATGGTCCGGCAGGCCCACATCCCGGGCCAGGGGGCCATAGACGTGCAGCAGGCGGGCGGCCAGGTCCAGCTGGTTCTGTTCGTAGATGGCGCCGGCATGGAGCACGCCAGCCCAGGCGTTGCCGTTGGCCTGGCTGAAGGATGAGGCCTGGCGGGTGGCACCTACCGCCAGGCGGAAGCGGGCAGCCGCCTGGCGCTGGCGCCCTTCCTGCATATCGATAATGCCTTCCACGGTTTCCGAATACATCACATTGAACGAGCTGGCGTAGGTGCCCTGGGCATCCCGGGCACCGTCCAGCAGTTGCCGTGCCTTGTTGTACAGCCCCATCACCGAATAGCTGCTTGCCATGGAGTTGATCAGTGCCATGTCGGCAAAGGGCTGGCAGGTCGGCAGCTCCGGCAGGCCGCGCTCACCGGTTTCGATGGCCTCTTCCTGGCGGTCCATCATGGACAGGGTCAGCGGCCTTATCGCCAGCACATGGGGTCGGATATGCGGGTTGGTGGACTGTTCCAGCCCGGTTTCCTCAAGCATCTCCAGGGCTTCCGTCGGGCCCCGCGTGAAGCACAGGGCCCATACCCAGGTCATCTGCAGCTCTTCATCCTGCTTCAGTTGTTCCGGTGGAATGGTACTGAACCACTTGGAGAGCAGGCGCATCCTACCCTGGGACAGCAGGTTGGCGGCATGGACCCGTAGCAGGCCGAGGGCCCGGTCGTAATCGCCGCCCTCCAGGGCATGGTCAATGGCCGGTACCGGGCGGTTCTCGTTCTCGTACCACTGGGACGCCGCGCGATGCAGGGCGGGAATTTCTTCCGGGTATTCGGCGTTCAGCTGTGCCTTGAGGAATTCCGAGAATAGGCTGTGGTAGCGGTAGGTATTCTCGTCGTTGTCCAGTGGCGTCAGGAAGGTATGGCTACTGGCCAGGTGCGATAGCATGGCCTCTGCGTCAGTATCGGGCAGCAGGGCCTGGCAGATGGATGCGTTCAGGTGGCGCAGAATGCTGGTGCGCAGCAGGAAGTTCCGCACTGGCCGTGGTTGCAGGGCCAGTACATCATAGGCCAGGTAGTCAGAAATGGTCTGGTCGGCGCCGGAAAAGCGCTCAATGAAGGCTTCGGGGGAGTCGTGGCTCTCCAGCGCAAGGGAGGCAAGCCACAGGGCCGTCACCCAGCCTTCCGTGCGGTCATGGATGCGGGTCAGGTCTTCCTGGGTCAGCGCCAGGTGGCGCCTGGAAATCAGGAAGTCGGTGGTTTCCTCGACGGTAAACCGCAGCTGGCGGGCATCGATCTCGAGCAGCTGTCCCCGGGCCCGTAACCGTCCCAGGCCCAGTTCCGGAAGGTTGCGGGTGCCGATAATGAACTGGCCGCGCCTGGGAAGGTGCTCAACAATCTCGCGTATCAGGCCCAGTACTGCCGAGTCCTGTACGCGCTCGAAATCGTCCAGGAAAAGGGCAAACGCTGACTGGTGTTCCGACAGGCGTGCCACGATATCCAGGGCGGCGTCGCCGGTGGAGGTGAAGGTGCGATCCTCGGGGGAGCCGGCCTCCTTGCCATCCTCTGTCAGCCGAGAGACAGCCGCGTTCAGGTACCAGAGGAAGCGGGAAACGTCGTTGTCAGCGTCGTCCAGTGTTAACCAGGCGGTGACCATTCCCTGCGCTTCCATACGGTCCATGCACTGGCTCATGGCCGTGGTCTTGCCGAAGCCGGCAGGTGCGCGCAGCAGCACCAGGCGCGCAGCGGAGGCACCCAGTATCTTGTCAACCACATCGGTTCGGGGTACCTGCGCCGCCCTTGATGTGGGAGGGTTGAGCTTGCTGGTCATCAGGACCCGATTGGGGGAAGCAGCTGCCATCGGAGATCTGTCCTTATTATCTGGCCGTGGTCGCACTCGGCTGCCTGACCTGTTGTCAGGCAAGGATGATGCGCGCCACAAGCCAGACAGTCTATGCCGACTGCCGAGCAACTCGCAAGTATTGTTCAGCCCACAAGAATTGCTTGGAAATCAATCCAGTGCAAAATTCACCTTTTGTCGCTACCAGCCTTGCGGGGCAATTCGTCGGATACGACGATGCTGCTTTCCGGGGGAGTACATAATCTGTAATCCAGGTTTGAGGCCCTGCCTCCGGGGCGAAACCAGAGTCTATTCCAACACATAGCTGAACAAACCAGATACCAGGATAAAAAAGGAAACGCTATGAAGCTCGATTCTTCTATCAGTGCGGTGGTAACCGGCGGTGCATCCGGCATTGGCGAGGCAGTGGCTCGTCGCCTGGCAGCATCCGGCGTCAAGGTGGCAATTTTTGACTTCAATGAGGAGCGTGGTGAAGCCATTGCTGCTGAACTGGGTGGCGTATTCTGCAAGGTTGATGTGACCTCCGAAGAAGCCGTTGATGCCGGCCTTGAAAAGGCCCGGGCCGCCATTGGCCAGGAGCGCATCCTGGTGAACTGTGCGGGTACCGGCAACGCCCACAAAACCGCCAGTCGGGCCAAGCAGACTGGTGAAATCAAGCACTTTCCCCTGTCTGAGTTCGAAAAGATCATTCAGATCAACCTGATCGGCAGTTTCCGCTGTGCCGCCAAGAGCGCCGCCGGGATGCTGAACCTCGATGGCATGGAAGACGGCGAGCGCGGTGTTATCGTCAATATCTCTTCCGTCGCTGCCCAGGATGGCCAGATCGGCCAGGCGGCGTATTCGGCATCCAAGGCCGGTGTGGTGGGTATGACCCTGCCCATGGCCCGTGACCTGATGAATGAAGGCGTGCGGGTCAATACCATCATGCCGGGTCTGATCAACACCCCACTGATGAATGGCCTGCCGGATAACGTGAAAGAAGCGCTGGCGGCTTCCGTGCCCTTCCCCAAGCGCCTGGGTGAGCCGGACGAGATCGCCTCCGTTGTGGAGCTGATGGTCACCAACGGTTACTTCAACGGCGAAAGCATCCGCCTGGATGGCGCCATCCGCATGGCACCCCGTTAAGACAACCAGAATCGCATTTCGTCGCTTTCGACGACGCCGGGGCAGTGTCTGAGCGCAAGAATGGCTCCCCACTCTCCGGCACAATCCGGCCCTTCATTCCGGCCGGACCATAGCTGAATCAAACGCGCCGCAGGGCGGCCAAAACGAGGATATAGACATGGCAGAAGCATACATTGTAGCCGCATCACGTACCGCCGGTGGCCGCCGGGGCGGCCGCCTCTCCGGCTGGCACTCCACAGACCTCGCCGGTCTGGTTCTGAACGACCTGGTAGACCGTGTAGACGCAGACCCCAAGCTGATTGATGACGTCATCATGGGTTGTGTCATGCAGGTTGGCGAACAGTCCACCAATATCGCCCGTAACGCCGTGCTGGCGTCCAAGCTGCCGGAATCCGTGCCCGGTACCTCTGTTGACCGTCAGTGCGGCAGCTCGCAGCAGGCCCTTCACTTTGCGGCCCAGGCCGTGATGTCCGGCAGCCAGGACGTTGTGATCGCCGCTGGTGTTGAGAGCATGACCCGCACCCCCATGGGTGCTTCCCTGACCCTGGCCCAGAAAGCCAACATGGCAGAGCATTACATGGGGCCGAACATCCGCGAGCGCTATCCGGACGTGCCCGAGTTCAGCCAGTTCATGGGCGCCGAGATGATGGCCAAGAAATACGGCTTCAGCCGGGAAGACCTGCACAAATTCTCCCTGGAAAGCCACAAGCGTGCCATTGCGGCCACCGAAGCCGGCAAGTTCAAGAATGAAATCCTGCCGGTACAGGTCAATACCCTCGAGGGAGGTCTCCAGGACGAAATGCACCTGGTGGACGAAGGTATCCGCTTTGACGCTACCCTGGAAGGCATTGCTGCCGTGAAGCCCATCCAGGAAGGTGGTTTTATCAGTGCTTCCGTCGCCAGCCAGATCTGTGATGGTGCCACTGGCGTCATGGTCGTCAGTGAGAAAGGCCTGAAGGCACTGGGTGTCGAGCCGCTGGCCCGTATCCACCACATGAGCGTGATCGGCCACGATCCGGTCATCATGCTGGAAGCCCCGGTACCGGCGACCCAGGCTGCGCTGAAAAAGACGGGTCTGAACATCAACGACATTGACCTGTTCGAGGTCAACGAGGCCTTTGCTCCTGTGCCCATGGCCTGGCTGCAGGTTACCGGTGCTGATCCGGATCGTCTGAACGTGAATGGCGGTGCTATCGCGCTGGGCCATCCGCTGGGCGCATCAGGTACCAAGCTGATGACCACCCTGGTTAACGCCCTCCATGACCGTGGCGGTCGATATGGTCTGCAGACCATGTGCGAAGGCGGCGGCATGGCCAACGTGACCATCATTGAGCGGCTCTGATGGCTGTAAGGGCGGCCTGCAACAGGCCGCCCTTACACCTTCGCTCGGCAGCCATACAATAACAATCAGCCCCTGAGGGGTGAGGAGGTTGCACTATGTATGCAATCGGTCGATTTCTGTCCAAGATAACCAACGTGATTTCTATCATCGGCGGCCTTGCCATCGCCCTGATGATGTTCCACATCACCTTCGACGTGGTGGGGCGTTACTTCTTCAACACGCCCATTCCGGGCACCATTACCATCGTTTCCTACTACTACATGTCCATCGCGGCCTTCATTCCGCTGGCATTCGCCGAGCAGAAGGACGCGCACATCTCCGTTGAGGTGATCACCGAGCATATGCCGGCGTGGCTGCGACACAACCTGGAACGCTTCGCCATGCTGTGTTCGATGACCGTGTTCGGCTTCCTGGCGGTGCGCACCTTCGGCGAGGCCCAGAAGAAGTACTCCATGGGCGCTTCTATCGTTCAGGGCAACTCGGATATTTCCATCTGGGTGACTTACTACATGCTGCCCCTCGGTGCCGGGCTGATGACCCTGGTGGTGCTGTACAAGCTGATCAACAGCTTCCTGCCCGGCGATAGCGGCCTGGACACAGAGCGCGCAAAAGCCGACGAACTCGACCTGGACTGACGAGAGACAACAACAATGAGTGACGTACAGATTGGCCTCACCGGTCTTGGCCTGATCGTTTTCCTGATTGCACTGCGCATACCCATCGGTGTCACGCTGGTTGGTGTATCGTTCGGTGGCCTGTGGTATCTGATGGGCTTCAATGTGGCCTGGGGCTCCATTGGCATTATTCCCTATCAGTTCGCCGCCAACTGGGTGCTCAGCTCGGTACCCATGTTCCTCCTTTTGGGTTTTGTCTGTTATCACACCCAGTTGACCCAGGGTATGTTCCGGGCTGCGCGCATGTGGCTGTCCGGGGTCCCCGGGGGACTGGCAATTGCTGCTATCTTCGGTTCCGCCGGCTTTGCGGCGGTGTCTGGCTCCTCGGTGGCTTGTTCGGCGGCCATGGGCCGTATTGCGGTGCCGGAGATGGTGAAGTATCGCTATAACCCGGAACTGGCTACCGGTACCGTGGCGGTGGCGGGCACCATCGGCGCGCTGATTCCGCCGTCCATCCTGATGATCCTGTATGGCATCATCGCCCAGGAGTCCATCACCGGGCTGTTCCTGGGGGGCATCTCTGCCGGTATCCTCACCGCCATCGGTTACATCACCGTGGTACTGGTGCGGGTGAAACTGAACCCGGAGCTGGCGCCGGACACCAACGAGCATATTCCGTTTTCCGACAAGCTCTGGGCGCTGAAGGATACCTGGCCGGTCATCCTGATCATGGTCGGTATCTTCGGTGGCCTGTTTGGTGGCATCTTTACCCCGACCGAGGCTGGTGCCGTGGGTGCCTTCCTGTCACTGGTGGTGGCGGCGATCAAGGGTAGCCTGACCTGGCAGCGGTTCCGGGATGCCATCCTGGAGACCTTGTTGACCACCAGTGCGCTGATCATCATCGCGGTGGGTGCCAGCCTGCTGACCCGCTTCCTGGCGCTCTCCGGAGCCGGTGACTTCCTGTCCGACTGGATTATCGGCCTGGATGCTTCCACCGTGGTTATCCTGCTGGCCATCGTGCTGGTCTACGTCATGCTGGGCATGTTCCTTGAGCCCCTTGGTGCCATGCTGCTGACGCTGCCGATCGTACTGCCGATCATCGACAACCTGGGCCTGAGCTTGCTGTGGTTCGGTGTGGTGCTGACCAAGCTGCTTGAAATCGGCATGATCACGCCGCCCATAGGCATGAACGTGTTCGTGATCAAGAGTGTGGTGGGCAAGCTGGTCACCACGGCGCAGGTGTTCCGGGGGATCTTCTGGTTCCTCATCATGGACCTGTTCGTGCTGTTCCTGCTGATGACCTTCCCGGATATCATTCTGTTCCTGCCGGGTCTGGGGAAGTAGCTTAGCCAGTCCTGCGATGTAAAACGAAGGCCAGGCCGCGGTTTCCGGTCTGGCCTTTTTTTATTCTGGTGGGGTGCAAGAGGTCCATCTCCAGAGCCTGGGCTCCGCGGTGGGGGTGTTCTTTCAGAGCAGCGACAGGGATGTCGCGGAAGCGTTGGGGTGGCAGGACGCCCCTCCGACGCGGCGGCGAAAGAACACCCCCGGCGCGGAGCTACATACGAACCCTGAGGGCCTGGTGCTACTGACCAACAAACTCACCGATCAAGTTATAAGTATCGGAACACGCCTCAGGCACAAGGTTCTCAAGGTTGAGATAGGCATGGATCATGTCGGCGTAGTCTTTCAGCTGACACTCCACACCGGCACCCTCAAGCTTGCGAGCATAGGCCACACCTTCATCGTGCAGGGGACAGTAACCGGCGGTGATGACCAGTGTGGCAGGCATGCCTTCAGGTACCGGCATGTGCAGCGGCGAGGCCGCCCTGCGGTCTTCGCCGTTGGCGAAGTAATGGTCGAAGTACCAGCGAATACGGGGTTCCTCCAGCAGGTAACCGTCACCATGCCCGGTAATGGATGGGTGGTCCATGGTGTAGTCCAGGCTCGGGTAGATAAGCACCTGGTGGGTCAGGTTGAGGTCCCTGTCGCCGGCCAGCTGGTGGCTGACGGTGGCCGCGTAGGTGGCGCCGCCGGAATCGCCGGCAAGTACCAGCTGGCGTTCGAACCGCACGCCTTCGCGTTCCAGTAACGCCCATACCTGGCGGGTAACATTCAGGCAGTCGTTGAGTCCGCCAGGGTAGGGCGTTTCCGGCGCCAGCCGGTAGTCAACCGACAGTACGACCATGTTGGTGGCCCCGGCCAGTTTCCGGGCAATGGGATCGTAGACCTCCACGCTCCCGGCCATATGACCACCACCATGAAAGAACAGCATGACCGGCCTGGCCGTATCCGGTTGTGGGTGGTAAAGCCACACCGGCACCGAACCCTCGGGTGTCTCAGCCTTGACGTCACGGACCAGGGGCAACTCTGGCCGGGTCGTGACAAAGGTCGTCGTCAGACCGGCCAGGCTGTCCCGGACCATCTGGGGGGTGGCTTCCACGCCGCGGGCTTTTTGTTCGGCGACCATGGGATTGAGCTGGTCAAGCCAGGCGCGCAGGTTGGGATGTACATCAGTCATCAGGTTGCTCCGGTGCGGGCAGACTCAGTGCTGGAACAGGACCAGCGCTTCGCCTTCACAGATCAGGCGGCCATCACGGCCGGTACAGACAGTTGTCAGGTTCACCAGCGCCTTGTCCCGCCGCAGGCGGCTGACGGTCACGCTGGCCTGCAGGGGCTCACCGGTGTCGGCGGCGGTGTGAAAGGTCATGGCCTGCTTCAGGTAGTTGGTGCCGTGGCCGGGCAGGTCTTCCCCCAGCAGGCATGAGAACAGACCGGCAATCAGTGGTTCAGGCACGCCCGGCCAGTCCTGGTCGAGCTGGCAAAGCTCGCACCATTCCCGGACATCTTCCGCGGTGAAGGTCCGGTTCAGCTTGGCGGACTCTCCTTCCTTCAGGGCATCAAAGCGCTCCAGGTTCATGATGCCTCCTTTTCGGGCAAGGTCAGTTCGCACTCGCCGGTCAGGCAGGTTTCTCCGTCTGCTCGGGTGATGGTGGTTTTCAGTACCAGGCGGTTTCCCTCAGCGCTTTGTTGCTCCACTACCAACTCCAGCGCTTCTCCGGCGTAGGCGGGGGAGGGGAACATCAGGTTCTGGCGGTTGAGCGTCGATCCCGGCCAGGTCTGGGCTAACAGGCTGCGGACAACGCTGAACAGCAACATGCCGTGGGATACCGTGCGGCCAAAGCTGGTGCGGGCGGAGAACTCCGGGTCCACATGGATCGGGTTGTGGTCACCGCTGAGCCTGGCGAACTGGTCGAAATCGTCCTGGGTCAGCATGAAATTCTGCTCACAGGGGATATTGGCATCACTCATGGTTCAGTCCTGTCTGAGTACCTGCTTGGTAACCTTGCCCAGCGCGTTGCGCGGCAGCTCATCCACCACCTGGAAATACCTGGGCACCTTGTAACCGGCCAGGCGCTCGCGGCACCAGGCATTGAGGGTGGCAGGGTCCGGTTCCTCGCTGTCGGGTCGGAGGCACAGGAAGGCCTTGCCGACCTCGCCCCACTTTTCGTCCGCAACGCCCACCACAGCCACTTCGCTGACCTCAGGGTGTTCCGCCAGGACCCGCTCTACCTCGGCGGGATAGACGTTCTCGCCGCCGGAAATGAACATGTCTTTCCAGCGGTCGACGATGTAGTAGCAGCCGTCCTCATCGCAGCGGGCAACGTCACCGCTGTGGAGCCAGCCGTCCGGTTCGATGGCATCGGCTGTTGCATCCGGACGGTTCCAGTAGCCGGGGGTGACGTTGGGCCCACGGATCAGCAGTTCGCCGGACTCTCCCTGAGCAACGTCCTTGCCGTCAGTGCCGACGATGCGCACTTCCGTGAGCAGTTGCGGGCGCCCCACCGAGCCGATCTTGTCCAGCACATCGTCCTCGTCCAGAAGGAAGACAGTGGGGCCGGTTTCGGTCATGCCCATACCGGTACGCACGCGGATACCCTGTTCGACGAACCGGCGGGCCACCGGCAAGGCCAGCGGGGCGCCACCACAGCCCCAGGAGCGGACATTGCGCAACCGGTCACCGCTGAACGCGGGGTGTTCCAGGATGGCCTGGTACACCGCCGGTACGCCGAAGAAGATAGTGGCGCGGTTCTCCAGTACGTCCATGGCCTGGTCGGGTTCGAAAGTCCTGGCCACCAGCACCGTGCCTCCGGCAAGGAACACGGCGGACGAGTACAGGTTGATGCCGGCGGTATGGAACAGGGGCAGCACATTGAGCAGCGTGTCCTGTCCCGTCAGGTCCACCGCCAGGCCAATGTTCAGGTAGTTGCTCATCATCATGCGGAAGGTCTGGATCACCCCCTTGGGGCGGCCAGTGGTTCCGGAGGTGTAGAGCAGATACCAGGGTGTGTCCGGGTCCCGGTCGGGGTGTGGTGTGAGCTCCGGGGTGGCTTCCGCAAGGTCTGTGTCATAGTGGCGGCAAGCTTCCGCCTTGCCATCAAGGTCTAACAGTACCTCGGCGTGGCCGGATGCCTTGAGTTCTTGAGCACTGTCGGTGAATTCCTCGCCGAAGATCAGCGCTTTCGGCGTACAGTCCTCCATCAACTGCTCAAGCTCGGGCTGGGCCAGGCGCCAGTTCAGGGGGACCAGCACAAGGCCGGCCTTGGCACAGCCAAAGAGCATGACAAAGAACTCTGCCCGGCTGTGGCCCAGGAAGGCAATGCGGTCGCCTTCACCCAGGCCCCAGGTGCCACGGGCGGCTGCTGCAAACCTTGCAGCCTGTTCGTTGAGCTGCCGGTAGTTATACGAGGATCCCGACGCCAGGTCTTCCAAGGCCAGGCGGTCGGGGGTCACGCGGGCCCGGTGGCCCGCCAGGTCAAACCAGTTCATGCGCTCCTCCCGAGAAATGCGGCCATACCGCGATCGGCCTCATCGGTGGTGATCTGTTCGAGGAATTCCTGTCGCTCCCGCTCCAGTGCGACGGCGGTATGTTGCGGATCGGGCCGGTTCAGCCGCAGGGTGCGGGCAATGCTTCCTTTCCTGTGACCGCTCAGGGTGGTTGCCAGGGATAGCGCCGTGGCCAGTTCTTCCCCGGCTGCGGTCCCGTATTGGGCCAGTCCCCAGTTCAGGGCATCGTCGCGGGTAATGGTGCGGTTGGTGAGCTGCACGTCCAGGGCCCGCCCCCGGCCTATCCGTTCCGGGAACAGGGCGGTCCAGCCGCCATCCGGGCTGTACCCTACGACGGTGTACCAGGGCGCGAAGCTGGCCCTGGGCCCTGCCACCACGATGTCGCTGGCGAGCACCAGCCCGATGGAGCCACCGGTGACCATGCCGTGTACTGCGGTAATAGTAGGGACTGGCAGCTCCAGCAGCTGGCAGATCACCTGGTTGAGCGTGCCTACCACGGTACTGGCGTAGGTGTGCCGTTCCGCTCTTGGCGTATCGTAGAAACCGGCCACGTCGCCACCGGTGGAGAAGGATTTGCCGGCCGCATCAATCACCAGTACATCCGGCAAATCCTGTCGGCACTGGCCGAGGGCGCGGCCCAGGTCTTCGAGCAGTTCAGGTACCAGGGCGTTGTGCCGTTCAGGGCGATTCAACGTCAGTCTGCCAATGCCGTTCTCTACCCGGTAGATAACGTGCTGGTAGCGATTCTCGCTCATCCCCTGTCTCTCCCGTTCAGTGCCAGGCCGTTATGGAACAGGTCCGAGATGGTTTCCACGATGGGGTCGAAGGCGCCGTCACCCTGCTTCGCGCGCTGGTCCCACAGGGCGTACTTCAGCCCCAGGAAATGGGACATGCCCATCAGGGCCCAGGCCCGGTGCTGGTTGTTGCCTGCGCGGATCTCGCCCTTGCGGGCGGCAGCATTAAGCATGTCGGTGTAACCCCGGGCAAAGGTCTCGTAGTACTCCTGGTAGATGGCTTCGTCCACGAACTGGGCCTCCTGCAGAACCCGGTAAAGGGAAGGGTGGTCAGCCAGGTACTGGAGGAAAGCGCGCAGGCCCTGTTCTTCCGCTTCCAGTCGGTCACCGGAGCCGATCACCTGGGCGGCCAGGTGGGCACGCAGCTTGTGCCCCAGGTCCATCACCAGCTCCCGCAGGATTTCTTCCTTGCTGGTGAAGTAGGTGTAAAAGGTGCCCTGGGCGACCCCGGCGGCCCTGGTAATGTCCGTCACGCCGGCGCGGTGATAGCCAAGGCTGCCGAAGGTATCTTCCGCGGCTACCAGTATCTTTGCCCGGGTGCGCGCACCCCGGGCCGTTTTGGGTGCGCCCGGGGGCTGCGGTGCTTGTGTTGTTGTACTCATCAGCCGGTTCCTTTCGCGTCGGTGGCAAGACCGAATCGTGTCCACCCTGGTAAAAGGGATGACTTTTCTGATGAATTATCATCACGAAACATGAATCGGTCGTCAACTAATTTAGAAAGGTGCCATAGGGCTGTCAAGGCGGATATCCTGCTTCAATGGCGGCTTTCAGGCTATTTGCTAGTTTGTTTCTATCGATTTCTGGGTGATTGATAGACAAAAACCTGTACTTTCCGCTTGATAAAACCTGAATCAGTTGTCATATTTTATCCCGAGCAATGACAAAAGGCGTGGTGTCCGACAGGTTCACCGCCCGACTAACAGCAAAGCCCGACAACAAGAACAGGGGATAGTGTTATGAAGCGCATCATGCTTGCAGCCGCCATTTCCATGGGGGCGGTTTCCGTCCAGGCCGCCGACTCCATCCGCATTGCCCACGTCACCGGTTTCACCGGCCCGCTGGCGCCCTACGCCGAGCAGCTGGATATCGGCCTGAACATGGGTTTCGAGTACGCCACCGACGGCACCATGAAGATAGAGGGGCGTCAGATCGAGATCTCCCGCAAGGATACCCAGCTGGACCCGGCCCGGGCCCGCGCGCTGGTGGAGGAAGCCTATGCCGAGGATGACGCCCACATCGTAGTGGGGCCGGTGTCTTCCGGCGTTGCCCTGGCGACCTTGCCGCTGGCCCAGGACTACGAGCGCATAATCATGCCGGAAGGCGTGGCGGATGCCATCACCGGTGCCGAGTGGAACCGCTACGTATTCCGTGTAGGCCGTAACTCGTCCCAGGACGCCGTCTCCAACGCGGTTGCCCTGGGTGAGCCCGGGGTTTGTGTGTCCACCATCGCCCAGGACTACGCCTTTGGCCGCGACGGTGTCTCCGCCTATAAGGAAGCGATGGAAGGCCAGGGCGGCAAGATTGTCCACGAGGAATACCTGCCCACGGATGCTACCGACTTCACCGCTGCGGCACAGCGCCTGTTCGACTCCCTGAAGGACCGCAGTGACTGTGACAAGGGCAAGTATATCTTTGCCATCTGGGCAGGCTCCTCCAACCCGCTGGGCCGTATCCAGGACCTGGACCCGAGCCGTTTCGGCATCAAACTGGCGACCGGGGGCAATATCCTGGCGGCCCTGGTTGGATACTCGGACTTCCCGGGCATGCAGGGTGCCGGCTTTTACTACTTCGAATCACCGGATAACGAGATCAACGACTGGTTTGTGGAGCAGCACTTTGATCGCCACAACGCAGCACCGGATTTCTTCACCGCCCAGGGCTTTGCCCAGGCCATGGCCATTACCGAGGCCATCCGCGAGGCTGGCGGCTCCACCGACACGGAGGATCTGATCGCCGCCTTTGAAGGGCTGACCTTCCAGACCCCGAAGGGTGAAATGGAGATCCGTGCCGAGGACCACCAGGCCATGCAGGACATGTATCACTTCGAGATCGAAGTGGAAGAGCGTGATGACTGGTTTGCAGGTCGCACCGTCGAAGCGGGCGTGCCCAAGCTGATCCGTATTATCGATCGCAGTGAAATGGACATCCCGGTCCGTAACTGAACGATTCCCTCCTGGAATGCCCCCGGATCCCCGGGGGCCACACAATGAAGAGCAGACAGCCGGAGTTGTTCATGTCATCCGAACAAGCGGTGCTTGAAACCCGTGATCTCACCATCAATTTTGGTGGGCACGTGGCGGTCAACCGGGTCTCCTGCCAGTTCCACAAGGGGACCCTGACCTCCATTGTCGGTCCCAATGGCGCCGGCAAGACCACCTGGTTCAACCTGATTTCCGGGCAGCTGAAGGCCACCGCAGGCCAGGTCCTCCTCAATGGCGAGGACCTGACCGGGCTGACGGCAGCACGCCGGGCCGACAAGGGCCTGGGGCGTGCATTTCAGCTGACCAACCTGTTTCCCAACCTGACGGCGCTGGAAAATGTACGCCTGGCCGTCGCCGCCCGTCACCATATCGGTCACGTGTTCTGGCAGATGGCCAGCCACCGCCGGGACCTGACGGACCGGGCCATGGACTACCTGACCCGGGTCAACCTGGCTAACCGTGCTGGCTACCTGGTATCGGGCCTGCCCCACGGTGATCAGCGCAAGCTGGAAGTGGCCCTGATGCTCGCCCTGGAGCCGGAAGTGTTCATGTTCGACGAACCAACAGCGGGTATGAGCGTCGACGAAGTGCCGGTCATTCTCGACCTGATCGCCGATATCAAGAAGCAGCAGGACAAGGTCATCCTGCTGGTAGAGCACAAGATGGACGTGGTGCGGTCGCTCTCCGATCGCATCGTTGTGCTGCATAACGGTGAGCTGGTCGCCGATGGCGAGCCGGCGGAGGTGATTGCTTCTCCCGTCGTGCAGGAAGCCTACCTCGGTGCCTCACCGGATCAGCAGCCGGAGGTGGCCCATGGCTGAACCTATCCTGAAACTGTCCGGCGTGAAGGCGGACATCGACCAGTACCATATTCTCCACGGTGTTGACCTGGTGGTGCCCAAAGGTGAGCTCACGGTTCTGCTGGGCCGCAATGGCGCCGGCAAGAGCACCACTTTGCGGACCATTATGGGTCTGACCACCCTGACCGGTGGCACCGTGACCTACCAGGGCCAGGACATCAGCCGCTGGCCAACCCCGAAAATTGCCCGGGCGGGTATCGCTTTCGTGCCGGAGAGCATGGGCATTTTCGGCCTGCTGACCGTGCGGGAGAACCTGGTTCTTGCTGCCGTCAGCGGCCCTATGGATGAGGCGCGGCTGCAATGGATATTCGACCTGTTCCCGCCCCTGAAGAAGTTCTGGGACAAGCCGGCCGGTACCCTTTCCGGCGGCCAGAAGCAGATGCTGGCCATTGCCCGGGCGGTGATCGAACCGCGGGACCTGTTGCTGGTGGACGAGCCCACCAAGGGCCTCGCACCGGCGATTATCAATGACCTGGCGGATGCGTTTGAACAGCTCAAAGAGCAGCAGGTGAGCATCCTGCTGGTGGAGCAGAATTTCAACTTCTCCCGCCGACTGGGCCAGACCGTGGCCGTGATGAACGACGGTGCTGTGGTGCATGCCGGCACCATGGCCGAGCTGGCGGAGAACGACGAGCTCCAGCAGGACCTGCTGGGCCTTGGGCTGGGAGCACACCAATGACTGAGGAGACCACTGCCATGCCGATGTCCGACACCGGGTCCGGTAGCGAGCGGGAACGCCGCAGTCCCATTGAGTGGCTGAGGGATCAGCGAGATCATCGGGCCCATCTGTTCCTGCTGGCCATTATGCTGCTGGCATCGATAGTCGTTATCGACTTTCAGACCTGGCTGGTATTGACCATCAGCGGGGTAGCCATGGGTGCCATCCTGTTTCTGATGGCGTCCGGTATGACCCTGACCTTTGGCCTGATGAGCGTGCTGAACCTGGCCCATGGGGCCTTTATCTCGCTCGGCGCCTTTGCCGGGGGCACGGTGCTGGCCTTCTGGCTGGACGGCTTTGCCAGTTCCCCATCCTTCCTCATCAACCTGGTAGCCATAATACCCGCGCTCCTGTTTGCTGCGTTTATTGCCGGCGTGGTGGGGTTGGTGTTCGAGAAGCTGGTGATCAAGCCGGTGTATGGCGATCACCTGAAGCAGATCCTCGTCACCGTTGGCGGCTCGATCATCCTGATGCAGCTGATCGAGGTGATCTGGGGGCCCAATGAGATTCCGGTAACCCGGCCGGAAGCCCTCAGTGGCGCCTTCCTGGTACCGGAGGCGCTGCCCCTGATAGGTGGCATCGTGCTGGAGAAGTACCGGCTGGTGGCCGTAGTGCTGGGGCTGGCGATCTACGCCGGCATGCTGTGGGTGATTGACCGTACCCGCATCGGCATCCTGATCCGCGCCGGCGTGGAAAGCCGGGAGATGGTGGAAGTCCAGGGCTACCGGATTCACCTGCTGTTCCTGGGTGTGTTTATTGCGGGGTCGGCGCTGGCGGGTCTCGGCGGCGTCATGTGGGGCATGTACAAGGAGCTGCTCACGCCCCATATGGGGGATGAAATGATGATCTCGGTGATCGTGGTGATCATCCTCGGCGGTCTCGGTTCCATCCGCGGCTGTTTCTATGGTGCCCTGCTGGTGGGGCTGATCAACCTCTACATCGGCTTTGTCGAGCCCCGGCTGGCGGCGGTGGCTACGGTCGGGCTGATGGTAGGGGTACTTATGTGGCGGCCCCAGGGGCTGATCCCGGTGATCAAGGTTTAGGGAGAAGCAAAGATGTTAAGTCGAATTCTGTCGGAAGACTTCCCCCGCAGCAAAACCCTTACGGCGCTGCTGTTGGTCATCGTGGTGAGCCTGGCGCTCGGGCCCTTCCTGTTTGACGGTATCCGGGCGTTTACCACGCTTGGCATGATCTGTGTGTTCATCATGGTGGTGGCAGCCTATGACCTGATGCTGGGGTACACCCACATTGTGTCCTTTGCGCACACCATGTTCTTCGGCATCGGTGCCTATGGTGTCGCCATGGCGGTAGACGGCATGGGCAATACCTTCGGGGCTGTACTGGTGGGCATTATTGGCGCCCTGGCGGTCAGCTTTGTGCTGTCTCTGCTGCTGGGGCTGTTGTCCCTGCGGGTCAAGGCCATCTTCTTTGCCCTGGTGACGCTGGCCGTGGCCTTTGCCTTCCTCAGCCTGGTCACCCAGCTATACAACATCACCGGCGGTGAGGATGGCATGCGGGTACGGGTTCCCCGTGAGCTGGGGCCAGCGTTCCGGCCCTTTGAGAATTCGTTGCCCGGTATCGATGTTCCCACCTTGCTGAAGGGATTGCTGACCCAGCCCTGGAATATCGGGCAGGTGTGGCAGGAGGCCACCTTCGAGGTGCGCTTTAACGGCCGCAACGTGATGTACTACGTGCTGGTGGCCATGGCAACCGGGGTATTCCTGTTCCTGCTGCGTCTGGTGAATTCGCCGTTTGGCCGGGTATTGCAGGCGATCCGGGAGAACGAGTTCCGTGCGGAGGCGCTGGGCTATCGTACGGTGGTGTACCGTACCGCGGTGGTGATTCTGTCCGCCCTGGTGGCAACCCTGGCGGGTGCCGGGTTTGCGCTGATCAACCGATATGTGAACCCGGAGAACACCCTGAATTTCGAGCTGATGGTGTTCATCCTGCTGATGTGCGTTATCGGGGGAATGGGTACGCTGTATGGCGCCATCGTGGGGAGCACGTTGTTCATCCTGGCCCAGAACTACCTGCAGGACCTGCTGGGCTGGGTCGGTCAGTACACCGCCGGCATTCCAGTGGTGGAAAACCTGCTGGGTAAGGACCACTGGCTACTCTGGTTTGGTGTGCTGTTTGTGCTCAGTGTGTACTTCTTCCCCGCCGGGGTGGTGGGGCAGTTGCGGATCTGGTCACTGCAGCGCCGCAACCGGAAGTCGCCGCCGCCTTCCGGGCCGGAGGCGGAACCTGTAGTGCAGACTTGAGAGAGGGGGCGATGGCGGTGCAAGGCGTCCCGGCGCTGGGGAGGTCTTTCGCCGCCGCGTTGGAGGGGCGTCCTGCCACCCCAACGCTTCCGGGGCATCCATGCCCCTGCTCTGAAAGACCTCCCCACCACCGTGACGCCCCAGAGTTTCCAGTGGCCTGGATACGCCACTGTTCAGGGAGAACGAAGTCCATATTCGTCGTAACGGACGATGTCCGGATAGTGCATAGGGCGCAAACTGTTATCACATACAAGAACAACAGGATGCTCCCATGACCGAGAAGCGTCAGAACCAGCGTTGGGTGCTGCGCAAGCGCCCGGAAGCGGACATTACCGCTGAGCACCTGGAACTGGTTACCCAGCCGGTTCCGGATCTTGAGGACGGTCAGGTCCTTATTCGTAATATCTATCTGTCACTGGATCCTACCCACCGTCTCTGGATGAGCGACCGCGAGCAATACCTGCCGCCGGTCCAGGTGGGTGACGTCATGCGTGGCGGTACCCTCGGTGTGGTGGAGGAGTCCCGATCCGATCGTTTCAAGGCCGGGGATATTGTCAAACCGGTCATCGGTGGCTGGGAGGCTTTCACTGTCGCCGATGGCAAGATGGTGCGGCCGGTGGACCGGCATCCGGGTATTCCCCTGTCGGCCTATATGTCGGTGCTGGGTTCCACCGGGATCACTGCCTATTTTGGCCTGCTGGATATCGGTAATCCCCAGCCGGGTGAGACCCTGGTGGTGTCCGCCGCTGCCGGTGCCGTGGGCTCCATTGTTGGTCAGATTGGCAAGCTGAAAGGTTGTCGGGTCGTCGGTATTGCCGGTGGTCCCGAAAAATGCCGCTGGCTGACCGACGAGCTGGGTTTTGACGGTGCCATTGATTACCGCAACGAGGATGTGCCGGCGGCGCTGGACCGGCTGTGTCCGGACGGTGTGGATATCCAGTTCGAGAATGTGGGTGGCGACATCATGGATGCCATCTACAACCGCCTGAATCTCAATGGCCGGCTATCCCTGTGCGGCATGATTTCCCGTTATAACGATGAGGGCGTAATGCCCGGTCCGAAGGACTTCGGTCGGGTGCTGATGAAGCGCCTGACGGTGAAGGGCTTTATCGTGATTGACTATCAGAAGCGGTTCCCCGAAGCCCTGGAGGCCCTGACCGAGTGGGTCAGCAAGGATCAGCTGAAGTGGAAGAACCATGTGGTCGAGGGCCTGGATAATGCCCTGGATGGTCTTTCACTGCTGTTTACCGGCGGTAACGACGGCAAGCTGATGGTCAGGGTGTCAGATGAGCCCTGAGTTCCGTGCCATGAGTCTTCTCCTGTAAAGCGAGCGAACCTCGAGCGGAGGCGATAGACAGCCACCATACTGTCACCGGAGGCCTATAGTGGGTACTCCGGTTTTTTTGCGTTCTCGCTTTGTTATCAGGATTTCCCAATCGAGATTCAGACCTGGGTGCAAGACGCTCCGGCGCCGGGGAGGTCTTTCGCCGCCGCGTCGGAGGGGCGTCCTGCCACCCCAACGCTTCCGGGGCATCCCTGCCCCTGCTCTGAAAGACCTCCCCACCACCGAAGCGCCCCATAGTCACGGTTTGTTAGCGAAACTCCGGCTCCCCCTGCCAGTCAAAAAACGCCGGCATGTCGCTGGATACCTTGTTGGGGTACTCGGCTGGCCGTTTCTCCAGGAACGACGCCACACCTTCCTTGGCATCCGCTGATGCACCACGGGCCTGGACCGCGCGGCTGTCCAGCTGGTGGGCTTCCATGGGGTGGCTGGCGCCCGCCATACGCCACAGCATCTGGCGGGTCATGGCAACGGATACCGGGGCGGTGTTGTCTGCGATTTCACGGGCGATGGCGACGGCGGCAGGGTAGAGGTCTTCCGGCGCATGGACGGACTCCACCAGGCCGCGTCTTTCCAGTTCATCGGCGCTGACCAGTCGTCCGCTCATGCACCAGTTCAGCGCGGTGGACAGTCCGACGGCCCGGGAGATAAACCAGGACGAAGCTGCCTCCGGTACTATGCCCCGGCGGGCGAAGACGAAGCCATAACGGGCCTTTTCCGAGGCCAGGCGAATGTCCATGGCCAGCGACATGGTAGCCCCTACGCCGACTGCCGCACCGTTGATGGCGCCGATCACCGGCTTCAGACTGCGGAAGATGCGCAGTGACACCATGCCGCCACCGTCCCGGGTAATGCCGTTGGCCAGCGGGTCCGGTGCGTTTCCTTTCTGTTCTTCGTAGTCGAAGGTGTCCGCGCCGCCGGAGAGGTCCGCCCCGGCGCAGAAGGCCTTGCCAGCACCGGTGACGATCACCGCACGCACGTTGTCGTCGGCATCGGTCTGGTCAAAGGCGGCAATGATCTCGTCCATCATGGTCAAGGTGAACGCGTTCATCCGGTCGGGCCGGTTGAGGGTGATGGTAGCAATGCCGTCCTCGACGTCGAGGGTAATGGTTTCAAACTGACTCATGGAAGCTCCTTATCCGGCAATCATGGCGGAACAGCCGCCGTCGATGTAGAGAACCTGGCCGGTGGTGTGTTTGCCGGCGTCGGAGGCGAACATGACGGTGGCGCCCTTGAGGGCCTCGTCGTCGCCGGTCTGGCGAAGGGGGACGTTGCGGATCAGGCCTTCATCGCCATGCTGGTCCTTCAGGCCCTTCGACATCTTGCTCGGGAAATAGCCCGGGCCGATGGCGTTGACGGTAATGCCGTGAATGCCCCATTCCGCGGCCAGCGCACGGGTGAAGGTCACCACCGCACCCTTGCTGGTGTTGTAACCGATCGCGGTCATCAGGTCGCGGTTGCCGCCAATGGCGGCGTTGGAGGCGATATTGATGACGCGGCCGTACTTGCGGGGAATCATGCTCTTCTTCGCCACTTCCCGGGTCAGCAGGAACAGGTTGCGCACGTTTAGGGTCATCACCTTGTCCCAGCCGTCCATGGGATAGTCCTCGGCGGGGGCGCCCCAGGTGGCGCCGGCGTTGTTCACCAGAACATCTATATGGCCCAGGGTCGCGATCGCCTGGTCGGCCAGGGCGACAACATCATCCTCGCTGGCCAGGTTGGCGACCACCGGGGTGACATCGTGGCCGGCAGCGCGCAATTCGTCGGCCGCTTCGTTCAGATCGGCCTCCTTGCGGGAGCTTATTACCAACTTTGCACCGGCTTCGCCCAGGGCATGGGCCATCTGCAGGCCAAGCCCGCGGGAGCCGCCGGTCACCAGTGCTGTGCGGCCATTCAGGTCGAACAGTTGTTGCACGTTACGTGTCGGGGAGTTGCTCATCGTACCAGTCCTCTTGTGGTTGTTCTGATCATGACACCCTGACGCGACCGGGCTCCCGGGGCATCGTCCGTTGCGACGAAAACACCGCTGCACCCGGATTCGTCGGTTCAGACGATGCTCCCGAAGCCCTTCGGGCCGAGGATGTAGAAAAACAAGGAGAACCTGCAATGACCAACTACACCGCCGTTGAATACCAGACCCGTGATGCCGTCGCCTGGATCCATATGAATCGCCCCGATTCCCTCAATGCCGTAAACGAGGACCTGCGTCGAGACCTGGCGGCTGCCCTGCGACAGGCCGCCGGTGATGCGGCTATCAAGGTCGTGGTGCTGGCCGCCAATGGCCGTGCTTTTTGTGCCGGTGCGGACCTGATGGAGGAAAACTCCCCGGACAAGTCCGATGTCACCCAGCAGCTGCTGGAATCCTACAAGCCGATCCTGGATGCGATCCAGACCATGCCAAAGCCGGTAATCGGCGTGGCGCCAGGCGTTGCAGCCGGGGTTGGTGCGTCGATTCTGATGAGTTGTGACCAGGTGGTCATGGCAGAGGAGTCGCGGATTTACATGGCATTCAGCCATATCGGCCTGGTGCCGGACGGCGGGGCCACCTGGCTGCTGTTCCAGACCCTGGGTTATCACCGGGCTTTCGCCCTGATTACCGAGGGGGGCAGTATCAGCGCCCAGGAATGCATGGCACTGGGCCTCGCCCGAACTGTGGTGCCCCAGGCCGAGGCGGAACAGGCTGCAGCCGATATCGCGGCAACCCTGTGTGAACGCTCGGCCACTGCAACGGCGGAAGCCAAGGCACTACTGCGCAAGGCGGCTACGGCTTCCTACGATGAGATCTTCCAGGCGGAAGCCATCGTGCAGAAGCGCTGCCTGCAAAGCGAGGAGTCCCGAGAGGCTATTGCCCGCTTCAAGAACAAGGGCAAGTGACCGGTTTACGGCCCTGACAGCCTGTTTTCCATCGTTAATGCAGGAGTAACCAAACCATGGCCGAATCCGCTACTGATCTGCAAGCACCTGCCCCTGAATCTGATATGGCAAAGCAGCTCACCGGGGTCGTGCAGCGGCTGCACCCTGGCGCCCGTGTCGAGAACCTGAGCCGGCTCACTGGTGGTGCCAACCAGCAGATGTGGTCGCTGGACGCGGTGACAGACACGGAGCGGTTTCCCATGATTCTGCGCCAGGCGAGCAGCTGGAATCAGGACGCTGAAAACGTAATGCGGCTGGAAGATGAGGCGCGCCTGGTTCGCCGGGCCGGGGAGGGCGGTGTGCCGGTACCCCGGGTCCACGAAACCCTGCAGCCGGGTGACGGCCTGGGAAGCGGCTACCTGATGGCCCGGGTGGAGGGCGAAACGCTGCCACCAAAGGTTCTGAAAGGGCAGTCGTACGCCGGCGCCCGGCAGAAACTGGCCCGTCAATGTGGTGAAGTCCTGGCGGACATCCACCGGCTGCCGGTAGGTGACCTGGATTTCCTTGCATCGCTGACCCCCCGTGACATGGTCGAAAACCTTTACCGGGAATACCAGGGTTATGGTGAGCCGCGGCCGATCTTTGAACTGGCTTTTCGCTGGCTGAGGGACAACCTGCCAGACACTCCGGAAACACTGACCCTGGTTCATGGCGACTTCCGTCACGGCAACCTGATGGTGGATGAAAGCGGCCTGGCGTCAGTGCTGGACTGGGAGCTGGCATTCCTCGGCGACCCCATGGCTGACCTTGGCTGGCTGTGTGTGAACTCCTGGCGGTTCGGTAACATTGACCTGCCAGTGGGTGGCTTTGGTACCCGTGAGCAGCTGTTTGATGGCTACGAGGCTGCCAGCGGCCAACGACCTGACCCGCAGCGTGTGCGCTTCTGGGAAATCCTGGGAACCCTGCGTTGGGGCATTATGTGCCAGGGCATGGCCGCCTCGTTCGTCGCCGGCCATGACACCTCGCCGGAAAGGGGCGCCATCGGGCGGCGGGCATCAGAAACCGAGGTGGACCTGCTCCGTGAGCTGGTTCCCCTGAATTCCTGAACGGAGCTTGCCAATGCAGGATTTACCGGAAAACACGGCCTTGCTGGCCTCTGTAGAGGCTTTTTTGAAAGATGAAGTGATGCCGCAGATGGACGCGGCCGGGGGCTTCCGGGCACGGGTGTCCGCCAATGTGCTCGGTATGGTTCGCCGCTACCTGGAGCAAGCTGGCAGGGATGGCGCCCATGAAGAACGGGAACTGCTGACACAGTTGACCGGCAAGAAGGGCACCATCGCCGGTCAGACTGCGGAACTCTGTCGACTGATCGCCGCAGGCAACCTGACCCCCGACGACCCCCGCCTGCGCGATTACCTGTGGTTGACCACCCTGGCCAAGGTGGCCGTGGATCAGCCGAAATACTCAGGTTACCAGCGCGCCCGCGAGCAATGGACCGCGTTTCGTGACGCGCCGCCAGCGCAGCATCCCCATTTGTAACCCTGTTTATGTCTGACACCCCTGGAGAACTCTGATGGATTTCAACCTGCCACAAGAACTGACTGACTACCTGGCCGAGCTGGATCGCTTCATCGAAGACAAGATCAAGCCGCTGGAAGAAAAAGACGACAATATCCGTTTCTTCGATCACCGCCGGGAATGGGCGCGCACCGACTTTGAAGGCGGTGGCCTGCCCCGCAAGGAGTGGGAAGCCCTGCTGAAAGAGGCCAGGCACGTAGCCGATGAGGCTGGCCACCTGCGGTTCCCCCTGCCGGCGGAGTTCGGTGGCAAGGACGGTTCTAACCTGGCCATGACAGTGATCCGTGAACACCTGGCGGCCAGGGGCCTTGGCCTGCACAACGACCTTCAGAACGAGCACTCCATTGTCGCCAACAATCCCTTTGTCTTGCTGTTCCGCGACTTCGGTACAAAGGAGCAGTACGCCGAGTTTGTGGATAACATGCTCAATGAGAAGTATCAGCTGGCGTTTGGCCTCACTGAGCCGGATCATGGCTCCGACGCGACCCATATGGAAACCCGCGCGGTACCGGAAAAGCGGGACGGAGTTGATGGCTGGCTGATCAACGGCGAGAAGATGTGGACCACCGGCATGCACACCGCCACCCACTGTGTCACCTTTGTGCGCACCAGTGGCAAGGATGGTGATGCCAAGGGTATTACAGCTCTGATCGTGCCCTCCGATGCTGACGGAGTGAAGGTGGAAGAGTACCTGTGGACCTTCAATATGCCCACCGACCACCCCCGGGTCAGTTTCACCAACGTCTGGGTTCCCGATTCTGCTGTCTTTGGTCCCATGGACGGTGGCCTGGCCATTGCCCAGCACTTTGTCCATGAAAACCGGATCCGCCAGGCGGCCTCAAGCCTGGGCGCGGCGGACTACTGCATCAGTGAGAGCGTGAAATACGCCCGTGAACGCAAACCGTTCGGCCAGGAACTGGCCCGTAACCAGGGTATCCAGTTCCCCATGGTGGAACTGGCCACCCAGGTGGAGATGCTGCGCCTGCTGATCCGCAAAACGGCCTGGGAAATGGACCAGATGTCCAAGCCGGAAGTGGCCAAGCAGATTTCCGACAAGGTGGCCATGTGTAACTACTGGGCCAACCGCCTGTGCTGCGAGGCGGCAGACCAGGCCATGCAGGTCCATGGCGGCATTGGCTACTCCCGTCACAAGCCCTTCGAGCACATCTATCGTCATCACCGCCGTTACCGGATTACCGAAGGCTCCGAGGAAATCCAGAAGCGCAAGGTGGGGGCGTTCCTGTTCGGCTACCTGGGCCCGAACAAGCGTTAACCCTGATCTCGTCGAGCGCTATGAAGAACGGTACGGCGTTGTCGGTGCGGACCTTTACTGGGAAGAGATCTACTCGAAAGTGGATGTAAGCCAGTACGGCCAGTAACACACCATCATCCGTGCTTCCCCTTCTCTGACAGAAGGGGAAGCATTGCTCCCCAACCCTTTTTTTGCCTGTCCTTACCTGATTGCCATCCCAATTTCGTCTGTACCGACGACGCCGGTTTGCGTTCCCTCTTGGCACTATCACTCCAACCGTTCCAGCACTTTACAAAAACAGCAAGAGAGCTCACCCATGTACCTGACGCAATTTCTCCATAAGGCCGTTCGTGAATACCCCAATGACGAGGCGGTGGTATTCGGAAACCGCCGCCAGACCTGGGCCCAGCTCACCGACCGTGTGGCTCGCCTCGCGGGTGTATTGCAGCAGATCGGCATGGGCGAAGGTGACCGGGTAGGTATCCTCGGACTCAATTCAGACCGCTATATGGAGACGGTCTTCGCCTCACTCTGGGGTGGCGGTGTGTTCAATACCGTCAACATTCGGTGGAGCGCCCCGGAGATTGCCTACTCCCTGGATGACTGCGACACGCAGATTCTGTTCGTGGATGACGAGTTCGCCCCGTTAATCGAGACGGTCAAGGCGAAATCCTCTGCCCTCAAGACGGTAGTCTATATGGGAGAGGGGGCAGCGCCGGAGGGTTGTGAAGACCTGGAAAGCCTGATGGCAGGGGCCAGCCCGGTGCCGGATGCCGGTCGTGGTGACAAGGACCTGGCCGGGATCCTCTATACCGGTGGCACCACGGGCAAGCCCAAGGGTGTCATGCTCAGCCACGGCAACCTGTACCTGAGTGCCCTGAGCACGGTCATCCCGGCCTGCCGCCGCGACCGCATTGTGGGCCTTCACTCGGCGCCCTTCTTCCATGTGGCGGGCATTGGCCTGATCGTGCAGCTGGCCATTCGCGGCGGCACCCACGTCATCCTGCCCCGCTTCGAGCCGCTGCCGGTGATCGAGGCCATCGAACGGGAAACTGTACTGGAAACCTTCCTGGTGCCCACCATGCTGCGGGCGGTGCTGGACCATCCAGACTTCGACAAGCATGACACCAGCTCCCTGCGCTGTCTCATTTACGGCGCCTCGCCCATGGACAGCGCCCTGCTCAAGCGGGCGATGACCAAGCTGCCCAATGCGGATTTCCTGCAGATGTACGGTATGACCGAGCTTTCCCCAACGGTCACCATGTTGTTGCCGGACGTGCATGCCGATCCGGACCAGCATGACAAGCTGATGTCCGCCGGGAACCCCACCCATATTGCCGAGATCCGTATCGTCGATCCGATGGATAACGAAGTGGAACGGGGCCAGGTCGGTGAGATCTGTGCCCGTGGACCCATGGTCATGCAGGGCTACTGGAACAAGGAAGAACAGACCCGCGAAGCCATCCGCGATGGCTGGATGCATACGGGCGATGCCGGGTACATGAGCGATGACGGCTACCTGTTCCTGGTGGACCGCATAAAGGACATGATCGTCACTGGTGGTGAGAATGTCTATTCTGTGGAAGTGGAAGATGTATTGCTGCAACACCCTGCCGTATCCCAGTGCGCCGTCATCGGCGTACCCGACGAGAAGTGGGGTGAACGGGTGCATGCGGCCATTGTCCTGCGGGACGGCCACCAGCTGGATGAGGCTGATGTTATTGCCTTCTGCAAGGAACACATTGCCGGCTACAAGTGTCCCCGCAGCTTTGAGGTACGGACCGAGATGCCCATGTCCGGCGCTGGCAAGTTGCTGAAATTCAAGATCAAGGAGCAGCACTGGAAAGGCAAGGGCCGAAATATCGGTTGATCGCTCGTCCAACAATACAAACCGATGCCCGCAAATCGTCGCAAGCGACGATGGCCTCCAGGAAGCAAGGCTCTACATTGGCGAGCAGATGCTCTATTAATAACAAGACCGCCGGCATCCCCGATGGGGATGTCCCGGTATGGAGGAAATCCTGATGAAAAAACTGATCACTACCGGTCTGACGACCGTTGCCGCCGCAGGCCTGCTGGCCGCGGGTACAGCCTCAGCCCAGAACATCACCCATGCGACCGGCTATCCGCCTAACTCCATCGGCGCAAATGCCGCGGAATCCTTTGCCGAGGCCCTTGAGGAAATCTCTGGTGGAGAAATGACGGCAAAGGTCTATGCCGGCTCCCTGTTGAGCTTCTCCGAGACATCACCGGGCATCCGGGATGGCATGGCCGACTCTGGCTTCGTGCTGCTTTCCTACTATGGCAGCGAATTCCCCGCCGCCAACCTGGCCGGTGAGCTGAGCATGCTGGTGGACCTCGAAGATGTTCCGCCCAGTCATTCTGGCCTGGCCTATGTTGGCGCCCTGGCCGAGTTTGCTTTCAACCATTGTGAAACCTGCGTCGATGAATTTGCCGGCCAGAACCAGGTCTTCACCGGCGCATCGGCCAGCTCTGACTATATGCTGCTGTGCAATAAAGAGGTATCCACCCTCGATCAGCTGCAGGGCAAGCGCATCCGCAGTGCCGGCCCCCAGTGGGCTCGCTGGGCGGAGTCCCTGGGTGCCACGCCAGTTACCCTTTCGGTCAGTGACTCCTATGAGGCCCTGAACCAGGGTGTGCTGGACTGCAGCATCAGTTCCAGTGTTGACCTCGACATCTTCAAGTTGAAGGAAGTGGTGACAGACATCACTCCCGAGGTCCCCGGGGGTGTCTATGGCGGTACCGCGGTCAACAACGTCAACCGGGATGTCTGGGCCGGTCTGAGTGAGCAGCAGCGCCGCGACGTGCTCAAGGCGACCGCTGTTCTGGGCGCTGTGATCAGCTGGGATTACCAGGTAGGTGCGGCCAAAGAGCTCGAGGCTGCCGAAGGTAATGGCATCACTGTGCACGAAGCTTCCGAAGAGCTGCAGCAGGCTTCCAGTGAATTTGTCCGCAGCGATATCGGAAAGATTGCCGCTAACTACAAGGAGCGTCACGGCATTGAAAACGCTGAAGAACTGGCTGCCACCTTCCGTGAATTGCTGGGCAAGTGGGTAGAGCTGACCCGCGACATCGACAATGTGGATGACCTTGCCGATCTGTACTGGGATGAGCTTTACTCCAAGGTGGATGTGAGCTCTTACGCACTGTAATCACCGCAAAGCTCTCGCCGGTCTGCTCCCCTCTCCCCTGGCGGGAGAGGGGCTGGGGGTGAGGGGGAGACTTCACCTTCGGAGTTTGGTCGCTCCCCCCTCACCCTAACCCTCTCCCGCCAGGGGAGAGGGAATAGTGAGCGAGTCAGCTTTGCACCCGAAGCATCCCCGGCAACTGCCCCAGAGGTATCTATGGCCATCCACGAACCAGTCGAACTCAACACCTTCCGCCACCAGATCCGCGAGTTCATCGAACAGCACGCGGATGATGAGATCCTGGAAGCTGGCCGCAAGACCACCAGCTTTTTCCCGCCCTTCGACCAGGTGATGAAGTGGCACCGTATCCTCCATAGTCAGGGCTGGTCCGCCATCCGCTGGCCAGAGGAATACGGCGGTGCTGGCTGGGACGTACCGCGACAGCTGATCTTCGAGGAAGAGTGCCGACGTGCTGGTGTACCGCTGCTGCTGCCCCAGAGCATCTCCATGGTGGGCCCTGCCATCATCCATTACGGCACCGATGAGCAGAAGCGCAAGCATCTGCCGGGCATCCTTTCGGGTGAGAATTTCTGGGCCCAGGGATACTCCGAACCCAACGCCGGTTCAGACCTTGCATCATTGAACTGTCGCGCCGTCCGCGACGGTGATCACTACGTTATCAACGGCTCCAAGACCTGGACCACCTACGCCCACCATGCCAATCGCCTGTTCCTGCTGGTGCGCACCGGTGGTGCTGGTAAACCGCAGCAGGGCATCAGTTTTTTCCTGATCGAGGACCTGACGGACCCGGGCATCGAGATCCGGCCCATCATCGGCCTTGATGGTGTGCCGGAGCAGTGCGACGTGTTCTTTACCAACGTCCGGGTTCCTGTGGATTGCTGTCTCGGGGAGGAGAATGACGGCTGGTCCGTGGCCAAGTACCTGCTCGAGCACGAACGGGGTGGGGGAACCTCCTTCGCCACCACCTTCCGCCATGAACTGGCCACGATACGTCGCCTGGCTGGCCGCACCGGTGACGGTTTCGGAGGCTTCCTGGCGGATGACCCGGTGTTCCAGGACCGCTATGTCCGGCTGCACCTGGAAGTGGACACCCTGGAGGCCACCGAGGAGGTCTTTGCGGCCATGGAAAAGGGCTCGCCGGAATCCGGCCCCATGAGCTCCATGATCAAGATTACCTCAATGGAAACCATCCAGCGCATCACTGAACTGGCCATCGATGTGGCAGGAACGCCATCCCTGGCGCTTCAGCTCGCCGCCCTGACGGTAGACAGTGGCGTGGAGCCCATCGGCGACGAGGATGCCCTGACCCTGATGCCGAAATACCTGAACAACCGTGCCGCCTCTATCTTTGGTGGCAGTAACGAAATCCAGCGCAATATCATCGCCAAGACCCTGTTGCGGTAAGGAGACGGACCATGAGTACCCTTAACCAGGAAACCCGCTCCATGCTGGAGGACAGCGTTAACCGCTTTGTCCAGGGTGAGTACAGCTTTGATGACCGCAAACGCAACCTGAAAGAACATCAGGGGCAATCCCCGGACCATTGGCAAACCTTTGCCGAAATGGGATGGCTGGCGATACCGTTTACTGAGGACCAGGGGGGCCTGGGCGGCGATATCACCGACACACTGGGCGTGATGAAAGGCTTTGGCCGGGGCCTGGTGACAGAACCCTACCTGGGCGTGCTGGCAGCGGCACGCCTGCTGGCACTGACCAGGGCGCAGGGTGACGGTGCAGAACTGTTGGCAGGCATCCTCTCTGGTGAACGCCAGGCGGTAGTCGCCAGCGAAGAACCCCAGAGCCGGGGTAACCCCCTGGCAGTGGCTACCCGTGCGGAACCAGATGGTAACGGCTTTCGTCTGAGTGGTGAGAAAATCGCCGTTATACACAGCCTGAATGCCAGCCATGTGCTGGTGTCCGCCCGTAGTAACGGCGATTATACTGATCACGAGGGCATCGACCTGTTCCTGGTGGAACTCGACTCGCCGGGTGTGGACGTCACCAGGTATCCAGTGATCGATGGCAAGCAGGGCGCCAACATTGCCTTTAACGGAGTCGCGGTCAGTGCGGCACAGCGCCTGACAGACGAGGGCGAGGCTGCGGGCGTTATACTGCAGGCCCACAGTGAGAGCCTGCTGATGCTGGCAGCAGAAGCAGTGGGCATCATGGAAACCCTGGTGAAGAAAACCGTCGCCTATACCCGCACCCGCAAACAGTTCGGCGTCGCCCTGGCGGAGTTCCAGGTGTTGCAACACCGAATGGCAGAGATGTACATCGAAACTACCAGCCTTACCAACCTGTTGACCCAGACCGCCCATCGCTGGACAGGGGCCGACGTTCATCAGCAGGCCATCCTCGCCTCAAAACTCAAGGCCCGCCTGGGCCAGGCCGCCCGCTATGTGGGTCAGCAGGCGATTCAGCTGCATGGCGGTATCGGCATGACCGACGAGCTGGATATCGGCCACTACTTCAAGCGGCTTACATCCATCGAGCTGCAACTGGGTAATGCCGAGTGGCACCGGAAGCGGCTGTGGCGGGAGCATGCGGCCTGATTTTATCTATGGAAGCCGGGGGCCGGGTACGCCCTTCCGAAACGAGAACCCTGTTCTCTGACTGTTTCGGAAGGGCGTACCCAGCCCCCGGCGTTTTGCGCCTGACCAAAATCTCTTTTTTTGCTCTGCTCAAGGTTCGTGTAAGGAAACGGCATCAGGGCAATTTGACCAGATTGCTTCACCGCCATCGTTCCTTAAGATCGCCAGCTGTGTAAAGGTCAGGTTCGTCCTCGATACCCCGCATGGCCTGCTGAACGCTCATATCCTTGAACTGTTTATCGGACCAATCGAGTTGTTCATCATTAGCAGGGTGGCCATAACGTTGTTCGAGGAACGCGACGAAGTCCAGGACTTCTTGTTGGCAGGAGGGGGGTAAACGACTCACTTTAGAGACTAGTTCATCCAGTTGCATAGGGTTGGTCCTCAACCGAAACCAGTTTTAAACCAATTATAGCAGAGGTGCGTCCAGGCGGGCTCTTGTGGTCTGTTTGTGCTTTCGAGAGGAGAGCAGTTCTGCCCCTCTCATAGAAGCCCTGGCCGGATATCCCCTTCCGAAACAGTCAGAGAACAGGGTTCTCGTTTCGGAAGGGGATATCCGGCCAGGGCGTTTGCAACAAACTGGACAGCAAGCCCGGATTAATCCTCGATAAGAATCAGATCATGCTCCGGCGTCGGGCGCTGGCCAGCGACGGGTACCAGGGCGGCCAGGTCGCTGCCGAACAGTTCACCGATACGCACCGTTCCCACACGCTCGCCTGCACGCCAGGTAATGGGCTGGCCATTTGGGGCGCGGACCAAGGTACCGGGTTCGTGGATGGCCAGCTCGTCACCGGCAGCCAGGCCATTGGCGCGACCGGCAGAGAGGTACAGGCGACCGTCGTCGCCCTGGAAGGCTTTCATGGCCCAGGGGGCAATGTCGGCGCGCTGAGAGATCAGCTCCAGCAATTCCTCACCCTGCTTGCCGGAGATCAGCTCGGTAGCGCCCCAGCGGGCGTTGCTGGCTGCGTCGGCAATGGTAACGGTATCGCCACCTTCAACTGTCACCACCAGGCGCGCGCCAGGATAAGCCGCCAGGGCCTCAGCACAGGCCTCAGACGTGGTGTCACCACACGCCGGCGTGTTGGCCAGCGCATCGCTCAGCTCCGCGCGGGGGATCAGCCGGAAACCATAGTCGGCTGCGGTGTTGTCCAGTTCGCGGTAGAGAGAGTCTGAGGCGCCGATAATCGCCAGGTTGGTGCGGAGCTGGCCGACAGAGGGTGCTGCTTCCACCGAAGAGGATGAAACCTGCCGGGGGGGGGCACTCTCTGTGCTTCGGCCGCGTTCCCAGAAGGGGGTTTTCCATTCATTCTCTTCGACATTGAAGGCAGCCCCAGAGTCTACGGCTTTACGTTGTCGTTCGGCTTCCTGACTACTGACACATGCGGTCAGAGAAAAGGTGATGATAGAAATACAAGCGATAGGATAGAGCAGTTTGATCATTCTTCTTTAACTCTTGGAAGTGTTGGAGTGTGATATCGCATCTAGTCCAATCAAAACAAAAAGGGCGGGCCAGGGCAATGCCCTGACCCGCCCGAGGGTCGCTAAATTACCTGATTAAACTCGCAGTTCGGTTAGAACTGGACGCGTATGCCTACGTTTGCTGCCATCAGATCTTCGTTAGCGAAGTCGGCAGGTGTGCCAACGCCGGAAACGTTGTTACCGTTACCAAAGGAAAGCATCCCTTCGTTTTCGGTCATATAACCAAGAGATGCAACCGTAGTGACCGCATCATTGATCTGATAAGCGGCGCTCAGATCGTAGATCATAGAAGTATCGTCAAGATCCTGCTGGCCATTGTCAGCGCTAAACCAGCCTACAGCGCCGGTAACGGTCAGTTTAGGCGTAACGTTAAAGCCAAGTTTGCCAATCACCAAGTGCTCATCGTAGTCCTGGGTGCCGAGCGCCCGGCCCATGCTGACGAGCGAGGTCGGGTTTTGTGTGGAGTCCGGGCTGTTGTTCAGTATGCTGGAATAGGTGTCATAACCATTGGCGATGATGCCACCGTCAATTACGCCCACATACTGCAGGCCCCAGTTCATTGCTCCTACATCACCGTCCAGGCGGACATAGCCGGACCAGCCGTCATCGGATTCAAGGCCGAAAGCGTTTGTTCCGTCACCGAAGAAGCTATTGCCATCTGAGTTGTCGTTACCGCCCATCCAGTTGAAACCAGTGGCAAAATTCACATTGTCAGTCAGCGCACCGGTGAGGTATGGGGAGAAGATGTGAGTGTTCTGGAAGCCAAAACCTGGGCCTTCAGTATTTTTGAAATAGTGGTAATACAAAATGCCAAGATTCATTTCGCCCAGTTTAGTGACCCATATGCCAGAGAAAGCATCCCCGCTGTCAGCAGAATCGAACACAGTGTTACCGCCAATGTCGTCATTTCGACGGTCATACAGAGCGATAAAGGTACCGATGCTGGTAGGAGCAAGGAACGTAACCCGGTCACGACGGTCATCACAACTGAGGAAGCAGTTGTTCCAATTGGAGGCCTGGCGACCTACACGCAACAAATTGCCACCAATAGGAATCTGAACATAACCGAGATCCAGAGTGACGTTTTCGTTACCATCACTGTTATAACCTAGGCCTGCATCTTCACGGGAGTCACCAGACCAGGTATCGCCAGCGAGTTGAATACTGGTGTGCAGAGAGACACCGGTGTTTTCGTCTTTGAAGTCAGCTTTCAGGCGAAGCAGGTTGGCCAGGCCGTTGCCGGAGCCGTCGTTGCCGTAGGCATCGCCATCGATATAGAAGGCATCAGCTTGGTAAGTAACACCAAAATCAGTCTGAATAGCATTCGCGAAGTTGGCGCCGGCGATGGCCAGGCCCAGGATGGAAGCGGTTCCCAGTGCCTTGGTCAGCGGGCGGGAAGTGATCTTGCTTTGTTGTGCCATGGTTTTAAACCCTTTTTTTATGTCTAATCGACTCGATTGTTGGACTCAGTGACGCTATTACTGCTTGTTTTGCTTGTTTTGCTTGTATTTTATTCGTTGCTGCCTGATCAAACCTCCGGTTGTTATCCCTGTGGCCAGTTGATGCCAGGCCATGTAAAGCCTGCAGTTATTCTGGTCGACCGCCACCTTGATTCAGAGCAATTTGCAATTCTATCAAGGCAGTTATAGGCGAATGATCAAGTACAGTCTTAGCAGAGAATCCAACAAAGGCAAGGGCCTTGATGGGTGAGGACAACACTTTTTTTCGTGTGTCTGATGAGAGTCACACTTCCGTGGTGCTTTTTTTGTTCTCTGCTCCAACCACAGCCTGTCATTAGCCGTTCAGTCAGGACGCCTTCCATTTAGCAGTCTTCTGGATAGTAGGAATAAATTTTTTGTCATGCAATAGCCGCAGTGACTTTTTTGCAGGATTTGTAATGATTTTGTGCTGCACAGTGAAATCGGTGGCCTGGCGTGGCTTCGCCGGGCGTTCGGGGGAGGTTAAGGTCAGGAAATGGAGTGTCTGGCCTCGGTCCGTTTGGCTACTGGTGGCAGGCGATGATCGCCTTGGCAATCCGTGCGGATCAATTCCGGTTGGCAACTTGTTACGGAATTGACTAAGCTGTTCCGCAAAGCAGAACTCTATACCGAAAACGCATTTTGATTGAGGGCGATGTTCCGCTGCCCGCGATGAACGGTGGGTGCCGGCGTCAGTTTCGCAACGCTGTTTCGGTTTGGCCAGTTTTTTGAAACAAATTCGGAACAGGCCATGGTCGGGGCGAGAAGGCACAAGTAAAATGCGCGGGTTTCTGACTTTTTCACCTATTTCTGAGTTGCCCTGTGGGCATTGCCGTAACCCGGTGCGTGCCGGTGGCTGTCATGGGGCTTTTTGAGGCACCGGAAACTATGACCTTGAACACTAAAACAAAAGCAGATCTGGTCGAAGCGTCCGCCGATTCCCCGGACAAGCCTGAGAAGGACCGCAAGTTTGTTGAAGCCCTGTCACGGGGTCTCGACGTGCTGCGGGCTTTCAGCCAGGGTTCCGTGATCCTGGGGAATCAGGACATTTCACGGCTGACGGGGTTGCCCAAGCCTACCGTCTCCCGTATGACCTATACCCTCACCAAGCTGGGCTACCTGAGCTACAACCCGGTGCTGGAGAAGTACCAGCTCAGCTCAGGCGTGCTGGCCCTGGGCTATGCCTACGTCTCAAACCTGAAGGTGCGCCAGCTGGCCAAGCCTTACATGGATGAGTTCGCCCGCCGTAATAATATGTCTGTCGGCCTGACCTGCAGGGATCGTCTGCATATGATCTATGTAGAGAACCGCATGCCCCCGGAAGCCTCCCTGTTGCGTATGGAAATCGGCCTCAAGCTGCCCATGGCGACCACGGCGGCGGGCCGGGCCTATTGCTCCTCCCTGACTGAGGATGGTCGCAAGATCCTTATGGAAGCCCTGGCCGAGAAATACGGTCCGGAAGGCTGGCCGGAAAAGAAGAAGGGCCTGGACCAGGCGCTGGAAGATTACCGGGAGTACGGCTTCTGCCTGACCCTCGGCGAGTGGGACCGGAATATCAACGCGGCCGGAGTACCGGTTCGCCTTCAGGATGGCACCACCATGGCACTGACCTGCGCGGCACCGTCCTACCTGGTATCCGGTGACAAACTGCGCAGCTCCATCGCCCATCAGCTGGCGATGCTGGCGAGCGATATTGAGTCGCTTGGGGTTTAGTGCAGCTTTTTTGGGAGCGGCCCTTCGACAGGCGCCCTTCGACAGGCTCAGGGCGAACGGGAGGGCGAACGGAAATAAAAGAGGAAAGAGCTTTTAGCCACGAAATCCGAAAGAACACAGAAAGGCTTCGCCACACACTCTCCCCCAGGCCTTGGGGTTTATTTTCGTGTTCTTTCGTGTTCTTTCGTGTTCTTTCGTGGCCTAAAACGTCGTTGTCTTTTGTCTTTTGTCTTTTGTCTTTGCCTTTCCCGTCTCCTCCCGTTCGCCCTGAGCCTGTCGAAAGGCCGAGTGGATTCCGAGGCAAACATTCTTTCTGACACCCCCCTCACAGCTCCGGGTTTTCCCCTACAGCTTCATCAGGCGTACAATCGTTGTCCCCAAACACCAACTGGTCGATGTTCAGCCAGTCCAAGGTTGAAACATTCCGCAATTTTGTATTAAATCACCGGTCTGTTTCGCTGAATAAAACTCCATTCCATGTTTTGCGCAAGGAGGATCTATGTCCGACGTCGTAACCTATAACCGCGAAGGCGCCATCGGCGTTATCACCGTCAACTACCCGCCGGTGAACGCCCTGGGCCACGCGGTTCGCTCCGGTATCCAGAACGCTGTAAAACAGGGTCAGGATGATGCGGACGCCAAGGCCCTCCTGATCCTGGCCGAAGGTCGTACCTTTATGGCCGGCGCGGATATCCGTGAATTCGGCAAGCCCATGCAGGAGCCTGGGCTGCCGGAAGTGGTCAACTTTATCGAAGCCTCTGACAAGCCGGTCGTTGCTGCAATCCACGGCACTGCCCTGGGCGGTGGCCTGGAAGTGGCTTTGGGCTGTCATTACCGCGTAGCGGTACCCAGTGCCAAGGTTGGCCTGCCGGAAGTGAAACTGGGCCTGCTGCCCGGTGCCGGTGGTACCCAGCGCCTGCCGCGCCTGACCGGTGCCCAGAAGGCACTGGAAATGATCACCACCGGTGATTTCGTTGCGGCCAAGGATGCCCAGGCTGTTGGCATTGTCGATGAAGTGGCCAGCAGTGAGGACGTGAAGGCTGCTGGCCTGGCGTTTGCCCAGAAAGTTGTTGATGAAGGCAAGCCGGCACGTCGCGTGAGCGAGTTGACCGACAAGCTTGAAGCCGAGAAGGGCAGCGATGTCTTTGACAAGTTCCGCGAAGGCCTGAAGAAAAAGGCCCGCGGCCTGCTGGCACCGTTCAAGTGTACCGACGCGGTAGAAGCGGCGTTTACGTCGGCTTCCTTCGAGGAAGGCATGAAGCGCGAACGTGAACTGTTCGGTGACCTGATGGAATCCGACCAGCGCGCTGGCCTGATCCACGCCTTCTTTGCCGAGCGTGAAGTTTCCAAGGTTCCGGGACTGCCCAAAGACACCCCGATCCGTGACATCAAGAAAGTCGGTGTGATCGGTGCTGGTACCATGGGTGGTGGTATCGCCATGAACTTCGCCAACGTCGGCATCCCCGTCACCATCGCGGAAGTGAAGCAGGAAGCCCTGGACAAGGGCTTGGCCATTATCCGCAAGAACTACGAGAACACCGCCAAGAAAGGCCGCCTGACCATGGAGCAGGTGGAAGAGCGCATGAGCCTGATCAGCGGCACCCTCACCTATGACGACTTTGCCGACGTCGACCTGGTGATCGAAGCCGTGTTCGAGCGCATGGATATCAAGAAGAGCATCTTCAGCCAGCTGGACGAGAAGTGTAAGCCGGGTGCCATCCTGGCCTCCAACACCTCTACCCTGGACATCGACGAGATTGCCTCTGCCACCAAGCGTCCGGAAGACGTCATCGGCCTGCACTTCTTCAGCCCGGCCAACGTCATGAAGCTGCTGGAAATCGTCCGTGGCGAGAAGACCGCTGATGATGTGAAAGCCACTGCCATGAACCTGGCCAAGCGCATCAAGAAGGTGGGCGTACTGGTTGGCAACTGCCACGGTTTCGTGGGCAACCGTATGTTGCACAAGCGTGGTGCGGAAGCCATGGCCCTGGTGGACGACGGTGCCAAGCCGGAGCAGGTGGACAAGGTACTGACCGATCTTGGCTTCCCCATGGGGCAGTTTGCCATGGGTGACCTGGCCGGTATCGACATTGGTCACAGCATCCGCGAGGAGCGTCGCAAGGCCGGCGAGAATGTACCGCCGAGCTGGATGGACAAGCTGGTCGAGAAGGGCCGCCTGGGTCAGAAAACCATGGCCGGCACCTACAAGTACGAGGAAGGCAACCGCAAGCCGATCCCGGACCCGGAAGTGGACGAAATCATCGCCGAGTTCCGCAAGGAGCAGGGCATCACTCCCCGTGAAGTGTCTGACCAGGAGATCCTGGAGCGCTGCATGTACGTGATGATCAACGAAGGCGCCAAGATCCTGGACGAGGGCATTGCCGATCGCTCCCTGGATATCGACATTACCTGGATCTACGGCTACGGCTTCCCGGCCTACCGTGGTGGCCCCATGTTCTGGGCTGACCAGATCGGCCTGGACAAGATCCTGGATGCCATCAAGAAGTACCAAAAGGAAGTTGGCGGCAAGCAGTGGGAGCCGTCTCCGCTTCTGGAAAAGCTGGTTGCTGAAGGCAAGAAGTTCGGCGACCTGTAAACCTTTATCGCTCCGCTGCGGCGTTACCTCCCCTCTCCCCTGGCGGGAGAGGGGTTGGGGGTGAGGGGAAGCAGGCAAACGCCTGGACTTGAATTCCGGCACCCTTCGGGTGCTCCCCCTCACCCTGGCCCTCTCCCTCGTTGGGGAGAGGGAATGCAGGGCGCTGGATCTGGTATTCGCCCTCCAGCTCCCGTGAAGAGCCTCGTCCGCAGCCAACTCAAGTTCAAGAGGACACTCGAATGTCTGATGCAGTTATCGTCTCCACCGCCCGTACCGGTCTGGGCAAGTCCTACCGGGGCGCCCTGAACAACACCCACAGCGTTGATATCGCTGGTCACGTGATCAAGCACGCCGTCGAGCGCGCGGGTATTGATCCGAACATCGTTGAGGACGTGATCCTCGGCGCCACCTTCCACGAAGGTGCCCAGGGCAAGAACATGGCCCGCCTGGCAGCTATCCGTGCCGGCCTGCCGGTGACCACCGCTGGCCTGTCCATCAACCGCTTCTGCTCCTCCGGCCTGCAGTCCATCGCCATTGCTTCCCAGCGCGTTGTGTCCGAGAAGATTCCGGCCATCGTCGCTGGCGGTGTGGAGTCCATCTCCCTGGTGCAGAACGACAAGCTGAACCAGTTCCACGCCACCAACGAGTGGCTGATGAAGAACAAGCCGGAGCTGTACCTGTCCATGATCGAGACCGCTGACATCGTAGCCCAGCGCTACAACGTCAGCCGTGAAGCCCAGGACGAGTACTCCCTGATCTCCCAGCAGCGCACCGCTGCGGGTCAGGAAGCCGGCAAGTTTGCTGACGAGATCGTTCCCTACGACGCCACCATGCTGGTGAAAAACAAGGAAACCGGAGAGGTCAGCGAAAAGCAGGTCACCCTGAACAAGGACGAGTGCAACCGTCCGAACACTACCATTGAAGGGCTGCAGGGCCTGGACCCGGTACGTGGTGAAGGCAACTTCGTCACCGCCGGCAACGCCTCCCAGCTGTCCGATGGCGCCTCTGTGTGCACCGTGATGAACAGTACCTACGCCGAGAAGAACAACATCGAACCGATGGGTATCTTCCGTGGCTTCGCCGTTGCCGGTTGCGAGCCCGACGAGATGGGTATCGGCCCGGTCTTCGCCATCCCGCGCCTGCTTGAGCGTAACGGCCTGACCATGGACGACATCGACCTGTGGGAACTGAACGAAGCCTTCGCTTCCCAGGTTGTGTACTGCCGTGACCGTCTGGGCATCCCCATGGAGAAGCTGAACGTCAACGGCGGCTCCATCGCCGTGGGTCACCCCTACGGTGTCACCGGCTCACGCCTGACCGGCCATGCCCTGATCGAGGGTAAGCGCCGCGGCGCCAAGTACGTGGTGGTCACCATGTGCATCGGCGGCGGCCAGGGCGCAGCCGGCCTGTTTGAAGTGGTATAAACAGGCGGAATCAGAAGGGGGCGGGCGAGAGTTCGCCCCCTTTTTTTGGGTTTTTAGCCACGGAATCCACGGCCCTTCGACAGGCTCAGGGTGAGCGGGAGGGTACGGAGAAAGACCAAAAAGAGGGTTTGCCACGAAATCCACGAAACCCACGAAATTGGAAAACCAAAGATCACGTTATCAGTGATCATTTTTTCGTGTTCTTTCGAGATGGGATGGTCTCCTCCCCACTCCAAATCGGCGTCGCGATGCGCCAGGATAGATGTTACCGACACTATCCAAC
>NZ_JAKZAH010000029.1 GCF_023156245.1 Marinobacter bryozoorum
GCGCTGAAAGGTGCACGTCCGGTTCGGAGAGGAGAGGCAGGGAGATAGTTCGACTACGCCCTGCCTCTTACTCTACTACCGCTGGCCCGGGGCTTCATGTATCTGGTCGCCATCATCGACTGGTACAGCCGCAAGGTGCTGTCCTGGCGGGTCTCCAACACCATGGATACAGACTTTTGTGTCGATGCCCTGGAGGAGGCTCTACAGCGCCATGGAACGCCGGAAATCTTCAATACTGATCAGGGTGTCCAGTTCACCAGCGAGGCCTTCACAAGCGTTCTCAAAGAGTATGGCATCCGGATCAGTATGGACGGCAAGGGCTGCTACCATGACAACATCTTCGTGGAACGGCTCTGGCGCAGCGTCAAACACGAGTGCGTCTACCTCACTGCCTTCGAGGATGGCCGACACTTGAAGCAGGCGCTCCACCGGTACTTCCGGCATTACAATCAGACCCGGTACCACCAAACCCTTGATTACCAAACGCCCGATGAGGTGTACTACGGGCAATCCATATCCTTGGCAGCCTGAGCCAAGGAAACAACCGGATCATAGCTTAGGGACACCATCAGGTTGTCCAACTGATTGGGTCCACCTCACACCAAATCAGGCACCCACGGGCCTGAGCCTCAGTGACACTACAGTGCAGTACAGTGAGGGCGGCAGCAATGTAGCGGTTGGCGTATTGTCAACCACCGATCCAGACGCCGAAGATAGCCATAGTTATTCCCTCGTTGCCGGCACCGGCAGCGACCATAACAACTTGTTTGCAATCTCAGACAACACCCTGCTAGCCACGACCCCCCTGGATATGGAGCCTGGCACGTATTCAGTGCGCATCCGCACCAAGGACGCGGATGGACTTATCTATGAGTCGATCTTTTCTATCCTGGTGGTCGACAACCTGCCGCCTGTAGTGGAGTCTATTTCAGCACTCGAAGGGTCCACGGGCACCGTAGAGTACACCGTAACCTTCAGCGAGCCAGTATCGGGCGTTACTACCGACGATTTCAGCTTGGCCGCCACAGGAACTGCAAGCGGAGCCATTTCTGGAGTTTCAGGTGACACCGATAGTTATACCGTTACTGTCAGCAATCTGGCCGGGGACGGCAGCCTCGGGCTCGATCTCATCTCTGCAAACGACGTAGTTGACGCGTCAGGAAACCCAGCCGGTGCCTACTCCGCCGGCGAAACTTATTATGTGGACCTCACCCCGCCAGAGATTAATGAGTCTAACATTTCCCTCTCAGGTGGCAGTGGGACAAACGGTGCGTTCAAGGTGGGAGACACCATCACCGCAACATGGAACGACACAGATTCCGGTGACAATAACAGCGACACCATCGGCGCTGTCACCATGGATTTCAGCCAATTTGGCGGTGGTAGCGCAGTGGCCGCAACAAACAGCAGCGGCTCTTGGTCAGCGTCGTACACCCTCACCGCTGGCAATATCGACGGCACCAACAAGAATGTGGCAGTAACCGCAACGGATGACGCCGGCAACGCCACTACCACCGCGGATACATCCAATGCCACCGTGGACAATGACGTACCTACAGTCACTGGCACTAACATCTCTGTATCAGGTGCCACAGGCACAGGTGGCACCTTCATCGTTGGCGATACCATTACGGTGGAATGGGCGAACAGCGCGGAAGGTAACAGCGACATCGTGAGTGCGCTCGCCGACTTCACGTTCTTGGGAGGCACTCCCGTTCCGATGACTGACGTTAATGGAGACGGCACTCTCTTCACTGCCTCTGCAACCATCACTGCCGGCCCCTTTGACAGTGTCGCTTTTCTACCCATTATCACCGATGACGATGCAGGCAATACAACCTTATACACGGATCTCGCACCAACGGTCGACAACCAGGCACCAACGGTAACCGACGGCAATCTCTCCCTCTCCGGTGCCGGTGGTTCCGGTGGAACCTTCAAGGTAGGCGACACCGTCACCGCCACCTGGAACAACACAGCCGGGGGCGACAATAACGCCGATACCATCAGCCAGGTCGCCGTGGATTTCTCCGCCTTTGGTGGCGGCTCCGCTGTCGCGGCCACCAATAACGCAGGAACCTGGACTGCCACCTATACGATTACCGAAGAAGCCGGCGGAGCTATCGATGCGACCGGGCTGAACATCGCTGCAACCGTCACAGATAACGCCGGCAACCAGGCCACCACCGCCGATACCACCGGCGCCAGCCTGGACAACCAGAGCCCGGGCGCCCCCACCGCCACCCTCACCATCAACGAAAACAGCGCCAACACCTCGGTGGTCGGCACTGTCACCGGTGGTGGTACTGATGGCGTAACCTTCAGCCTGGTGGACGATGCCGGTGGCCGGTTTGCTATTGATGCGGGCGGGCAGGTCACCGTGGCTGACGGAGCCTCGCTGAATTACGAGGCTGCTGGCAGCCACAACATTACCGTGCGGGCGACGGATAATGCAGGCAATACTACCGACAACACCCTGACGGTGACGGTCAACGATATTAACGAAGCACCGGTGCTCGACCTGGATGCCGATGATTCCGGCGGCGCGGCCGTGGCCATCGCCGATGCCGACGCCGTGCTGACAGATGTGGATGCGGGCGAGCTGATCAGCTCCCTCACCGTCACCCTGACCAGCCCCCCTGATGGCCCCGCCGAAAGCCTGGCACTGGACGCCAGTGCGGCAGCAGCCGCTGCGGACCTGGAGGTCAATAACTATGATTCCGAAACCGGCACGCTGTCAGTGATCGGTGAAGCGGACACCAGTACTTACCAGACCATCCTGCGGGGTGTTCAGTACCAGAACAGCAAGCAGCCGTTGGAAATCACCATTGGTAACCGTACCCTCGAGGTGGTGGTCAATGACGGCGGCCTGGATTCTGCGACCGCCACCAGCACGGTCAACGTGGTGACCGCGCCGGTCATCGATCTGGGTGGCGATGGCGGCAGCCCGGACCTGGCAACGACTTACACCGAAGGCGATGGCGCTGTGGCCATAGCCAATGCTGCCACGGTGGGCGAGCCGGACGGGGACAACCTCAGCCAACTGACCATCCAGCTGACCAACGCCCCGGATGGCACCGATGAGACCATCACCCTCAGTGACCGCACCAGCGGAGACGTGGTCAACGGCATTACCATCACCTATGACAGCGCCACCGCCATAACCCTGGCTGGAGACGTTCCGGCCCCCGACTACAAGGCCTTGCTGAGAGAACTGCAGTACCAGAACTCCAGCGACGACCCGGACACCACCGAACGAACCATCACCGTTCAGGGCACCGATATCAACGGTAACGCCGGGGCACCGGCCAAACTGGGTGTTGGCCTGACCGCGGTGAACGATGCGCCCGTAGTGATGGTAACGCCAGCATTTGGCGTTACCTATACAGAGGGCGATACCGCCAGCGGTGCTCTCTTCGTTAACAGTACCGCCGACACCATCGAAGCCGACCAGAGCTTCACCGGACTGACCCTCACGGTCAGCCATCTGTTTGATGGTGCCGACGAAGTCCTGGTCATCGATGGCACCGAGCTGTCACTGACCGACGGCAACACCGTCACGACCACCGGTGGCCTGACTGCCAGCGCTTCGGTCGCCGGTCCAACGGCAACGGTGACCGTCTCTGGCGGCGCCCTGACCAACACCGAACTGAACACGCTCGTCGAAGGGCTGGCCTATCGCAATACCTCGGACAACCCCACGGCCACCATCGGTACCATGGGTGCCGAGAGGTTTGTTTCCCTGACAAGCGTGACCGACTCTGGCCCGAACTCCGGCGAAAACATCAATGAGACCCAGTTGGAGCTCTCTGCGGCGACTGTGTCGGTCACCGCCGTCAACGATGCCCCGGTGCTACTAAACGTGTTCGGAGAATCCAGCCAGATCACCGCCGGTGCTGTCCCGCAAGCTGTGGGTCTGTTTGGCGATGTACTCGTCAGCGATGTGGACAGCACCGATTACGACGGTGGCTTCCTGCTACTGACGCAACTGACCGGAACGGCGAACGGCAACTGGAGCCTGGACGGGGTGGTCGCCACCGCTGGCGGTGATGCCGGTATCAGCTCCGGTGACATCGTAGTGGTTAGCGGCACCAGCATCGGTACCGTTGCCTCCGTGGAAAACGGACAAAACGGCGAAGCCCTGGCCATTGCTTTCAATGCCTCCGCTACCCCTGACAGCATTCAGTCGCTGATCCGGGCGCTGCAGTATGCCGCGCCGTCGGATGTCGGCGATCGCCAGTTCAGCGTGAAGCTCAACGATGGGGATGGCGGTGACCAGGAGGTCACTGGTAACTTCACCATCAGCCTTGTGCCCAGCACGCCGACCATTACCCTTTCGCCCATTCCGGCCGTCAATGAAGGCAGCACGAATGCTGCGCTGAGCAACCTGATTGACATCACCGATGTGGATAACGACAGCCAGAGCGTGACCCTGAACGCCTCCAACGGGGTGGCATCGCTTGTTGATACCACAGGTTTGACGCTGCTAACCGGCAACGGAACCTCGGCGATTACTCTGGAAGGCTCACTGGCTGATATCAACAACGCCCTGGACAGCCTGGTCTTCACGCCCGACCCCAATATCTCCGGTGCGGATGCGGCCTCTGTCACGGTCACCACCGACGATGGCAACGGCAACACTGACAGTCAGACAGGCACCTTCGACATTACCGATATCAACCCGGTCATCGCGGATGGCACCTTTGCTGTGGATGAGGCCAGCGGTAATGGCACCGCGGTGGGTGCTGTCACACCCACGGGTGATACCGACGGCCTGACGTTCAGCATCATCTCCGGCAATGACAGCGGTGCCTTTGCCATCGACAACAATGGCCAGGTCACCGTGGCTGACAGCAGCCAGCTGGATTACGACAACCAGGGCAGCTACTCGCTCGCCGTGGCCGTCGACGATGAAGACCCGGACACCGATGCCGACGACACGGCGACCATGACCGTCAACATCACTGATTCCACCGCCCCGGCAGTGACCAGCGTCAACGCCACGAGCCCGGACGGTGTCTACGCCACGGGCAGTAGCCTGTTGATTACGGTGACACTGGACGAAGCCGTTACCGTCACCGGCAGCCCCGAACTGCTTCTGGACACCGGCACCAGTGACCGGGCCGCGGTTTACTCCAGTGGCTCCGGCACCAATACACTGACCTTTACCTATACCGTCACTGCCGGTGACATCAGCAGCGACCTGGACTATGTCTCAAGCAATGCCCTGACTCTGAATGGTGGCACCATCCTGGACGCGGCCGGCAACGATGCCAGCCTGCAACTGCCAGCCCCTGGCTCAGCGGGTTCGCTCAGTGCCAACAGCGCCCTGGTGATTGATACGCAAAGCCCAGGCGTGCCAACGGCCACTCTAACCATCGACGAAAACAGCGCCAACACCACAGTGGTTGGCACCGTCACCGGTGGTGGTTCTGATGATGTGACTTACTCCCTGACGGACGATGCTGGTGGCCGGTTCGCCATGGATGCCTCCGGCCAGGTCACCGTGGCGGACGAAGCCCTGCTGGACTACGAGGCCAGTAGCACCCATAGCATTGCCGTGCGCGCCACCGATGGTGCCGGCAATACCACCGACAACACCCTGTCAGTGACGGTCAATGACATCAATGAGGCCCCGGCAGGCTCGGACGCTGCCATCGACATCCCCTACAACGGCTCCCATACCTTCACCCTGGATGATTTCGGGTTCAGTGACCCGGATCAGGGCGACATTCTGCAACGGGTTACCTTTAACAGTATTTCAGCCGGTGTACTGACCCTGGATGGCGAGGTACTGGCCGATGGTGCAACCGTCATGGCCAATGATATTGAGGCGGGACTCCTGGGGTATCGCCCCGCGCTTGGCGGTTCAGGCAGCGACTATGCCACCCTGGACTTTACGGTGAATGACGGTGAGTTGAACGCTGCAGACAGTAACACCCTCACAGCCAATGTGGGGGATGCGCCGCCGCCTTCACCCGCTCCTGAGCCAGAGCCTCAGCCTGAGCCTGAACCACAGCCCCAGCCTGACCCTGACGAAATCGATGGCGTGGATGTTACCCCTGGCCAGGAACAGACCGACGACGGCGACACCGTGGAGACCATTATTATCCAGCCGGTGCCGGCCAACCGGAACGACACCGACCCGACATCCGACGATGCCGACATTCCACTGCACTTTGCCGATGACACCGGCAATCAGCCCGTAACCATCCTGACACTGCCGACCGGTGTCGGCGCCAGCGCCCGGACCAACGATGCCGCCCGCACACGGACTACCGAACCGGAGCTGCTGTCGCTGATTCGTAACAGTGCCGGAAACGAAACCGACGACCTGGCGACGCAGCTCGAAGGTGGCGGCCGCTTCCTGGGTCAGGCCGGCAACGGGGATCTCTGGGTCAACCGCATCACGCTGCAGCGGGAGCCCGGCAGCAATCCTGATGCCCCCATTCGCATCACCGGCCAGGGCCCCGGCGCCAGCGGCGACTTCCGCGAAGCCATGGTCATCGACGGCCGCGGCCTGGGCGGGGGTCGGCTGCAGTTGGACAACATCGAGTTTGCCGTGGTGGTTGGTAACGGACTTAACCTGTCCGGTGGCGCCGGCAACAACACGGTGTTCGCCGGTGCCGGCAACCAGACCCTGATCCTCGGGGAAGGCGACGACGAACTGCACGGCGGCGCGGGGGATGACGTGGTCGGCTCAAAGGGCGGCGATGATCGCCTGTTTGGCAACAGCGGCAATGACACCCTGTTTGGCGGTAGCGGAAACGACCTGCTCCACGGTGGTCGTGACCGGGATGTCATCACCCTTGACGGTAACCGGGACGACTACATCGTTACCCAGGACCACAGCATCATTACCGTGCAGCGCCAGGACAGCGACGATGTTGAAACCGTCATCAACGCCGAGGCCCTGGCCTTCGCGGATGAAACCCTGGAGCTGAGCTACAGCGATGGGCTCGACTGGATCACCACCCTGTACGACCGCCTGCTGGACCGTCAGGGCGACCTGGACGGCGTGCAGTACTGGGCCGACCAGCTGGCGCGTACCGATAACTTCATGGATATCGTTTGGGGCTTCCTGTACTCCGAAGAGTTTACCCGCAACCTGGGGCAGTCCGTTGACCAGCTGGACAAGGGAGCTCAGGTTGACCTGCTCTACCAGACCCTGCTGCAGCGGGAGGCGGAGGCCGAGGGACGTGAGTACTGGATCAATGACCTGGAAAACGGTGTCTCACTGGAGGGTGTGGCGGCTTCCATAGCCTTGTCGACCGAGGCCACGGCCAGCCATCTCGACGATCAGAACTGGGAATTCCTCATTTAGGGGGCTCAGCCCAATGTGTGCAGGTGGGCAGTTTAGTGCCCACCTGCACCCCTCACCCTTGACAGATCTAAACCCCGGGTGTGGGCGTCTGCAAGTTACTTTACACTCAATGCTCGACCTTCAGGGCACTCTCATGCCAGTTGCGCAGGGCCCTGTCCGACATCCACACCATCAGGGCGAATAGCAAAATACCAGTGAGTGTAATCAGTATAAGGGCAGCGAACATTTTGGGAATCTGCAGGTTGTAACCAGACTGCAGGATCATATAGGCAAGGCCTGCCTGGGCTCCCCCCGTACCCGCCACGAACTCCGCAACGACGGCACCAATCAGTGCCAGCCCTGAACTGATCCTCAGTCCTCCAAAGAAGTACGGAAGTGCGCTGGGAATACGCAGTCTCATCAGTTCCTGCCAGCGGCTGGTGCGGTACATCCGGAACATACTCAGCAGGTTCGGATCTACACTGCGCAGGCCCAGGGTGGTGTTGGAGATGATCGGGAAGATGGCCACGATCACAGCGCAGATGGTCAGCGCCCAGGTGGTGTCGTCGACCCAGATGATGATCAGCGGCGCAATGGCAACCACGGGTGTCACCTGCATCAGCACCGCATAGGGAAACAGGCTTATTTCGATCCACTTGCTCTGCACAAACAGCAGTGACGCGGCAACGCCGACCATCACGGCGATGGCAAAGGCCAGGAACGTCACCTTCAGGGTCATCAGCAGGGCATTGAACAGAGATGGGAAATCTGACACCAGAGACTGCCCGATATCGACAGGGCTCGGCACCAGGTATTTCGGCACCTCGAACGCCATCACCGTCAGTTGCCACACCAGCAGAACCAGCACGCCCACCAGCAGGGGGGCACCGATCTGCACAAAGCGCTCATTTCGTATCAGGGGTGCATTCATGGCTGACGTTCCTCATCCCGATCCTCGCCCATAGCACTGGCGCGCTCCAGGGCCTGGGAGACCTGGCGACAATAACCCGCAAATTCTGTGGAGACCCGGAAATTCGGGGAGCGCGGATAGGGCTCTTCAATAGCGATATCGTCGACGATCCGGCCGGGGCGTGCCGCCATCACCACCACGCGACTGGAGAGATACACGGCCTCGTAGACACTGTGAGTGACGAATACGATGGTCCAGCCCTTTTCTTTCCAGAGCTTGAGCACGTCGTCATTGAGTTTGTTGCGGGTCATCTCGTCAAGCGCCCCGAAGGGCTCGTCCATCAGCAACAGGTTGGGCTCGGTGACCATGGCTCTGGCGATGGAGGCGCGCATCTGCATGCCACCGGACAGCTCCCGCGGAAAACTATTATCGAAGCCCTTCAGGCCGACCATGCCCAGGGCATCATCGATTTTCTGTTCCACGTCCTCCGACTTGCCGGCATGCTCCAGGTCCAGGGGCAACCGCACGTTCTTGCGCACCCGGGCCCAGGGCATCAGGGTAGCGTTCTGGAATACAAAGGCCAGTTTGCGGCCCCTGCTGCCCACCACGCCGTAATCCTGCTCCCACCACCTCACGTTACCAGTGGTGACCTGACCCAGGCCCGCCATGATGCGCAGCAGGGTGCTCTTGCCGCAGCCGGACGGACCCAGCAGGCTCACAAATTCGCCCTGCTTCACCGTCAGGTCAGCGCCTTTCAGGGCAACCGTTCCGTTGCCATATATCTTGTCGACACCGCTCACCTGGAGCACCGGGCGCGGTGCGATGGTACCGGGCTCTCTGGTGTCCGGTCCGGGGTCCGGCGCCGGGTTCAAGGGCATTATCTTGGTAGCTGTCATAATGGTCTCTCCAGGGCTGGCCAGGACCACCTCCCGGCCAGCATCAGGATGGGTATCGCGGCGGTGCTCAGGGCAGCACCGGCTCTTCAGGAAGGAATTCCAGGGTGTAGACCTTGTTCAGATCCAGGTTCTCCGAGGCCAGGCCGGCTTCCACCATGAAGTCCCTGATTTTCTGCCAGCGCTCCCCGGTCATCACGCCGATGCCCATGGTCCCGGCATCGCCGCCCGTTACCAGTTCGTATTCCTTCATCTTCTCGATGCCGTAAGCGATCTGCTCCGGGGTCATCTCCGGGTTCTCCTGCATGATCAGCTTGTTGCCCGGCTCCGGGTTTTCCAGGTAGCTTTTCCAGCCCTCCATACTGGCCTGCACAAACCGTTTCACCACATCAGGCCGCTCCTCAATCATGTCGGTGGTGGTTTCAATAGTGGTGGCGTAGGGCGGGTAGCCATGATCGGACAACAGGAATACGTTGGGTTCGACACCCCCCTTGCGCATGGCGAAGGGCTCGGAGGACAGGTAACCCTGCTGGACAATGTCCTTGTTGTTGAGGAAAGGCGCCACGCTGAAGGTATAGGCGTGTACCACGTCATCCTCAAAGCCATATTCCGCCTTCAGCCACGGCCAGAACGTGGAATGGGCGAAGGTGGCGATATAGACGGGCAGGCCCTCCTCCCTGATCTGCTCGATGGACTCCACATGGGGGTGCGCAATCAGCGCCTGCGGGTCACCCTGCATGGAGGCCGCCACGGTCATCACCGGCAGCCCTTTTTCAACGGCATTAACGTTGCCAATGGGATACCCCATCAACAGGTCGTAGCGACCGGAGACCAGCAACTGGGTGCCGTTGACCTGGGGACCGCCCATCCTGATCTCCACGTCCAGGCCGTAGTCCTCATACAGGCCTGTGGCCAAAGCCTGGTAAAAACCACCATGCTCTGCCTGGGCGTACCAATTGGTACCGAACACCAGCTTGTCCAGCTCTTCAGCTGATGCCGAAGACAAGGCCAGCAACCCGGCCATCATGATTGAGCCACCGACGGCTGCACGTGTTTTCACTGCCATGAAACCTCTCCTGTAAATGCAGGCGGCTGCTGCCGCTCTTTAACTGACCAATTGTTCAGGTTTTTAAAAGCAACCGTCATGCCATTCAAGGAAAAACAAACTATCCCTTTAATTTCATAATGTTAAGGCCGTCACTAAAACTAGTGTCGTGCACTACACTGAACCGGCCTGCACCGGTTTTGTACAGCGTGGACAAGCACCCGGCAGTGGCCGGACAAAAAAAACCGCCCGAAGGCGGCAAAAGGAAGACAACGCTTGTATCGATCACCCCTCAAAGAGGGTGTCCGGTTCAGGGCCCTGAGGCAGCAGCCAGTTCTACGGACGCAGGTTCTGGCTCGGCCCAGCGGGCCAGCCTGGCGACCCGGGCACCCAGGGCCCGGGCGATGGCCAGTTCATTACTGTCCACGCCCCGGGTTCCGTCAAAACCGGTGACCGCCGAGGCACCATAGGGCGAGCCACCCTTGGTGGTGTGGACCAGTTCCGGCACGCTGTGGGGCACTCCGGCCAGCACCATGCCGTGTTGCATGAAGGGGAGTAGCAGGGATAACAGTGTCATTTCGTTGCCGGAATGCATGCCCCCGGTGGAGGTAAAGGCGGCCCCCACCTTCCCGATCAGCGCACCTTGCCGCCATAGCGGTGCCACTTCGTCGATAAAGGCGCGCAGGGGCGTGCTCATCAGGCCATAGCGGGTTGGCGATCCCCACAGGATGCCATTGGCCCACTCCAGATCAGCTGCGCAAGCCCGTGGCAGGTCCCGGTATTCGGCCTGGGCCGCCATAAAATCCTGTCGCCGGGTATCCACACTGAATTCCGGCTCGACGATCTCCACCCGGCATAGCCGGACCTCGGCACCTTCCGAGCGGGCACCATCGACAATCGCTTTCGCCAGAGCCAGCGTGGTGCCATAACGGGAATCCACAACGACAGTGACACGGCTTGCGTTCATGGCTATTTCCTCGCTATCCCTGATTGCGCCAGAAGGCTTCATGGACTTCCGCCGCTTCATCCTCCAGCACCGGGCCGATGACCGCCACTTCCCGCTGGCCGGAAGCGAATACCTGGCGGCAGGGCAGGTCCAGTGTGGGGTTCTCGGGGTGGTTACCGGTCATCTGTTTCAGGCGGTGTTCACTGACCCCGTATACCAGCCGCCCCAGGCCCGCCCAGTAGGCGGCCCCGGCACACATGCAGCAAGGCTCTGCCGACACATACATCGTGAACTTCGCCATCTCAAGGGGGCGCCAGGTCTGACTGGCGCGGGTCATCAGCACCCGCTCGGCATGGCCGGTCATGTCCTGGTGCGGCAGGTAGGCATTCACCTGGGACATCAGCTCTTCGCCCTTCTCGTCCACCAGGATCGCGGCGAACGGGTGGATGCCCTTGGCCGCAGCACTATTCGCCAGGTCCAGGGTCTTGCGAATAAACCTCAGATCATTGTCCGTTGGTTGCTCTGTCAGCGCCAAAGGGAAACTCCTCATGGTCAATGGCTGCCCTTGCGAGGCAGGCTCCAGGGAAAGAACCACTGCTGTATCCACTGCACGGACTTGAACAGCAACAGGCTCACGACGGCCAGGAAGAACAGGCCGGCAAAGGCCTGGGGTATCCGGAAGAAAGACGTGGAAAACTGGATGAAATAGCCCAACCCTTCCTCGGCCGCGACGAACTCGGCGACCACGGCACCAATTATCGCCAGGGTTATGGCGACCCGCAGGCCGCTAAAGATGTGAGGGATGGCGTAGGGAATGCGGATCTGCCAGGTTTCCCGGCGCAACGGTGCGTCCAGTGAGCGACTTAGTTCGACCAGCTCCCCGGGCGTCTCATTGATACCGGTGGCGGTCGACACGACCAGCGGAAAGAACGTCAGCAGGCAGGTGATCAGCACCCGTGACGGGTCATCAGACCCCATCAACACGATGATCAGCGGCGCCACCGCCACCACTGGCGTCGACTGGATCACGACCAGCAAGGGGTAGAGCGTGCGACTCAGCAACTCCGAGCGCATCATTGCTATAGCAACGGGGATCGCCACCAGTATGGATACCGCAAATCCCATCAACGCGACCTTCAGGGTCGCCCACAAGTAAGTAAACCAGCGGCTCATCTCCACCTTTAAGAAAGCCTCCACAATGGCAGACGGCGCTGGCAGTACATATTCCGGTAACGAGAACACCCGACACACCAGCTCCCACGACAGGATCAGCGCCAGGAAGAACACCCAGGGCGCTGCCGCCAGGAGGTAGCGACCGGCCTTGCCCTCAGGCAGCTTCAGGCTCATAGATATGCTTCCTCAGACGTTCCGTCAGCTGCCCGAAACGGGGTTCGGAGATGGTGTGGGTGGTTCTGGGCCGGGGCAGGTCCACATCCAGCACGTCCAGCACAGTGCCGGGGCGCTTGCTCATCACCAGCACCCGATCCGCCAGCAGCACGGCCTCGGCGATAGAGTGGGTGATAAACAGCACGGTCTTGGGGTTTTCCTCCCAGATCTTCAGCAGGTCGAATCCGATCTGCTCCCTGGTCATGGCATCCAGCGCCGAGAAGGGTTCGTCCATTAACAGAATGTCCGGGTTCAGCAACAGCGCCCGGACAATGCCTACCCGTTGCTGCATACCGCCGGACAACTCATCCGGCCGCTTGCCGGCAAAGCCTCCCAGCCCGGCCATGGCCAGCAGTTCGTCGGCCCGCTTCTCATCCGCGCGACTGTAGCGACCATATTTGTGCCTGAGCGGAAACAGTACGTTCTTGCGCACCGACAGCCATGGCAGCAGGGTCGGTTTCTGGAACACGATACCGACGTCATCCCGGGGACCAGATACCGGCTTCCCGAACACAGAGACCTCGCCTTCCGTCGGCATCAGCAGACCGGAAATCATCCTCAGCAGGGTCGACTTGCCGCAGCCGGATGGGCCCACCACCGCCACGAATTCGTGACGGCGGATATCCAGGTCGATACCGGTCACGGCCGGCGGTACCGTCGGGTCCGGATCATACCGGTGCCCGACCCCGGAGAGCCGGACAAACGAACGGTTGGTGGCGGGCTCGGTCATGCTTACAACGCCTCGATCAGGGTACGGTCGATAATGGCTTCCGGGTCCAGGGCGTCGTGACCCAATTTTTCTGCCTGTGATACCCAGTCCCAGGTCAGTGCCACACGCTCTTCGGTAAGCGCGCCCACACCATCCCGCTCGCTGACCTCATTCATGATGAGCTCCATGGTGTCGCCAATCTGGGCAGTCACTACGTCCATATCCACTTCCGGCACCATACTGTGAAGGGCTTCGGCAGCCTTGCGGGGATTCTCGCTGGTAAACTTCAGGGACTTGTCGAAGGCACGCATAAAGCGTTTGGCAACGTCAGGGCGCTCACTCAGGAACCTCTCACTGGCCACCACGGAGGAGGAGTACAGCTCCAGGCCGGCATCCGACCAGGGCAGCACCACCAGCTCATTACCGGTCGCCTCCGCCTGATCGGCAAACAGGGCAATATTGGTCACCCAAGCGATGATCGCATCGGTGCTGCCACTCATCAGCATCGGCCCAAGGGCACCCGGGTCAGCCTTGGTCAGGTTGACGGCGTCTTCCGCCATACCATTTTCTTTCAATACCAGCGGTAGAAATGCATTGGACGACGTGAACGGCGAGGTAGCGACCTTCTTGCCCTCCATGTCCGCCATCTCGCTGATGTCGTTCTTCGCCAACGTAAAAAAGGCGTGGGGCGCCTGGTTAAAGATGCTGTAGACGGCCTTTACCGGCAGGCTCTCATCCTGGGCCTTGGCGGCCATCAGGGCACCGATGTCGGCGCTGCCAATATCCGCCTGGCCAGTGGCGATCTTGGTGATCGCATCGGTGGAGCCACGACCGCTGGCGATGCTGACTTCCAGGCCTTCCTCCTCGAAGAAGCCTTCCTGGACACCCACATAGACCGGGGACTTGTCGCCACCCGGCAGCCAATCGAGCTGGTAGGTCACTTCGTCGGCGGCGAGTGCCGACTGGGCCATGAGCCCGCCGGTCAATGAGGCCGCCAGCAGGAATGAACGTGTAAGACGCTTATGCATGTGCTTTTCCCCTTTCATGGTTTATCGCCCGCCGAATTTTATTGATCATTCGGTCAGGTTTTATCAGGAGAAAGCAAACGGCAGACCAGCTTGGAAACGTCCGCTGCATAATTCCCGCCAGAACTGACGAACTGCCTGAAAAGCGAGACCTTTCGTCCTTCTACCCGCCTCCGGCCACGGGACCACACCATAAGCACTGACACTCCAGCCCAAGCCAGGGCCTGTCGTTCAGTCGGATCAGGCGCCCGAAACTAGTGCACAAAAACGCGACACGCCCTCATATGAGGCCAGTAGCCAGCGACGGTTCTGGTTGCAAACGCTCACAGGCCAACGGATTCCTGGCGTCGGGGCCCAGGCAGATAACGGATCTCAATGGCACGCTTTATGAATTACTGACCATATGGACAATTTTGCAGACAGAAAGTGGAGCCACACCATGAGCAAGACTTCCGGGGCGGGCGCCGCCCTGCCCGTCATCGACCTTTCCCTGCTGGCGGGAAACGAGGAACAGCGTCAGTCGCTGGCCCGATCCCTGAATAACGCCTGCCTGCATACCGGGTTCTTCTATATCTGTCGCCACGGTATTCCTGATGGCCTGATCGCCCGGGTCTTCCGGGAATCCCGGGCGCTCTTTGACCTGCCTGCAGAGGAGAAGGAGGCCATCCACAAGGCCCACTCAACGGCCAACCGGGGTTACGAACCGTTGAAGGGACAAACCCTGGAACCCGGCAGCCCGCCGGACCTCAAGGAAGGCTTCTATATTGGCGAGGAACTGGACGACTCGGATCCCCGGGTCCGGGCCGGACGCTTCAACCATGGTCCCAACCAGTGGCCTGCAGCATTGCCGACGTTTCGCGAGACCATGAGCAAGTATTTTGAGGCCATGAACGAGCTGAGCGACCGGATCATGCAGGCACTGGCCCTGGCTCTGGACCTGCCACAGGACTTCTTCGACGATTTCTGCCAACAACCGCTCTCGACCCTGCGACTGCTGCATTACCCGCCGCAACCGCCGAACCCTCAACCCGGTGAGAAAGGCTGCGGCGCCCACACGGATTTCGGCGGCGTCACCATCCTGCTGCTGGACGACAACCCCGGCCTGCAGGTGTGGGATGCGGCCAATGACCGCTGGATCAATGCCAACCCGATTCCCGGCACCTTCGTGGTCAACCTGGGGGACATGATTGCCCGCTGGACCAACGACCGTTACCGCTCCACACTGCATCGGGTAGTCAATACCTCCGGCGCCGAACGCTACTCGGTGCCCTTCTTCTTCAGCGGCAACCCGGACCATGAAGTCCGCTGTCTCCAGGCATGCCTGTCCGAAGACGAACAGCCCCATTACCCGCCGACCACGGTGGAAGCTCACTTGATGGAGATGTACCGGAGGACCTATGCCTGATGCACATGGCATTACCGCGGTACTGATCCATGGAGCCTGGGCCGGCGGCTGGGTGTGGGACACCATCACGCCGTACCTGGAAGCCCGGGGATTCCGGGTTCTGGCGCCGGATCTCCCCGGTTGCGGTGCGCGTCTCGGTGATCCTGAAAACGCCTCACTGATCGGATGTGTCGACGATCTTGAACAACAGCTGAGTGCTGTCTCCGGTCCGCTGTTGATGGTGGGCCATTCCGGCGGCGGCGCCGTGGCCACGCAACTGGCCGAGGCCATCAGTGAACGGGTGATTGGCGTCGCCTACCTGGCGGGTATGATGCTCCCCTCAGGAACCGGCTTTAGTGAGGTCGTCGCCGAAATGGTTGATGACTACCCGGAAGCGTCCGGTATCGGCCCGTATCTCGAATGGGAGGCCGAAGGTCAGGTCTCCCGGGTACCCGCTCACGCCATTCGCGATATTTTCCTGCAGGACATCAGCGACGCGATTGCTCAACAGGCCATTCCCCGCTTTGGTCCCCAGGCCGAGGGCAGCCGCGCCCTGGTGCCGTACTGGAAGCCGGAGCGGTTCGGGCAGATTCCCCGCCTGTACCTGGAAGCCCGCAAAGACCGGTCCGTGGTACTGCCGGTACAACGGCGTATGCAACAGCTGGTGCCCGGTGCCCAGATAGTATCCCTGAATACCGGCCATGTGCCGCAAGTGGCAGCTCCTGGGGCAGTGGCCAATGCCCTCACAACATTTGCCATCCATTGACCAACACCGCCAATTATTGCAGCATGAGTAAAAAGGGAATAATTTATACTCATGGAAGCGTTCGAGTTCGACGAGAACAAAAGCAAAGCCAATAAGGACAAGCACGGCATCGACTTTCTGGAAGCCCAGACGCTATGGGACGATCCATACCTGCTCGAAATCCGTGCAAAATCCATGGATGAAGACAGGTTCTTGTTGATTGGCAGGATTGAAGAGAAACATTGGTCGGCTGTCATTACGTACCGGGGAGAGCTTATTCGGCTTATATCAGTCAGGCGCTCCCGGAAGCAGGAGGTTGAGCTCTATGAAAGCTAAAGACTTCGACAGGAAATTCGAGGAAGGCTCAGAGGATATCGTTGATGACCTGGACCTTTCCACAGCTCGCCGCGTGAATCAGGAACCCAAGCGAATCAACGTGGACTTCCCTACCTGGGTTGTGGAATCTCTGGATCGCGAAGCGGCCCGCATTGGCGTTACCCGCCAATCCATTATCAAGGTCTGGCTGGTTGAACGTCTTCAGGAAGAAGCTGCGAATAACGAAGCATTGCTGCACAAGCAAGAGTCGCATACGCCCGCAAAATAACCCGGAAAAGAGAAAAGGGGCCCGACTGAGCCCCTTTTCCCGCTTCACCAGCTACTCGTCTAGTCGGCGTAAACCGCCTCCACAAAGCTCAGGTCAAACGCTGCTTCCCAGTCCAGATCCTCCGGCAGGGTGCCGGCGGCCACCATGTCCTCGAAGAAGGCCTGCCAGCGCTCACGGGTCATCATGCCGTACTGGCCACCCTCGGCCGCGCCGGACAGCAGGATACCTTCCTCCTGCATCTTGGCGTGGCTGTAGGCCAGCAGTTCATCCTGCATTTCCGGATTGTCTTCCTTGATCAGGGCGTTGGCTGGTGCCGGATTCTCGAAGTAGGCTTCCCAGCCCTTGGCCGTGGCTTCCACCATCTTCTGAACAACTTCGGGATTTTCCTCCACCATCTCGTGGGTGGTATCCAAAGTCGCGGAATAAGCTTCCCAGCCATAGTCCGCCAGCAGCAGGCTCTTGCCCTCGACCCCGGCCTGTTCCAGGAAAAAGCCATCATTGGTGACATAGCCCTGCTGGATGGTCTGCTCGTCACGAATAAACGGCGCGAAGCTGTAGTCGTAGGCCTGCAACTGGTCATCGGTGTAGCCGTACTCGGTCTTCAGCCAGGGCCAGTAGGCGACGCGGCCGGCGGTGGGTACCCGCATGGGCTTGCCTTTCATGTCCTCCAGCGAGTCGTTGCCGACACCGGTGTGCACCACCAGCGACTGGGGATCCTTCTGGAAGAAAGCCGCCACGGTCACCAGCGGGATGTCCTGGTTCACGGAATTGAAGGACTGCAGGGCGTAGCCCATGATGAAGTCTACCGAGCCTCCCATCAGCAGCTGCACGTTGTTGACCTGGGGGCCACCCATCTTGATGGTGACATCCAGGCCGTAGTCCTCGTAGATACCCATGGCCTTGGCGGCGTAGAAACCACCGTGTTCCGCCTGGGCATACCAGGTGGTGGCCACGGTCACCGGGGTAAGCTCCTCCGCCTGGGCGAAGCCGGAAATCGCGCCGAGGGACAGGGTGATGCCGGCGGCCAGTGTCTTCACTATTTCCATGGTTACTTCCTCGTTCAGGGAATTCAGGTTCCGTAGGTATTGGTAAGCTTTTCGTGGAGATGCTGGCCCGCGGTAATCGGGCCATAGAGGGGCGGATTCTCCGCCGTTGCGCAGGAGTCGATGCAGGCGATCTCCGCATCCTTGTTGGGATGACAGAAGAAGGCGATGGAGTAGCGGTCCCGGTGACGATGCTCCGGCGCCACATTGACCCGGTGGGGCGTGGAGCAGAACACATGGTTGGTCCAGCGGTGCATCAGGTCACCGGTATTGACCACCACGGTGCCGGGAATCGGCGTGGCGCGGATCCACTCGCCGGCGCGCGTTTGCACTTCAAGGCCACCCACATCGTCCTGGAACAGCAGGGTAATACTGCCGTAGTCGGTGTGGGCGCCGGCACGGCTCTCACCGTCATGGGGCTCGAAACCCTCCGGCAACGGCGGGTAATGGAGCAGCCTCAGGGTGTGGTGATGCTGGTTGTGGGCGTCCACAAAAAAATCCGACGGTTGCTCAAGCGCCAGGGCAAAGGCCTCCAGAACCCGGTCTGCGGTGCGGATGCATTCATCGAGGAAATCGGTCATGGCCGACTCGAACTCCGGGCGACCAGCCGGCCAGAGGTTCTTGTGGACATCCTGGGGCTGTTCCGGCGCCAGGTTGAAGGCCTCCTTCAGGTCCCCCGGGCGGGACGGATCCAGCCGTTCGCGCTTGATGCCCACATAGCCCCGATTGCTTTCCGCGCTCTGCCAGGCCACCTGGCTCTTCTCGTCCACCGGCAGCGCAAAGAAGTTCTTCGATGCCGCAAAGGTGTCCGCCAACCGGTCTGCGGGCATGCCGCAATTGGCCAGGTAAAAGAAACCCCAGTCGCGGCTGGCCTGTCGCATCTGGTCAGCGACCGCCTGCTGGTCCACCTGTGAGCCGTCGAGGAAGGGCCCGAAATCAATCACGGGTATGCCCTCCTGTGCCTGGTCTGCCATGTTCTCCCCCGTTGCTTTTCCAGAATTTGTTAGCCAACTGGTCAGGTTATTTGCAACGGATGTGCCATTTCCTTTATCACCATAAATCGCCTGTTTATAGACCATGCAGGCAGAACCTTTGCCTCATCCAGGTGCACAGCGCCACTTTTATGACCATAAAGTCAGCCTTTCCATGAGATAGTGAAGGCACTACTCTTGCATGTGGTAAACGCTCCAATGTCCTGCAATGAGAAGACGACAGCAATGACGCAAACGCTGCTACTGAAGAACGCCCGGGTTATCGCCACCATGGACGACGACCAGCGCGAGATCGACAACGGCTATATCCTGATCCGCGGCAACCGCATTGAGGCGGTCGGCCCCATGGCCGAGTGCCCGGACGACGCCGACCGCACCATCAACCTGGAAGGGCACGTGGTGATTCCCGGGCTGATCAACACCCACCACCATATGTTCCAGTCCCTGACCCGGGCCCTGCCCGCCGCCCAGAACGGCGAGCTGTTCGACTGGCTCAGCGCCCTGTTCCCGGTGTGGCGCAACATCACCCCGGCCATGCAGCGGGCCGCCAGCCGCACCGCCATGGCCGAGTTGATGCTGTCCGGCTGCACCACGGCGGCGGATCACGCCTATCTGCACGTCAACGGCATCACCCTGGACGACAGCATGCAGGCGGCCACCGAGATGGGCATTCGCTTCCACGGTGCAAGGGGTGCCATGAGCCTCGGGCAGAGCAATGGCGGACTGCCGCCGGATGAGCTGGTGGAAGCGGACGAGAGCGCGATCCTCAAAGATATGCAGCGGGTGGCGGAAGCCCACCACGACCACAACCCCGATGCCATGGTGCGTGTCGCCCTGGCGCCCTGCTCGCCGTTTACCGTGACCACCGACCTGATGCGGGAGGCCGCCACCATGGCCCGGTCCCTGAAGGTGGGCCTGCACACCCACACGGCGGAGAACTGGAAAGACGTGGCCTTCAGCAAGGAACGCTACGGCATGACGCCCACGGAGTTCACCGAGGACGTGGGCTGGGTGGGGGACGATGTCTGGCACGCCCACTGCGTCCACCTGGACGAGCCGGGTATTGCCCTGTTTGCCCGTACCGGTACCGGCGTCGCCCATTGCCCCTGCTCCAACATGCGGCTGGCTTCCGGCATCGCGCCGGTGAGGAAAATGCTGGATGCCGGGATCAAGGTCGGCCTGGGCGTAGACGGCAGCGCCTCCAACGATACCGGCAACCTGCTGGACGAGGCCCGGCTGGCGATGCTGTCGGCGCGGGTGCGGGAACAGAATCCCGGCGATATGACCGCCCGGGAAGCGCTGCGTATCGCCACCCGGGGCGGTGCAGAGGTTTTGGGACGAGGTGATGCCCTGGGCCGCATCCAGCCCGGTTACTGCGCTGATATCGTCGCGTTCCGCACCGATGACATCGCCATGGCCGGTGGCCAGAGCGACCCGCTGGCGTCCCTGGTATTCTGCACGCCGCCACGGGTCAACTGCAGCATCATCAACGGTCGCGTGGTCATCGAGGAAGGACAACTGCTGACCCGGTCACTGCCCCATATTATTGAGGAGCAGAACCGGATGGCGGCCAGTCTGGCCAGCTAAACCCGGATCGCGCCAGTCACCCTCCGGTCGCTGGCGTCGCTACTCGGCCCGATGGTCATAAGTGGCATTCAGCCGAGACGCCAGGTACTCGGCACAGGTAATAGGCTCATACTTCGGTGACTGGTCCGGCACGATTTCCCTCGAGTCCACCACCGAGTCCGGGTTCACTTCCAGGAAAAAGGCGATGGAGTATCGCTCCTTCGCCGGCGGTCGCACCCGGTGGGGCGTGGACACGTAGGTGTCGTTGCTCCAGCGCATCAGGCAGTCGCCGATATTGCACACGAAGGCCCCCGGCACATGGGGCGCCTGGATCCACTCCCCCTGGCGGTTCAGTACTTCCAGGCCCGCCACTTCGTCCGTCGCCAGGATGGTGACGTTGCCATAATCGCTGTGGGTGCCGGCGGCGCCATCCTCCCGGTCGAGTTTGCCGGCACTGGGCGGGTACCGCAGCATGCGCAGGGTGGCGATGGGCAGGGTCAGGTGTCCCTCAAAGAAGTGCTCGCCCAGCCCCAGGTCGAGGCTAAAACCCCGGTGGATGGTCCGCCCCAACGCCAGGCAGTGATTAAAATAATCCAGTGCCCGCTGGCGCCAGCCGTCGATGGGCGGCCAGAAGTTCACGCCCCGGAAGGGCTTGCCTGCCAGCACGTCCGGGTGATCCGCCGGGAAGTCGGTGCCGATGTTGAACGCCTCCTTCATGTCGGCACCGGACTGCGGGTTCAGCTTCTCGTCCGCCATGGCCACGTAGCCCCGGTTATGGGGTGAGCGCTTGATGGACAGCGGCTCCTTGTCCTCCGCCGGCAGCGCGAACAGCTGTTTCGCCAGGTCAAAGGCCCCCTGGCAGACCTCATCCGGAATGCCGTGGTCGGTGGCGTAGAAAAAGCCCACCTCACGGCAGGCCCGGCCCAGCTCGGCGGCGGTGGCCCGGCGTTCGTCCGGGTCGTCGCTACGCAGGCCGGCGAGGGAAATAATGGGTAGTGAAGACATGGGAATTCTCTCTCAAACCATGGATGTTCGGGTATGGGACAGGTTGCGGCAGGCCTCATGGAGGGCCAGACCTTGCTGCTGCGCCTCGGCGATCACCATTCCGCCGCTGACCAGCGTGGCATCACCGTTATCGATCAACCGGCGGCCATCCACCCAGACACCGGAAACGTTGGCGCTGCCGGCGGCAAACACCAGATTCCACACCAGGTTGCCACCCTGTTCATTGACACTTACCGGAGTCAGGTTGGCCTGCTTCAGGTTCAGCAACAGCAGGTCCGCCTTCTTGCCAATCTCCAGCGAGCCTATCTCGTTGTCCAGCCCGAGGGCTTTGGCACCATTGATGGTCGCCATGCGCAGGATCTGGTCGGCGGGCAGTGCGGTGGCATCCAGCCGGGTCGCCTTCTGGATCAAGGAGGCGAACTTCATTTCCTCGAACAGGGTCAGGCTGTTGTTGCACACCGGCCCGTCCGTACCCAACCCCACGGTGACGCCCGCCGCCAGCATCTCCGGCACCGGCGCCACCCCGCTGGCCAGTTTGGCGTTGCTCACCGGGCAGTGGGCAATGCTGGTGCCGGTGTCTGCCACCCGGGCAATTTCTTCGCTGTTAAGCCAGACGCAATGGGCCAGCAGGGTACGTTCACCGAGGATGCCGTAATGATCCAGCATGGCCAGGGACCGTCGCCCCAGCTCTGCGGTAACCGCCTGCTCCTCTTCCTTCTGCTCGCTGCAATGGGTGTGGATGCCCAGCCCGTATTCCCGGCTCAGTTCCGCCGCCTCACGGTAGGCGTCTCCGGTGCAGTAGAACAGGTGCTCCAGCCCCATCCACACGCGGATGCGACCGTTCTGGGTCTCATGGTGGGAGTGGATCAGACGGCGGTTCTCCTCCCGGGTGGAGAAGAAGTCCTTGCCCGGTCGGTCCGCCACGTAGGGCGCCAGCTGCACCCGCAGGCCAAGCTCGGCGGCGGCATCGGCGCACCGGTCCATGTATCGGAACATGTCCATCACGCAGGTGGTGCCGGACTGCAGCGCTTCCAGGTAGCACAGACGGGCCGAGTGATAGGCGAACTCCTCGGTCATGGCCCGATGCTCCAGCTGGTACCAGGGCAGCCACTCCATCAATGGCATGTTCTCGGTCACACCCCGCATCAGGCTGGAGTGGGAGTGACAGTCGACCAGCCCCGGCAACAGGGCATGGCCCCGCCCATCGATAACCTCACAGCCGTCGGGCACAGTGACCGCCCGATCATCCCCCACCTGGGTAATCACACCATCCTGCACCACCAGGGTGCCGTCTGGAATCACCCGATTTTGGGGATCGACCGTAAAAATCGCAGCATGACGGATCGCAAAATCGGGCATGGGGACTCCTGAAACTTCCTGACCAAATGATCAGTTTTTAAAGCAATCACCATGCCACGGCCATCCGTCGCCCAGACTCCTGATTCCTGCGCCCATCAATGAGGCCAGCGCCAGGTAATAGCGCACCGTTAACGATCACCCGCCAAATCCGCGCACCACAACGATTCAGTTTACCTGACCGTATGCTCATCATTTAAGGGGGATAACAAAACGCCAACAATTCGTGGCACGCATCGTGCAAAACCGCTGTAAACACCCATTGACCCCCAAAGCCCCGCCAGCCAGGGGTTACCAAAAGGAGGCTGCATGATCACCGCGACACTCAGGCCACGGCCGGCCAAGGACCCAACCGTCTTCTACGACGACCTGGCCATGACCCTGACCGCCCGCCGGGACGCCCTTATCGGGTCCTCCAACACCGTCAACGGACGCCAACCGCTCGCCTGGGAGGAACTGGTGGAATGGCTCCGGTTCCAGTGCTGGTACCGTCGGCAGGAAACGGACATCATCGATTCCTGGCTCGATCACGTGCCCCAGCCCGACATTCTCACGGCCCTGCGCAGACAGCTGGCCGAGGCGGGGCGCCACTATCGGCGATTGCTCGCCCACCTGGACACCCTGGGCACCTCAATGGCGGACTGGTCGCCGGAACCGGAGTGGGTGAACTGGGCCAGCGAGTTCCACGCCAGCGGTTCAGACACCCTGGAGCGGATCATCGCCCATAATCTGGCCGGTGCGCCCGGCGCCATGGAAGTGCCAGGTGGGCTGATGTCAACACTGTCCGAGGATACCCATGCGGTGCTGGAGCAACTGCGCCCGGACAGTGGGTTGCACGCTACCCTGGGTCGCATGGTGGCGAACCGGTACGCCACAACCCTGGACGCCCAGGCCCAAACCCATGCCAGGGTGATGCGCGCCTTCGAACGGGAGCAGAAGGGCCGGCTGGCACTGGACCGGCGTATCCGCGCAATCCGTCAGCAGTCAGCCGCCAATGACGCTATCGATGATGGTCTGGCCGCCGGTGGCCACGTCTCCTGATTCCCGTCGTCTTATCGATGCACCGATAGCCGTCACAACGGGGATTACTGCACCTCAACGGGCCACACAGGTGGTCCGTCATCAGGCGATAAACCGCCACAACGGCGGTCTGGTGCCGCCCTGGCATGTATCCTGCTAAATTCCGTTCAGGGAATTTCCGGGCCGAGAGAACCTCCTGGATCAGACTCCTGAGTCAAGATGACATTCCTCTGTCATAACGCCGCGGTGGCGTACGGTTCTCGTGAAATACCGGAGGAATGCTATGCCTTCCGCTCAAGATGCCATTCTTGTACTCAAGGGTGGCCGGGTAATCGACCCGGCCAACGGAACCGACGACATCGCTGATGTGGTCACCCGGGGCGATACCATACTGGAAGTAGGGCCGGATGCCGGCACCCGCTATCCCGATGCCCAGGTCAAAGACGTTACCGGCAAGCTGGTCACTCCCGGCCTGATCGATATCCACACCCACTGCTTTACCGGCCTGGGAGATTTCTGCCTGCCCACGGACCTGATGGGAGTGGACTCCGGCGTGCCCATTATCGTGGATGCAGGCACCACCAGTACCACCATCTTCGGCCTGGCCCGCAAAGGGATCATCGATCACCCGGACACCAAAACCAGGATCTTCGCCCTGATGGACCCGTCCCAGATCTACCTGGCCAACAAGACCTTTATCTGCCACTACCTGCGCATCGCCGATGACGAGCGCAACATCGACATCGAGGCCGCAAAGGACGTGGTTGACGCCCACCGGGACGTCATCGTCGGCTTCAAGGTACGACCCACGATTACCGACAACCCGGACCGTTCACCTTTCCTGGAGGCCGCCCACCAGATCGCCCCGGACCTGCCCATCATGATCCACCTGGGGTCCTTCCCCCACACGCCGGTGCTGGAAACGGAAAAACTGCTGTACCAGCTACGCAAGGGCGACATCATCACCCACGCCTGCCGGGGCGGTGGTGGCCAACTGGACGCCAGGGGCGAACCGACAACAGCGTTTACCGATGCCTACAACCGCGGCGTGCTGATGGACATCGGCCACTCTGCCGGCGATTTCCACTTCCGCACCGCCCGGCGCCTGATCGAACGGGGCTACATGCCCAACACCATTTCCACGGACCTGAACGTGTTCAACGTGGACGGACCCGTGCATTCCCTGTCCACCACCATGTCCAAGCTCTGGGCGCTGGATGTGCCCCTGGATCAGGTTATCGCCATGAACACGATCAACGCGGCAAAAGCCATCAACCGCGAAGACCAGTATGGAACCCTGACGCCCGGCCGGGCCGCCGAGGTCAGCGTGCTGGATATGGAGGAAGGTTCCTGCATCCTCTCCGATGGCCATGAGGAGATCACCGCTGACCGCCGTTTGCGGGCCGTAGGCTGCCTGCGTAACGGCCAGTGGCACGATGCTGTCCACGATCAGAAGGCCCTTCTGGCAGAGATGAAGGAGGCGGTATGAGCACGGCAGCAGCGGAAACACAGTCCGCAGAAGACCCGAAGACCTTCTACCAGAACCTGGTCAGCACGCTCGAAAGCCGCCGGGATGCCCTCTCCGAGGCGGAAAAGAGCTTTGGCGGTTACCAGCCCCTGGAACGGGCCGAACTGATCGAATGGCTGAAATTCCAGTGCTGGTACGAGCAGGAAGCCGCCGGTTTCATCGGCTCCTGGCTCCGGGATACGCCGGAGCCGGAAGTGTTCGTCGGGCTCTGTCGGCAGGTGGCCGATGAAGGCAAGCACTACCAGCTAATCCTGTCCCACCTGGAGTCCCTCGGCACCAACATGGAGGGCTGGACACCGGAACCGGAATGGGTGGCCTGGGTGAGCGAGTTCTACGCCGCCGGCGACGACACCCTGGAACGGGTGGCCGCCCATAACATCACCGGGGAACTGGGCGCCATGGATGCCTTCGACGGCCTGCTGCCCCGGGTGCCGGACAGTACCCGGGCGGTGCTGGAGAAGATCATTCCTGACGAGAAGTTCCACGTATCCCTGGGGCGGATGGCCGTGCACCGTTACGCCACCACCGCCGACCGGCAGGCCCGCGTGCGGGACCGGGTGATGACGGCCTTCGAGCTGGAACAGAAGGGCCGGCTGGCCTTCGAACGCCGGCTTCAGCAGGTGCGGGAAGAAGCGGCCGCCAACGATACCAGCCCTGCGCCGGGCAAGGCGGCAGACACCGGCCAATCCCTCCAGTGGGTCTGCCAGGTGTGCGGGTGGATCTATGACGAGGCCGTGGGTGACCCGGACTCCGGCATTCCTCCCGGCACCGCCTTCGAGGACATCCCGGATGACTGGATGTGCCCGGAGTGTTTGGTGACCAAGGAGGATTTCGTCCTGCTGTCCGTCTGATTCAGACAACCTCGGAGGGCCCCGGCGCCCTCCGCATCATCATTTTCCTCCACCGACCACTTCCCCCACCGGCCTTCATGCCAGTGAAGTGACTTCTTTCTGACTGGCCAGCCAATCATCCCGACGTGTCAGCAATCGCACGGCCGCAGCGTTCGCTTCATCGATATAGGCCGGCAGGTCACCGCTGAGCAGCACCTGGTTTTCAGTCACGATCCTGCCGGCCACCATGGTCATGGCCACATCACCACCCAGGGTGGAATGCACCAGGTTGTAGTGCAGGTTCTGGAGCGGCCCGGACGGAATAAACGGCGTCATCCTCGGCGTATCCGCCTTCACGGCAATGATATCCGCCTGCTTGCCCGGCTCCAGGGAGCCGATCTGGTGCGCCATACCCAGGGCCCGGGCGCCTTCGATGGTCGCCGCCCGCAGCACATCCCAGGAGCGCCAGGCCGAGGCATCCATGTTGCGCAACTTGGCCAGCAGGGAGGCAAACTTCATCTCCTCGAACATGTCGAGGTTGTTGTTCTCCTTCTCACCGTCGGTGCCGATACCCACTGCGATGCCGGCCTCGATCATGGCCTCCACCGGTGCCGAGCCGCTGGCCAGTTTCATGTTGCTGCAGGGGTTATGGGCCACGCCCACGTTGTAATCCGCCAGCGCCCGGATTTCGTCATCGTCCAGCCACACGCAGTGGGCCAGCAGCACCCGCTCCGGCGACAGCAGGCCCAGTTTCTCCAGGGCGCGGATCGGGCTGATACCATGGAGCCGCAGCGATTCCGCCCGTTCAATCTCGGCCTCGTTGGAATGGGTATGAAGCCCGGTCTGGAAGTGATGGCTCAGCGCCACCGCCCGGCGACAGGCCGCAGGCGTAGCGTAGGACTGATGCTCCAGCCCGACCCAGACCTGGACCCGTCCACCGGCACCGCCGTGCCACTGGTCCAGCAGTCGTTCGTTGTCGTCCAGGGTGTCAAAGTAGTCATGGCCTTCGGCCTCACCCACGTAGGGCACCATCACCACACGGTTGCCCAGTTGTTCAGCGGCCCGGGCGGAACCCGCCATATAGCGCCACATATCCACCGATGTGGTGGTGCCGGCCAGCAGGCTCTCGGCGTAGCACAGCCAGGACGCCGTCTCTGCCTCGTCCGGCCTGAGCACCCGGTGCATGGGGTCAATGTATTGCTGCAGCCACTCCCATACCGGCAGCTCCTCGGCGGTGCCCCGCAGCAGGCCGGAATGGCTGTGGGTATTGATCAGGCCGGGCATCAGCACGGCGCGCCCGTATTCCCGACTCTCCGCATCCGGGGCCTGCTGTTCCAGCTGCGACCGCGGGCCCACGGCCTCGATGGTGTCACCGCTGACCAGCACGGCGCCGTCGGTGATCACCGGATCGCCCGGGGTCATGGGTAGCACGGCGTCAGCGCACAATAGGGTCCGGCGATTGCCGGCGGGTGTTGCGGTCATTCTGGTTCTCCTGAAATCTGTTTTTTGCTGACGGTCCCGCCATCGGAACTCGTCGATGAGCAGGGGCTCAGATGCTTTTCCACGGCCCGCTTCAGGCCGCCGTAACCGGTGCAGCGGCAGAGGTTGCCGGCGATGGCCTCGCCCAGGTCCACCGGGTTGCCCTGGCGCCGCTCCCGCAACCCCGACACCAGAGACAGTGCGAAGCCGGGGGTGCAATAACCACACTGCAGGGCGCTCTCTTCCACCAGCGCCTGGCGCACCCTCAGGAAGTCAGGGTCACCGCCCAGGCCTTCCACGGTTTCAATCCGGCGCCCGGGTAACTGCCAGGCCATAATCAGGCAGGCCGGCATTGCCTGCCCGTCCATCAGCACGTTACAGGCACCACAACGACCGATACGGCAGCCGGGGCGCACGGAGGTACACTGCCCGTCCTCCCTGAGCAGATCCAGCAGCGGCGTGGCGGCGGGTACCGAGCGGGTGACCGTTTCCCCGTTCAGTTCAAAGGTGACGGGTTCCGAAGCCCTGTACAGATCATTCATGACACCACCTCCCGGGCATGGATGGCCGTCAGCAGAACGCCCGGTTCAACCGGCAGCGTTCGTATGCGGACGCCCGTCGCGGCTTCGATGGCCGCGGTGATGGCCGGCGCGACGGCTTCAATGCCCAGCTCGCCCACGCCCCGCACCGGGAACGGATCGTTCTCGGGGGTCCCGTCCAGCACATCAACCCGTTGCGCCGGCGCGTCATGGAAGGTGGGGATCAGATATTGGTCCAGGTTGTCCCGCCGCAGACGGCCATCCTCCGCCGGCATGTCCTCGGTCAGCGTCATACCAAGGCCCATGACCGCCGCTCCCTCAATCTGTCCAAGATAACCGGGCGGATAGATCACCCGGCCGGCGGCGGTGATGTGGTGGAGATCGGTCACCCTGACACGACCGGTCAGGCGGTCCACCCTCACCCTGGCCACGGTGGCAATCTGTAGCTGCAGGTATCGTCCCACCGGGTGGTCCTGGTCCGGCGCCACGGGGAAATCCTGACTGGCATCGGCCACCATCGCTTCCCGCCGCCCATGCTCCGCCAGTTCCCGGTAGCTGAGCACCTGGCGGCCCTGGTGGAAGACACCTCCGGGGCCGTGGGCCAGGTCATCCCCGGGATAACCGGTCAGTTCGGCGGCCTGGCGCCTTACCGCCTCCATCCACTGGGGCAGCATCCTGTTCAGTACGCCGTGGACCAGCACCGAACTGCGTGAGGCGCTGGTGGGCCCGGAATCTGGCCCCCGGGAATGTCCCAGCATCACCTCCACGTCACTCCCCTGGCAGCCCAATACCTCACATACGGAATGGGTGATGGCCTCGCCAATGCTCTGGCCGTAGTCGGAGAATCCGAATTCGACCCGGACACGGCCCTCACGGCTCAGGGAGATACGGCCACCACCAGCATCCGGCAGGCCGTCGCCAAGCCCGTTGCCCTGGGCCCCCATGGCCATGCCGGTACCCGTCAGCCAGCGCCCCCGGGAACCCTTCTCCGGTGACCACAAGGGCGATGCCTGCGCCTGCCGCAGCACCTCGACGGGTGGGGCCGTCCAGCGTACGGGCTGATGGCGGCTGCCGGGTTCATCTACCGACCGCAGGTTGATGCGCCGCAGTTCCCGGGGGCACAGGTTCAGTTCCCGGGCGAGGGCGTCCAACTGCGATTCCACGGCGAAGGTGGCCTGGTTGCCGCCGAATCCCCGGAAAGCGCCGCAGACGCCGTTATTGGTGTAGACCAGCCGCCCGGACACCGAATAGGCACCGATCCGGTACAGTGGTGCGGTGGCGTGGTCGAGGAAGTTCTCCAGTACCGCCGGACCGAGGCTGGCGTAGGCGCCGGTGTCCAGCACCGCCTCCACCCGATGGGCCAGCAGCCGCCCGTCCGCATCGCAACCGGTGGTCATCCTCACCGTCACGGGATGTCGCTTCATGCCCGCTCGGCAGGACTCGAAACGGTCCAGATGGATCATCACCGGACAGCCGGTTTTCAAGGCCAGGATGCCCGCCGCCGGCTGCACCGTCAGTTCGTCCTTGCCACCAAAAGCACCGCCGGTGGCCATGGCTTCCACGGTCACCTGCCCGGGCGCCAGTGCCAGGATGTCGGCCAGCTGTTCCGCATCCCGGTGACCGGACTGGCAGCCCACCCGGAAGTGCACACCAACGGCGTCATCGGGTATGGCGATGCCGCCCTCGGTTTCCATAAAGGCATGCATCTGCCGGGGCGTCCGGTAATCGTGTTCCACCACGACCGCACAGGCGGCAAAGGCCTGCTCCGGATCACCACGGTGGAAAGTCTCCTGTGTCAGCAGGTTGCCACCCTCATGGAGCGGCACCTGCTGCTCCGCCGTCGTCGCGTCCGTCACCAGGGACAATGGTTCATAGTCCACCTCGATGGCCGCCAATGCGGCCCGGGCCTGGGCCAGCGTATCCGCCGCCACGGCGGCGATGGCATCACCCTCGTAGCGAACCCGGTCCTCGCAGAACACCGGCTGGTCCCGTACCACGATGCCAAACCGGTTGAGCCCGGGCACATCGTCGGCGGTAACCACCGCGCGCACGCCTGGCATGGTCCTGGCCCGGGAGGTGTCGACCCGCAGGAGCCGGGCATGGGCGTGCTCACTGCGCAGGATCGCCCCCTGCAACAGCCCGGGGGTATCAAAAAGGTCGGTGGGATAGCCCAGTCGGCCTTCGATGCGGCGATAAAGCTCCGGCGACGGACAGCCGCCGTCGGGGGCATCGGCGTCGAGAGTGACAATCCTCCCGGGGGTATCAGAGGACATGGCCCACCTCCGCCAGCAGGTAATCCACCATTCGCTGGATGGCCAGACGCAGGGTCGGATCCCGCCAGCCACGGAATTCCAGCTCGGTGTCCAGGATATGGATTCGGTCCGCCCCGGACAGTGAATGGCCATCGTTCAATGCCGCCTCGCTGATGGACAGTCGGCCCGGCCCGCCTTCGCCACTCACCGCCAGCCGCAGCCGATCTCCATCATGGACAGAGGCTACCGTTGCCCGGGTGGGGCTGAAGCGCTCGCGATGGCCCAGCTTGTCCACTGCAATACGCCATGGGCTGGCGTCGGGCAGGGTGACCGACTGGATCAGATCGAAACCGGCGTCCGCCGCGTCCCACACCACCAGGCTTTCACCTTTCGGGTCATGATGGCCGACGAGGTGAAGCCGGGCATCCAGGGCCAGGAACAGGGCCGACAGGTCGCCCCCGGCGCACAGATTGCCCCCCACCGTTCCCAGCCGACGCACCCCCGGCCCCGCCACCTGGTCCAGCAAGGTCCCCAGGCCAGGCAGGTGTTCGTGAACCAGCGGATGGCTGGCCAGCTCATCCAGCGTCGTCAGCGCACCAATGGTGAGCCCGCCCTCGTCCTGCTCAATACCCCGGAACCCCGGCCAGCCGGGATCCAGGGCCACCAGGTAGGAAGGCCTGCTCTGGCGCCGTTCCCAGACCGGCTGCAGCCAGCTGGCACCGGCGATGTAGGTGCCACCGAAACGCCGGGCCATGGCGACGGCCTCGCGGGGAAACTCCGGACGCAGGACCCGGACCCCACCCCGCCCAGCCACTTCAGGTTGCACGGTCACATCAGATTGCATGGCGACACTCAGTCCCCTTCAACACCGGACACATCCGGATACCGGGCCATGATGTCGTGGATCGCCTCGGTGCCCACGAACTCCGTGGTATAGCCCTGCGTCGGATCAACGGAGTCATCGACCAGCCCCAGGCCTACCAGTTGCTCATGGATCGCCTGCCACCGCTCATCGGTCATGATGCCGATGCCATCGGTGAGGGCATCGCCGGAAAGCACGATGCCCCTCTCATCCATTTCCCGCAGGGAGTGGGCAAGCTGCGCCGGAGTCTGGTTCTCGTTGAGCTCGTTGATGTACTCGTTGGTGGCCTGCGGGTCCTGCAGGTACTGGTACCAGCCTTCGATGGTTGCTTCCACGAACTTGCGTGCCACTTCCGGCCGCTCCTCCAGGGTCTCGCGGGTGGTCACGATCATGGTGGAGTAGGACCGCCAGCCATGGTCCGACAGCAGGAACACGTTGGGGTCAATGCCCGCCTCCTTCACCACGAAAGTCTCGGAGGTGACGTAGGCCTGCTGGATCACCTCGGGATCCGCGATGAACGGCCCCATCTGGAAGGTGTAGGGGCGCACCTGGTCGTCGGTGTAGCCGTACTTCTGTTTCAGCCAGGGCCAGAACGACTGGTGGGCGTCCTGGGACAGTAGAATCGGCTTGCCTTTGAAGTCCTCCAGGCTGTCATTGCCAACGCCCGGGTGACTCATGATGATCTGCGGGTCCTTCTGATAGAACGCGGCCAGCGCTACCAGCGGCAGGCCCTCTTCCAGGGCGGTCAGGATCTGGCCACTGGAATGGAGCATCACGAAATCGGCACGCCCGCCCAGCAGCAGCTGGATGTTATTCACCTGCGGACCACCCGGCTCCATGTCCACGTCCAGACCGTAATCCTCATAGGTGCCCTGGGAGACGGCGTGATACCAGCCGCCATGTTCCGCCTGCGGGAACCAGTTGGTGCGGAAGGTCACCTTCTCGAGATCCGCCGACCAGGCTGGCACCGATGACAGTGTCAAACCTGCTGCCAGGACCAGGCCCGCTATCCAGCCCGGCCGACCATCGCGGGCTACATCTGAAGCTGTCTTGCTAGTCATACACTCTCTCCTTGCACACAGTCACAAGGGCTAACCGGCCGGTTGGCAGGTGCCCACTTTCGAGTTCCCTGTTTTTGTTGTTAGAGGGAGGCTATATGGCATTGGCAGGGATCAGGACGTTGGCAGTAACGGTTGCACCGGTGTCACCAACAGGGTTTCATCACAGTTGCCACCCGGCCCCTGGCGGTCCACCACCAGGTAGTCGGCATCCGCTTCCAGGGGGAGTAACGGCGCGTGCCAGGTGCCGGCGCGGTAGCTCAGGCCCTGGTCGCCCCGGGCCAGGAACACCCGGATGGCGGATTCGTCGAATTCCCCCGGCGGCGCCACCACCGCCAGGAAGGGCTGGCTGCTGAGGGGCACGAACGCCTGGCTGCCCAGGGGGTGGCGCTCCATCAGGGTGATCAGCAGAGGTTCCAGGGGCTGCCCCCGGAAGATCGACAGGATGGCCCGGGGATCATCGCCCAGCAGCTCCACACCGGCCAGGGCGTGGAACCGTTCGGTGCGGCCCTGGTTGATAAGGAACGCGTCGGCACCATCGGTATCGATCACCTCACCAAAGCGGGCGAACGCCTCCCGGGTCAGGGGCTCCGCGAAGATCTCCCGGGGCATGGTCATGACACCGGCTTCCCGAACAGTCGTACCCGGCTGACACCGCCATCCGGAATCATGTTGAAGCGGATATGGGTGATCGGCCCCAAGTCGTTCAGCTCACTGAATTCGTGGATGCTGTCCGCGGTCAGCGGCTGCTCCTCCATCAGTGTGTGCCAGAACATGCTCTGGGTGATCAGGGACTGGGGTGTCGCCGCGCCCTCCTGGACACAGGCGGCCTGGATTGAGCAGCCAGCCGGGAAATTGCCCTTGAAGTGAGCGGTGTCCACCTCGATACGCTCGGCAATACCCTTGTGGCCCAGGGCCAGGATGCACCAGTCGTTGCCCGGTTCACGGCGGCGGCGGGTTTCCCAGCCGTCGCCCATATTGATGCCCCGACCCGGACGCAACAGTTTGCGGGGCTCGCCATAGTGGGCGTCGCTCCAGGCCTGGTCCACCTGATCGCCGCCATGTTCCAGGGCCAGCAGGTTGACGGATTCACTGGCTGCTAGGGTGGACCAGTCACAGAACGGCTTACCGTAGACCCGCAGCCGGGCCAGGCCGCCATCCGGATAGATCTGCACCCGCACATGGGTGAAGGGCTGGTCGGAGGCGATCCCGCAGAAACGGTGGTCGTTGCCCTTCAGTTCCGTGGCCGGCACCAGTGGCTGCCAGTCGCTGTTTTCGTCCGGCTCCCCAGCCGGGCTGAAGCAGGCCTCCAGGGACGCCGCCGGGGGAAAGTTGCCGGTGAAGAAGCTGGTATCGAAATCCACCCCCATCAGCACGCCAGGAATCGCCAGGCGCACGATGCACCAGTCGTGGCCGGTGGTGCGTCGACGGCGAGTTTCCCAGCCGTCCATCCACTTGCCGTGGTCGTCGTAGCGGTCCGGGTAGAACACCGGCTGCTCCGGGTTCAGCATACGGTCCCGGGGGCCGAAGAATTCGTCGGTCACCTGGACCACTTCCGCGCCCAGGCTGCCATCCGCCAGGTTCAGGCCCTGGCGGGTAAAGTCGGGCCCCTCGACTATGGGGGCCACTACGGCATCAGTCATTCGTTGTCTCCGGGGTGATAGGGGTGCACCTGTTTCCAGTGGCGGGCGATATCGATTCGCCGGCACACCCACACCTGCTCATGCTGTTGAATATGGTCGAGGAAACGCTGAAGTGCACGGAAGCGACCGGGACGGCCGATTACGCGGCAGTGAAGACCCACTGACATCATTTTCGGGGATTCCGCGCCTTCCTCGTAAAGCACATCAAAACTGTCCTTCAGGTACTGGAAGAACTGCTCACCAGAATTGAATCCCTGGGGCGCGCAGAAACGCATGTCGTTGGCTTCCAGGGTATAGGGCACGACGAGGTGCGGTTCGTCGGCGCCGTCACGGGTGGTCACCGTGGTCCAGAACGGCAGGTCGTCGCCGTAATAGTCGCTGTCGTACTCAAAGCCGCCCTGCTCCACCACCAGTCGGCGGGTGTTGGGGCTGTCGCGACCGGTATACCAGCCCAGTGGCGGCTTGCCGGTCAACCGGGTGTGCTGTTCGATTGCCAACTCCATATAGCGGAGTTCTTCGGACTCGCTCATGTCTTGGTAATGGATCCAGCGCATGCCATGACAGGCGATCTCGTGCCCGTCGTCGATAAAGGCCTTTACCGCCTCCGGATTACGGGCCATGGCCATGGTGACACCAAAGATCGTCAGCGGCAGCTTCCGCTTGCGGAATTCCCTCAGGATGCGCCAGACCCCGGCGCGGGAGCCGTATTCATACAGCGACTCCATGCTCATATGTCGGTCGCGATAGGCCTCAGCGCCAATGATGTCGGACAGGAAGGTCTCGGAATACTCATCACCGTGGAGCACGCAGTTCTCGCCGCCCTCCTCGTAGTTGAGCACAAACTGGACGGCGACCCGGGCGTTGCCCGGCCATTGGGCATGGGGAGGATTCCTGCCATAGCCCCGCATGTCCCTCGGATAAGGGTTGCATTGATTCATGTCGGTTTTTCCAGACCGCACCCCCGCAGGATCACCTCGACGAGGAAATCGGCCGCATGGTCGAAGTCGCGCTTCTCATACTCGGCCTTGTTTTCCACCATCAGGATCTGTACCTGGAAGTCGGCGTAGTGTTGTGTGGAGGACCAGATCAGGAAAATCAGTTGTACAGGGTCCACCGGGGCCATGCGGCCGTCGTTGATCCACTGCTGCATGACCTCGGCACGACCGCGCACCCACTCCCGCATGTTGGTACGCAGGTGATCCAGCAGGAACGGCGCACCCTGGATGATCTCCATGGCGAACAACCGGGAAGCCAATGGGTAGCGCCGCGACATCTCCACCTTGGTCCGGATGAAGGTGGACAGTGCCACCGCCGGATCGTCTTCGGGGCGGATATCCGTGAACACCTTGTTCCAGCGCGCCAGGATGTCATCGAACATGGCGCTGTACATTCGCTTCTTGTTGCTGAAGTAATACAGCACGTTGGATTTGGGCAAACCCGCCCGCTCCGCAATGTTCTGGATCGTGGCGCCCTTGTAGCCATGCTGTGCAAATTCCTGCTCCGCAGCCTGCAGGATCTTTTCCCTGTTTCGCTCCCGGATCCGCCCCGGGCGGTACTTGCGGCCATTACCGGGGTGCCCGATACGGGAGGGAGCGTCTGCGACTGGTTGCTTGGTCATTGGCTTCTCACTTGTTGTCCATTTGTTCAGGAGTCCGACAGAATGATTCTGCCGGACTCCCGTGACGGATCAAAAGTGGAATTTTACCAATGCACTCACAGAGCTCTGCGTGTCGATCAGGGTATCGTCCAGACCGAACTTGTTGTTCCAGTACTGGTACTCAACGCCGGCGTAGAGCTTGCCCGGGCTGCCCATGAAATTGCCCACATCCAGTTTGATCTGCGGGGTGAACTGAAATTCCGACTCATGGTCGCTCGCCGAGGTGGACCAGTCGATATAGCCGTCCACCAGAAACAGCGCCGGACCGACATTGAAAGGTACCGCCCACGTAACGGTCGTCTGCCAGTCATCGGCGACCTCACTGTTGTTCACGTAGTAGAACGCGGTGTTGAAGTAATTGAAGCCGGGCAGGTCCCAGGCCAGGCCAAAGCCGGCCATGTAGTTATTGACTTCGGTACCGCCACCAAATTCGTACTGGCCCGCCAGCACCACATCCTTGACCGGACCGAAGGACAGGTTCTGCCCGGTCAGCCAGCTGCCACTGAGCGTGGGTGCGAATTCACCGTAGACTTCGTCGGTGCCTTCCAGGTCCCCCTGGGGCTGATCCCGGTCAATGAAGAAGAAGGTGCCGCCCCAGTCGTGGGCAGTAGCATTCTCGAAGGTCATATAGGTCGCTTCGTATTCCATGCCACCGTCACCGCCGGCGTCGAACTCCACACCCTGGTACTGGTTACTGTGTAGGATGGAAATACTGGACCCGCCGAAGAATTTCTCGGCATGGGCCGCAGGTGCAAAGGAAGCTGCAGCAACACAGCCAGCGATCAGCGTTTTACGAAATGCATTCATGGTTGAACCTCTCTGGTTACGTTCTTTTTGAGTCATCGTTGGCAAACGGGTGATGGTTATTGTTAGTGGCTGGGCCGGTAGGGCTGGCCGAGTGAAAGCGGTGTGTTTAGCCGGGTACGAACCGGGTCGAAGGAGAGCAGAATCAACATCAGGATGGTGACCACATAGGGCAGCATCGCCAGCAGCTCCGTGGAGGCCCGCCAGCCCAGGCCCTGCAGCACCAGGTGCAGGATGCTGGCGGCGCCGAACAGCCAGGCGCCTATCAGCACCCGCTCCGGTCGCCAGGTTGCGAAGACCACCAACGCCAGGGCGATCCAGCCGCGGCCGGCGGTCATGTTCTCGGTCCACATGGGGGTATAGGCCAGTGACAGGTAGGCGCCGGCCAGTCCGGCCATGCCGCCGCCGAAAGCCACCGCCAGGTAGCGGACTACCAGCACCTTGAGGCCATTGGCATTGGCGGCTTCGGGATCCTCACCGACAGCGCGCAGCAGTAGGCCGCCACGGCTGTGGTGCAGGAACAGCCAGATCCCGGCAAAGGCCACCAGTGAGAAATATACCAGCAGGTCCTGGTGGAACAGCACGCGCCCGATCACCGGAATGTCACTGAGCAGGGGAATCGCTACCCGTTCGAAACCATTAATGGACTCCCCTACAAACCCGGCGCCCACGAAGGCACTCAAGCCGGTGCCAAAGATGGTCAGGGCCAGGCCCGCGGCGTACTGGTTGGCGGCCAGTGTAACGGCCATAAAAGCGAATAACAGGGCCATGCCGATGCCGGCGAACACCGCAGCGAACACCGCCACGGCCAGGCTGCCGGTAGTCAACGCCACCACGAAACCGGCTACGGCGCCCATCAGCATCATGCCCTCCTGCCCCAGGTTGAGAACGCCTGAGCGCTCGCAGATCAGTTCGCCCAGGGCTACTAGCAGCAGCGGAGTGCCCGCCACCACCATAGCCGCCAGAATGTTGGTCAGCAGCTCCATCTCAGGCCTCCTGGGTGGCAGCTGGTGCTGCTACACGAGTGGGTTTGCGGACTGGCGCACGGAGGCGTATCCGGTAATGGATAAAGGCATCGCAGGTCAGCAGGTAGAACAGCAGCAGACCCTGGAATAACCCGGTAACGGCCTTGGGCATGTTCATGGCGATCTGCAGCATCTCACCGCCGATAAAGGTCAGTGCCAGCAGGGCACTGGCGGCAATGATGCCCAGGGCATGCATCCGGCCGAGGAACACCACGATGATCGCGGTATAGCCGTAGCCCGGGGACACCTGGGGGACCAGCTGGCCGATCGGGCCGGTGACTTCCGAGGCACCGGCCAGGCCAGCGGTGGCACCACCGACCAGGAAGGCGAACCAGGTCAGGCGGCGGGCGCCAAAGCCGGCGAAGGCAGCGGCACGGTGATCCTGGCCGATCACATTGAGCTGGAAACCGATAAAACTGCGTGCAAACAGTACCCACACACTTACCGCCGCGAGCAGGCCAAACGCCAGCCCCAGATGGAGACGGGTACCGGGAATCAGGTCTGGCAGCAGCGCAGACTCACCAAACATGACCGATTGCGGAAAGCCAAAGCCGTAGGGGTCCTTTAGGGGACCGTGAACCGCATACAGCAGCAGGTTCAGGGCAATGTAGTTGAGCATGATGGTGGTCAGGATTTCATTGCAGTGCAGGTGGGTCTTCAGACCCGCGGCAATCGCCGCCCACAGCATGCCCGCCAGGACGCCCGCCACCAGCACGACTGGCAGCACCCAGACACCGGACGCGTCCACCAGCTGAACCGCCACCGCACTGGCCCCCAGGGCACCCATCAGGAAATGCCCCTCGGCGCCGATGTTCCACAGCTTGGCGCGATAACAGACGGTCAGGCCCGCCGCACACAGCAGCAGGGGTGCCATTTTCAGGCCCAGTTCCGCCAGGCCGATCAGGTCGCTGATCGGGGTGATAAAGAAGAAGGTCAGCCCTTCCACCGGGTCCTTGCCCATGGCCAGGAACAGCACGAAACCGGTGATCACCGTCAGCACCAGGGCCAGCACCGGGGAGGCCCAGCGCATCAGTGAGGAATCAACGGGGCGACGTTCAAGCAGCAGCATGGGAAGCCTCCCCGCTGTCGAACCCACCCGCCATCCACTCACCCAGCTGTTCGATGCTCAGCTCCGCAGTACACGCCAGTGGCGACAGGCGGCCTTCGCAGAGGGCGCCGATTCGACTGCAAAGCTGGAACAGCTCATCCAGGTCTTCGGAGATCAGCAGGATCGATGCACCCTCATCCCGCAGCTTCACCAGTGCTTCATGGATGGCAACCGCCGAGCCCACGTCCACGCCCCAGGTGGGATGGGACGCTACCAGCAGACGCGGATTCTGCAGCGCCTCCCGGCCGATAATATATTTTTGCAGGTTGCCCCCGGACAGACTCGCGGCGGTGCTGTCCTCGCCGGTACAGCGCACACCAAAGCGTCGGATCACCTCGCGGGAGAACGCGCGCACCCGGCCGAAACGGATAATGCCGCGGTCCACCAGGTCCTGCCCGGAGGCGGTCAGCAGGGCATTCTGCGCCAGGGACATCCCCGGTACCGCACCCCGGCCCAGGCGCTCCTCCGGTACAACGGCAACACCCAGTTTGCGACGCTGCGCCGGAGACAGGGCATTCATCCTCATGCTATCGAGGTCCATGCTTCCCCGGTCCGGGCGGATTTCCCCCGACAGGGCCTTGAGCAATTCGTCCTGGCCATTACCGGCAACCCCGGCAATACCGACGATCTCTCCCTGACGCAGTTCAAAGCTCACATCCGTGAGGCTGGTACCGAAGGGGTCCCGCCTTTTGCAACCAAGGTTGCGGACACCCAGCAACACATCGCCGGCCTGTGCAGCAGAAACCTGAGTGGAAATGGGTGTGTCATCGCCCACCATCAGGCGCGCAATATCCACCGCAGAGACCTCACCAGGCCGGCAACCACCGCTGACTTTCCCCTGACGCAGAACGGTGGCGTTGTGGCACAGGCTGCGCACCTCTTCCAGCTTGTGACTGATAAACAGGATGCTGCAGCCCTCGCTCGAGAGCTGCCGGAGGGTGGCAAACAGTGCGGTCACTTCCTGCGGGGTCAGCACCGAGGTAGGCTCGTCCAGTATCAGCAATGTGCTCTCCTGGATCAGGCAACGGACAATTTCCACCCGCTGGCGTTCGCCCACCGACAGGGTGCTGACATAGCGCCGGGGGTCCAGCGCCATGCCATAACGCCCGGATACCTCACGGATACGCTGGTCCAGCTTGCGTCGGTCACGGGCCTCGTCAGCGGGCAGTCCCAGCGCAATGTTTTCTGCCACGGTGAGGGTCTCGAACAGGGAGAAGTGCTGGAACACCATGCCAATACCCATCTCCCGGGCCCGGGCCGGACTGTCAACCGTGACCGGGTGGCCATTCCAGATCATGCGCCCCTCGTCCGGCTGCACCACCCCGTAGATCACCTTCATCAGGGTGCTCTTACCGGCACCGTTCTCCCCCAGCAGTGCATGAATCTCCCCGGCGCCCACCGTCAGATCGATACCATCGTTTGCCCGACACCCCGGGTATTCCTTGACGATGTTTTCCAGTTTCAGGCGCAGTGCCGCAGTCATACACAGCCTCTTCTCGTTACCCATTCCGGCCTGGCCAATACATAAACTGACCAACCAATCAACATTTGAGGGGTTAGCAATATGCTTGCCAATAGTTAACGAAACCCGAAAAACCGCTAAATGAACCAATTGGTCAGATTTTTGCAGAAACCGGCCTATAAGCAGCGGAATGCCTGTCTGTAATAGAAAGCAGGTAGCCGTGAAAAACCGCAAATAGCCTGCAAGCGGAGAGAGCCGTGATTGAATTTGTTCTGAACGGTCGAACTGAAAAAGTTGACCAGGTCGACCCAAATTTGAGCATCCTGGAATGGTTGCGCACCAAAATGCGACTCACCGGCACCAAAGAGGGCTGTGCCTCCGGTGACTGCGGTGCCTGCACCGTGATCACCGGAACCCCTGACCCGCAGGGCAACATTCGGTACGAGGCCATCAACAGCTGCATCAGCCTGGTGGGCGGACTGCATGGCAAGGAGCTGATCACGGTTGAGGCCTTTCAGCAGGAGCCGGGCCACCCGGTGCAACGCTCGATGATGGAGAAGCACGGCGCCCAGTGCGGGTTTTGTACGCCAGGCATCGTTATGTCGCTGGTCGCCTTCCATGCCAATAAGGAGGGCCCAACCCCGGACGATCACCGGTTACTGGAAGCCCTGTCCGGTAACCTGTGCCGCTGCACCGGTTACCGGCCCATCATCGAGGCTGGGCGCCAGGCCCTGGTGCAGGAGTGGACACCGGAGCCATCCCACCCCGCCGCCAGCCTGTGTGGCACGAGCGCCAGACCCGAACTGTCGGGCATTCCGGGTGGCAGCGTCTCGTCCGGCACGACGGACGGTCTCCGATACGACGCCCCCGCCACCCTGGCCGAGCTGCGGGAGCTGCGCCGTAACTTCCCCGACTCCCGGCTGGTGGCTGGCAGCACCGACCTGGCCCTGGAAATCACCCAGCAACTGAAGGCACTGCCGCACCTGATCAGCGTGGAACGGGTCGATGAACTGAAAGGCTGCACACAGGAAGGGGATGAACTGGTCATCGGCGCCGCCGCCACCTATCAGCAATTCCGTGGACCACTATCAGCACTGTGGCCGGCGTTTGACCCGATGGTGGAACGCCTGGGCTCCCTGCAGATCCGCAACCGGGGCACCCTCGGCGGCAACATTGCCAACGCCTCCCCCATCGGTGATATGCCCCCGCCCCTGATCGCCCTGGATGCCACCCTGGTGCTGGACGGCCCGGACGGCGACCGACGGCTGCCCCTGGAGGACTTCTTCCACGGCTACAAGCAGACCGACCTGAAACCCGGTGAGTTCGTGCACTCGGTACGGGTGCCGGTCCCCCGGGCCAACGAGCAGCTTTACATCTACAAGGTCTCCAAGCGCCTGGACGACGATATCTCCGCGGTGCTGGGCGCCTTCCGCCTGACTGTAGAGGACGGCGTGGTGGCGGATTGCCGGCTGGCCTTCGGTGGCATGGCCGCCACCCCGGCCCGCGCCCCGAAAGCCGAAGCCGCCCTGAAAGGCCGGCCCTGGAATGAAGACAGCGTTGCAGCCGCGATCATCGCGCTGGCCGACGATTTCACGCCCATGACCGACGTGCGCGCCTCCGCCGCCTACCGCCTGCAGGTGGCCGGCAACCTGCTGCGCCGGGCCCTGCTGGCCTCAGACGCCAACACCAGCGAGACACTGATGGTGACCGACTATGCGTAAACTGCCCCTGAACACCCCGACGCCGGCCCACAGCGCCCGCGGCCTGGCCGGCCACAGCGCCAAGCACGACAGCGCCTGGAAGCATGTCAGTGGCCAGGCCCGCTACATCGATGACCTGCCCATGCCGGAGGCCCTGCTCCACGCCGCCGTAGGCCACAGCGAACAGGCCCACGCCCGCATCCTGTCCATGGACCTTGAGGCCGTGCGGGCCTACCCCGGCGTGGTGGCCGTGATTACCGCGAAGGACGTGCCCGGCCATCTGGATATCGGCCCGGTGTTCCCCGGTGACCTGGTGCTGGCGGACGACATTGTGGAACACATCGGCCAGCCCCTCTTCGCCGTGGCCGCCACCAGTCACGAGGCCGCCCGCAAGGCCGCTCAACTGGCGAAGGTGGAATACCAGCCCCTGCATGCCGTGGTCACTGTGGAACAGGCCCTTGAGCAACAGCTGTTTGTGCGCCCCAGCCATACCCAGCAACGGGGTGAGCCCGACCAGGCCTTGGCGGAAGCGCCCAATCGCCTGAAAGGCGAGCAGCACGTGGGCGGCCAGGAGCATTTCTATCTGGAAGGCCAGGCCTGCCTGGTGGAGCCCACCGAGGACGGTGGCATGTTCGTGCACACCTCCAGCCAACATCCGTCGGAGGTGCAGAAGCTGGTGGCGGAAGTGTTGGGCCTGCCCATCCACGAGGTGCAGGCGGAGGTGCGCCGCATGGGCGGCGGCTTCGGTGGCAAGGAAACCCAGGCGGCCGCGCTGGCCTGTACCGCCGCGCTGCTTGCCAACGTTACCGGGCGCCCGGTGAAATACCGGCTGTCACGCCCGGACGACATAGTGCAGACCGGCAAACGCCACGACTTCTACAACACCTACGACATCGGTTTCGACGACGACGGCCTGATCCAGGGCGCCGACATCATGGTGGCCGGGCGCTGCGGCTATTCCCCGGACCTGTCCGATGCCATTGTCGACCGGGCCATGTTCCATGCCGACAACGCCTATTACCTGGACCAGGCCCGGGTGGTGGGCCACCGCTGCAAGACCCATACGGTGTCCAATACTGCCTTCCGGGGCTTTGGCGGGCCCCAGGGCATGATGATCATCGAACAGGCCATGGACGACATCGCCCGGCACCTGGGCCGTGACCCGCTGGACATCCGCAAGCTCAACCTCTACCGACCCGGGCGTGACACCACCCATTACGGCCAGACCGTGGAGCAGCATGTGCTGACCCAGCTCATGGACACCCTGGAGACAACTTCCGATTACCGCCAGCGTCGCGCCGAAATCACCGCCTACAACCGGTCCAGCCCGGTGCTCAAGCGTGGCCTGGCGCTGACGCCGGTGAAGTTCGGCATTTCCTTCACCGCCAAGCACCTGAACCAGGCCGGAGCGCTGGTGCACATCTACACCGACGGCAGCATCGTGGTGAACCACGGCGGCACCGAGATGGGCCAGGGCCTGTATATCAAGATTGCCCAGGTGGTGGCCTCCGCCTTCCAGGTGGACCTGGAACGGGTCAAAGTGACTGCCACCCGTACCGACAAGGTGGCGAATACCTCGCCCACGGCGGCATCCTCAGGCTCTGACCTGAACGGCATGGCAGCGCTGGATGCCTGCGAGAAAATCCTCGAAGGGCTGGTGGCCTTCGCCGCACAGCACTGGTCGACCCCGGCGGAGCAGATCAGCTTCTCCGACAACCAGGTGATGATCGGCGGCCTCGCCGTGCCCTGGGAAACCTTCATCCAGGCCGCCTACATGAGCCGCATTCCCCTGTGGTCCTCCGGCTTCTACGCCACCCCGAAAATCCATTACGACCCGGAGACCGGCACCGGCCGGCCGTTCCTCTACTACGCCAATGGCGCCGCCTGTTCCGAAGTGGTGGTGGACACCCTCACCGGGGAATACCGGGTGGTGCGCACCGACATCCTCCACGATGTGGGCCGGTCCCTGAACCCGGAGATCGACATCGGCCAGATCGAAGGCGGCTTCGTGCAGGGCATGGGCTGGTTGACCACTGAGGAACTGGTGTACAGCGATGAGGGCCGGCTGCTGACCACCGGCCCCGCTACCTACAAGATTCCCGCCGTGTCTGACTGCCCGCCGGACCTGCGGGTGGCGCTGCTGCCGGAGAGCCCGAACCGCGAGGCCACCGTGTTCCACTCCAAGGCCGTGGGCGAACCACCGCTGATGCTGGGTATCGCCGTGTGGAGTGCCTTGCGGGATGCCGTGGCCAGCGTCACCGACTACCGCTACAGCCCGCCCCTGGACACCCCGGCCACACCGGAACGGGTGCTGGGTGCCGTCACCGCCAGCCAGCAATGGCTGAACCAACAGAAGGAGACCGCGTGATGGAACGGCGACTGAACTGGTACCAGGCCGTGGCCCACTGCGAGGACCGGGGCGAACCTTATGTGCTGGTCACCGTGCTGGGGGTAACCGGCTCGGTACCCCGGGAGCCCGCCAGCAAGATGGTGGTGACGGGCGAACACAGCTACGACACCATCGGCGGCGGCCACCTGGAATACCGCATCTGCCAGCAGGCCCGGGAGCGGCTGGCGAAGCAGGACTACACCAGCGAGCTGGCCCACTTTCCCCTGGGTGCGAGCCTGGGCCAGTGCTGTGGCGGCAGCGTGTCGGTATTGATCGAGGCTCATCCGGGCTGCGAGCAGGAACTGGTGATCTTCGGGGCCGGCCACGTGGCCCGGGCCCTGGTCAACATCCTCGGCGACCTGCCCTGGCGGGTTACCTGGGTGGACGAGCGCGCCGACCAGTTTCCCGTGGAGGTGCCCGCCAATGTGCGCATCCACCACACCGATGACCCGGTGGGGGATGCCCCGGCCCTGTGCACCGGCAAACAGGTGCTGATCCTCACCCATAACCACCAGCTGGATTTCGACCTGTGCCGCTCCCTGCTGACGGCGGGAGACTGCGCGGGCATCGGCCTGATCGGCTCCGACACCAAGGCGGAGCGCTTCCGCCAGCGGCTGGAGCACCGTGGCTTCAGCCCCGACCAGATCGACAGCATCCGCTGCCCGGTGGGCCGTTCTGATATACCTGGCAAACGCCCCATGGAGGTGGCCGTGTCCATCAGCGCCGAACTGCTGAGCCTGACCGCCAGCGCGGACCAGCCCGCCACCCGCCGCGGCCTGCCCTGGAAGGAACTGAAAGGCCTGATCCAGAACCCCGACACCGGCCAGTCATCCAGAGAGAGCAATTCGAATGAGTCTTGAAGAACTGAACGCCCTGCCCCGGGACCAGGCCGAAGCCCGCTTCCGGGACTGCTGCGCCGCCGATCCCTGGGTCTGGGGCATGGTGATTAACCGCCCCTACACCAGCCGCGAGGCGATGATGGAACAATGCCACCGCCTTTGGCCCATCCTCACCGAGGACGACTGGCTGCAGGCCTTCGAGGCCCACCCGCAGATCGGCGACGTGGACAGCCTGCGTAAGAAATACGCCAGCACGAAAGCCCTGGCCAGCGGTGAGCAGGCCGGCGCCCGGGGCGCCGATGAAGACGTGCTCCAGCGCCTGAAGCAGGGCAACGACGCCTACCTGGACAAGTTCGGCTTCATCTTCATCGTCTGCGCCACCGGCAAGTCCGCCGACGAGATGCTGGCCCTGCTGGAGGCGCGGCTGCCCAACGGCCGCGAGATGGAACTGAAGAACGCCGCCCGGGAACAGGCAAAGATCACCGAGATACGACTGGAGAAACTGGCATGACCGACAAGAGTCCCATCACCACCCACATCCTCAACCTGGGCAGCGGCAAGCCCGCCGCCGGGGTTGCCGTCACCCTGGAACAGGTGATCGACGACCGGGCCGTACCCATCGCCGACGGTTTCACCGATGACGATGGTCGCCTGATGTCGTGGTTCGCCAGCACCCTCGAGTCCGGCCACTACCGGTTGCGGTTCGACACCGGTGCCTGGTTCCAGGCGCAAAACCTCGACACCTTCTACCCGGAGGTGACCCTGAACTTCCAGGTGTCAGACCCGCAGGCCCACTACCACGTGCCGCTGCTGCTGAACCAATGGGGCTACTCGACCTACCGGGGGAGCTGATGACCAGGACAACCCACACCGCGTTCCCGGCTGGCTGCGAGGCCCACCGGGGCGCCCTGCTCCACTTCCTCGGCGACCCCGGCAACGAACCGGATCCCAGAGATGGCAGCCTGGACTACTTCGGTGACGGCCTGCTGGTAGTGCTGAACGGCCAGGTGCTTGCGGCTGGTTCGGCGGAAAACCTGCTACCGCAATTGCCCGCAGGCACCCCGGTCACCGACTGGCAGGGCGGCCTGATCCTGCCCGGTTTTATCGACACCCACGTGCACATGCCGCAACTGGGGGTGATGGCCAGCTACGGCGCCCAACTGCTGGACTGGCTGGAGACCTACACCTTCCCCCACGAGGCCCGCTTCAGCGATGGCGACTGGGCACGGGCCGAGGCGCAACGGTTCACCGACCTGCTGCTGGCCCACGGCACCACCTCCGGACTGGTGTTCTGTACTTCCCACCCCGCCTCGGTGGACGCCCTGTTCCAAGCCGCCGAAAGCCGTGGCATGGGCCTCACCGCCGGCAAGGTGATGATGGACCGCCACGCCCCGGACAACCTCACCGACACCACCCAGGGCAGCTACGACGATAGCCTGGCGCTGCTGCAGAAATGGCACGGCCAGGGCCGCCAGCGCTATGCCATTACCCCGCGTTTTGCGGCAACCTCCACCCCGGAGCAACTCACCCTGGCCGGCCGGCTCGCCGCGGATCACCCGGACGTCATGGTCCAGACCCACTGGGCGGAGAACACCGGCGAGATCCGGTGGATCAGCGAGCTCTTCCCGGAGCGCCACAGCTACCTGGACGTGTACGACCACTACGGCCTGCTGGGGAATCGCACGGTGCTTGCCCATGGCATCCATATTGATGACCGGGACCGCCAGCGGCTGACCGAAACCGACACCCGCATCGCCTTCTGCCCCACCTCCAACACCTTTCTGGGCAGCGGCCTGTTCGACTTCCGAACCGCCCGGGAGGCGGGCGTGACCGTGGGCCTGGCTTCAGACGTCGGCGGCGGCACCAGCCTGTCGATGCTGGCCACCATGGCCGAGGCCTACAAGGTCTGCCGCCTGCGGGGCCAGACCCTGACACCGTGGCAGGCGTTCTACCTGGCCACCCTGGGTAACGCCCGGGTACTGCACCAGGCGGAGCAGACCGGCAGCTTCCGGCCCGGTCGCCACGCCGACTTCGTGGTGCTCGACCAGAACGCCTCACCGGCCCTGACCATGAAGCAGGCGTACAGCCACACCCTGGCAGAGACCCTGTTCAACCTGATGATCCTGGGGGACGACCGGGCCATCGTCGCCACCGCCGTGGCCGGCGAAATCCGCTATCGCAGATCCGACGGCGCCACCGCAACCACCCCGACGCCCGTATCCCCCACCCAAGGAGCCTGATTGATGGAAGCATACCTCAGCGAATGGCTTGGCCTGATGGTCCGCTGGTTTCATGTGATTGTCGGCGTCGCCTGGATCGGCGCGTCCTTCTACTTTGTCTGGCTGGACAACCACCTGCGGGAACCGCCGGAGTGGAAGAAACAGGAAGGCATCAAGGGCGACCTCTGGGCCATCCACGGCGGCGGCATCTACGAAGTGGCCAAGTACCAACTGGGGCCAAGGGAAATGCCCCGAGAGCTGCACTGGTTCAAGTGGGAGGCCTACACCACCTGGCTGAGCGGCATGACCCTGCTGTTCATCGTCTACTACCTGGGGTCACCGGGCTACCTGATCGACCCGTCCAAAGCCGATATCAGCCTGGGCACCGGTGTCGCCATCGGCCTGGGTACCCTGGCCCTGGTGATGGCGATCTACGAAGCACTGATCCGCAGTCCCCTGGCCCACAACGGCAAGGGCTTCGGTCTGGTGCTGTTCGCCATCTTGCTGCTGGTGGACTGGGGGCTGTTCCAGGTGTTCTCAGGCCGGGGTGCCTACATCCATGTGGGGGCCGTCATCGGCACCATCATGGTGGCCAACGTGTTCCTCGGCATCGTGCCTTCCCAATGGGCACTGGTGAACGCACTCAATGACGGCAGGGAACCAGACGAGAAGGTCGCCAGACTGGCCGCCCTGGCCAAACTGCGCTCCACCCACAACAACTACCTGACCCTGCCGATCATCTTCATCATGATCAGCAACCACTACCCGATGCTATATGGCCACCCCCATGGCTGGGCCATCCTGGCGGCCATCGGGTTTATCACCGCCTTTGCACGACATTACTTCAACCTGCGGCACCGGGATATCAACCGGCCATCGATCCTGGTAGCCGCAGCGGCCATGACCGTGGTTCTGATTTGGGTAATCGCGCCCACACCGACTACATCCGCCAACACCGGCATCACCGCCGTCAGCGACGAGACGGTGGCGCAGATCATGGAAACCCACTGCGTAGCCTGCCACGCAGAAACACCCACCCAGCCCGGATTTCAGTCCCCACCGGCAGGGATCAAACTGGATGATTTGTCACTGCTGGCCGACCATAACGGCAAGGTCAGGCAGGCGGCGGTGGATACGCATTATATGCCGTTAGGGAATATGACGGGCATGACGGAGGAAGAGCGGAGGCAGTTGGGAACGTGGTTGCGCAACCAGTGAGGCACCAGGCAGGTTCGGCAGGGCGGCCCTCACAGCCAGTAGAAGCGTGAGGGCAACGCTGACCGCACTCCAGAAGGGGATGCCCCCACCTGTACAGACTGAGCAGCAGTGGGCAGGTGCTTGCGAGAATAAGGGGCCAGCATGGGAATACGATAAACGGCAATGCAGCGCCAAGTGCGTAGCCGGCCCGTGCGATCGGGCTAACGAGTGCACCCACTTCTGGTGGTGCAAAAAGGATCCATGCACCCATGCCGGAAGCCAGGAAAGAGAGCCCGATGGTCATCGCTCCCCGGCTGTTGCGAACAGTTATGCAGTCAAAGGGCCGTCGGCAGTCTTCCGGGCACGCAGCCCCAGCCAGGCAAACAGGCACAGGACAGACACGGTGACAGCCAGACGCGGGTACCCAAGCGCCCCTTGCTGCAACCGGGCTAGTGTCCCGTTTGGTTAATTCGCTGATCTACTGAGCCACTGAGAGCCTTGAGAGCTAGGCGCGGTGGCGAAGG
>NZ_JAKZAH010000003.1 GCF_023156245.1 Marinobacter bryozoorum
AGGTCAGAAGATATCAGGGAGTATGGCTCAAAAAGGCGTTAGCTGGCGACCGATTCCACACGAAATGGAAGAGAGCCATTTATTGTGGCATCCTCCAGCTACAGCATGAGTATGGTGGTACGACCATTGCTCGCTTTTAAGCATCCCCGAGGAAGTTATCTGTATCTGTGCTCTCACTGGATTACATCGCTGGTCGTGAAATACCTCGGGTGAATCGCCGCTTGCGGCGAGAGGGCAGAGCCCTTGGAGCAAGTGCTCCTGTTTTTACACACCAAATTACACACCGTGTAAAAACGAAAAATGCCCCAAAAGCCTTTGCTCATGGGGCATTCACTCACTCACCAACAGAAGTACACAAAATGTACTATATACTCCCCTGCGGGGCTTTTCATCTGTGCGTCAGATCAACGCCGGAGTTACTCGTTAAATGCTCCGATAATATGCAGCAGCGAAACGAACAGGTTGTAGATGCTGAGGTACAAACCCACAGTGGCCATCACGTAATTGGTTTCGCCACCATTTACGATGCGGCTGGTGTCGAACAGGATGAAACCGGACATCAGCAGCACAATGGCGCCGCTCAGGGCCAGGCTCAGCATGCTGACATCGACGCCGAACATGGAAGCAACCATGGCGCCCAGCATGGTCACCAGCACTACCACCAGGCCGGCAACCAGGAAGCTGCGCATGAAGGAGAAGTCCTTCTTGGTGGTCAGCACGTAGCCGGACAAGGCGAAGAAAACGATCGCCGTGCCACCAAGCGCCTGCATGACAACCGCGCCACCATTGGAAAGCGCCAGGTAATGGGACAGCAGCGGCCCCAACGACAGACCAAGCAGGCCGGTAAAGGCAAATACCACGCCGATACCTGCCGGGCTGTTAGCGGTACGGGGCAGCACAAACCAGATCAGTCCCAGTGCTACCAGTGAGCAGATCATGCCGAGTCCGTGACCCAGACCCATGGCCATGGAGATGCCGGCCATAACGGCGCTGAAGACGAGCGTCATGGCTAGCAGCATGTAGGTATTTTTCAGTACCTTGGTGGCATCGGCGCTGATGCCGGTGCCTGCCCCAGCTCGTGGAGCCGTGTAGGTACCCTGGTTCTGGTTGACGTTGAAACGCCTGTTATCCATGTGTGTCTCCGTAGAATGATTGCACTTTGGTTAGAGGTTCCTGCTTCGGAACCCTTGCGCCATGCCACCCATCATAATGGACGGCCATCAAGATTCAATCGTTAACATTCAGGAATTCAGACAATTTTCTGTTGTCAGGGTTCCTGGTTACTTCGATTTAATATTTTCGGTAGAGGGCCCGGTTGGCTGAGCTTCCGGCGTGCCCTTGCGGCCGGAAGTGGTACTGGCTTCCCAGTCGAGCTCGGGATTGGCCTGGCAGAAGGTGCACTCCTCGATATCCACCGATGCACCTCCAGCCTCCACATACCTTATACGGTGGCGGGCTGAGCCCCGATTTGCCGAAACCGAGAAGCGGCGATCCCGGTTCCGTTCCGGCTGATCAGACTGAGGGGTTTCGTTTGCGCTCATGCGGTCTCCCCGTGGGCGTTAAAGCCGGAGCAACAGCATCCGGCATCTCTGTCCCTGAAAATGGGGGCGTCCAGGCAGGATTCAATGGCTACACGACCAGCGTAGGGCACTTGGCCATGCTGGCGACACGCTGGGAGACACTGCCCAGGATCATGCCGTCCTTGTCGCTGTGCGTGCCCCGGGAGCCCACCACGATCAGATCCACCTCATGCTGTTTCGCAAACTTGACGATGGCCTTTGACGGACGACCGCCCTTCACAAAGCCCCGCACACTGGGAGCCCCCAGTTGCAGGGCATATTGCTTGGCGTACTCCACCACGTCACGGGCATATTCTGAGAGGGCCTGGTCGGGAATCTGGAGCTCCTGCGGACGCACCATGGACAGGGACGCCTCGAACAGGCTGTGGTGCTTGAATACGCAGATCAGGTAAAGCTCAGCCCCGGTCAGTTTCTGGAACTCCACCGCTTTTTCCAGCGCATCCAGTGCTGGCTTGGAGCCATCAACGGCTGCAAGGATTCTTCGGAACATGATGATCACCTCCTCAACGCGCCTTGGCGCTTTTTGATCAACGGAATGCCAGGTCTCTCAGGAACAGGGCGATTTGCGGGAAGGCGATCAGCAACGCCGCTGCCAGGACCAGGATAAAGATAAACGGCGGTGTACCCCGGATAACCTCCCAGTAGGGTCGCTTGAAAATAGCGATGGCTGTGAAAATATCGCAGCCAAACGGCGGTGTAGCCGAACCGATGGCCACCTGCAGCGTAATCAGAACACCCACCAGGACAGGGTCAAGGCCAGTCGCCTGGATAGCCGGGGCAAAGATCGGGGTGAGTACCAGGATCACCACAATGGGGTCGACGAACATACAGGCGATAAAGAAAGCCACACAGATGGCAATCAGCACGCCTACCGGACCCGCCTCGTTGACGCCGACGGCCGCCAGGATGGCCTGGGGGATCTGTGCAAACGAGATGATGTAGGAGAAGCCGTTACCCGCCGCAACCAGGATAAAGACCACCGCAGTAATGAGGCCGGTGGACTTGGCAATCCGGTAGATATCAATGGACTTCAGTGAGCGGAAAATCACGAACTCCAGCAATAGTGCATAGAGAACGCAGACCGCTGCTGCTTCGGTCGGGCTGAAAATACCGCCGTAGATACCACCCACGATAATCACCGGGAAGAACAGCGGCCACAGGGCCTGGCGAACAGAACGCACACGCTCTCCCCAGCTGGCCTTGTCCTCGGTAGGCACCTTGTTACGGTAGGCGTAGTAGAGGCAGTAAAGGGAGAACATCAGCAGGATCATGACGCCGGGACCAATGCCGGCAATGAAAAGCTCGGCGATGGAGGTTTCGGAAATAACCCCGTAGATAATCATGCCGATACTGGGCGGAATCAGGAACGCAATATCACTGGCGTTGATGATCAGTGCCAGGGTAAATGAGTCGGAATAGCCAGCCTTGAGCATCTTGGGTCGCAGCGGCGAACCGATGGCAACAACCGTCGCCTGGGTGGAACCGGAAACCGCACCAAACAGGGTGCAGGACGTTGCAGTGCTGATGGCCAGGCCACCCTTGATGTGGCCGATGAACGACATCACCATCGCAATGAGGCGGTCAGCGGACTGGCCCCGGGTCATGATATCGGCGGCAAGGATAAACATGGGTACCGCAATCAACGAGGCAGGGCGGATACCCCCCATCATTTGCTGGACCAGGGTCGTCATCTGGCCGAAGCCATTGAACATCTCGTAGAAGCCGACCAGGGCAGCGGTCAGTAGCGGGATCATCATCGGGAAGCCCAGCAGGAGCAGCACGATCATGATCACCAGAAGTAAAGTCGCCATGAATGTTTCCTTTTTTCTTGCTCTTGCGGGTCGTCAGACTTCGGATTCAGTATCGGCGTAGCCGTCCAGCACGGAAGTCGACAGATACACGTCCCGGGCCAGCAGGTTCTTGATCGCCGTCAGGACGTACTGAACACCCGTGATGGCGAAACCTATGGGAACCCATAGATAGATGATCCAGATTGGCATGCCCAGGGCGGGTAGCACCCGGCCGCGGCTATAAAGGTTCTGGATGTACTCCACCGAGTAATAGCACAGGAAGAACATCACTGCGGCCGTGAACAGGGCAATGATGACCATCAATACCTTGCGGGCTGCGGTGGGCAGGGTGTCGTAGATTGCCGACATGCGGATATGCCGCCCATGGCGTGCGGCGTAACCGAGTCCGGCAAAGGTTATCAGGATAATCAGGATCCGGTTTATCTCGCCCGAGAAGAAAAGCCCTTCACCAAATACGAAACGGGCGATAACGTTGATGCAGGTATTCAGGGCCATCAGCAAGACGCCGACCGCGAGCATCACCGCTTCTATCCTGGCGATGAGCAGGTCGATAAAGCCCAGGGGACCGGGTAACCCCGACTTGTAGCCTTCGGCTTCATCCGGTTCGGTAGCTGAGTTGGTCATGACGGGCGAACTCCGTGTTAGAACAAATCTGAACAGTAGTCAGCCCCGGAAGTATGACGCTCCGGGGCCTTCAGGCTTAGTTGCCCTGTACCGCTTTGAGGTCTTCCTTGAACTGGTTGAGCAGCTCCTCGCCGCGCTCGCCAGTCATCTCGATGAACCGTTCCTCAACTTGCGGAGCGCGATCACGGAATGCCTGAATCTGCTCCTCGTTAAGCTTGGTTACGGTTACCTCGTCAGACGCTTCCGTGATTTTCTCAAGGGACTCGTCCGCAAGGCCATCGATGTGGCCAATGATCTTGTCAAAGGCATAGTCCGCTGCTTCCTGAACCAGCTCCTGGTCTTCTTCGGAGAGGTCATTATAGAAGTCCTGGTTCGCCATGATGGCGGTTGTGAACCAGCCATGACCGGTAAACAGCAGGTTCGGAGAAACCTCGTACAGACCGCCGGATTCGATCCAGAAAATGGGGTTTTCCTGACCATCGATCATATTGGTCTGCAGGGCACCGTAAACCTCGCCCCAGGGCAGGGGTGTTGGCGTGGCACCGAACGCCTCATAGGTGGCGGACAGCAGCGGGTTGGTCATGACCCGGATCTTCTTGTTCTGAAGATCCTCCGGGGTGGACGCCTTTTCGTCCAGGGTGATGACCATTTCGCCTTCCGGATACATCCTGAGCAGCTCAAGGCCTTTCTCAGCGTAGAGTTCCGGGAACATGTCGTTGATCGCATCACTTTCCCGGAAGAACTCAACTACCGTATCCATGTCCGTGGGCATGAGGTAGGGAATAAAAAAGATCTGTGCTTCAGGAATCAGCGAGCCGGTAAAGCCGGGGGACTGGTTCACGAACTGCAGGATACCGTTCTGGGTCTGCTCCATGATGTCGTCGGACTCGCCCAGCTGACCAAATTCGAAGATCTGGATCTGGTGGTCCGAGTTCTCCTCAACGTATTCCTTGAAGAACTCGGCATAGACGTCCTGTACGTCGCCGTCGTACTCCTCATGGGCGTAGCGCCAGGTCGCAGCGTTGGCAACACTGGTTGCAGCAATGGCCGCAGCCAGGGTCAGAGTGGTTGCGCCAGTGATTTTCCGTAACATTGTGCTCTTATTCATGCCTTTCTTCTCCATCGTCCTCAAGAGGCACGGCTGGGGTGTGACCGGCGTTATTATTCTGTAATCAGGCCGAGGGATCGGGCGCGAGTAACCCGAACCCAGCCGTGGCATTTTTGATTAACGCCTATTTAGACTGGCAAAACATTGATAATAAGGCAAGAAAACTGGCGGCAAAGTGCCGTGCGGACGCTCAAATGGCGTATGGAGCAGGTCTGAAGGGAATCTTAAGGGAAAGAGAGAGTAAAATGGCGGTGGGCCAGGGATTCGAACCCCGGGACGGCTATTAACCGTCGGCGGTTTTCAAGACCGCTGCATTCAGCCACTCTGCCAGCCCACCGTTTATCCAGATTGTCGCTGCCATTGCGACAGCGACGTGCATGATACCGGAATGTTCTGGTCTGTCAACGCCTTCCGGGGGAGTAAGTGCGGTGACCGGAGCGAAGAATTATCGGCATGGTGAAGACAACCGCTTTATCCGCTGCGCCTCAGCAGGTGGCCCTCCGGGCTCCAGGTAAAGCTTCGCAACTGCTCCTCGAACACCATGCGCTCAGCCTGGCACTCAGCCACATCGGCCCACCGGAAGCGGACGCTGTCCCCGGGCCGGCACTGGGCGAGGCGGCTGCAATCCAGTCTTGGTACGGTAGCCGGCACCGGATAGCCGCCGATGGTTTGTCGGTCGTTCAGTAGAACCATGGGTTTGCCGTCGCCGGGTACCTGCACCGTGCCACAGGTCACACCCCTGGAGGTAATACCACCGGGGGGCCTGAGTGCCGGGCCATCCAGGCGATAGCCCATTCGGTCGGACTGGCTGGTAACCTGGTATTCCGATTGCACCAGCCGGGCGAGATCCATCGTGTCGAACAGGGCGTGGTCCGGGCCGGGGATGAGTTTCAGGGCGTCAGCAGAATTCGCTAATGGCGCTCTGAAGGATGGCGGTACTTGCCGGAGGAGCAGTTCATCGCAGGCTTCTTGATCGGGGCCAGGTGGCGAGGGAAGCAGGTCCCCCTGGCGCAACACCCCCAGGTTGTCCAGGCCTTCGCGGGCAACGGCGGACCGGCTTCCCAGGAATTTCCGGGTTTGCCAGCCGCCGACGACTGCGAGATAGGTCAAAAGCTCGCTGGTTGGCGTTTTCAGTTGCAGGCGATCGCCCGGCTCCATGAAGAGCGTGCCCCAATCCGGTACCGGGGTGCCGTTGACGCTGGGGCTGCAGGGAGCGCCGGATATGGCAAGCAGGAGCCTGGTTTCAGCCACTGCAGACAGGCCGCCCAGTGTGATCTCCAGGCAGGCCGCATCCGAGGGGTTGTCGAGCAGGTGGTTGGCCCAGCGCCAGGCGCGAAGATCTGCCGCTCCTCCGGGGGACAGGCCCTGATGCTGGAATCCGGTGCGACCGCCATCCTGCACTGTGGCGCGCGGCCCCGGGTGCTCTATATGCAGCCCCCTCACGGCTGCTCTCCAGCGCCCTCGAAGGGCGTATCGTCGCCACCAAGCTCGAGGAATTCATCATGGCCAACGGCCCGGAAGCGTACCCGGTCACCCACGGAAAGCAGGGCCAGGCTTTGTTCATCGAAAAGCCGTACAGGGCAGCGGCCGATCAGCTGCCAGCCGCCGGGGCTGACCGCTGGATAGACCGCTGTTTGCCGGTTGGCAATGCCAACGCTGCCGGCAGGTATGCGGACGCGGGGGCGTTCGAGCCGCGGTGTGGCGATCGCGGGGTCGACTTGCCCCATAAAGCCGAAACCGGGGCTGAAGCCCAGGGCATAGACCTGGTAACAGGTGTCGCTGTGAATTTTGGCCACCTGTTGGGTGCTGAGTTGGCGGGCCTCAGCCAGGGCGGCCAGGTCCGGGCCCACGGCAGGGTGGTACCAGACCGGCAATTCGATGATTCGGCCAGTCGGCTGGTCAGAAAGTTCAGGTAGAATATTAGAAATAGATTTTAATGATCTGATAATATTGAGGAAATCAGATCGATCAGGGTCGTAGTAAACGGTTATGGAGCCATAGGAGGGCACCAGGTCTGTCACCAGGTGCCCAAGTGCTTCACGGAGGCTGTCCGACCAGGCTGCGATTAACGGTGTCAGCGCCGGGTCAATTTGTTGGCTGAACTCGATCAGTACGGCGTCTTCTGCCGTAGGCACGATCCGGGGCTGGGGCAGCGCTGCCGCCATGGTCAGGGGCTGGCCCGGTAGTTGTGAAGGGCGCGGTGTATTGCCCGGGTCGCTTCAAGGGCGTGGTTATTATCGCCATGGACACAAAGGCTGTCCGCCGTCAGTGGCAGCCACTGGCCAGTGTGACTGTACAGACCAGCCCGGGTGACAAGCGACATGGCCTGCTCAATGATGGTCTCCGGGTCGTCGTGTACCGCTCCGGGCTCCTGCCTGGACATTAGGTGCCCCTGGTCGTCATAGGCGCGGTCTGCAAAGGCTTCGAAGATAAGTGGCAGGCCGATCCGGCTGGCCAGGTCCCTGTGCTGGTCAGCTTGCAGTGTCGCTGGCAGCATCAGCGGCAGGCCCTCACGATAGCTGGCGATGGCCTCCATGACGGCCTGCAGAATGACCGGGTCCTTCATCATGTCATTGTTCAGGGCCCCGTGGGGTTTCACGTAGGATATGGTCGCACTGTAGGCCCTGCAGATACCGTCCAGTGCGCCGGCCTGGTACCAGATCAGCCCCCGGATTTCGTCGGGAGAGTGGGAAATGGAGCGGCGACCGAAACCCACCAGGTCCTGGTAGGAGGGGTGCGCGCCAATCTCGACGTTGTGTTCCAGGGCCATGGCTACTGTCGTGGCCATGATGGAGGGGTCGGAGGCATGGAACCCGCAAGCGATATTGGCCATGTCAATCCAGGGCATGACCGCCTCGTCCTGGCCCATGGTCCAGGCACCGAAACTTTCCCCGAGATCACAGTTGAGTTTCACGGTAATGCCTCCCTGGATCGAACAACGATGGGGTCAGTTTACCATCCCAGCTGTTGTTTCACCGCCCCGGCCCGGGATTCACGGGCCTGGAGCGTTTCCGGATCGTTGGCTGGCGCAGCCCAGCCCTCCAGGTTCTGCTCAATCAGCGCCACCAGCGCTTCTATGTGCTCGTCACTGGCATTGAGCGCCGGAATATAGGCAAAGGACTTGCCGCCCGCTTCCATGAAGTACTCCCGGTTCTCCTCGTCGATTTCCTCGATGGTTTCCAGGCAGTCAGATGAAAATCCGGGGCAGAATACGTCCACGGACTCAACCGACTTGCCCGGCAGCGACTTCATGGTTTCGTCGGTATAGGGTCGTAGCCATTCCTCGCGCCCGAACCGGGACTGGAACGTTGTCATATACTGGTCGTCACTGAGTCCCAGGCGTTCTGCCAACAACCGTGAAGTCTTGTGACACTCACAATGGTACGGGTCACCCCGCAACAGGTACTTCTTTGGCACCCCGTGATAGGACAGCACAAGCTTCTGGTTGCGTCCGTTGGTCGCCCAGTGACGTTCGATCCGGGTGGCCATGGCTTCGATGTAGGGTGGGAAGTCATGGTAATGGCTGATAAACCGGAAATCCGGCAACCAGCGGCGACGGGTAAAGTCGTGGGTGATGGCATCAAAGGTAGATGCCGAAGTGGAGGCGGAGTACTGGGGATACAGGGGCAGCACCAGTAACTGGCGCACGCCCTGTTGTTGCATCTGGTCCAGCACACTGGCGATGGATGGATTGCCATAACGCATGGCAAACCCAACGACCAGGTTATCCCCATATTTTTTCTGCAACGCGGACCGGATGCCCTCGCATTGGTCAGCTGTGTGAATCAGCAGGGGAGAGCCTTCCGGTTGCCAGACTGAGCGGTAGGCCTTGGCAGAGCGGGAAGGGCGAATTCGCAGGATAATGCCGTGGAGGATCAGCCACCAGAGCGGGCGTGGAGCTTCTACCACCCGTGGGTCCCAGAGAAATTCGGCGAGGTACCGGCGCAGGGCGCTGGTGGTGGGGGCGTCAGGCGTGCCCAGGTTGGTGATCAGAATACCCAGACGCGATGGCTGGTCGTGGCGAAAAGATTCCTCACCCTTGTAGGTCATTGGGGCGGCTGTCCTCACAGTTATAGATTCGGGGCAATGGTGCAACGTCGAACATACGAGTCCGGCGTATTCAGGGATCAGTCCTGGTGAGTGGATGCCTGCTGCTGAAGACGAGGCACCAGGCCGCGGAGGTCATATCCGGCCTGTCCTGCGCGCTGGATGATCGGCTCCAGTGGCATGTGACGGGCAGAGCTCAGGGCCCAGAGCACAGTGCACCGGGTGCCAGAGCGGCAAAAGGCAAGCATTGGCTTTTCGGCTTCGTCGAACATGGGGGCGAACGCATCCACATCGGAATCCTGGATGCTGCCTGATTCCACGGGCAGGAAAACCCACTTTACCCCATGTTCCTCGGCGGCGCGCTGAATATCAGCCATGGCAGGCTGGCCGGGCTCTTCCTGGTCCGGGCGATTGGCGACCAGGGTACGGAATCCCAGCCGGGCAACCTCGGCGACATCTTCGGGGTTGATTTGAGGGGCAACAGAGATGTTGTCGTCAATCTTGCGAATATCCATGTCAGGGTCTCTTTATGGCGGGGTCACCGGCGCCTGGCGTGGCCGGCGACGCGTCAGTAACGATCGTCCCCGGATTCTACAGAAAAGCGCACGCCAGGACAGCCGGTTGTAGGGTGGGAAAAGTCTATCAGGCTGATTGGCGACGCTGCTCGATCACCTGGAACAGCGCCATGCCTGCGATCATCGAGGCGACGAATACCACCGCCTTCGGCTCGCCGGCACCCAGGGCAACCACGCCCGGACCAGGGCAGAAGCCAGCCAGGCCCCAGCCGATCCCGAACATCACGCTGCCAATGATCAAGCGGGTAGAAATATCGTCACCGGACGGCAGGCGCATATCGAAACCCAGGAAAGAGACGTGCCGCTGCCGCGCAATGGCAAAGGCAATGACACCGACAATGATGGCTCCGGCCATGACCAGCGCGAGGGATGGGTCCCAGGCACCAGTCAGGTCAAGGAAGCCAAGAACCTTCTCCGGGTTGGCCATGCCCGAGAGCAGCAGGCCGAGGCCGAACACCAGCCCGGCCACAAAAGATGAAAGTGTGTACTTCATAGGGAAATCTCCTGTGGCAAGTTCAAGCGCCGAAGGCGTGGCGAACCAGGTAAACGGTGACGAAACCGGCCGCCATGAAGCTGAGGGTGGCAACCAGTGAGCGCAGGGAGAACCGGGACAGCCCGCATACGCCATGACCGCTGGTGCAGCCTGAGCCATAACGGGTGCCGATGCCCACGAGCAGACCGGCCAGGATCACTACCGGGTAGCTGGCTTCCACGTTAATGTCGGGCAAACCGGCCATGGCCATCCATCCCACAGGTGCTAGGATCATTCCGGCGAGGAAGGCCACTCGCCAGGCGACCTGGCCTTTTTCGGGGGCGAGCAGGCCACCGAGGATACCGCTGATACCGGCGATACGACCGTTAAGCAGAATAAACAGGGCGGCCGCAAGGCCGATAACCAGTCCCCCGGTCAGGGCAGACCAGGGAGTAAAGCTTTCCCAGGCGATGGTGGGCATGAATACCTCCGGTTGAACTCTGGAGCTCCGCCGTCTGGCGAAGCGCTGGATGCGCCATATAATAAATCAAACTAAGCTTATATCCAATCGAAGTACTGCTCAGGGGATGTACGGACCAGGCAAAAAAAGGCCCGGCACTGATGGCCGGGCAGAGGCGTGCGAGTAGTATCCATGAAAGACTTCCAGACAAACCGGCATCAGCAGGGACGCCGGTCAGTTTCAGTATTGACCATATTTTAAACACTTCAAGTAAACAATGGATGATCCCTCAAACTGTTTTTGAATATAAATGGCACTCTTATAGTTAAATTGCATGGCCGAGATACCCGGTGAGTCACCATGAATTGTCCCGGTTGATGTAATAGACTAGGGCCATAATCCAAGACTTCGAAGAACCTTCTCTATGGCCAACAAGAAATCAGACCGCAACGTCGACCCGCAAATCCCCGGGGAAGATGAGGACAGCCTGCTGGCCGGTCGGATCAGGGATTCAGCCAGGCAAATCTGGCTGGCGGGTCTGGGCGCCTACACCAAGGCGGAGGAAGATGCCGGCCGTTTCTTTGATCGCCTGGTCCACGAAGGCGAAGAGCTGGAAGGCAAGACCCGTGGCCTGGTTGAGCGTAGGGTCAAGGCAGTCGAACATCGGGTAGAAGATGTCAGAGACCGGGCTACCGGCACCTGGGACCGATTGGAAACCCTGTTTGACGAGCGGGTCGCCGGGGCACTTCGCCGCCTGGGGATTCCTCGCCATGAAGACCTTCAGCGCCTGCAAGACCGGGTGGAAGAACTGGAAAAGGAGCTCGACGAGCAGCGTAGCGCCGCCGGTCGGCCTGCTATCGGGACTCAGTCCTTGTCTGCTTCGGACGAAGAAGAATAACCCCTCAGTCGGTTCGGTAGTCCCTCGCCAGGATGGCGAGTTCTTCCCCGGCGGATTCGTGAAGGTGTGGGATCAACAGGTGGAATACCTGGTAGACACCCCGTCGTGGATCCATTCCTTTGCGAGTGCCTGAATCTCTCAGAGAGTCAAAGCTTTCCCAATAACAGACGGTTAGGGTTAGTTGTTCGCATAATGCATTAACTGTTTCTGCGGACGTTTTCATCAGGTCCTGCTTCTGCAGGCTGCCACAGAGAACATGGAAACCTTTCTGTTTGCGCTCCAGAATCCGGCGAAAGGGGGCTCTTAATTCCGGGTAGCGGGACAGGATGTTGACCAGGTCGTGGTACAGAAAGCGATAGCGCTCGATGGTCTCAAACAGCAGGTGCAGGAAAAAACCGAGCTGGTCGAGGCTGACCTGGACGTCTTTTGGAATGGCCAGCAGGTCGTTGATATCCCCGCTATACCAGTGGAACAGCTCTCCGACGATGTCCGATTTGTTGCGGAAGTGGTAGTAAAGGTTACCCGGGCTGATATCCAGCTCGTCAGAAATGAGCAGGGTGGTGACATTAGGCTCGCCCCGGTCGTTGAACAGGGCAAGGCTGGTGGTCAGTATCCGGTCACGGGTTTTTACCTTCACCGCCACCTCCCTGGCTGATGGTTGGCTGTAACGGCTTCAGAGATCGAACTCTGCCCAGACCGGGCAGTGGTCCGATGGTCGCTCCATGGCGCGAATATCATAACTGACGCCGGCGGCCCTGGCCCTGGGCAAAAGCCCCTGGCTGGCCATGATGAGGTCAATGCGCAGACCGCGTTTCGGCTCGCGCTCGAACCCACGGCTGCGGTAATCAAACCAGCTGAAGGTGTCGGCTTCTTCCGGGTGCAGGTGGCGAAACACATCAGTGAGCCCGCGACTTTCCACCTGGGCTAACCAATCGCGCTCTTCCGGCAGGAAGCTGCATTTTCCGGTTCGCAGCCAGCGCCTGGCGTTATCCGCCCCAATGCCAATATCCAGGTCTGTGGGGGAGATATTCATGTCCCCCATCACCACCAGGTGACCGCCTTCGGACTGTAGCTCGTCGATCAGGCGCATCAGGTCCTGGTAGAACTTTTCCTTGGCGGGGAACTTCACCGGGTGGTCCCGGCTTTCGCCCTGGGGAAAATAGCCGTTGATGACAGTAAGCGGCTCGCCGTTCACGGTGAAGCGACCACGAATCAGTCGACGCTGGGCTTCTTCACCGTCCCAGGGGTAACCCCGGTGGACGTCCTCGGGGGCCTGACGGGACAGAAGGGCTACTCCGTAATGGGTTTTCTGGCCATGGAAGTGGACGTGGTAGCCCATGGCCTCTATCTCATCCACCGGGAACTGGTCGTCGTTAACCTTGGTTTCCTGCAAGCCGATTATGTCAGGGTTCAGCTGATCCACCACCGCCTGTAGCTGGTGAAGCCGGGTTCGTATGCTGTTGACGTTGAAGGAAACGAATTTCATCAGGTCTGGTCCGCCGTATCACTGTGAATGCCAGGGCAAGTCTATCACAGCCCCCGGCAGGACCAAGCTGAAGGCCTGATGATCAGCCTTATTGATCAGCCGGTAGCAGGGAACAATCCGGGGCCTCGATCACCCGGTAGCTGATGGTGACAATATGGTTTTCATCCTTGTTTCGCCGAATGTTGCCCAGTCCCGCATACCGGGTAAGAAATCCGTCCCTGTTATAGCCGAGGCGGATCGGGTCAACCAGCATCCGCAAAACCATGCCCTCCGGGCGAATGCGAAAGCTGTAATCGGCGCCATCCAGTGGCTCTGAGGCCGGCTCGGCGACGAAGTCGTAGCTTTTGCCGCGCGTGGGCGCAACCATGGAAAAGGGAACCGCTTCACCTTTTGTAAGTGCACGCCAGTTGGCCCGTATAAAGTGGTCAAACCCGGTATCAACCACGGTTTTCCTGGTGACGGGAATGCTCGCTCGCTGACCCTCCTCATCCTCCATGGACCAGTCCGTTGTCAGCTTGTCGTCGGCCTGGCTGACCACCAGCCGTTCGTTGAACTCCGGTTGCCGGAAATCCACCTCCGGCCGCAACAGGGACTCGCGATAGGTCAGGGTCTTGCTGGCGAACGGATCTGTATTTTCTGTTCTCACATACTCTACCTGTTGCACCTCTGGCTGCCATTGGTCGCTGATACAACGACCGGTAACCTCGTGGCGCTCCCGGTAAAGCGCGTTGTCGTCCAGACTTGTGGCGGTGCCCTCAAAGGTGAAGGTGCTGGCGCCTGCAGGGATTGAAATGAGCAGGGCACATAACAGTGAGAGGCGGGTTTTCATAACAGGGTCTCCGCGAAATAGCGTTGCTGGATCAACATCAGCGACGGGAACAGCACCAGCCAGCCAAGGCTCAGGGCAGCCAGTGAAATCATTGAATATGGCAAGCTGACTGCACCGAGAGCGGCAGCGGAGAAATAGGCGAAGGGGCCGGCCACTGGCGCAAACACCACCTGGTACCAACGCCGTTTGTGCATCCAGGCCAGGGAATGGGAGAGGGTGGTCAGGAACAGCGCCCAGATCACCACCAGCCAGGGCGGTGTCCAGCCACTGCCTGCGGCATCTTCCAGCACGCCGGTGCGGAACCAGAGCCCGTCCAGCAGGCTGCCGATGACGACACCCACCAGGACAAAGCGGAGCTCTGCTCCGGGTTGTTGACTGAGCAGGAAGAAGTGTATGGCGACGAAGGCCAGGCCTATGGCGACGGCCGTCCAGTCTGCCATCACGACGCAGATCAGCCATCCCGCCTGGAACAGGACGAAATTGGCGAGCTTGCGAATAACATCCGCAGACATGGCGTCAGGCCCCGGCGGAATCTGCGATCAGGTGAGCGCGCTTGTTCTGTGGCTTGGCCATCAGCACCTGGTTTACACCGATGGCCCGTTCACTGAAGCCGGCCTCGCAGTAGGCAAAGTAGAACTGCCAGAGGCGCCGGAACGACTGATCATAGCCCAGAGACTCCAGTTGCGAGGTGCTGGCGTTGAAGCGGTCGTGCCAGTCCCGCAGGGTACGGGCATAGTGGAACCCGTAATCCTCGGCATGGGTCATCACCAGGTCGGTCTTGCGGCCCATGGACTCCAGCATTGCACCGAATGACGGAATGAAGCTGCCGGGAAAGATATAACGCTGGATAAAATCGACGTTCTTCAGGGCCCGCCGGTAACGTTGTTCGGGCATGGTGATGGCCTGTACCAGCGCCAACCCGTCGGGTTTCAGCAAGCAGCTGATCTGACTGAGGTAACTGTCCAGGAACTGAGGGCCGACTGCCTCGATCATCTCGATGGAGACCAGCTTGTCGAACTGGCCTTCGAGGTCCCGGTAATCGTCAAACAGCAAGGTGATACGGTTCTGCAGTCCTTCGGCTTCGACTCGTTCGCGAGCCAGGGCCAGTTGCTCGCTGGAGATGGTCGTGGTGGTGACGTGGCAGCCATAGTGCCTGGCTGCATGGATGGCAAAGCCGCCCCATCCGGTGCCGATCTCCATGACCCGGTCTCCGGGTTTGAGGTCCAGCTTGCGGCAGATCAGGTCCAGTTTATAAATGGCGGCTTCGTCCAGCGTACTGGCGTCAGTGGGATAAACCGCCGATGAGTACATCAGGGTAGGGTCCAGGAAGTGCTCGAACAGGTCGTTGCCGAGGTCATAGTGGGCCGAAATATTCTTCCGGGAGCCTGTCGGGGTGTTGCGATTCAGCCAGTGCAGCCCTTTCAGCGCAGGCTTGGTGACCCAGGCGAAGCGGTCTTCAAATTGATTCATCCGGTCCACGTTGCGGGTGAAGAAACGCAGTAGTGCGGTCAGGTCCGGGGAGCTCCAGTCGCCGGCAACAAAGGCTTCCGCAGCCCCGATACCGCCTCCGGTCAGCAGATCCCGCCAGGCAGAAGCGTCATGGATGTCCAGGTGCGCCACCGGCCAGCGCTGGTCACCATCACCGAAAACCTGCTCCGGATACCCCGGCTCACGAACCACTAATTGACCAGCCCCAAGCTGACCCAATTGGCTGCAAACCAGGCTACGGGCAATCCGGGTCACCAGCGGTAGCGGGCGGCGGGCCGCACTGGTGCGGTTTTCTATGTTCTCCATGAAGTAATCCTCGTAACGGAATCGCTGGTGGAGCCAACCGAACCGGGGCTAGCCTCCGCTTCACTTGCATGCCCGGCTTCCCGGCCCCTGTCTTCCCGACCCAGGCCACGGCCTGGATGATCGTCGGGCAACTTGTCCGGGTGGGTGTGAAACGGAACCCCCTTAAGCTTCAGGCGCAACGCGTGCCAGTAGATGCCGGCAATTACCTTGAACGACTCAACCGGGAAGCGCAGCAGGCTCCTGTTAACCGTTTTACGGTTCAGGGGCACTCGTTGGACCACCAGGGTGGCGTCAAAAACCCGGCTTTTTTTGCCCGGTTGAGGTGCTGCGTTGTTCACGTTCATATGAATCCTGAGTTCCGGTCCCCGGAAACTGAACGTCCACTGGTAACTCTGATCCATGGGGTTGAACGGAGAAACGTGAAACCGCTTGTCGAAGCCAGCCTTTACCGAGCGCCAGCCACCACTGCCAGGTTGTGGGGTCCCCACCTCCAGGCAGTACACATGGCGTTCATGCCAGGGAGTGTTGGTGATCTGGGCAAGAATGACCCGGGGTACTGCGCCGGTCACCGGGTCGTCACCCTGGCGATAGCAAAAATAGAAACTCACCGGGTTGAATACATAGCCGAAGTGGCGGGGGTGGGTAATCAGTTCTACGGGGCCGTCGGGACGCCAGCCGGTAGCAGCCTGCACGCGGTCGCATACGGCCTGCTGCAGGTCTGGTACATGGGGGTCGAGATAGTCCCGCCGGCGCAGCGAAAGCACGTTGGGGCGCTCAACGGATACCAGTGGGCCCAGCCGGTCGAAAACCGACCAGTCGGCAAGGTTCAGGGCGAGCATGCCGGTGCGGTACGCGAACTCATGGCTGGCCGGGGAGTGCCGGCGATGCCTGACCGTGCCCGTCAGCCAGCTGCTTGCCAGTGCCGGTGCCCGATTCGTCACAGGGACACTCCGAAGGCTTCCGTTACCCTCAGCGCGCTGCGTACACCGTCTTCGTGGAAGCCATTGAACCAGTAGGCACCGCAGTAATGGGTGCGGTTGCGGTTACCGATTTCGTCGTACCGCTGCTGGGCTGCTACCGCCTCCAGGGAAAACACCGGGTGGGCGTAGGTATAGCGTTCGATGACCCGGGCAGGGTCGATATCCTGACTTCGGTTCAGGGTGACGCAGAAGGTCTCCGGGGCATCGTCGAAATTCTGCAGGATATTCATGTTATAGCTGACCGAGACCGGCTGGTCCGGTTTCACCGGAATATAGTAGTTCCATGCAGCCCAGGCGCGACGATTCGGCGGTAGCACACCGCTGTCTGTGTGCAGCACCACGTCGTTGTCCTGATAGGGAATGGCTGAAAGAATCGAGAGTTCCTGCTCGGTCGGGTCCTTGAGCATGGCCAGCGCCTGGTCACTGTGGCAACCAAAGATTACCTGGTCAAAGCGGTGTTCCTCGCCCTGCACCCGAATGGTAACGCCGTCGGTGTCACGGGTAACCGATTCCACCGGGCTGTTCAGCCGAGTGCAATCTCCCAGACGGTCCATCATGCGGTTCACGTAGGTTGCGGAACCCCCGGAAATCACTCGCCATTGAGGGCGGTCATCCACTGACAGCATGCCGTGGTTATTGAAGAACTGCAGGAAGAATCGAATCGGAAACTGCTCCAGCACGACCTCCGGGGCGGACCAGATGGCTGATCCCATAGGCACGATATAGTAACTGCGGAAGTATCCGGAGAAACCGTGCCGGTCCAGGTAGGCGCCAAGGGTTTCGTGGTCATCCAGGTGTCCTGCGTCCAGGTCAGCCCGGGTCTGGCGGTTGAACCGGAGAATCTCCCTGACCATCTTCAGGAAGGGCAGGTTGAGCAGGTTGCGCCTCTGGGCGAACAGGGTATTCAGGCTGGTACCGTTGTATTGCAGCCCGTTGATGGGGGAGTCAACACTGAAGCTCATGTCGCTTTCTTCAGAGGCCACACCCAGCCGGTTCATCAGGCGTATAAAGTTCGGGTACGTCCAGTTATTGAACACGATAAAGCCCGTGTTCACCGGCCAGTCGCGTCCTCCGGCATTGACCGTGTGGGTATTGGTATGGCCGCCGGCGTAGTTACCGGCTTCGAACAGTGTCACATCATGCTTGTCAGACAGCAGCCACGCGGCCGTCAGGCCGGATACGCCGGCGCCGATAACCGCAATACGCTGGTGGGTGTTGCTCATGGTGGTCAGTTTTCCTGGGGTGTGTTTCTGGCCATGCGCGCGGCCATTCGGTCAATCAGGCCCTGCGGCAGGTTACCGAGCAAACGGAGCGTCCAGGTAAATCGTCGCGGGAATTCAATGGTGTGGTGTCCTTTTTTCAGTCCCTGGATGATTCGGCTGGCGGCCTCGTCTGCCTCGATCAGAAAGGGCATGGGAAAGTCATTACGATCGGTGAGCGGCGTCTTGACGAAACCGGGTGATACCAGGAAAACCTCAATACCTTCACGTGCCAGGTCTGCACGCAGCGACTGGGCAAAATAGGCCAGGGCCGCCTTGGATGAGCCGTACCCCTCCGCACGACCGAAGGGAAACCACCACGCCGACGAGCCGACGATTACCAGCGCTGCAGGGCGCCCCTGTGCCCGTGTCCGGCGAAGGTGGGGAAGTACCCGCTCCACGGAGCGCACCGTGCCCATAACGTTGGTTTCTATATTGCGCCCGATCAGCTCGCTGTCGAACTGACTCACATCAAGGTACTCACAGGTCCCTGCGTTCAGAATGGCAAGGTCCAGGGGCGCGCCGGCCGTGAGCACGGGGTCGATCTGCCCAAGCTCTGCCGTGCTGGTGGTATCAGCCCGCGCGCCGGATACCCGGTCCGGGGCCAGGCTGGCCAGCTCATCAAGCGCAGACTGGCGACGGCCGGTAACCACCAGTGAATGCCCGTCCTTGATCAGTTGCCTGGCCAGGGCTTCGCCAATGCCAGAGGTCGCGCCGGTCAGCCAGATTCGGGAGGAGGTTTCAAGAAAACCGCTCATGATGCGTAGTTCCTGATCCAGCGAATAGCGCCGCCCAGCATTGGCAGATTGCCGTAAAGCAGTTCGGCACCGTCAAAGTAGTCCCGGTGAAACTGCACGCGACCGTCCCGGACTTTCAGGTGGGTCATGCCGTGCACGGTGATCTCCCGGCCCCGACGAAGCTTGGGATGCTGCAGATGCATTACCCAGCTGAGGCAGGCCTGGTCGCCGTTGACGATAACCTCGGCAAAGTCGAACCGGCAGCTCCGCACGTTGGTGTACACTTTTTCGAAGTAAGCCTGGAGTTCCCGGAGGCCGCTTACTGAGCCAAAGGGGTCGCTGAAGCAAACGTCTTCGCTGTAGACCTCGGCGAGTCCTGACACATTGCCGGCGGAGAGCGTATTGAATAGTCGCTGAAAGCGCTCGACCGTCGCTGACACGGCTTCGTTGCGGTGAATGTCCGTGGTGGTAGTGGCTGAACTGTCACTGATGCCCTGGGTAATCATGAGCGCCTCCGTTGCAGGTCAAGAAGACGGGTTTCTTCCCGGATGGATTCCGGGATGGGTTTCAGGTCGTGAATAATGCCGATCTTCGACAGAACCCAGAGTCCATAGTAGGTCAGATCAATCTCGTACCAGCGGAAACCCTGACGGGCCGACTGGGGCCAGCGATGATGGTTGTTGTGCCAGCCTTCGCCGAAGGTGATCAACGCCAGCCAGAAGTTGTTACGGCTGTCATCAGTTGTTTCGAACCGACGGGAGCCCCAGACATGGGAAAGCGAATTGATGGACACCGTGGCGTGAAACAGGGCCACCGTTGAGATAATAAACCCCCATACCAGCAGTTGTAGTCCGTTGGTGCCAAGCCCTGGGGCCCAGGCAGCCAGGGCTTCGCCAAGGCCGTAGATGGCGAGGGCGAATGCGGCAGGCACCAGTGCATCAAACCGGTTGATAAAACGGAGCTCAGGGAATCGCATCCAGTCCTTTACCCGGCGCTCCTCGGTGCGGAAGGCTGCATCGCAGGTAAACCAGCCGACATGGGACCACCAGAAACCTCCCTGGTGGGGTGAATGCAGGTCTTCTTCGCCGTCAGAGTGCTGGTGATGGTGGCGATGGTGGGCAGCCCACCACAGCGGCCCGCGCTGGGCCGCACTGGCACCAAGAACGGCGAACACCAGTTGCCAGCTGCGGCTCGTCTTGAAAGTCTTGTGAGAGAAATACCGGTGGTAGAAGCCGGTGATGGCAAACATGCGGACGGCAAAGAAGGCTACCGCAAAAACCACGGCGAACGAGCTGGTGCCGGTATAGAACGCCAGCAGGCATGCCAGGTGCAGGGCCACGAAGGGCATCACCCTGAGCGTATTGAAGCGTCGGGAGGTCAGATCAAGTTGATCCGATCCGGCTTCGGAATCGAACCATCTCAGAATGTCCGTGAGCCAGGACTGGACTCTGGTCATACAGCTAGAACCTTTTGAGTGTTAAAGCGGGCATTGTCTGCGGTGACTGCGCTTGTGCATCACCGCTGGCATTCTTACGTAACCGACCCCTATTTCGGATGTTTGGGAAACCATGATTGATACGCAAGATCCACAGGTTGTTATACGAAGGCTGGCCATCGTTGGTTCAGGGCTGGCTGGTCTTACCGCAGCACGGAAACTGGTTGCTGCCGGGGTGGAGGTCACCCTGTTCGAAAAAAGTCGTGGTCCCGGTGGCCGCATGGCCTCGAAGCGACTGAGCGAACCTGCCGACGGCTCGGCAGATATCGGTGCCCAGTATTTCACAGTTCGCAACCCGGCGTTCCGGGAATTCCTCACGGAACATGCAAGCACCGAATGCTGGGGGCTGTGGGATGGTCGGTTCCGTTATCAGGGGGCCGACAATGGGTGGCAGAAAATGCGTCCGGCAGAGCGCTATGTAGGCATTCCGCGCATGTCGGCTATTACACGCTCGCTGTCCGAGGGACTGGACGTCAGGGCCGGGGTCCGCATCGCCAGCCTTGGGCGTCGTGATGATAAAACCTGGTGCCTTACCGATACCGACGGCCAGGTCCATGAAAGCTTTGACGCCGTGTTGCTGACGCCACCGCCAGCCCAGACCGTCGACCTGCTCAAGGACAGTGGGCTGGCGGTGTTGGCGGATGACTTTAATATCGAGATCAGTCGCATGCAGGCCTGCTGGACAGTGATGGTCCATTTCCCCGAGGGTGCGGGCGTCGACTTCGAGGCTTTGATGCCCAATAGCCGTCTGCTGAACTGGGCTGCTAACAATTCCAGTAAGCCGGGGCGCGAAGACCAGGGCGAGTGGTGGGTCCTGCACGGGGACCCTGACTGGTCTGACGCCAATACGGAGGAAGACCCGGACCAGGTCGCTGAGCAACTGCTGAACGAGTTCCTCCAGTACGGAGAGGTCAGGGCCAACCCCGGGACCGTGAAGGTTCACCGCTGGCTGTACGCCCGTCCCAAGGCCCGGACCGGCCCGGGGCACCTCTGGTTCCCCGAGGAGCGCATTGCCATTGCCGGGGACTGGCTGGACGGCGGACGTGTTGAGGGTGCTTTCAATAGTGCCGATGGCCTGGTCAGCCGGCTGGCTTGCCTGGGCGTGCTGCCGGGCTGATGCTGATCATTCACCTTCCGGCCCGGTTACACCCTCTGGCCGCTGGTAGAAGTGTGTAATGGTGCCGTCGCCAAACTTGCTGAAAAACGCACTGACTTCGCTGATGCGTTTCAGGCTGCGGCGCCGGCTCACCGGGTCCCGTACCAGCACCTGAATGCCATCAAAGTTCTCACCGATGCGGGAGAACTTCGCTCGCATGGTGCAGGTAACCACATCGGTCGGCAGCAGCTGTAATTCGCGGGCAAGCCAGTGGCGGTGGGCGCCCATTTCGTCTGGCTCAAGGTTTTCCCTTGTATCCAGGTGCCGCAGCCTGACCCGATCCACAATGCAGCGGGAGTAGCTATGCGGGCGTTGACGGGCAATGCGCCGGAAGGCCTCCCAGAAGAAGCTGTCCGTCAGGTCAGCAAAATACTTCATATCGCTGAGGCAGGTGTTCACCCACTCGAAGATGTCGGGGTCTTCCAGCGCTTCGTTGATGGCTTCGCGCAACAGCCAGTCGAATCCCAGCGCGGTCTTGTGGGCATAGACCTTGCGATACATCTGATGACGGCTGTAGACAAAGTCTTCCAGCGCACCGAGTCCCTTATGGGTGATCGCAAGGCCCAGCCAGGGGCTGCGGGTGTCCCAGCCGAATCGCAGGTTGCTGAGCAGGTGGTCCAGGTTGAAGCCGCCAATGGTCACGGATGAATGGAAACCGTCCCGAAGCATGTAATCGGCCCGGTCGGCATCTATCTCACCAGACACGATGGATGACAGCATATTCATGACCAGGGCCGGGATGTCGGCGGTTCTCAGTCGTCCTGCTTCTGAATCCTCACCGGAAATAAACGCCCAGAAGGTATGGGCATGGCGGGAGAAGGCCTCGCTGGGGGTGACTTCCGTGGTTTCCATGATGCCCATAACGTCCTGTGCATAGAGGCCGGCGGCCTCCAGGTCGATACTGGCCAGGATGTCGTGGGCGACCCGCACGGAATAGTGCTCATGCTCCAGCTCGACCGGAGGTGCACGGAAATAATCCCGGTAATCGGCACCTTCCCAAAGCTGCTCGAACCGCCCCGGCTGTGCCATCAGGTCGTGGATGCGACGGGCCTGGGTGAACTGGTGGGAGAAACTGGAGTGACCGCTGTCGTGGAGCAGACAGCCCAGGCGGATGGTCTTGGCGAGGTAATCAATCGCATCCAGCTGGCTCAGGGTCAGGTCTACCTGTTCGCTGAGCTGCCGTTCGCGCAGGTAGGCGTCGATCATGGCCCGGAACATGCGCCCGCCCACATGCATGACCCCGACACTGTGCAGGAAGCGGGAGTGCGTCGCCCCCGGAAACACCAGGCTAAGGATGTCGTTCTGGCATATATTGCGTAGCCGCTGGAACAACGGGTGGTCGATAACCTGTATCTCGTGGCGATACAGGGGTATACCCCCGTGAACCGGATCCATAATGATCTTGTCATAGGCTCCGAGAAGATCATTCACCGCCTTGCGCATGGTTAAACCTCGCAGGAAAACACTGTGGCACTTGTTATATCACACCACCGTGCCAGAATACCCGGTATAAGCAGTGGCTTATCCAGAACAAGACCGCGAACACGTTGAAGGCCAGAGCATGACAGCGCGCACCGAGCGCATTCTGATAATTGATCCCGACGAGGCTGCCAGGGCAGATCTCGACCGCTACCTGGTTTCGCGGGGCTTCTATGTGCACGGTTATCCCAGCGTGGCGGAGGCCCGGCGGCTGTTTGAGGATCGCCCACCTGACGTCATCTTTGCAGACCTGCCGCCGGCGACTATCTCTGAGCTGACCACTTGCCTGAAAGGAGAGGGCAGCTTCCTTCCCCTGATTGCCTATTCCCAGGCGACACAAGCCAACCAGGTGATTGAGGCCTTGAGGGCTGGTGCTGTGGACTTCATTCTCAAGCCGCTGTCGGAAAAGTCGGTGGTTGAAGACGTGCTGGGGCGCCTGTTTGACCGGCTCAGGGTCCATCGCCTTAATCAGCTGTACCGGCAGGAACTCGAAGAGACCAACACCAACCTTCGTGAAGGCATCTCGGAACTAAGGGCCGACCAGCGGGCAGGGCGCAAGGTTCAGATGAAGATGCTGCCGGATCACCAGGTCATCCTGAACGGCCTGGCCATTGACCATCTGATCAAGCCTTCGCTTTTCCTGAGTGGCGATTTCCTCGACTATTTTCGCATTTCCGATGATGAAACCCTGGTCTACATCGCGGATGTGTCTGGCCACGGTGCCAGTTCCGCCTTCGTCACCGTGCTGCTCAAGAACCTGACCAACCGGCTGCAACGCAATCTGCGTCGGGGTTCCTCCGATGATCTTCTCTACCCGGAACGGATCCTCCAGCGCATCAATTCGGAATTACTGGATACCGGGCTGGGAAAGCATGTCACCGTATTTGTAGGCATTATCTCAGCCGCCAGGCGCACCCTGCGTTACGCTGTGGGAGCACATTTCCCGATGCCGGTGATAGCCTTTGAGGATGGGGAGACCCGCTTCCTGGAAGGCTCCGGGCTCCCGGTAGGGCTGTTCGAGGAGCCGGAGTGGGATGAGTACGAGATGACCCTGCCCGGGCCGTTTCATCTGTTCCTGTTCTCGGACGGTATACTGGAAGTGCTGGACGCGGAAAATCTGGATAAAAAGGAACAGCAACTACTTGAACTCGTATCGGGAGGCCGTCACACTATCGCATCGTTGAACGAGGCTCTGCAGCTTGAGAGTACATCAGAGCTTCCGGACGATATTGCGATCGTGTCGGTTACCGATATCAGACTGACCGATCCGGATCTGCAAGGTGTATCGGTCACTGATGCCGGGAAGCCGGCGGGTGCCAGGTGAGGCAAGCTCACCGGGCGTTTCCGTTTTGTCGAACGACTGGCAGTAAATGACATGGCTGGCTACAAGATTCTGCAGGCTGAGAAGCAGGGGATCTACGTCCTCAAGTTTATTGGAGAAATCCGTCTCAACCTGTGCTCAACGCTGGACAACCTGGTGGAATCCATCACGTCCGACCCGGCGTTCAAGACCGTGGTTATCGATCTGACCGAAACCGATGTGATCGACAGCACCACCCTCGGCCTGCTGGCCAAGATCGCCATGGCCGCCAAGAGGCAGAGCCATTTTCTGCCGACCCTGATTTCTACGAATCCGGACATCACCCGAATCATCACATCAATGGGGTTTGACCGGATTTTTATTATCGTGCGCGAGCCCGCATCGCGTATCGAGGAACTGGAAGAAATCCCCGTGCTCCGCGCCAGTGAGCAGGAAGTGCGGGACAAGGTACTGGATGCCCACCGTGTACTGATGGGTCTGAACAGCCGTAACCGGGAAGAATTCCATAACCTGGTGCGTGCCCTGGAGTGCGAGGACACAGGCTGACTTCAGCAGAAACACCCCCGGACACAACAGGGCCGATACGGAAGCACTATGCCTGATACTAAACGGCCCGGTAACGGGCACACGTCCCCATATCCATCCCGATCCCCTGGTGAAAAACACGATGTCGCCGTTCTCGGCGGCGGCAGTTTCGGTACTGCCATGGCCAAGGTGTTGTGTGAAAATGGCCATCGCGTCCACTTCTGGATGCGGGACGAGAAACAGGTGCAGGAACTGACGGAACACCGCACCAACAGCCGTTACATGCCCGGTGTGAAAATTGAGGGCGACCTGCTGCCCACCACGGCGTTTGCTGAAACCCTGGCCAATGCCGAGATCGTCTTTGTTGCCATTCCCAGCAAGGCCTTCCGCGACGTTATCCATGCCCACGCCAGCGACTTCCGGCCAGACCAGATTGTCATCAGCCTGACCAAGGGCATCGAACGGGACGGTTTTCGGCTGATGAGCGAGATCTTGCAGGAAGAGATACCACGAACGCGCATTGGTGTACTCAGTGGCCCCAACCTTGCGGCGGAAATCGTTAACCGGGAACTGACAGCGACAGTTATCGCTGCCAAGGATCCGGACGTGCGGCGTACGGTGCAAGACCTGTTAGGCTGCGAGTATTTCCGGGTTTACGCCAATGTGGACATCTACGGCGTGGAACTGTCTGGTGCACTCAAGAACATCTACGCCATTGTCGCTGGCATGGGCGCCGCGCTGGATCTGGGAGAAAATGCCCAGGCCATGCTGCTGACTCGCAGCCTGGCCGAGATGAGTCGCTTTGCCGTCAGCCTGGGCGCCAATCCAATGACCTTTATGGGGCTCGCCGGCATTGGTGACCTGGTGGTCACCTGTACATCTTCCAAGAGCCGTAACTACCGGGTCGGCTATGCCGTCGGCAAGGGTGCCCGGCTGGAGGATGCGGTAGCAGAGCTCGGCCAGGTGGCCGAGGGTATCCATACCTTGTTGCTGGTGAAGGAGAAGGCTGAGGACGTGGGCATCTATATGCCACTGGTTCGCGGTCTGTACGATATCCTTTATGGTGGAGCCTCTATCAAGGCCGTTATCAGTGGCCTGATGACTGCTGTGCAGAACTCTGATGTCGAGTTCATCCTGCCGAGAACCCTGTCAGGACAGGCCTGAGCCGTGAAATTACTGGTGATGCGCCATGGTGAGGCCGGCTGGCATACCATCGATCAGCAGCGAGAGCTGACCGACGCCGGCCGCACAGCCACGGGTCGGGTGGTACACCAGATCGCCGAGTCGCCCTGGCGGCCCCGGGAAATCTGGTGCAGCTCTCTGATCCGTGCCCGGCAAACAGCGGCCATCGCCTCCGAAATCCTCAATTGCCGTGTAACCGAGAAAACCTTTCTCACCCCGGATGACGATCCGGGCCTGTGCCTGGACGCGCTGCTTGAAGAGTCTCCGGCCACACGTCTGTTGATCGTCTCCCATATGCCGCTGGTGGGCGCCCTCTCTACCTTGCTGGTGGACGGGCATCGTCAGGGCATCCCCTTCATGACCAGTCAGGCGGTTGGCCTGGAGCTGCCAGTAGTCGGACCCGGCTGCGCCGACCTGAAGGTCCAGTTCCTGCCGTGAGCCTGCCGCGTTGTTTTTGGCTGAAACCCCTGATTTAACGGCCAGTTACCCTTGTAACCCATGGTGCGAGGCCCCATTTTGTTACCAACAGATCCGAATATTCCGGCTTTCGCGACTATCATTATCGTTATTGGCTTGATTCACCGATTCGTCAGGAGACACCCATGAGCCAGGACCCGAAACGTCTTGAAGAACAGGTAAAGTCCGCTTCCCAGGGAGCCGGTTTGCCGCCCATAGAGAAGTGGAACCCGGAGCTCTCTGGCGATATCGATATTCGTGTCGCCAGGGATGGCGGTTGGTACCACCAGGGTGAGCTGATCCAGCGGGAAGCCATTGTGCGGCTTTTTTCCACCATACTGAGGCGGGAAGAGGACGGCGAGTATTACCTGGTCACCCCGGTCGAGAAGTGGCGCATCAAGGTGGAGGATACCCCTTTGCTGGCCCACAGCCTGGAAGTGGCTGGCACTGGTAAAGATCAGGTACTCGCGGTCACCACCAATGTGGGTGAGCGGCTGCTTCTGGGGCCGGACCACCCGCTGGAGGTAGGTGCCTACGAAGGTGACGGCACGCCGCGTCCCGTTGTCCATGTCCGGCGCGGACTGGAAGCCCGCCTGGTCACCGCCGCCTACTATGAGCTGGCGGACCTGCTGGTTGAAAATCCGACGTCAGGCAAGGATTTACTGGGTATCTGGAGCAGCGGTGAATTTTTTCCGGTGGGCAACGGTTGAAATACGCCAACCCGGCTCCACCAATGAGGCAACACGGTAGAAAACGCAGTCTGACCCTTGTTAGACTGTATTTTAGATCTTGTTACCGAGCCCGGCTCTCTAATGAGGCCCGGTGGTCGTTAGTTCCTCTGTGCAGTCCGACTGTTCAAGATCATCGATCATCCGTTTTAAATTAACAGTCATTGCGACATGCAAGGAGAAACCATGGCCCAACCCCGCGTTGTTACCATTCACTACACACTGACCAATGATCAGGGAGAAGAGCTGGACTCCTCCCGCGTGGAAGGTCGTGAGCCACTGTCGTATCTGGAAGGTGCACAGAACATCATCGGCGGGCTGGAAAGCGCGCTGACCGAGAAGGACTCTGGCGACCAGGTCAAGGTATCTGTTGACCCGGCCGAAGGTTACGGTGAAAAGAACGACGAGCTGATTCAGCCGGTTCCCCGTTCCGCGTTCGAGGGTGTAGACACCATCGAGCCGGGCATGCAGTTCCAGGCTCAGACGCCGGGTGGCCCCCAGGTCGTCCGCGTTGTGGAAGTAAGCGACGAAACCGTCACCATCGATGCCAACCACCCGCTGGCCGGTGAGACTCTCCACTTTGACGTGGAAGTGGTCGAGACCCGCCCGGCAACCGACGAAGAGCAGGAGCACGGCCACGTGCACTGATGTGATGCCTTCCGTCAAGGTTGCATAAAAAGCGGCTCCTGTGGGAGCCGTTTTTTTATGTATGGATAACCGGCCGGGAAGGGCGCAGGTGCAAACTCCTGGGGTTGTTCGCTTCGGGTTTTTACAGGCAAAAAAAACCGGGGCGAACCCCGGCTTTCCTGCTATCGGCTTATGCGTTACATATTCGGGTAGTTGGGACCACCGCCGCCTTCAGGCGTTACCCAGGTAATATTCTGGGCAGGGTCCTTGATATCACAGGTTTTGCAGTGAACGCAGTTCTGGGCATTGATCTGGAACTTCTTGCCACTGCCGTCCTCTGCTTCTACTACCTCGTATACGCCGGCCGGACAGTAGCGCTGTGCAGGCTCATCGTACTTGGGCAGGTTGTGCTCGATGGGAATCGACGGATCCTTGAGCTTCAGGTGGATCGGCTGGTCTTCCTCGTGGTTGGTGTTAGAGATAAACACCGAGGACAGCTTGTCGAAGGTCAGCGTATTGTCTGGCTTCGGGTACTCGATCTTCTTGCACTGGTCCGCCGGTTTCATGGTGGCGTAGTCCGGTGTGGTGTCGTGGAACGTCATGGGCAGCGGCCGGCCCAGGATGTTCTGCTCGATAAAGGCGACAGCGCCACCACCAACCATACCGAACTTATGCATCGCGGGGCCGAAGTTGTGCTCCTTGAACAGCTCCTTGTAGAGCCAGCTGCCTTCAAAGCGCTCCTGGAAGCTGGTGACTTCCTCACCGGCCTTGCCTTCCTTGAGTGCTTCGAAAACGGCTTCAGCACCCAGCATGCCGGACTTCATGGCGGTGTGGGAGCCCTTGATCTTGGAGAAGTTCAGGGTGCCGGCATCGCAGCCCAGCAGCAGACCGCCCGGGAAGCTCATCTTCGGCAGGGAGTTCAGGCCGCCCTTGGTGATAGCCCGGGCACCATAGGAAACGCGCTTGCCGCCTTCGAGGTATTTCTTGAATTCCGGATGCGTCTTGAGCCGCTGCATCTCATGAAAGGGGCTTACATGCGGGTTGCTGTAGGACAGGTCGGTGATCAGGCCCACATAGACCTGGCCATTTTCCAGGTGGTAAAGGAAAGAGCCACCCGTGGTGCCGGACTCGCTCAGCGGCCAGCCAGTAGAATGAACCACCAGGCCAGGCTCATGCTTCTCCGGAGCGATATCCCACAGCTCCTTGATGCCGATACCGTAGTGCTGCGGATCCTTGCCTTCGTCGAGCTTGAAATCGTTGATCAGGCGCTTGCCCAGGTGTCCACGACAGCCTTCAGTAAACAGGGTGTACTTGGCTCGCAGCTCCATGCCCGGCATGTAGCCGTCTTTCTCGCCACCGTCACGGGCAACGCCCATATCGCCGGTGATAATGCCTTTGACCTGGCCATCTTCAACGATGGTCTCAGCGGCCGGGAAGCCAGGGTAGACTTCAACGCCGAGGGCTTCTGCCTGCTCGGCCAGCCAGCGGCACAGGTTGCCCAGACTGATAATGTAGTTGCCTTCGTTGTGCATGTTCTTGGGCACGAAGGCGTTGGGGATCTTGGTGGCCTTGTCCTGGCCCTTCATCAGGAAGATGTCGTCACGGGTGACCGGGGTGTTCAGGGGAGCACCGCGCTCTTTCCAGTCCGGGAACAGCTCGTTCAGGGCAGTGGGCTCAAACACGGTACCGGCGAGGATATGGGCGCCGATCTCGGAGCCTTTCTCGACGACACAGACAGTCAGTTCTTCGCCGGCTTCCTGGGCCAATTGCATGGTGCGACAGGCTGCCGAGAGACCCGCAGGTCCCCCGCCGACGATCAGAACATCAAATTCCATTGATTCGCGTTCCACGTTGGTCTCCTCAAACTTCTCATCAGTTGAACAGAAGGAATCTGGCACGTTCGGGCGCCGACCGGATTCAGCCGGGGCAGGTGATGTGCCGGGCACACACTGCGTCTGTCCCTTCATCTTTATGGTTTGCTGAACACGTCACTGGGTTGCGACCAGGGTTCGGCATGGCGTACCCGCGCTCAGGGCAAAGCGTACATATTACCGGACAACTGGCTGATAAACGACAGTTTACCCCGCTTTTTGCTCAGTTCAAACGATCGTTTGAAAACGTCGCCGCTTTCTGTCATCGTTCGGACAAGCCGGTTATGGGTCCTGACAGGTGGAAATAACCGGATAGCAAGCAAAGTGAATTATACCATAATTGCGAAACAGTGTTTCAATATTGAAGCCAAAATCGCTTAATCAGGCTCGAAATCAGAACAGCTAAACGGGATAAGTGCCGCAAAAAAACTACGGAAAGCCTTGCAAAGCCGCTGTGATGCTGCATTTGCTATTGACCCACCGGGTCTTTGCCTTCAGTATTATGGCGCCCTGACAGCAGGTCCAACGGAGTTTTTGCTGTTTGAATCAAGGTTCGGCCGCGGCTTCGCGAGCGGTCGGAGCGACAGGAATCATGAATACTCTGCTGTTGCCAACCTGGCGGTGTGTTTCCCCGGTGGTTCAGGCGAGAGTCTTTTTGATTACGAGTCATTAAACCCATCGTAGAAGAACGAGGAATCTATGAAGGTTCTGGTCGCTGTAAAACGAGTTATCGACTACAACGTGAAGGTACGCGTCAAGCCGGACAACTCCGGTGTTGATCTTGCCAACGTCAAGATGGCGATGAACCCCTTCTGTGAAATCGCAGTTGAAGAAGCGGTTCGCCTGAAGGAAAAGGGCGTCGCCAGCGAGATTGTCGTGGTTTCCATTGGCCCGAAGGCTGCCCAGGAGCAGATCCGTACAGCCCTGGCGCTGGGTGCTGACCGTGGCATTCATGTGGAGACGGACGAAGAAGTCCAGTCCCTGGAAGCTGCCAAGCTGCTGAAGGCGGTTGTCGAGAAGGAAGAGCCGAAGCTGGTTATCCTCGGCAAGCAGTCCATCGACTCCGACAACAACCAGACTGGCCAGATGCTGGCCGCCCTGACCGGTATGGCCCAGGGTACCTTCGCATCCGAAGTTGCGGTTGATGGCGAGAAGGTTAACGTTACCCGTGAGGTTGACGGCGGCCTGATGACCGTTTCCCTGAACCTGCCGGCAGTGGTCACCACTGACCTGCGTCTGAACGAGCCGCGTTACGCTTCCCTGCCGAACATCATGAAGGCCAAGAAGAAGCCGCTGGACGCCACCACCCCGGCTGACCTGGGTGTCGAGATTGCACCGCGTCTGGAAACCGTGAAGGTTGAAGCGCCTGCTGCACGCAAGGCTGGTATCAAGGTAGAAGACGTAGCCCAGCTGGTCGACAAACTGAAGAACGAAGCGAAGGTGATCTAAATGAGCATCCTGGTATTTGCTGAACACGATAACAGCAGCCTCAAGCAGGCTACCCTGAGTGTCCTGGCTGCTGCCAAGGAAATCGGTGGCGATATCGACGTTCTGGTTGCCGGCGAGAACTGTGGTGCGGTTGCCGAGCAGGCTGCAAAGGCAGACGGCGTTAACAAGGTACTGGTTGCCGATAACGCTGCCTACGGCCACAACCTGGGTGAAAACCTGGGCGAGCTGGTAGCCGAGGCAGGTAAGGGCTACAGCCATATCCTGGCCGCTGCCGGTACCACTGGCAAGGACTTCATGCCGCGCGTTGCTGCGCTGCTGGACGTTGCCCAGGTTTCCGACATTATGGGCGTTGTTGACGCTGACACCTTTGTTCGTCCGATCTATGCCGGTAACGCCATTGCGACCGTCAAGTCCAAGGACAGCACCAAGGTAATCACCGTTCGTCCGACCGCGTTTGACCCGGTTGCCGGCGAAGGTGGCTCTGCTGCTGTCGAGAACCTGGATGTGGTGAAGGACGCTGGTATTTCCTCGTTTGTTAACGAGGAACTGGCCAAGTCTGACCGTCCGGACCTGGCAAGCGCATCCATCGTTATCTCCGGTGGTCGCGGCATGCAGAACGGCGACAACTTCAAGATGCTTGAGCAGGTTGCTGACCTGCTGGGTGCCGCTGTTGGCGCCTCCCGTGCAGCCGTTGATGCAGGCTTCGTGCCCAACGACATGCAGGTTGGTCAGACCGGCAAGATCGTTGCTCCGCAGCTGTACGTTGCGGTTGGTATCTCCGGCGCTATCCAGCACCTGGCCGGTATGGGCGACTCCAAGGTGATCGTTGCGATCAACAAGGACGAAGAAGCCCCGATCTTCCAGGTGGCGGACTACGGCCTGGTGGCCGACCTGTTCGAAGCGGTTCCCCAGCTTGAAGAGGAACTGAAGAAAGTCCTGTAAGGGCTTGCTTCGACAGAAAAAGGGGCGCTTCCGGGCGCCCCTTTTTCGTATCTGTCAGAAAGATTGCCTCGCCTGCTTTATCCCCGGATCGGCTCTGCTATCCTTGCAGACTTCCGGGCGATGTTCACCGATAACCCTCCCTAAGGAGCAACTGTCATGGAAACCCCTTTTGATATCGTGCTGTTCGGTGCCACCAGCTTTGTTGGAAAGATCCTCACCCGACGGATGGCCGAACGGCATGGTTTTGGAAATGGGAAAGGGGACCAGGGCGTTGGTAGCGATGAGCGACCGGTGCGCTGGGCGATTGCGGGCCGCTCCAAGGCCAAGCTGGACCGACTGAAAGACGATTTGGGGCCCGCTGCCGTCAACCTTCCCATGGTCATTGCTGACGCAGGCGATGAGGATTCACTCAACGCCATGTGTGAACAGGCCCGGGTGGTGGTTTCTACTGTCGGGCCCTATGCGCTGCACGGTGAACCCCTGGTTCGCGCCTGCGTGGAAAACGGAACCGACTATTGTGACCTGACTGGCGAAGTGCAATGGATTCGCCGGATGATCCAGCTCTACGAAGAACGGGCAAAGGTCACCGGGGCTCGCATCGTCCACTGCTGTGGTTTTGATTCCATTCCCTCGGATATGGGCGTGTGGTATCTGCAGCAGGAAGCCGTGGCTCGTTTCGGACAGCCCTGCCAGCGGGTGAAGATGCGGGTCAAGGCCGCAAAGGGCGGGCTGTCAGGGGGTACCGTAGCCAGCCTGATGAACGTGATCAGGGAAGCAGCCTCCAACAAGGCTCTGCGCAAGGAACTGGCGAACCCCTTCTCCCTCTGCCCGCCAGACCACCGGTCAGTCACCCGTCAGCCCAACGTCAAGGCCGCCGAGTTCGACCAGGACCTGGAGTCCTGGGTGGCGCCGTTCCTGATGGCCGCCATCAACACCCGGGTAGTACACCGCTCCAATGCACTGCTTGACGCCCGCTACGGCACTGAATTCCAGTACGACGAAGCAATGATTACCGGCCGCGGCATCAAAGGCCGGGGCAGGGCGCTGGCCCTGGCCGGTGCGATGGCGGGCTTTGCGCTGGCTACCGCCGTCAAACCGACACGTTGGGCCCTCGAGCGCTTTGTGCTGCCCGAACCGGGCGAAGGACCGGACGACAATGCCCAGAAGAAAGGCTTCTACGACCTGCGGTTCATCGGTACCACGGAAGGGGGCCAGAGCCTGACGGTCAAGGTGACTGGCCAGGGTGACCCGGGCTATGGATCCACCAGTCGCATGCTGGCCCAGGCGGCGGAATGCCTGGCCTTTGATGTGCGGGCGGACCAGGCCGGTGGCTTCTGGACGCCGTCCAGCCTTATGGACGGAGACCTGCTGAAGCGGTTACAGGAAAACGCAAAGATGACCTTCGAGGTCCTGACAGCCTGAGGCAACCGGTGGGGAATCGGGCAACCTGTCCGGGCGAATGGCAGGCGTTAACCTTCCATCCGCTCGAACAGGGCCGCCATGATGTCGTCCATGGTGACGAATCCAAGCAGGCGGTTATCTTCAAGGACAAGTAGCCGTTTTACCCGGTGCTCGGTCATCAGGGCAGCGACATGGCGCAGCCCCAGGCTCTCGCCCACACTGATCACTGGTTTCGCACAGACGTCATAGACGTTGAGCAAGTCAACATCGCCATCTTCCGCTATCACCGTCTTGAGTATGTTGGTGTAGGTGATCAGGCCCCAGGCATCATGGTCGCTCTGCTGCTCTACCACGAGGGATTTAACGCCGTGTTGCTTCATCAGGTTCATCGCCTCGCGGATGGTGGCGAAAGGTGACACCTTGATGATGTCTCGAACCATTACGTCCCGTACTGTCAGCATCCGACGTCTCCTAGTCCAGGGTTTCTTTCAAGTGTTGCTCGAATTTTTCCACCTGGGAGAGGTCGATACCTCCCAGATGTTCCAGCGGCAGGGTAAAAACGATACCGCTGGAATCCTTGCCGTCCGGCATGATGACTTTCTGGATGGCTTTCAGAACCTCCAGTGACAGTCCTTTCTCCAGAACCATCAGCAGGACACTCTGGCTGCCGTCGTAGGTCAGGCCGAAGAAGGTCCTGCGGGTTGTGTTACTGATGCCACGCCCCGCCAACACGGTGATCCCGCCAGCACCAAGCTCACGAGCGGCGTCGATACAGTCCTGCTCCTGCTCCTCCGGAACAATGGCCACAAGTGCCGAAAATTTCATGTGTCTACCTCACGTCTTCTGGTCATCAGCTGGGCGAGTATGGCGTACCCCATGACCGTGACAATAGGAAAAATCGAGGCAAATGCTATAAGCCCGAAGCCATCGATAAGGATATTACGCCCCTCGATATTGGATGCCAGGCCAATGCCGAGCGCAGTCACCAGGGGCACGGTGACTTCCGAGGTTGTTACCCCGCCGAGATCATAGGCAAGGGCCACGATATAGCGTGGCGCCGCCAGTGTCAGTAGTATGACGACCGTATATCCACCCATGATATAAAAATGCATGGAGTCCCCGACGATTATGCGGTGCACACCAATAGTGATGCCCACCGCGACTCCACAGGCTACCAGTATGCGGATGACGTTACCGTTGATCTGGCCTGCAGCGGCTTCCTCGGCTTGTTGACCGATCGCTATCAGGGCTGGCTCGGCCATGGTGGTTGCAAAGCCAATAGTAAACGCAAACAGGTAGACGAACAGGTAGCCATCCAGCGTGATCAACTGTTCAGCCATACTGGTGCCGATGGGGAACAGCCCCATCTTCAACCCGATCACGAAGGCATAGAGCCCGAGAATGACCAGCACAAACCCGAAGGCGACTTTAACCGGGTTCGCCAGCGACTTTCTCAGCACCAGGTATTGAAACACCAGCACGGTGAGAATGATTGGCAAGACATCACGAACCATGCCAACCAACTCACTTAACATGCTCCACAGGCCGTTTGCCGAAGGTTTGGACTGCCCGGTTTCCAACAGGCTGGCAGCACCGGAAACCTCCCCACCACTGCCGTACACAAAGATGCCGTATACCTGCACAGTGATCATCGGGACCATAACCGCCAATGCCACCAGTCCAAAACCGTCAATAAGCGGGTTTCGCCCCCGGATAGAGGTTGCCAGCCCGATTCCCAGGGCGGCGATGAGGGGCACGGTCACCACATTGGTGGTAACGCCACCAGAGTCGTAGGCCAGACCCACGATCTCGGCAGGGGCGAACCAGGTCACAATGACCACCATGATATACCCGGTGATCATGAACCAGTGGAGCGGGAATCCAAATATCGTCCGGAACACGCCCAGGGCCGTTACAACCCCCACTGAAACTGCAACCAGCATCCGCAGAGTAAAGGCGTCTATTTGCCCGCCACTGATTTCCTGGGCCTGCATGGCAACGGCAATCAGGGCGGGTTCAGCCACTACTGCGGAAAAACCAAGGGCGAAGCCAAAACCCAGCAGCAGCGGTACAGAGCCTTTACGGGCGAACTGGTTGGAGAGACTTTTGCCCACCGGGAATATGCTCAGGTCCAGGCCCTGGAGGAAGAGTGCCACGCCGGCGGCAACGATTAGCAGGCCAACCGTCATGCTTGCGAGGTTGTCGGGAACCTGTTGCAGCACCAGTGCCTGGAAAAAAGCCACGACGACCACAATCGGCAGAAGGTTCTTCAGGGCGTGGAGGAACGCGCTGAAAAAAGCTTTCAGATAATACACATCATCTCCCGCCTGCCCTGCTAGTGATCGCTTTTACCACTGAAATGCACCGAATTTCAAATGGATACTGGCACTTTCCCTGAGTCGGGCTATTGATATTCATCAAGGTTGACGTATATTCCCGTATTCGGCAAGACGGCCACGGCATGCCCGGCAAATACACAGGTCCGGCAGCTTAACCAGGGTTCTATTGCTGTGCAGATACGCCTGGTCGTGGCTGCGTCTACCCCGGTGAATGGCTCATCGAGCAACAACAACCCTGAGGGCCTCAGCAGGGCCCGCGCCAGGGCCAGCCGGCGACGTTCACCGCCAGAGAGTGTGCGCCCCTGTTCCCCGACCATACTGTGTATACCGTCCGGTAAGGTTTCCAGTAGTGGAGTCAGTGCTACGGCGTCAAGGATCCTGTGCAGGTCCTGGTCGGTAGCGTCTGGTTTTGCCATTCGCAGGTTGGCGGCAATGGTATCGTTAAACAGGTGGGTGCGTTGTGTCAGATAACTGATATTCGCACGCCATCCGTCGATGTTGACCGACTCTGCGCTGTGACCGGATAGCTGCAGTTCACCGCGCCAGTTGTGGTTTATACCAGCAAGGCAATCCAATAGAGACGACTTTCCTGAGCCGGATCGGCCCAGGATGGCCAGGCGGCCATTTGCTGGCAACTGCAACGACAGTGGCTGGATCAGGGCCTCACCGTTTTGTTCCACGATAAAGTCCGTCAGCTGCAAAGGGCCAGGGCCTGGAGCCGGCTTTCCTGCTTGCTCGGGAGTATGGATAGCACCTTCATCATTGAGCCGGGCTGCAGCTCCGAGCGTGGTCCCGAATCGACTGAAGGCCGCAGGCAGGCCGGTAAATGCCTCCCCAAGCCCCAACACCGCGAGGGTGAACAGCAACGCGACAGGCCCGCTCAGTTCCCCCGATTGCCAGAGGGAAAGCCCAATCAGCATTGCGGTCAGTGACGCCAGCTGTATGGCCAAGAGGGATACCCCATTGGCGATTGCGGTCTGCTGTTCAACCAACAGGCGGGTAGTATCGAGGGTACGACTATCCCGAAGCAGGGCAATGGCTTCCGGTGACCAGAGCTGGGCGGCCCGTAGCTCACCATTGCCTTCAAGGGCATCCACGAAGCGGCCGCGGAGGGCCTCGGTTTGCTCGCCCTGGTTGCGGGATGGTGCAAAGGTACGACGGGCCAACAGGTACAGGACCATTGGCAGCATTGTCAGGGGTGCCAGTGACCACAGCAGGGGAGGCGCGACAAGGGCCATCACAAAAGCTGCCAGCAACAGTCCCGCCAGTGCCAGCCCGGATGGGGCGATCAACTGCAGGTACAGGGTGTCCATTGCGTCGACATCCGCAACCAGGCGGTTGAGCCAGTCAGCAGGGCGTTTTGTCGCGGTTTTGCCTGGGTGGGCCAATGCAAGGCGAGTGAACAACGCGACCCGCACATCGGCAAGCAGCCGCAGCACCGTGTCGTGGTTGTAAACCCGCTCCAGGTAACGCGAAACCGTACGGGCAAGGGCAAAGAACCGTATGCCCCCACCGGGGGTGTAGATATCCAGCTGGGCCGCAACCCCGGCAACCAGCAATAGGCCGGTAAGGGCTGTAGCAGTGATAAACCAGCCAGAGAGCGCCAGCAAGCCTACTCCGGCCAGTATCGTCGCGAATATCAGCAGGCCACCAATAACCAACCGCTGCCAACGAGCGGCGAGAAGGCGCAGCCAGGGCCGCAGTTCATTCATCCTGGAGCCTCCCGTCGACCAGTGTCAGGCAGCGGTCCGCCGCATTCAGCACGGCCGGGTGGTGACTGGCCATGATGATGGTGGCCCCCTGGTCCCTGAGTTGCCGGATTGCCTCAAGCAAACAATGCTCGCTCCGGGGGTCAAGCCCGGCAGTGGGTTCATCCATCAGGATCAGCGGGTAGCGGGCAAGGAAGAGCCTGGCAGTAGCCAGCCGGCGTGCCTGGCCCCCGGACAGGCCTGCACCGCCTTCCTGGATGGGCGTATCAAGGCCTAGTGGGCGCTGCCGGATAAGCTCACCCAGGCCGACTTTATCCAGGGCATCGGTCAGCTCCTGGTCGGTCGCATCCGGGGCTACCATGCGCAGGTTGCCCGCCCAGGTATCCTGGCGGATAAACGGTGACTGTCCCAGCCACCCGAATGGCCTTGCGTCTGGTAGCTCTCCGTTCACACGGACCACGCCGCTTGTGGGAGCAAGAAAGCCGGCAATCAGGTGGAGCAGGGTGGACTTGCCTGCGCCGGAGGGCCCGGACACTGCCACCAGTTGTGGGCTGGCAATGGTAAGGGAAAGCGGTTCAAGGCCTGTGCGTCCATCACGAAAGCTCACGGCCACGTTATCCAGTTCAACCACAGCTGTGCTACTGCCTGCGACCTCCCTGCCCGGTACAACTGCTGCCTCTGGAGCATTGTTGAGCCGCTGCCGGAGTTGAGCTGCAGCACCCAGGGCCGTAGCCCGGTCATGATAATGCTGCGCCAGTTGACGAAGGGGTTGGTAGAACTCTGGCGCCAACAACAGGATAAACAGGCCGGAAAACAGGGTGAGCTCGGTGGAAGGGCCATAGCTGATATACCCCAACAGCCCGAAACCGATATAGATGGCGATCACTGCAATGGCAATGGAAGCAAAGAACTCCAGCACCGCCGACGACAAAAAGGCTACCCGCAGTGTTTTCATATTCACCTGGCGGTACTCATCCGTAGCCCTGGCAATGTCACGGGTGGCAGGGCCTGTATAGTCAAATAGCTGCAGCGTAGACAGTCCCCGCAGGCGGTCCAGGAAGTGACCGGACAGGCGTCCGAGGGTTTCCATATGCTGCTGGTTCAGTTTCTCGGCACCCATCCCCACCAACGCCATGAAAAGCGGGATCAGCGGAGCGGACAGCAGCAGGAACAACGCGGCCAGCCAGTCCAGCCAAAGCACCGTGACCAGTATTAACAGCGGCACCACCACTGAAAGTATCATCTGCGGGAGATAGTGGGCGTAGTAACCGTGCAGGGCTTCGACCTGGTCCAGCCACTCCGAGGCCAGTGTGCCTGCTGAGGACTGGCCCAGACCAACAGGTCCAACTCGATGGAAATGATCAAGCAGGTCCCGGCGCAGTGCCATCCGTATCTGGTCGCTTGCACTGGCGGCATAGCGGTTCTGCAGGGCGACGGAAGAGGTGCGCACGGCGATGGCCACCAGAACGAGGATAATCACGGCGAGTAACTGACCGGGCAGTTGTTCGCCGGTCAGTACCTGGTGGGCAACCCAGGCCATGCCGCCCAGCTGAACAATGGTTGCCGCAGCCGCCAGGGTTCCGGCCAGTGCTGCCGCGCGAATGGTGCCGAGGGCAGGGCGCTGGCGCTGTTTCAACCAGCGCGCTGCCTCTCGTGGGGTAGGGCTTTCGGGAGTTGGGTCAGGCACTCAGTGGTAGCCTTCTCCTGCACGGACCTTGCCGCGGAATACCCAGTAGGTCCAGGCGGTGTAGCCCAGCACGACCGGAATCACGAACAACAGCCCCAGCAAAAGGAACAGTTGTGAGCCGTAGGCAGACGACGCGTCCCACAGGGTGTAGTTCGGGGGAACCACATAGGGCCACTTGCTCACGATCAGTCCCAGATAGGTGCTGATAAACAGCCCCATCGTCGCCACGAACGGCATGCCATCCTTGTGCCGGCGAATCGCCCGGAAAACCTGCCAGGCGCAGAACAGGCCAAACGCGGGGAACACCCAGATCAGTGTTATGTGGTCGAACCAGCGGTCCCGCACGAACGAATCGACAAAGGGGGTCCAGATGCTGATGATCGCAAAAACCACCAGTACCGCTACCAGCAGCGGCGTAACCAGCCGCCGGGCCCATTGCTGGAGGTCGCCTTCGGTCTTGAGCACCAGCCAGGTGGCCCCCAGCAGTCCGTAGCCGGCCAGCAGGCCTAGTCCGGTCAACACGGTAAACGGTGTCAGCCAGTCCAGCGCGCCACCTACATAGACCCCGTTGGCGGTTTCAAAGCCTTCGATATAGGCACCCACCACTACGCCCTGGGCAAAGGCGGCAACGGTGGAGCCACCGGCAAATGCCCAGTTCCAGAGATAACGGGAGGTGTTGGCCTTAAAGCGGAACTCGAATGCCACACCCCGGAAAATGAGGCCCGCGAGCATCAGGAAAACGCCGATGTACAATGCCGGCAAGAGAATCGAATACACCATGGGGAAGGCTGCCAGCAGTCCGGCGCCCCCGAGTACCAGCCAGGTTTCGTTGCCATCCCATACCGGTGCTACCGAGTTCATCATGACATCCCGGGATTCCTCGTCCGGTGCGAAAGGAAATAAAATCCCCACGCCCAGATCGAAGCCGTCCATCAGTACATACATGATGACACCAAAGCCGATGATGAATGCCCAGATCAGGGCCAGGTCAAACAGTTCCATAATCAATACCCTCCCGGACGCACGATGTCTTCGTTGTATTCAAACGGCACATGGGCTGCAGAAAGCGGCCGTTTGGGGTGGTCCGACTGGTATTCCTGGTCCCTGGCCTCGAGGCCGTCGTGGAGTACTCGCATCAGGTAGTAGACACCTGCTGAGAACACCAGGGCGTAGACGACGATGTAACCGATGAGGGTAAACAGGGCCATGCCACCCGTGAGGGACGGGGTCAGCCCCTCCGCCTGGGTCATCATGCCGTAAACCACCCAGGGTGCACGGCCAAACTCGGTGACAAACCAGCCGGACAGTACTGCCACAAACGGCGTCACCGACATCAGTCGCAGCCCCTGCAGGAACCAGCGGTTCTCGGCGTAGCGACCACCCCGGCGCAGTACCAGGCCTGCAATGGCGAAGCCGATCATCAGGAAGCCAAGTCCCACCATTACCCGGAAGCTCCAGAACACCAGCATTACCGGAGGTTGTTCCTCTTGTGGTACCAGGTCCAGGCCAGGCACCTGACCGTCAATATCATGGGCCAGGATCAGACTGGCCATCCCGGGAATACCGATCTCGAAACGGTTGGTCTGGTTTTCCTGGTCGGGCAGCGCAAACAGAAGCAGGGGCACACGGGTGTCGGTTTCCCAGTTACCTTCCATGGCTGCGACCTTTACTGGCTGGTGTTCCTGGGTGTTCAGACCATGGAAGTCCCCGATCACGGCCTGGGACGGTGCCATGATCAAAAGCATCCAGAGGCACATCGACAGCGCCTTGCGGTTGGCTTCAATCTCACGCCCGCGCAGCAGGTACCAGGCGCTTACACCTGCGACCACGAAGCCACCGGTAAGGAACGAGGCCATGACCATATGGACAAACCGCCAGGTGAACGAGGGGTTAAAGATGGCCTCAGACCAGGAGGTGACATGAAAGATGCCTTCCCGGAGTTCAACGCCGGCTGGCGTCTGCATCCAGCTGTTTGCGGAAAGTATCCAGAATGAGGAAATAAAGGTGCCGAAGGCCACCATAACCGCCGCGAACAAATGAACCCCTGCGGGCACCTTGTCACGACCAAACAGCAACACCCCCAGAAAAGCGGCTTCAAGGAAGAAGGCCGTAACGACCTCATAGCTCAACATTGGCCCGAGGAAGTTGGCCGTCGCCTGGGAGAAGTTGGACCAATTGGTGCCAAACTGGAACGACATGACAATGCCGGACACCACGCCCATACCAAAAACCACCGCGAACACCTTTGTCCAGAAGGTGGACAACCTGGTCCAGGCCGGGTTTTCAGTCTTGAAGGCAAGACCTTCAAGGACCGCTATGTAGGAGGCCAGGCCAATTGTGAAGACGGGGAAAATCGCATGGAAGGAAACCACGAACGCAAACTGTATTCGCGACAGCAACAGGGGATCTAGCTCCATCGGGAACCTCCGGTAACCACAGTTCTCATGGGAGTGAGGGCACTCCCACCTTGGTATTACTGCCTTCCGTTTGTGCAGTTTTTGTTAGTACCGGCAGCTAACTTCAATCCATCAATACTAGCATGCTACTCTGAACCCGCAGCACGCCAAAGGGGCAGAATGTCGCACCACTTGCCTTAAATCAATTGTGGAGAAAACCTTGGGCTTCTACGCGGAACGCATCCTGCCCCATATCATCGACAAGGCCTGTTCAGTAGGGCAGGTCATGAAACTACGCGGTCGGTTAGTGCCCCGGGCCAAAGGCATCGTACTGGAAGTGGGCATGGGCTCCGCTATCAACCTCGAATTCTACAATCCGGACACCGTAGAGCTGGTTTACGGCCTGGAGCCTTCACGGGGGATGCGCCTGAAGGCCACGGATAACCTGGCCAGGTCACCGGTTGCCGTGCAGTGGCTGGACCTTCCCGGTGAGAAAATCCCCCTTCTGGCTAACAGTGTAGACACCGTCCTGCTGACCTTCACGCTGTGCACCATCCCGGATCACCAGGTCGCACTGCAACAAATGCTGCGGGTACTCAGACCCGGTGGGGAGTTGCTGTTCCTGGAACACGGCGAAGCCCCGGAAAACCCCACACAGAAGTGGCAACACCGCATAACCCCGGTCTGGAAGCAATTCGCTGGCGGCTGCCACCTGAACCGACCGATCGACCAACTGATCGAACAAGCGGGGTTTCACATCAAAGAGCTGGAAAACTTCTACATGCCCAGCGCCCCACAGATCGCTGGTTACCTGTACCAGGGCATGGCGGTGAAACCCGACCCAGCTCAGGCAAGCGATTAGCCCTCCCAATTGCTTTGCGCGCCATGGCCTTATACAATCCTGCCCGTCTTTTCCCTTCCGAAAAGCCCGGGTGGTGAAATTGGTAGACACTGGGGACTTAAAATAAAGTCAGCGTGTCAGAAAAACCCAATTAAAACAGTACGTTGAAAGGGTCAAAAAATCTGGTGCATCACTGGTGCATCAAATTAAAGTAAAACGCTCCGGTGGTGAAATTGGTAGACACTACGGATTTAAAATCCGTTGGCCGTTAGGCCGTGCCGGTTCGAGTCCGGCCCGGAGCACCAATCCCCAATCCAGGGAAAGCAGCCATAAACCGGTCAGCCGGTCAGCGGTTGTTTCACCCCGGTCCTGTGCCTGCATCCCGCCAGCCCACTGGCAACGGGCAACCGATCACCCGCCAGGGCCTCACCGATAGATCAAACGGCTATAACGAAAAATCAGCGGTCCGGTTTTTGCTTGGCTTTTAAATACAGTCACATATACCTGAATTCCTAAAGTCCGGTATCAGGTAAAGCAAAAGCCGTGCTCAGATTTTTTTGGAATAAGGGCGTTGCCAGTGTCCCGGTAAATGTGAGGCAGGATCACGTTTACCCCAAAGCTGGGGGAACGTATTTCCCGTGTGGGCGGGTGAATACCCCTGATTCCGGGCATTACGAAACTTTCGTAGTACCTGGCGGCTTGTGGGTAAAGGGTCACACAATCCGTGGATACCCATCTCTCCGGCGGGCGGGCGCTCATCCTTGAGCGTAAAGCCAGCCCGGACAGGCCGGCGGTGGGTAAATCAGATTTGATTCATGCGGGCCTGACTGACACCACGGCGCGCTTCAATCCCATGCTGGCGGCGTAACGATGGGCGCGTGCTTCGAGTTCTGCCGGTTCCTTGCCTACCAGCTCCGCCACTTGCCGGCCCTTGTGGGCGACGATGGCGAACCACACAGGTTCCTCGCTTAACGGCCTTGTGGCGTTGCCAAGGTAGCGTTGCTGATTACTGTATTGATCCCGCACGCTCGAATTATTGATCGCCATTGTCGAAGCCCTCCGGCGGTTCTACGGTTATCGGTAGCCCTTCCCGGCCAGTGTTCCGCAAGTAGCTTTCAACCCGGTTCACGGCGCTCTGCTCATTCATGCCACGGAACTCTATGCCGCCTGCGGTTGCCTTCCAGGTATTCAGCCCTTCCATGGGCCTGTGGTTGTCCCGGTCCATTACATCGACTCCAGGCCGGACAGGGCCTTGCGTGCCCGCTCGTCGGCTTCCTTCGCCGCTTTCAGCTTGCTGGCGTCGTGGTTGTGGATCTGGCCTGAAAGCTCTACCAGTTTCGAGCCGGCGCTCGTCACTCTGGCCTCGGTCTTTTTCAGCAGATCCAGGCGGGAGAACAGTTCCGGGTTCTGCCGTTTCTTGAACTCGGTTTTGTGGTGTTGGTGCTGGGCAGGTGTCAGGCCGGAGAGATACGCGGGCGCGGACAGGATCGCGGTCAGTGTCTCGTGGTCGTTGTTTGCCATAGCATCAGCGACAAAGGCGGAACGCTGCTCCCGGTCCAGGTGTTTAACGTGGTTGCGGATATCCGATGCGGTGCCGGCGTTCTTCGGTGCATCAACGGGCGCGTTCAGTTGTTGCTCGATATCGGTGATTGCCTGGCGCGCATACTGGATCGCATTGTCCAGCTTGCCCGATGCGGCGTTGAATGCCTTTTCGTGGGCCTTGCTGAACTCCTCGATATTCTTCGATTCGGTTTGCAGGGTGTTCGCTAACGCTACCTTACGGGCTGCGAGGATCCGTTCTGCGGCATTGCGTGCCGTGTCGTGGGCATTCACCAGGGACAGGAACACTGTGTCGTGTTGATGCTGCTCTACGGTCTCCTGGGTGAAGTGGCCGGCGTGTAGGTCGGTGTGAATCTTGAACTCTGGCTCGGTGCGTTTAACTGTTTCGGGCATGGTGCTGTTCCTTTGTCGGTGCTTTGTCTTTTGCGGCTTTCAGGCTCTGATAGAACTGGTGAACTCCGCTTTTCGTGTCTTTGGGCTTTCTGTATTTCTTCGGCACTGTCGTTACTCCTTCAGGCAAGGCCCCGGATCCGGCGCATTCCCACGGCGGTTTTTCTGGAAACTGCCAGTTGGGCAGCCCCGGCCAGGGCGTTAGCGCGGTCATCATGGCCTTGTGGGGCGTGGTCGATAATGTCCCGGCCACTGCGTCCCGTCCGGCGCTCCAGCAGTGTTAGCTGCATCAGGGCCTTTTCGTCCGGTGGAAGCTCGATAGAGCCCGTTTGCAGCATCGGCATTAACTCCAGGTACAACTCGGATCGGTTCAGGTTGCTGTTCTGCATTGTGATTCCGTGCTTTTTGTATTCCTGGCGGGGCCACTCAGCCGCGTAACGGTCGCCGGTACACTGTTTAATCCCGTACTGGCGCATAACCTGGGCATAGCGGGCGGTGATAATCGCCGGATCCCCGTGTTCAGCCCATATCCCATCGATTACAGTCCGCTCGCCTTCCTTGTGGCTGATCGCCAGGGTGTATTCATCAGCACCGCCACCGGCCACGTCCACAAAGGCGCTATAGTGGGTCCGGCGAACTGGCGGGAGTATCAACGGGCGTTGTCTTGCGTTGCTGTCCGCAAGGGCGCGGGTGATAAACCCGGTTATGTCATCTCGGAACTGTGCCAGGTATTCAGCAGCAGCAGCGGCGGGATCCCTGTCCAGGGCCTGATCCACCAGGCGGCGGGGTAGTGTCGGGTTCATGGTCAGCGTCGGGGCCTGTGCTACCAGAATGCCGCCTTCCGTGCCGTAGTGTTTGCGGTAGGCTTCCCACAATGCGCCGCGGCGGCTGTAGGGGCTGGAAAGGGCAATCAGGGGGCCATTCAGGGTGGCAAGGCCGGGACGGACTGCGTTCAGGATTTCATAGTCCGGGTTGGCTGAATCCTCAGAACGCCAGAACGCTATCTCATCGGCAATAACGGCGGCGAACGTATAGCCACGGGTGGCGCGGAATGAGGCTGTACCCACTTCGATAACGGCTCGGTTTGCAAGCTCCAGGGTTTCAGCGGATTCCTTGATGATCAGCCGGGCAAGCATCGGGTTAGCATTCATCAGGCCACTGATATACCGGAACACGGACCGGGCCTGCTTACGGTCAGCAGCCAGGACCATCACGGTGGCAACTTCACCGGGTGCCAGGTTGGGGCGGTGGTCATTGAAACAGGCTTCAAAGACTGCCAGCAGGGCGGCCATGTTGGACTTCCCGCCACGGCGTCCGATAGCCAGCCATAGTTCATCATGTGCGGCGTCTGGGGCCTGCTCACGGCCTGTCAGGGCCTGCCAGTGGGGTAGCTCGTCGTCTGTCAGTGCAAGGCCATAGAAGCCAGCCAGAAGGGCACGCCACGCGGCGAACGATGCACCACCGAACTGATCCCCGTATAGCTCCGGATCCGTCATCAGGTCACGGATGCTGATCATTGCTTGGCCCTCGCTTCTAGGAACTGTGCAAGGTCTGGCACTTCACGGGCCACGCGGTTCAAACCCAGCTTGGTCAGAATGCCCTGAAGGCTGTTAGCGGCCTGTACCCACTTGCCAACGTCGAATTCAGATCCTTTAGCCAGGTTCTGTTCCTGATCCGCCAGCCAGTATTCCAGCCACAGGGCACGCTCTACCAGACTCCGCTGGGCATAGCTCAATGTGTCAGCGCCACCAAGGTCATCAGTGAAGGCCCGATACCGTTCCCGCATTACCTGGGCCACAGCCAGCCGGCCATCCAGGTCATCCAAGTAGCCGGGGGCGTATCTGTCGGGGATCTGCTTTGCGGCCATAATCTGGGGGTAATCCTTTGGTAATCGGCTTGTATGATGCACTACATGCTGCACAGCTTAGCAACAATCATCAAAAGACTATATATAACAGTGCTTTGAATAAGGCACACAAAGGACAGAATATCCTTTCTATTGCCAGAATAAGGCGGATTTCAAAGGGGTAGGGTGCGGAATAATAGTTGCAGACGCGAATAATTGACTGCGTAGTAAATAGGGTTGTTCTATTCATCGGCGGGGGCAGGGCTATGGCGGTGTGATCCGCCAGCCTTCCCGTGGTGGGGTGCTTTTACACACCCCCCTTTAGGGGTGAAAAACCATCCCAGTCCCGCCTTACTCTCCCAAGGGCTGAGCCGGGATGGTGGGATGGTTTAGGATTCATCCCGCCGGTTAGTTCAACCCCTTGCGCCCCAAGGGCTAGACTGGGATGGGATGGCTTAGTGGGATGGTTTATCCCATCATCCCATCCCACCTATCACCCCATCATCCCAGCCGTAATGTATTGTCGAACCCTTTGATTATTTCGCCTTCCTCAATGGCTCGATTGATACAGCCCCGGAGCATTACTTCGCCCATCCCGAACACACCAGCCGTGCCGCCATAGGCGCGCAACTTCCGGGCGGTCAGGGGGTCGCTTTTCTCTACGGCCTTGCGAATCATCTCCTTGGCTTTCACCAGGAAGGCGGAATAACGCTCCTCCGCTTTCTGTTCCTGGCGGGTGTCCTTCACTGCCTGCAACTCACACGGCACCAGCGCGCCCCCGCTCAAACGGCGGAGCCAGGTTCCTTCCCATGGGGCGGAGTAGTTCGCCTTCGGGGTAGTGAACCGCACATACTGCCCGGCGGCTTCGGGGTCTATGCCGTATTCCTTTTTGGCTTGGTCTGCCCGCAGGCCAGCCAGCAGACCTACCCAGCGGGAGCCATCCACCAGACCGGAGCCACCCCTTACCGCTTCCTGCCCGCTGGCGGGATCTTTAAGGCTTCCTTTGTTGACGTGGTGCGGCAGTAACACAGTTGCCCCGGTGGCCTTGCGGATCTGCTCGGCACACTCAATTAGGCGGGTGCTGTCTGCGTTGTCGTTGGGGTCGCCACCGTCAAAACGTGCCAAGGGGTCTAATACGATCAGCTTGCAGTCCGGCACTTGCTGGGCAGCTTCCAGCACATACCGAACGAAAGCCGTTCTTTGTGTCTCCCCGTTCAGCTTGGCGGTCAGCCGGTTGTCTTTGCCTACCCGGTCAAATACGTGCAGGCGCTCGGCAATGGCGGCTTTGTGCGGTTCAAACGGCTGGGGGTCGAACGGGTCTACATCATCGGAATACAGGCCAATGACGGTTTTCAGGCGGCGGTGTATTTCGTCCCGGTCATCCTCGGCACTAAACATCAGAACCGCCCCGGTTTTGTCCATGGGCATTTCCAGCCACGGCAGGCCGGTACACACACTGATAGCCAGTTGCAGGGTTGCCATACTCTTGCCCGTGCCACCAGCAGCGGCCAGCAGACCTACCACCCCAAGGGGCAGACGATCTGTTACCAGCCATTCACGGGCGGGCGGGTCACTGTCCAGCAGATCCCCGATTTTTGCCGCTTGCAGTCCATAGGGGTCATCCTTCGGCGCGTCAGCGGTTAGTTCGTCAAAATCGTTGTCGATCTGTTTCTGTTGCTCCGCCTTTATGGCGGCTTCAACGTCCCCGCCATGGTTCAGTTGAACGTGTGCGGCCCATGCGTCAAACGTGCCGTGCAGGGGGTCGCCAGCATGGTCAGAACGCCATAGGCCATCTTTCCCCGGTATAGGGCGTATACCGGGCGCTCCGGTGGCTCCGGGGTGGCTGTAGCGGCTTTCCCGTGCATGGTAGGCGTACCCGTGCGGCTCGATAATGTCCGGCACTGTGTTGGCCTCGTTAAACGGGCCACGGTAGCCCGGAGCGGGGAACGGCAGGGACTCCCCGTTACCCATCTGCGGGAGGTACTTCGGGCGCTTCCCGTTGATCTGAAAACCGGCGTCAATGATCCCCTGGCAGAACCGCCGGTCGAACTCCCGTAACTCGTCATCATCAGTTGATAGCATCCGCCACAGCCTGGCGAAATCATCCGGCAGGGCTGGGGCATCATCTAAGCGGTTATCGTTGGCGTAACGCTGGGTGCATAGTTCCCCGGTTTTGCGGTCGGTATACACCAGCCCTGGCACACAGTCCTGTAGGTTTGCAGACTTTGCCCGCAATTCCAGAACGGTCACGCTGTTGCCCTCGTCATCAAAGACTTTGAAGGTCAGCCACCGGCACATTTCGTATTCATCAGCTGCAAAGGCGGAGCGGCCCCCGCTTCCGGGGCGGGTGGAAGCCGTGCGGACTCCCTGGGCTAGCAGTGCGTCCAGATCATAGCCCCATGCTTTCAGCCCGGCGCGGGCCATTTCCAGGTGGTCAGGGTCGATTGAGCAAAGGTTGTTTACTACCAGGGGCAGGCCATACCCGGTGGCCTTCGGGTCTATCGCTTTAACGGCGTGCTTGTTCCATTCTTCGCCAATAGGCTGTTTGGTGTTGTCGTGCAGGCGTACCAGCTTCATGCCCGCAGATACCAGCCGCCGGGCTTCGGACAGATCGGGCTTCGGGCTGTTCGTTTTCTGTTCAGTGGTGCTATAATACTGTTGATCGCCCTCGAAAGTGCCCCCGTTTGCTTGCCCGGCTGCGGGGGTTGTTCGTTGTAGCTCTGTCATTTTGCCCCCTCCTTAAACTCGAACAGATCCGTTACCGCCACGCATTTACAGCCGCATATCTCCCGGACGGGTAACGTGCCGTTGCTGATTGCGTTGGTGATAATGTGAGCAGGGACACCGGCCACATCAGCCACACGGCTTAGGGCTATGTATTCGGCTTGGTCGGCGTGGTTGTAGAAGCGGCCGGGGGTGCGTCTCATGGTTCAGCCCTCCCCGGAACAGGTGCGGGCGTTTTCTTCGATCCACGCCAGAACGTCATCAGCCCTGTAGCGAACATGGCGGCCAAGCTTCACAAAGCGGGGGCCTTCACCAGCCCACCGGGCGCGTTCACACCAGGCGGTGGACTTGCCCAAATAAGCGGCCAGTGTTTTCTGATCCCACAGGCGGGGAAGGGTTACGGAATGCTCCGGGGGAAGGGCGGTGGTTTCAGGTTTCGGTGTGGTCTGTAGCATTGATCTAGCCTCACTGTGTTTGAACAACGAGGCTAGTTTTCTCTTTATAACCAATGCGTTATATTCCCTCCCCGGCGGGGAGGGGGGGGGTAAGTTCCTTTCTTCGGTCTGCCACCGCTCCGCTTTAGGTGGCTTGGTAGTCGTGGGGCGATAATCTCACGCACTCCTTTACGAGATAGGTTCCCTATATGCTTGCCGATAACCGAATCACTGGAGTAATTCTTTATCAGGTGTTCTAAGGTCACGTCCGCCAGTTCATCAAGGCGCATAGGCTGCCCGTTCTTGATCAGCTCCAAATAAGCAATAGCAAAGCCTGTTGCCTCCCGGTATAGCGCCTCCCGGCCTTCGTGGTCTAAGTTAGCGAATGCTTTACGGCTGTTGTGATCCCGCGTTACTAGTTCGGCTTCCTCAATGGGTGACAATGCCCGGCCTGAACTCTCCAGCACCCTGCCAACGGCAATTCCGGCCCGAAATAGATCCAGCGGTAACAGTTCGGTGCCTTCGTCATCAGCCCGGCTAAAAAGGTCACGAAAAGCATCAAATGCAGCTAATGAATGTTGGCAAATGTCATCGCGGTCTGAAGCTGGCATCAATGCAGCTAGAAATTTCTCCGGCTTTGTATCGGATACCACGCTGGGGTCTAGCTCTGTTCCATGCTGGCGATACTTAAGAATCAGAGCGACTTCCACGGCCTCTGTTATTCGATCGCTCACGCGCTCGCCTCCCGGTTAAACGGGATAACCTGGGCCACAGGCTCCGGCTCGCCTTCCACCATGCGGTGAAGCATTTGCAGGGCTTCTAGTTTCTCGTCGTTAAAATTGTGGTGCTGATAGTGCCGGGCCTGAACTCCACCCAAGCCGTGGCTAAGTAATTGGCCCAGAACGTCCGAACTCACGCGGTAAGGCTTTGCAGCCAGTCGGGTTTCAATCGTTGCCCGTATGGTGCCGGGGGTGAAGTGCCCGCCGGTCAGTTCTTCCGCTTCCGCCATTTCTTCCCGGATCTTGTCCACTCGGTCAGATATGAACTTGCCATTCACCGGACGTTTCCCGCCATCACAAGTGAACACGTATTCACCGGCTCCGGTAATCCGCTCGATACAGTCCAGGGCTTCCGGTAGCAGTGGGATAGCATGGCGGCGGGGTTCCGTTCTGCGGCCCTTGTAGTCCAGCAGGGTAAGCGTTCCCGTGTCGTGGTCGATATCATGCAGGGTGGCGCGGGAAAGCTGTTCTATACGCTGTCCGCCGGTCAGGACGTGCAGCATCATAACCGAGCGGCCCGGCTCCGGCAGTTCCTTAACGCGCGTCCAATAGGCTTGAAACTCGGCAAGGGACAGAGCGCGGGTTCTAGCCTTGCTGGATCCTTCCACCTTCACCATATCGCGGGCGGGGTTGGCCCTGATATTCATGTTCCGCAATGCCGCCGGGGCGTTCACGTTGCCGCGCGCCTTGATCGCTTCCGTGAAGGCTGAACGGATATAGCTGCGGATCTTGTCAGCCTGGCGCAAAACGCCACGGTCTTTAACGTCCGCCACTACCTTTATGCAGTCGTCCAGGTCGATTTCAGCCGCGCGCTTTTTCCACAGTTTCGGCTGGGCCTTTTCTACGTCCGCCTTGATCTGGTTTTTCACGTTCCCGGCGGATTTCTTGCCCTTGCTTTCCAGCAGTTCAACGTAACCGGTCAGCAGATCCCCAAACGTGGCGGCCTCCGCTTCCTTTTTCTCCGGGCGGGGGTCTATGCCGTTGGCTATGTCTGCGTTGATCTCTAGCGCGCGCTTGCGGCCTTGTTCGGCGCTGGGGGCGGTGCCGGTGTAGCGGGCAATGGTTACGCGGATCACTTCGCCCTTGAACCGGGCTTGGAAGAACAGGGTTTTGCTTCCGCTCGGCATCACCCGAACGCCATAGCCCTGAATGGCAGAATCCCAAACAATGCGGCGCTTTCCGTCTACCGCTTCCAGCTTGTCCAGGTTGGTCTTGTTGAGCTTCACTTTATCGGCCATTTCTTCCCCCTTGGTGAACCGCTGGTGCATCACTGGTGCACCACTTTAGTTCAAAATCGTTCAAAGACACTAAGGACTATTCTGGGGTAACTGGCTGAAAATTAAAAGCTGTTAGTGGTTGACCATTTTTGTTCAAAGTGAAAGAAAAGGACTTAAAATCCCCTGACCGTTAGGTCGTGCCGGTTCGAGTCCGGCCCCGGGCACCACTTGCAACAAGACACGTTACCGCTTTTCGCCTCATATTTATCCATTTTCCCTCGTCCATTCCGACGATTTTTTAACCAATCGGTTGATTGGTTAGTTAGTCCGGGACTACGGTGTATTTCAGGATCTGAACCAATTCGGGAGGGAGCCCGCTACCCGTATTACAACAACAACTATCCGGAGTACTACCATGCCCGTACTATCCCTGGTTCGTGTTTTATCGACTTCACTGCTCGTCGGGGGGATGACCCTTGCCTCGGTTGCAGATGCCAGAACGCTTTCCTATGCGGTCGGTTACCCGCCCGGTAGTGACTCTGCCAAGGCGGCGCAGAACTACGCCGACCGGGTCGCGGAATTTTCTGACGGCGAGCTTTCGGTAAAGGTGTATCCGTTATCACTGCTTAATTTCGCTGAGACTTCGGCCGGTGTGCGGGATGGCATGGCTGATATCGGCTATCTCCTGAGTCCCTATTTCCCGGCAGAGTACCCCCACACCAACCTGCTCGCTGAAGCGGCCATGCAGTTGCAACTCTTTGGTGACGAAATCAAGGGCAAGGAGGGGCCGGCTTACATCGGCGCGCTGGCCGAATTTGTCTTCTTTAACTGTGAGGAGTGCCATAACGATTTCCAGGAACAGAACCAGGTCTTTACGGGCATTGCGTCAAGTTCCAACTACATGCTGAACTGCAGTGAGCCCGTTACCACTGTGGAAGATCTGGCAGGCAAGCGACTGCGGGCTGCGGGGTCTCAATGGTCCCGGTGGGCCCAGCAGTTTGGTGCCAGCCCCGTGACGCTCTCTGGCAACGAGGCCTATGAAGCACTGGAGCAGGGCGTGGTGGATTGTGTTGTTATTTCCGCCCCCGACCTCGAAAACCTGGGGATCATCGAAGCCACAACGGACATCACCACGGATGTGCCTGGCGGGGTCTTTGCCGGTGCCGAGATTACCAATACCAATCGCGATACCTGGCAAAGCCTGAATGACAAGCAGCGCACTGCCATGCTGCATGCAGGGGCCTACATCTCTGCTGAAATTCCCTGGGTCTACCATCAACGGGAGGAAGCTGTTCTGAAACGGGCGCAGGACGAGTTGGGGATTGAGATCCACACGGCGTCACCCGGACTGCAGGAAGCGACCCGGGAGTTTGTGCGGCAAGATATGGATGCTATCGCTCTTTACTATGAGAAGACCTACGGCGTTGAAAATGGGGCCGAGTTGCTCGAGTCGTTCCGCCCGGTCCTTGAGAAGTGGGTTGGCCTGGTCAAAGATGTGGACTCTCAGGAAGAGCTGGGGGCGCTGTATTGGGACGAGGTGTTCTCGAAAGTAGACCCCAGCACCCACGGCATGTAACACCTGCTCCCAAGTTCACCTGGATGACCCCGGCATCGCCGGGGTCATTGTTTCTGGTCTACCTTTCCCGGGCTGGTTTGCGGGCAGTTGATGCTGGCAGGCAGGGCGTATTTTCCTCCAGGCTGGCAACCAGGTTGTCGCCGACGTCGACATGGTGTTTTTCAAAGAAACCTGCATTCATTTCAAGCACGTTCTGGTGAGGGACGCCTGGCTTCCAGGTGGGACAGTCACGGGCCCGTTCGGTATCGCAGGGTGTCATGGTATCCATGGCGACAATCACGCCGTCCTTATCCAGCCAGGCAATGTCCAGGGCAATGCGGGTGCGATACATCCAGAAGCCCGCAGAGCCTGGGCGCTGCGAGTCGTAGAAAAACAGCATGCCGCCATTTGCCGGCAGGATTGGCCTTTCCATCAGACCCCAGCGCCGCTGCTCGTTCGTTGCTGCATGCTCGAGTGTCACCGGCACTGGGCCTTCGCTGGTCTCCAGGCAGCTCTCCCAGGCATCAAGCTGTTGAGGTGGCGCACTATGGACCAGCGTTGAACCGGTGACGAGCCAGAGCACCAGCAGCGCCCGGGGCCAGCGGACAAACCCGGTCAGGGGCTTCATGGCTTGAGCCGGTAACCGGTGCGGAAGATCCATGCGATCAGCACCATGCACAGGGTCAGGAACACCATGATCATGCCGACACTGATGCCGATGTGGATATCGGAGACGCCGTAGAACGCCCAGCGGAAGCCGGAAATCAGGTACACCACCGGGTTGAACAGGGTGATGGTCTGCCAGATCTCCGGCAGCATATCGATGGAGTAGAAGGTACCCCCGAGGAAGACTAAGGGAGTCACGATCATAAGCGGCACGATCTGAAGCTTCTCAAAACCGTCCGCCCACACACCGATGATGAAACCGAACAGGCTGAAGGTCACCGCCGTCAGCACCAGGAACGAGATCATCCAGAAGGGATGCAGCACGCTGTAATCCACGAACAGCCGGGCGGTGGCGAGGATAACCAGCCCCAGGATCACCGACTTGGTGGCCGCTGCACCGACATAGCCGATCACCACCTCGATGTAGGACACAGGTGCCGACAGCACTTCGTAGATGGTGCCCGAGAACCGGGGCATGTAAATGCCGAAACTGGCGTTGGAAATGCTCTGCATCAGCAGGGTCAGCATGATCAGGCCCGGGATGATGTAGGCGCCATAGCTGATGCCGTCAATATCGCCCATGCGGGAGCCAATGGCCGAGCCGAATACCACGAAGTACAGGGACGTGGAGATCACCGGCGAGGCGACGCTCTGCATCAGGGTCCGCCACATGCGGGCCATTTCAAACTTGTAGATGGCCAGGATGCCATACAGGTTCATAGATTCTCTCCGGTTGTCGGGCGTATCAGTCGTGATGAACCAGCCCTACGAAAATCTCTTCAAGGGAGCTCTCCCGGGTCTGCAGGTCCCGGTACTCCACACCCAGCTCTCCCAGTGTGCGCAGAAGCAGCGCCACACCGGCCTGTTCCTGCTGGCTGTCAAAGGTGTAGATCAGCTCATAGCCGTCATCTGAAAGCTCAATGGGCTGGTCTTTCAGTTCCGGCGGTAACTCGTCCATGGCCTGCTGAAGGTGCAGGCGCAGCTCCTTGCGGCCCAGCTTGGACATCAGGGTGGCCTTGTCTTCCACCAGGATCAGTTCGCCGTTGCGGATCACGCCGATGCGGTCCGCCATTTCCTCGGCTTCCTCGATGTAGTGGGTCGTGAGGATAATCGTAACGCCACTTTCCCTTAACTTGCGTACCATCTCCCACATATCCCGGCGCAGTTCCACATCGACACCGGCGGTGGGCTCGTCAAGGAACAGGATATCCGGCTCGTGGGAAAGGGCCTTGGCGATCATGACGCGTCGCTTCATGCCACCGGAAAGGGACATCACCCGGTTGTTGCGCTTGTCCCACAACGACAGGTCCCTCAGGACTTTTTCGATATGGGCAGGATTGGGCGGCTTGCCGAACAGCCCGCGACTGAAGCTGACGGTGTTCCAGACCTTTTCAAAGGAGTCGGTATTCAGTTCCTGGGGTACCAGGCCAATGGCTTGCCGGGCGGCCCGGAATTCGCGGATGATGTCGTGACCGGCAGCGGTCACCGTGCCACTGGAGGGATTCACGAGGCCACAGATGATACTGATCAGGGTGGTCTTGCCGGCGCCGTTGGGGCCAAGCAGGGCGAAGATCTCACCCTTCTGGATGTCCAGGTTGACGTTCTTGAGGGCCTGGAAGCCATCGCCGTAGGTCTTGCTGAGGTTCTGGACCGATATATCCGGTTGCACAGCGGGTTCTCCGTCAGCAGGTTTTGGAAAAGTCGGGCATTTTCGCATGTTATGAACAAACAAGGCACCCGTACCGGTGCGTATACGGACAAATGCTGCGCCGGATCTGTGGAGGCAGGCGATGCCCGCAGGCATAATGCTACCGTCCCGATCAAAGGCTGATTGATGAAATGCCCATGATTCGAATTGTCCTGCCAGTACTGCTCATTGCCATTCTGGCGGTTTCTGCCTGGCAGCTTCCACGCTGGCTGGATGCGCCATCGCCTGTCAGTGAGAGCGCAGCTGATTCCAGCTGCAGGCCTCTGACCGAAAACTGCCAGTGGGACACCAATGGTGGCATGGCAACGATAACGCTGAGTCGGCTTTCCGGCGATGAGCTACAGCTGGATCTGACCCTTCCCGGCATAGAGACCAGGCCGCTGGTCATACTCACCGGGGAGAGGATGTATATGGGCGAATACCCCCTGGCACTGCAATCTACCGAACACCCGGGCATTTACCGCACCAGCTTCGTGCCACCGTTCTGTACCACTGGTGACGAGATGGTGTGGCGGATTAACCTTCAGGTGGCCGGGCAGCCACTGGCCCTGCCTTTCCGGATACTGTTCAGCCCTTCTGAAGCTTCCTGAAGTCCGGTATCAGCACGTGGGCATGGTTTGCAGGGCCAGCCTTCGCCGGATACGTCGTGACAGTCCGTCGATACCAATATTCAGCAGGGCAGTAACCAGGATCAGGATCATGGCCTTGTCGAACTGGATATTCTGAATCGCGCTGTCCACATAGAAGCCCAGGGTATAGATGCCCAGTATCCCCAGGATAGCGGTCTCCCGCATGATGATCTCCCAGCGATAGAACAGGAACGCCAGGAAGGATGGATACACCCTTGGCACCAGTTCGTAGCCGTAACGCATCAGGCCCCGCGGCGCATCTGGGCGCAGGTTGAAGGTACTGGACTGGCGTCCGATCAGGTGACCAATAATGCCGCCGTTGTGCAGTGCGAGCGCCACCACGGCTGGCAGCATCGACGGTCCCCAGAGCTGAAGAAGGATGTAGGCCAGGATGTACTCCGGGGTGGAGCGGGCAATCACCAGCAAAACGTGTCCACCGGTCCGTGATACCCGGTTGCCGAAGTGGCGCGAGATCAGGGGAAATGCCAGCAAGGCAATGACACCGGTCGCCACCAGCGCCATTTGTGTGAGTAACAGCGTGTTCCAGATGCCGGGCAAGGCCTGGTTCACCACAAGGTCGCTCAGCCAGGGCCAGAAATCGTTGGATGAGCCCTCCCGCAACGGCGCCGGCACGATATCCTCGGTGAAAAAGCGTCGGACGTTGCCCCACATAATGGGCATACCGTCACCCAGGAAGAAGGGCGCAGCCACAATGTAGAAGGGCAGCATGCGGGGTCGTACCCACAGCGGAATGGTGGCAATCAGCAGGTAGAACAGGATCAGAACTGCACCGGCTTCGGAATAATGCCCCTGCGAGAAAGCGGATTCAAGGTAGAAGCCGAGCGTCGGAAGGCCAACAAAGCCCAGGATGGCGCTGGAACGAAAACCGCATTCGAGCCGGTAGGAAGTGTAGGTGCGCAGCTGTTCCCAGCAGTCCGGAATGCGGGCATAGACAAAGGCTGACAGGGCACCGACCCCGGAGGGCAGGAGATTACGGGGTTCAGGGTCCGCCTCATCCAGTATTTCCGAATACACCTTGGCGAATATCCCGGCGTAGGGAATGGCGATAGCCAGCACCCCGGTGAGCGGGTGAAACCCGAAAAATTGCAGGAAGATCAGCGCCCAGAACAATTCATGTATGGCGCGAATGAAGGCCGCGAAGGTACGTACCAGGCGGAACCGGTAGACCAGTGCCAGCAGGAAACCAGCGGCAGCACCCAGCGTCACCCCGACAAAGGCGAACGCCAGGGTGCGGAGCAGGGCGGTCGCCAGGCCAGCGCTGGAAAAGAAATCCGGAGTCATCACCCCCCAGAAGAATCGCATCAGGTCCTGCCAGGGGTTGGCCGTCGTGATGGCGATATCGGCCATGGCCAGGCAGACCAGTGCCAGGACCACGAAGAACAGGGTGGTTCGGGCGGTCCTTGACTGGCTGAGGGGAACGTTGGCCCAACCCTGCATCACAGTGCGGCCTTCAATCATAGAGCGGACGGATGTCCGCCGCAGTAAGGGACTGGCTTGGCTCGTCCAGGGCGACTTGTCCCCCGTGGATACCCACAATGCGGGTACTGTAGGCCAGGGCCAGCTCAACATCGTGCAATGCCACCACCGAGGTCTGGAACCGATCCCTGAGCAATGCCATTACCTTGTGGGCCAGCGGGCCATCCAGGGCGGAGACCGGCTCGTCAGCCAGCAGCATGTCGGCATTGCGATAAAGGGCGCGGCCAATGGCGGCACGTTGGCGCTGGCCACCCGACAGTCTCGCGGCCGGGCTCCACAGCTTGTCGGGCATATCCAGCTCGTCCAGGATGGCGGTCACCGCTTCCCGGTCGGCTGTGAACGGCCGGATCAGTGTCGCCAGGTTGTAGAGGGCATTATGCTGCTCCAGCCTGGCCATAAACACGTTATGGAATACGGGCAGGGCGTTGACCAGCCCAAGCTCCTGGGGAACAAGGGCTGCGGCATCGCCTACCCGGTCATGGATCAGCCGGATCAGGGTGGACTTGCCGGCACCACTCTTGCCTACCAGGGCAATCTTGTCGCCGGGGGCGACCGTCAGCGACAGCGGGCCAAGAACCCGCTGTCCGCTGAAGTAGCCCGACAGTCCATCCAGTTCCAGCGGCGCCTTCATCAGTTCAACAGGCCCAATGCTTCGGCGGTCTCTTCGATCGGGGCGTAGTCCTCGTTGGTGGCCGGGATAAAGCCGGTGCGGGGGAATCGCTGGAGCAGTTCGGGGTCGTCCATGTCGAGTAACGCCTGGGTTACACGATCCTTGAAGCCTTCACCGAAGCGCTCATCGACGTCGCCACGAATTGTCCACTGGTAGTCCGGGTAATAAGGCGTCTTCCAGATCACCTGTACCTTGTCGGTATCAATAGAGCCGTCTTCCACACCGGACTCCCAGACTTTGTAGTTCACCGCGCCCAGTTGATAGGTGCCGGCCTCTACCAGGCGTACGGTACGGGTATGGTTTCCACTGAAGCCAACCCGGGAGAAGACCTCGTCCGGCGCCTCGCCATAGGCCTCTCGCAGGAAAAACTCCGGCATCAGCCGGCCAGAGGTGGAGCCCTTGGAGCCGAAGGTAAAGGTCATACCTTCCAGAGCGTCAGAAAGGTCATCCATGGGTTCCAGGCCAGTGCTGGTGTTGGCAATCACGTAACTCTGGAACTCGGGGTCTTCCTCACCCTGGGCGATGGCCTCAGAGCCGGGAACCAGACGGCGAGCCTGTACACCAGAAAGGCCGCCGAACCAGGCCAGCTGGACCTGGTTATTACGGAAAGCGGACACAGCAGCTGCGTAGGACTTCACCGGAATGTACTTCACGTCCACATCCAGCTGTTCTTCGAGGTAGGACTCAACAGCACCAAAACGTTCGATCAGTTGTGTTTCATCCTGGTCGGGAATAGCGGTAAACACGAAAGTGTCTGCCGCTGCGGAAAAGGCATAGGTCTGCATGGCGGCGGCTATGGTAGCCAGGCCAAGAAGTTTTTTAAGCATAAGAGTCGGTCCTTGAAGTGAGGGATTCGGGCGGTGGATGTACCGTCTGTAATGATACTCTACGATGAGCTGACTGGATTGGCCCACCGTAGAAAACATCAGACACATCTATATGGTAGCAACTGAATGAACCTACTGCTATTGACCCCTGCACCCCCGGGCTCACTTTCTGGTAACCGGGCGACGGCGGAACGCTGGGCCGGATTGTTTGAGAACCTGGGGCATCAGGTGACAGTAGGAACCAACCTGGAGACCCGGCAGGCGAATGAGGCGGATGTGCTGATCGCGCTGCACGCCTGGCGTAGCCGGGATGCTGTAAGCCGGTGGCGGGCGGAGCAGGGCAGGAAGCCCGTGATTGTTGCACTAACGGGAACGGACCTGTATCGGTTCCAGTACAGCCATCCGCAGCAGACCCTTGCGACCATGGCCGAGGCGGATGGGCTCATTGTGCTGCATCACCTGGCATGGCAGGTTGTGCCGGAAGCACTCCGGTCTCGCATAACCGTTGTGCTGCAGTCCGCTGCCACCCCGGAGCCCGCCGGCAGATTAACGACTGATAACGATCGTTTTGACCTTTGTGTCATTGGCCATCTCCGGGAGGAGAAAGCCCCTTTGCGAGCTGCCCTCGCTGCCCGTTTGCTGCCGCCTGAGTCACGGATTCACATACTGCAGGCCGGCAAGGCCCATGACCATGCCTGGGCCAAGGCTGCCGGGGAAGAAATGGCCAGCAACCCCCGGTACCAGTGGCTGGGCGAGATTCCGAGGGCACAGGCATCACAGCTGATGAGCCAGTGCCGGGCAATGGTCATCAGCTCTACCATGGAAGGCGGTGCCAATGTGGTTTCCGAGGCCTGCCGGGCGGGCCTGCCGGTGCTGGCCTCAGACATACCCGGCAATCTCGGCTTGCTGGGGGAGAACTACCCTGGTGTCTATCCGGTTGGCGATGAACAGGCCCTTGCAGGGCTTATGCTCAGGGCAGAGCGGGAGCCGGGTTGGCTCGATAACCTGCGCCGCATCGTTGACGGACTGGCGCTGGATTTTACACCGGAAAGGGAGCAGGCCTCCCTGGAGGAGGCCCTGACAAAGGCTGTAGCCCTTAATCCCGCAGGCTGATGGGCTCGATGGCCTCTCCCTGCTCTGTGACCTCGCCGATAATGGCCGTCAGCGGGTAACCCAAGGACCGAAGTTCGGCTACGCAGGCCTCTGCCTGATCGGCTGGCACGCTGGCCAGCAGGCCACCGGCGGTCTGGGGGTCAAAGATCAACGGGTAACGGGGATGGTCGATCCACCTGGCCTGGTCCCGGATACCGCGGCGCAGCCGGATATTGGCTGGCTGCAGTGAACTGAGAATACCTTCAGCAGCGGTTTCCTCGGCACCCGGCAGCACCGGGATAGCCGACAGATCCAGGGTGGCATCCACGCCTGAGGGGCGGGTCATCTCTACCAGGTGGCCGAGCAGGCCGAACCCGGTTACATCGGTACAGGCCTTGGCACCGTGGCGCAGCAGACAGCGGGCACCTTCCTGGTTGGACTGGATCATGGAGGCGAGCGCCGAATCGATCCAGCGGCCCTTCGCGGCCAGCCGTGCATGGGCGGCGAACAGGGTGCCGGTACCGATGGCCTTGGTGAGAATCAGCTTGTCGCCAACCCTGAGACCGCCCTTGCTCATCACCTGTTCGGGATCAATCAGCCCGTTGACGGCAAAGCCCAGGGCCAGCTCCTTGCCTTCACCCGTGTGCCCGCCGACCAGGGCACAGCCTGCCTCGTTGAGTACTTCAACGGCACCAGACATCATCTGGTAGACCACGTCCTCCACCTTGGACTCAATGCCATAGGGTACGGTGGCAACGGCAGTCGCGCTCTGGGCTTCCGCGCCCATGGCAAACACATCGCCAAGGCTGTGATTGGCGGCTACCTTACCGAACACATAGGGGTCATCAATGAACGCCCGGAAAAAGTCCACCGTGTGCACGACTGCCTTGCCGGGTGGCACTGTAAGCACGGCCGCATCGTCCGGGGCATGCAGCCCCACAAGGATGTCATCACGCTCGATGGGGCGCAGTTCTCCGAGTGCCCGGGACAGAACGGTGCTGCCGACCTTGGCGCCGCAGCCGCCACAGCGCATGGCAACGGCCGAAATGGCCTGGGAGGCTTCCTCCGGGTTCTGGGCGGCGGAAGTATCCGGCAGGGCGGAGGACTCCTCCATGGCTGGAAGGTCGTTGAATTTCTTCATGAAGCGCCGGTCGATCCAGTCTTTCCAGCGCCATACCAGGCGGCCTTGGGAAAACCGCTCGCCCTTGGATGCAATAGCGTACTTGTCACCGGTGCTGATCAGTGCCAGCCAGGTTTTCTGGGGTATGAAAGGCCTAGGTGACTTACCGATGGCCGCCCTGCGAAGATTGTCGGCAAGAGGTGGTCCCTGGCGTACGGCAAAGACCCCCGCCTTTTCCCGTGGATGATCCACCACATTGGCAATATCCCCGGCAGCGAAGATGTCGTCGTCGGTTTCTGTTTGCAATGTATCCCGGCAACGAATGAACCCGCCGTCATCCAGCGCCAGTCCGGTCTCTTTCAGCCAGGCAGGGCCGCCTGCCCGTGTGACCCAGAGTACTTCGTCAAGGTCGAAGGAATGGTCGTTTTCGGTACGGAGATGACCATGCTCAACCCGGGTAACGGCACTGCCAAGGTGCAGGTGGACGTCGCGCTTGCGAAGGGTCTTGCTGAAGGCCTCTCGTACCCGCTCATTATGGGTTGGAAGGAGCTCGGTGGCCTGGTCGAACAGGTGGAACGACAATTGGTCCGGATCCTTCCCCCGGGCCTTGTACTCCTTGCGCAGGCGATGCTGCATAGCCAGGGTGAGTTCGACACCTCCGGCGCCAGCACCTACGACACCGATCGACAGCGGTCCCTCGTGGGTCTCTGCACGCTCAAGTAATGACAGCCAGCGCTGATTGAAGCCATTAATTGGCTTGACCGGTACCGCATGGTCGCTGGCTCCGGGCACTTCATTCACCCGCGGTGTAGATCCGATATTAATGGACAGCAGGTCGTAGGGAACAGACGGCCGCCCGCGGCAGATTATCCGCCGGCTGTTGCGGTCGATACCGATGGCTTCGTCCCGGTAGAAGCGCGCCCCGGCGAACTCGGCCAGCTTGCTCAGGTCGATGTGGCACTCATCGTAGCTATAGTGCCCGGCGACATAGCCGGGCAACATGCCGGAGTAGGGTGTGTGTGTATCGCGACAGATCAGTGTCAGGCGAACCCCCGGCACCGGTTTCATCGCAAAACGCTTGAGGACTCCGACGTGGCTGTGGCCACCACCTATCAGTACGATGTCACGCAGTACCGGCTGTTCCGTTTCCTTCATCCGATCAGTTTCTTCGCTTCGTCGGGCCAGTTCCGGAAGCCCTTCATGCCGGAGAACTGGTTCAACTTCTCCTGCTCGGCTTCGGTCGGATTGGCGATCTGGTTAATGGAGGTAATGCCGGAACCCTGCAATTTGCGTGCGGTTACCGGGCCAATACCCTTGATCCTGGTCAGGTCACCCAGATCATTGCCTTTGCTGGCGGCCTTTGCGGTAGCGCCAGCCTTGCGAGCTCCAGCCTTGGTGTCTGCCGTCGCCTTGCTGGCGCTGGCTTTCGCCTTGGCAGCCGTTTTCTTGCCAGCTTTTTTCGCCGTTTTTGCGGTGCTGGTAGCCTCTTTCTCCAGGGAGCGAGTCACCGCCTGCTGCCCACGCTTTGCTTCCCGCTGGGCAATTCCCAGGCGCTCCATCACCGTGTTCTGTATCTTCTGGAACTCCTCCATGCGACGGTCAAGCTCGTCGTGGAAGCGCTTCATTTCACGGTCACGAAGCTCATCCATCTCGTTCATCAGCTTGCGTACGGGGTCCTGGATCTGGTGCTGAAGCGAATCCAGTTGTTTGAAGGCGTCGTCCACCAGCTTTTCGATCTGGGTGGAGGTTTTCTCGAACTCCTTGTTGACCTTTTTGACGATCTTGTCGACGTTGGGCCGGTTATCGCCGGTTTTCGTATTCTTGGTGTTCTTGCTCTTTGCCATGGTGCCACTCCCTGTTCACATCGTGTGACGAGCTGATGGTTTATACCACTGTGAAGACCGACCGGATTACCTGGCCGGAAAACTCGAATGCCCGGGCGATATTGTGGGAACGGCGTTAGAGCCGGTTATGCGGTAGCGCCGGCGCCAGTACTCCCGCGCCGTGACAGCAACGACTGCTTGCGGTCAAGCACATCCAGGATACGCCTCAACTGGTCAGAATTATCGGCTTTAGGTCGATAATCGATTCCCACAAAATCAATGGAATAAAAGAAATTGCTACAGTACTTTCTACGCTCTGTAACCAGCCCGGTCAGACCGCCCGCCAACAGGTTCTCGAAGGGCATGGTCATTTCCAGCTCCAGTCCCAGGGTATCACCCGGTTCGAATACCTTATCGGTTTTCAGTACACACCCGAACTGATTAAGGTCAAACAGACTGGCTTCGACCACTTCTTTGCGGAACAGGCCCTTCTTGAGGGTGAAGCGTGCCAGCAGGTCTGGCAGGGGTGTGTGATAGCGGTTATCTGACATCTGCATGGTACATTCCGACACTTTTACCTACCCGCCTGCAACCTGGCGAAGAGATCTCCCGGCGATATCACCCATCACGGCAGATTATCCCTGCAACAAGGCGAAGTGAAAGACTTGTCGTGTTACGTAAACCTTAGCCACGGATAGTGGCCAAGACAATACTTTCAAATTAATAGAGACTGGTCTTAACGCGAGGTAGTGCCTTTTCGGGCAAACTGGAAGCGCCGTCTCATGATTCGTCCTCTACGATATCATGATCTCTGTCGTTCGTGTGGAGGGTATATAAATCCGTCCGGCGATCCTTCAGGTTGGTTACCGACCCCTCGGCCCGGACCAGTTTGAGTTTTTCCAGGTCCAGGTCCGAGAACATGATCATTTCCGTGTTCGGGGTGGTCTCAGCCATTACCGCGTCGTGGGGAAACGCAAAGTCCGACGGCGAGAACACTGATGACTGGGCATATTGAACGTCGAGGTTTTCCACCTTCGGCAGGTTCCCGACACTACCGGTGATGACTACGTAGCACTCGTTTTCAATGGCCCGGGCCTGGGCGCAGTGGCGAACCCGGAGATAGCCGTTCTTGGTATCCGTCCAGAACGGCACACAGATGATATCCACTTCCTCCGCTGCCGCAATTCGTCCCAGCTCGGGAAACTCAATGTCGTAGCAGATCATGATGGCGACCCGGCCGGCATCGGTATCGAACACCTGGAAACGGTCGCCCCCTTCGATAACCCAGTCCCGGCGCTCGTGGGGCGTAATGTGGATCTTGCGCTGCTCATCCACGCGGCCGTCCCGGTGGCAGAGGTAGGACACGTTGTAGACCCGGTCATCCTCGATCAGGGGCATGGAACCGGTGATGATATTGATGTTGTAACTGACCGCCATGTCCGACATCTGGTTACGGAACTGCTCGGTAAACCCTGCGAGGAAACGGACAGCCCGGGTCTGGTCCATCTGGTCGGTCAGGCCCATCAGTGGCGCATTGAAGAACTCGGGGAAGATGGCGATGTCGCTCTTGTAGTCAGAGAGGGCATCAACAAAGTATTCCACTTGCCGAAGCACTTCTTCCACGGAGGTAAACTCCCGCATCTGCCATTGCACCGCGCCCATGCGAACCTGGGTTTTACGCGCGTTAACCACGGTGGATGGCGGCGTATAGAGAATGTTTCTCCATTCCAGCAATGTCGCGTAACCCAATGATTTCTGGTCTTCCGGCAGGTATTTATGCATCAGGCGGGTTACCTGGAAATCGTTGGACAGCTGGAAGCTGAGTATCGGGTCGTAGATTTCCTTGCGATCCACCCGCTGGATGTACTCTGCCGGCGTGTACTGGTCCGCGTACTTGTGATAGCTGGGAATCCGGCCACCGGCCAGGATAGCCCGCAGATTCTTGGAGCGGCAGAGTTCCTTGCGCGCCTCATACAGGCGCCGGCCCAGGCGGTAACCTCGATAGTCAGGGTGGATGAATACATCCAGCCCGTACAGGGAGTCGCCGTTGGCGTTATGCCAGATTTTCTCGTTACGGAGAATCAGGTCGTCGTAGGTATGGGGGTTGCTGAAGCGCTCGTACTTCACGCACACCGTGAGTGCCACGGCAATCAGTTCGCCACTCTCTTCGATGCAGATCTGCCCATCGGGAAACTGCTCGATCAGTGCACTGATGGTTTCTCGCGGCCAGGCCCCGCCAATGTCATCGTACACTCGGTCCATCAGCACCCTGAGCTGCTCATAGTCGTCTTCGGTGAGGTTGCGCAGGTTGAGGTGCAGGTCATCATGTACCATATCGGGAATGGCTCCGGTTGCCGAATTGAGAACTGAATGAATCGATTATAGACGTTTACGGGGTGCACACCGCAATGGATGTAGCCTCCCGGCTATTCGAGAGTGAACGGGTCTGCCTCAAGATGTGCCGACAGTGGCCGTTATTCTGGGGTACTGACACATATAAATCCGTACCGGAGCAACCCCCGATGAACCTGTCCTTTGGCCAGAAACTGCTGATTGCGTTCGGCGTGCTCCTGGTGCTGGTGGTCGGCAGCTATGCCATCACCGGCGACCAGCGCCTGACCTCCACCACCGACCGGTATGTTGAAGCCATGTCCGGCGATGCCGCCGCGCAGGCGACCGCCAGCATTGCCGAGTGGCTCAATACCCGCCTGCGAATGACCGAGGGCGTCGCCGAGGCGCTGGAATCGGCCGAAGATGACCGGCAGGCCCGGGCGATACTGCGATCGGCCAACACCGGGGGTGGCTTCAAGGACGTCTATGTCGGGCAGGGCAATGGCAACATGCTGATGCGTGACCAGGCGGCTCAGGCGACGCTGCCGGATGGCTATGACCCCAGGGAGCGTCCGTGGTACCAGCTGGCGGAGGAGCTGGGCCGGGGATCGATTACCGACCCCTATGTGGATGCGGCTTCCGGTGAAGTGGTGCTGTCCACCCTGGCGCCCGTCAAACAGGGGGAGTATCGCGGCGTGGCAGGTGGTGATATTACCCTTACGGCCGTGGATGAAGTCCTGGCCACCGTCAATCTTGCGAATACAGGTTACGCGGCCCTGGTCAGCAGCGACGGCACCGTGCTTTACCACCCGGAAAGTGACTGGGTTGGCGAGCCCGTCTCCTCACTACTGGGTGAGTCACCGGATTTTTCCGGCGCCCCTCGCACACTGATGATCGACGATACGCCCTGGCGGGTAAGCTTCCATGCCATTGAGCAGGCACGGGGCGTGGACTGGCACCTGGCCATGTTTGCCAACGAAGACCTCGTCAATGCGCCGGTGCGCCAGGCCCGGGCCACCGGCCTGGTGATCCTGGTGGTTGGCCTGCTGGGTACCCTGGTGATCCTGCATTTCGGTATCCGGTTCCTCATGCAGCCGGTGCGGCGTCTCAACACGGCAATGGCCGATATTGCCAGCGGCGAGGCGGACCTGACGCGACGCCTGGAGGTCGAGACCCATGATGAATTTGGTCGGTTGGCCGGCAGCTTCAATCAGTTCGTCGAGCGCATCCAGAATGTCATACGGGATGCCCAGCGTGGCGCCGGTGATCTCCACGAGTCCGTCATTGCGCTGCGTGGCACGGCCAGTACCAGCCGCAGCAGTGTTGAGGGCCAGCAGGTGGAGGTGGATATGATCGCCACAGCCATCAATGAAATGTCGGCCGCCGCCGGCGAGATCGCACGTAACGCCCAGCAAACTGTGGATGCGGCGCAAACCGCCGATGGTGAAGCACGCCAGACGGTGGCAACGGTCGCAGCCTCCCGGGAAGCGGTGGAGCGCCTGTCCGGTGAGATTGCCAGTGCCGCCACGGTGATTGAACGCCTGGGCCAGGACGTCAACGAAATCACCAGCGTGCTGGAGGTCATCCAGGGGGTGGCAGAACAAACCAACCTGCTTGCCCTGAATGCGGCCATTGAAGCGGCCCGGGCAGGGGACGCGGGTCGGGGCTTCGCGGTGGTCGCCGACGAGGTTCGCAACCTGGCGCAACGCACGCAGCAAAGCACTGGCGAAGTGAGCGCGGTTATCGAACGCCTCCAGGACGGTGCCCGTGATGCCGTACGGGTAATGGAAGCCTCTACCGAGGTATCGTCCGAGAGTACGGCACGCGCCCAGGAGGCGATGGATGCCTTGTCCCGCATTGCGTCGGCAATTACCTCCATCAACGAGATGACCTCCCAGATTGCCACGGCCTCAGAGGAGCAGACTTCTGTCACCGAGGAACTGAACAGTTCCATCACCAGGATTGCCGAGAAGGGCCAGGACGCTGCCGCCGCAGCCACAGAGAATGATCAACACAGTAACCGCATCGATACGGTGGCTTCAGTCCTGAAGGACAAGGTGCAGCAGTTCCGCGTCTGAACCGGTAACTGGCTTGGCTAAAAGAATCCCGGCGGGAATCAGCCCCGGCTGCTCCCGATGTGGATTCGACGGCGGAGGCTTTCCAGGGCGTCTCGCCACACTGGTTCGGAGTCAGAACTGAGGAAGGGGTTGTTGAGGATGAGAATCTGGCGCCGATCCAGGTTGAGTGAGTCCACCGCGCGGCCATAGTAATCAGAGAGGAAGCGAGCGAAGGAGCCATCCTCAATGGCTCGTTCCAGTCCCAGCTGCACTCGCTGGGCGGTATCGTGGTCGTCGGGCCCGACAAAGAAATAGGAGGGCATGGGGTAGGCCAGTAACAGGTTGGGTTCTATGGCGAGTTGATGGTCGTGCAACGAATCCAGGTCGTACAGCACCTCGCTGACGCCCCTTGCAAAGCAGTCAAATCGACCGCCTGCCAGCATCGTAAACAGAGTTTCAAAGCGTGTGTGGGTAGTCACCTTTATGCCGTTGGCACGCAGGATATCCGTGTCCGGCCAGTGAGCCCCCTGGCCGATGCTGATTCCGCGGTCCACAAGGTCCTGAATGCTGTTGATACCGCGGTAGAGCTCGAGCTGGTCTTTGCGCACAACGCAGACCCGGAAGCCAAGCAGGCCGCCGTCGACAGGCAGAGGGATTGCGTAAAGAGACTCTTCCCGCGACGGTGAAGTGGCTACGTTGGCGATATCAACCTGGCGATCCGGCGGGGCTTTACGGAGCTCCAGCATGGCGCGACCCTGGACCATCTCTACAGACCGGGTTATGCGGTAGTCGCCATATTCGGGGGTCTTGTCGAAAGCCAGTTCAAGTGCGGCATGCACCGCCGGGCTGTCATAGTTGCGATACCAAAGGCGATACTCGTGAACCTCACCGACAGGGGGCGCCGAGACCTCGGCAGACGGCGCAAGCTCACTGGCCCCGAGCCCGGTAACCACAAGCAGCGCCCCAGCCAGCAGGGCTGTGGTAGCGGTGCGGTATGAGCGGGCGACAGCCATAGCCAGTTTCCATACTTCCAGACGTCAGGCACCAGCGCCGAAACGTTAACTCCTATGAGTGTAGCTTTTTTACCGTTTTGGTATAGCCCCGGTTGGTCAATTTTCAGCGGTCGCCGGGCAGGGAGTTCAACAGGTCCAGGAAAATATCGCCGTAACGCTCAAGCTTGGCGGTACCTACACCGCTGATCAGGGACATTTCGTCCCGGTCAGCAGGCCGCCGCTCCAGCAGTTCCTGGAGGGTAGCGTCGTGGAAGATCAGATAGGGCGGCACTCCCTGCTCATCGGCCAGCTCCTTGCGTTTTGCCCGCAGTGCTTCCCAGCCGGCCGGGTCCTGGATGTGCTGGCTTCGGTCCGCACTGGCCTTCGGTTTCGACGTGCGTCTGGACGCCTTCCGCTCCGGGTCCCTGCGCAGTTCTATCGTGACTTCGCCGCGCAATACCGAACGGCACTGTTCCGTGAGCACCAGGGCACCATAGCCTTCCGGATCCGCGCGCAGGTAACCGTTGGCCACCAGTTGCCGGAACACCGACTTCCACTGGGTGGCTGATAACTCCGTACCGATGCCCCAGGTGGAAATCGCCTGGTGGCCGGCCTGGCGAATACGGTCGTTGTCTGCCCCCCGCAGCACATCGATAACATAGTTGACCCCGAACCGCTGGCCGGTGCGGTAGACACAGGACAACGCCTTGCGCACGGCTTCGGTACCGTCCCAGGTTTCCGGCGGGGTCAGGCAGGTATCGCAGTTGCCACAGGGCTCATCAAGCACATCCCCGAAATAGCGCAGCAGGGCCTGGCGGCGGCAGGTCGTTATCTCACACAGGCCCAGCATGGCATCCATTTTCTGGCGCTCAACCCGCTTGAAATGATCGTTGCCCTGGGAGGCTTCCAGCATCTGGCGCAGCTTGATCACGTCCTGCAGGCCGTAGACCATCCAGGCGGTGGACGGGTTGCCGTCGCGCCCGGCCCGGCCGGTTTCCTGGTAATAGGCTTCCAGGCTTTTGGGCAGGTCCAGGTGAGCGACAAAGCGCACATCCGGCTTGTCGATACCCATCCCGAACGCAATGGTCGCGACGACGATAACGCCTTCTTCCCGCAGGAAACGCTCCTGGTTCCCGGCCCGTTCCTCGGCTGTCAGGCCGGCATGGTAGGGCAGGGCGTTGTAGCCTTTTTGCTGCAGCAGGCGTGCAGTGGCGTCGACTTTGTTGCGGGACAGGCAATAGACAATGCCGGAATCCGCAGAGTGTTCTTCACCGATAAAATCCAGCAACTGTTTGTTGGCATTGGTTTTGGGCGCAATTCGGTACTGGATATTGGGCCGGTCGAAGCCGCTGATGAAATGCCTTGCATCGGTCAGGGCGAGGCGCTCGGCGATTTCCTTGCGGGTACGTTCGTCTGCCGTCGCGGTAAGCGCGATCCGGGGAACGGCCGGGAAGCGCTCAGCGAGCATGCTCAGGCCGAGATAGTCCGAGCGGAAATCATGGCCCCACTGGGACACACAGTGGGCCTCGTCAATGGCGAACAGTGACAGCGAGGCGCTCTCCAGTAGCTCCAGCATGCGGGGTTGCAGCAGTCGTTCAGGGGCACAGTACACCAGGTCCAGCTCACCACGAAGCAGGGCATTCTCGGTTTGCCAGGCCTGTTCCGGTGCCATGGACGAGTTCAGGAACGCCGCCCGGACGCCCAGCTGGTTTAACGCCGCCACCTGGTCCTGCATCAGCGCAATCAGTGGGGAGATCACGATACCGGTACCCGGGCGCACCATGGCCGGTATCTGATAGCACAACGACTTGCCGCCCCCGGTAGGCATCAGAACCAGGGCATTGCTCCCGGCCACCAACTCGTGGACGATGTCCCCCTGCAATGGTCGGAAAGACTCGTAACCGAACACTTCGTGCAGTACCTGTTCCGGACTGACGGAAGGGATTACGGGCTTTTCTGTACTGAGGCTGTCGAAATCCGTGTATGGGTCCATGGGTGTGGGAGCCGGTTCTGAAACGAAGCCGGGATGATAACAAAACCACGGGCGGGTTGTCGGGAGGAGGCGCGACGGCCCTCGCCGCGATACAATAGCGCCGTTTTTCATGCCGGCCCACCACGCCGGATCTTGTCGTTTTTCAGAAAAGGCAATAAAAACAGGATTGTAATGCAGGAATTTGATGCGATACGTCCCTACGGGGATGACGAGGTCGAAGGCGCGGTAAAGCGTCTGTCCAACGACCCCGACTTCTTGTTGATGGTGGGCCGCTTTCGCTCGCCGTTCCTTGCCCGCTGGTTTCCAGGCCTGTTGCGCAAGCGGGTCAAGTCCTGGTTGTGGAAGCAGTTTGGCAGCGCTCGCACTGTTCGCGACATTCAGTTGCGTGTGGCAGACCACGTCACTGAGCTGGTTAACCACACCACTTCCAGGCTGACGTCCTCGGGCCTTGATCGCCTGGATCCGACCAGCTCCTACCTGTTTATCTGCAACCATCGGGACATTGTGTTTGATCCCATGGTGATCAATCACCTGCTTCACCTGCACGGGTTTGACACCACCCGCATCGCGATCGGTGATAACCTGCTGAAGAATCCGGTGTTCGCTGAAATGATGCGGCTTAACAAGAGCTTCGTTGTACAGAGGGACATCCAGAGTCCGCGGGAGATGCGGCAGGTGTTCCTGACCCTTTCCGGCTTTATCAACCATAGCCTGGATGATGGCCACAGTATCTGGATCGCCCAGCGGGAAGGCCGGGCCAAGGACGGGGTTGATCTCACCGATCCGGCCATCATCAAGATGTTCTACATGAGCCGGAAAAAAGAGGGGCTGGGCTTCGCCGAGGCCATGGACCGCATGCGGATTGTGCCTGTTTCCATTGCCTACGAGTATGATCCCTGTGACGCCGACAAGGCCCGTGAACTGGAAACCCGCGAGCGGACTGGCAGTTACACCAAGGCGGAAAACGAAGATTCGGAACAGATCGTCAAGGGCCTGACCGGATTCAAGGGCCACGTCCATGTTCATTTCGGCTTACCCATTGAGGATGCGCCGGACAATGCGAAAGACCTGGCTGCCCATATAGATGGTGAAATCCACGCCAATTACCACCTGCACGCGTCTAACCTGGTGGCTTACAACATGCGGGGCATGCACCCTTCGGCCCATGACACGCCGGAGAATGTAAGCGAGGAGGTGGTCACCGCCGAGAGCTGGACCCCGGCAGAGCTCGAGGCCGCCAGTAAAGAGCTCGAACGGCGGATTAATGCCTGTGATGAAGCGATCCGCCCGTACCTGGTCGCCATGTACGCCAACCCGGTGATCAGTTCGCTGACTGCCCTGAACGCGCAACAAACGCACCAGACCGAACCCGAGAGGTAACATGCAGAAACTCGACTATATCCAGCTCGATACCGGTGAGAACCCGGACGCCGCGGTTATTTGGCTCCATGGCCTCGGTGCCAGTGGCCATGATTTCGAGCCGGTGGTACCGGAGCTGGGCCTGCCACAGGACGCCAGCGTGCGCTTTATCTTCCCCCATGCGCCGGAAATGCCCGTCACCATCAATGGCGGTATCCGTATGCCGGCCTGGTATGACATCAAATCCCTGGAACTGGGCCGTACCGTAGACAAGGACCAGCTGGTGGCATCCGCAGAGGCCGTGGCAGCCCTGGTGGAACAGGAACTGGAGCGGGGCGTGAAGCCAGAACGCATTGTGATCGCCGGCTTTTCCCAGGGCGGGGCCGTGGCCTATGAGCTGGGCCTGGGTTATCCGAAGCGACTGGCGGGAATCCTCGCCCTGTCCACCTATTTTGCAACAGCAGACTCCGTCAATTGTTCCGAAGCCAATCGGGACATCCCCATCAGTGTGTTCCACGGCACCCACGACCCAATGGTGCCGGAAGCCCTGGGTCGCGATTCCGTCGCAAAACTCCGGGATATGGGCTACAGCGTGGACTATGAGACCTATCCCATGGAGCACGCAGTCTGCCTGGAAGAAATCCACGCCATCGGACGGTTCCTGCGTAACGTGTTGTCCCTGTGAATCACTTTGCCCACCTTTATCTGGCCCGCCCGACGGTGGAGTCCCGGGTGGGCAACCTGCTCGGCGATTTCGCCCAGGGCCTGGATACCGACCGGTTGCCGAAGGGGGTGAGGGCAGGGCTGGAACACCACCGGGCCGTGGATGCCTATACCGATGCCCACCCCGAGGTACTGGCATGCAAGGCCCTGTTCTCAACCGAAAGGCGCCGCTTCGCCGGCATTGCCCTGGATATCCTCTTCGACCACTACCTGTTACGACACTGGGACCGTTTCGGACAAGGCGACCGCAGCCGGTTTATCGCTGAGCTGTACCGGGACCTGGAGCAGGGCGAGCAGCTGATGCCTGCCGAGATGGCCCGGGTAACCCGGAGCATGGTCACCCACGACTGGTTTCACGCCTACCAGGACCTCGAAAAGGTTGGCGCAGCCATGGACCGGGTTGCCCAGCGCATTCGGTTCCGCCACCAGTTTGCCGGTATTATCGAGGAGATCCGTCCACTTGATCGCGAGCTGGAAGCCCGTTTCCTCACATTCTTCCCGGACCTCAAGGCATTCAGCCAATCCCGCAGCCACTCCGCCTGAGAAGCTCTCTTCAGGCCCGCTATGGCGGGGTGTAGAGCCAGGACCCTTAACTGGCAAGTTACAGGACAGACACTGAACATTGCGAAGTGTGTCACGTAAACTTCTGAATCAATGAGTTCGTAAGAAACCTGAACGTCAACGAATCGAGGAGGTACGTGTCTATGGTTTCCAAAAAGTCATCGCATGGTCTGGTCCTGGGGTTGTTCGCAACTGCCAGTCTTCTGTTTCATGGTGGTGTCATCGCCACCACAAACGATGAGACAAAGTCCGAGCCTGCGGAACAAATGGGCTTCGTGGAATGGGTCGTGATGAAAGATACCGGCTTGCGTATGAAGGCCCGTCTGGACACCGGCGCGAAGACCTCTTCGCTGCACGCCACGGATATTGAAGGTTTCGAAAAAAATGGAGAAGAGTGGGTCAGGTTTCGCCTGCCACTGGACGACCACAACGACATCGACTCACCGGAAAATGAAGGCATAGTGCTGGAATTCGAGCGTCCGGTAGAGCGCACCGTACTCATCAAGCGCAAAGGGGCGCCATCCCAGAGGCGTTACGTTGTGCTTATGGAGTTCTGTATTGCCGGCAAAACCCATGAAACACAGTTTTCCCTGACTGATCGCGGCCGCTTTACCTACCCGGCTTTGCTCGGACGTCGGTTTATGGCTGACGACAACGTACTGGTGGATTCCACCGACAGTTTCCTGGCGGAGGCTGAGTGCGAGTACAACGCTATCGAAGAGATCGCTGAACTACCGGAGGCGGAAAACTCAAACTGACCGGTGATGCTCGCCGAGTGAGGAACAAAGACGGATATACCTGTTTGATTTCCTTGCGCCGGTTGGCCATATTTAGGGTCCGAATCAGTACATCGGAGCCAGGAGTGCAGCCATGAAATACCGGCGTTTAGGAAACAGCGGCCTGAAAGTCTCCCCCTTGTGCCTGGGTACCATGACCTATGGCACCCCGGACTGGCGGGAATGGGTACTGGACGAACAGGCCAGCCGACCCTTCCTGAAAAAGGCACTGGACGCCGGCATCAACTTCTTCGATACCGCCGACATGTACTCCGAGGGCGAATCGGAACGGGTAGTCGGTCGCGCGCTGACAGACTATGCCGACCGCGAGGAATTCGTCCTCGCGACAAAGGTATTCATGCCGATCGGAAAGGGCGCCAATCGGGGCGGCCTGTCCCGCAAACACATCATGGATGCCATTGACGGCTCGCTTCAGCGGCTGGGCACGGACTACATCGACCTCTACCAGATTCATCGCTGGGACTACGACACCCCCATCGAGGAAACCATGGAAGCGCTTCACGACGTCGTGAAAGCGGGCAAGGCACGCTACATCGGCGCGTCATCCATGTTTGCCTGGCAGTTTGCCAAGGCCCAGCATGTGGCCGACCGCAACGGCTGGACACGGTTTGTCAGCATGCAGCCCATGTACAACCTGGTCTATCGGGAAGAGGAGCGGGAGATGTTTCCACTCTGCCGGGACCAGGGCGTGGGCGTTATACCCTGGAGCCCACTGGCCCGTGGCGTACTTGCTGGCAAGGCGCAGGGGCAGGGCGCGGCAACCACTCGTGGGCGTACCGACGAGAATACCCGTAAATGGCACCTGGGCAGCGATATTGACCAGCCAGTGATTAATGCGCTGAATACTATCGCCCAGGAGCGAAACCTCCCCATGGCCCAGATTGCGCTGGCATGGGTGGCCGCCAACCCGGTTGTCACCGCACCCATCGTCGGTGTCAGCAAGGAAAAACAACTGGACGATGCATTGGCGTCCCTGGACATCCAGCTGACAACCGGGGAAATGGAGCGCCTCGAAGAACACTATGTTCCCCACGAGGTAGCCGGGCATGCTTGATCAATGTGCTCATCGAATCTGAAGCTCATTTCAGGTCAAGAAGAGGAGTCCGGTAATGGCCATTGATATCCTGATAGCAGGGCGTTTACCCCCCAACGTACTTCCCCAGTTGGAAAAACGGTTCCGACTTCACCGACTGCCGGAAGAAAGGAATGAGGTCGGCGCCTTCCTGCAGGAGGTGGGAGGATCAATCCGGGGACTGCTGACCAATGCCGCGCAGGGGGCGCCGGAACACCTACTGAGCGCGTTACCGAAGCTGGAGATTATTTCGTCATCCGGGGTGGGAACCGACGCGCTCAATGTGGATATCGCCGAAGCCAGGGGAATCAGCGTCAGAACCACACCAGGGGTACTCACAGAGGATGTTGCCGATGGCGCCATTGCCCTGATGCTGGCAACGAGCCGACGGCTCATGCAGGCCGAGCGAAACGTCCGCGCCGGCCGCTGGCTGAAAGATCTGCCGCTGGGGAACCGGATGACAGGCAAACGTCTGGGTATCCTTGGCCTGGGCAAGATCGGCCAGGCGCTCGCCAAGCGGGCGGCGGCCTTTGACATGCCCATTGCCTACCATCAACGCAACCGCAATCCCGACGTTCCGTATACCTATCACGATTCCGTCGTGTCATTAGCGGAGGCCAGTGACTTCCTGGTGGTCATCGTCCCTGGCGGCCCCGCCACGGAGAACATGGTAGACGGGAAGGTGCTCGATGCACTGGGGCCAGAAGGCATACTGATAAATGTGGGCCGCGGCAGCACTGTGGACCAGCCGGAGCTTATACGTGCCCTGGAGCAGGGTCGAATTCGGGCAGCCGGGCTTGATGTGCTCGCTGAAGAGCCCCACGTACCGGACGCCTTGCTCGCGCTGGATAATGTTGTCCTGACCCCACACTACGCCAGCGGCACAACCGAGACCCGGCTGGCGATGGGGCAGCGCGTGGTGGACAACCTGCTGGAGCATTTCGAGGCCGAGTTACAGGGAACAGGCTAAGCCGGGTTCCTGCTCTCTCTTCCATATCGTATTTAACATAATATACATTATGCGCAGTACTGGGTTGGAAATGAGGACTGATCAAAAGGGTTCTCGACGACCACATAGGAAGAACCCGGGGTTGCGCCATTTCGAATCATGATGAGCAGCTCAGATGCGATACCCCGCCCACATCGGAAAGCCCCGGCGGCTTCAGTCTGAAGTATTTCTTCTCCACGTCCTCAGATTGCTCCGCGTATGGCTGAGTGATGACATCTTGCAGTTCCCGCAGCAAGGTGTAATCCCCGGCTGCGGCTTGCTGATAGGCAGGCACAACGAACCATTCCCTCAGGCTGTACTTCGGGTTGACGAGCTTCATCTGGTTGGAAAGCTCTTCACGAGAACGGGATTGAGTGAGCGATTGCCAGTTTGCGAGCCACGCTGACCAGCGCCTGTCCATCCCATCAGGGTTTGCGGCATAGGTCGGGCCCTGGTAAAAGCTTTTCCTTAGCGGTTCGATGTTATCTGGCAAAGACGAGAGTTCACGGAAGAACATGGTGTAATCGACCGGAGTTTGCATCATCAGCATTGCCAGTTCGCGGAACAGTTCCGCGTCGAAAGCGTCGAGTCCGAGCTTGGCAGCCCACATCGTTTCCATCTTCGCCTGCATGACCTGCAGGAAATCACCCTCAATTTCATCGAGTTGCTGCAAATAGTTCGAATCCGACGTTAGCAACGGCCGCAACGCCGAACAAAAGGAGTGAAAGTTGCGTTCTGCCGCCATGGGTTGATTCAAAAACGAGAAATGCGCCCCGCCACCGGTCCATGGCTGGTACTGTGGATCAAACACATCAATGAAACCAAAGGGCCCATAATCCAGCGTAAAGCCGCCAGCTGCACAGTTATCGCTGTTGAAGTTCCCCTGGCAGTAGCCCACGCGGATCCAGTTCGCCACCAGTGATGTCAGCCGACTGCGGAACTCCCGTGCAAGCAACACGATTTTATCGGCGGTGGGCAGTGACTGATCAATAACGTCACTGTACTCACGATCGATCAGGTGCAGCACGAGCTTCTCGAGCTCCTCCATTGCCTGCGGGTGTTCCTGCTTGCGGGCACGACGACCGAATAGCTCAAGCTGCCCTACCCGGATGAACGACGGAGCCACACGGGTCGAGATGGCAACGGGCTCGGATACAAGAATATCGGGATCTGCTGAGCGTGAGCCCTCCGAATACCACGGGCGCCTGACTTGCTCGGTTTTTGACACGTACAGGCTCAGGGATCGTGATGTGGGCACGCCGAGCGCGTGCATGTGCTCCTGGGCCAGGAACTCCCGCACACTGGACCGCAGAACAGCCCGGCCGTCCGCGCCCCGGCAGTAGGGTGTGCGCCCTGCCCCTTTCAACTGCATTTCCCAGCGCTGCCCGTTGATGACAGCCTCGAGCACGGAAATAGCACGACCATCGCCGTAGCCATTGCCGGTCTGGAACGGGCACTGCTGGTAGAACTCATTGCCGTAGATGGAAAGTGCGTAGCCACACGCCCAGCCAACGTTATGCAGAGGCGCGGGAACCCCGGATAAGTCGCCGGAGAACATGCGGATGAAGTCGTCGGACTGCGCCAGGCTGTCGGCGAATCCCAGCTCGTGAAAAAGATTCTTCCCGTGGGCGACGTATTCAGGGTTTTCTATGGGCGTGGGCTGGACCGGAACATAGTGGCCCGAGAAGACCTGTCTTGGCGCGTGGTCGGCTCCGTCTGCTTTCGCGCCAGGATCACGGTTGAGCGTGTCGATGAATGAATAGTCTGCCAACGGCGCGACATCGTCGAGGGTTTCGACAACCGGGGGTGTCTCGCGGGGCAGTCGCTGTTGCATAGACAGTCCTCACACAGGGCTTTGATGGGGGGCTGGCGTGCCTTCAACCCGTTTTGTCACGCCTCGTCCGGGACAATCCCCAGCCGCTGATTGACGGCATCGCGGATCTCCCGGTAACGATCCGGTTGCCCGATCAAGGTGTCCAGGTCATCTTCGGGAAAGATCTCGCTCTTCTTTTTGCGGGCTTCCTCTTTGGTGAACACTGAGGGAATCAACTGCTCAAGGCATCGCAGCATCACTTCGGGCGACACCGACGCTCCCGGTGACGCCCCCAAGAGCGTACCGTAGGTTTTGTCTTCGGAGACAAGGATTTCCGTGCCCATCTGCAGGTCTCCGTCCTTGATGATCTGTACCCGCTGGCCAGCTTCGATTGGCTTCCAGTCAAATTTTGTGCTCAGGCCCGGCGCAAAGCTGTCGAGCTCTTCGAACATGCTCTTTTCGCCTTTAAACGTCTCCGAAACCAGATACCTCACCAGTGGGAAATGTTCAAAAAACACACTGAAAAACCCGGGTAGATCGTGGGCACGGATGGATTTCAGGTAATCCAGAAAGCCGCGACCGCGCTCGAGGACCGGTTTGAATGAGGCAAACGGTCCAAATAACAGGTAGTGCTTGCCCTCCACTACCCGCAAATCCAGGTGCGGGACTGACATGGGAGGCGCGCCCACCTTTGCCTTGCCATAAGTCTTGGCAGTGTAATATTCCGCCTGCTCCGGGCTGATTGGCGTCTGAAGAAACCGTCCACCCACGGGAAAGCCGGCGAACCGGTTCCTGAACGGCAAATGGCTCTTTTTCAGTAGCGGAAAAGCGCCCCCGCCGGCACCGACAAAGAGCACATCCGCCTTGTGCTGAACCGGCTTGTCTCCTTGTACCGCTTCGATAAGCCAGCTTCCAGAGGGGCTTCTGTGCACACGTCTGACGTGGGTGCCGTATTCGAATTTTACGCCAAGGTCATGCTCGGCATGCCTGGCCATGTGCTCGGTTAACGCACCAAAGTTTACGTCCGTGCCTGTTTCAACGACGGTTGCCGCCATTTTCTCGTGGTGTGGCCGCCCTTCCATGGTATAGGGAATCCAGCTTTTGATTTCGTCGAAGTCTTCCGAGTAGCGCATCTGCTCAAAAAAATGATGCGCGGACATTTCCTTGAATCTCAGGCGCAGTTCTTCGATGGCGGGTTCCGGAACGATGGTGCAGTGCCTGGTTTGTCTGATGAAGACACCGGGGTCTTTAATGGCGCCCTTTTCGATCAGGTGAGCCCAGAACTGCTTGGCAACATTGAACTGGGCATGGATTTTCAGGGCTTTTTCAACCGCGATGATCTCTCCGTCTACCGGGGTATAGTTGAGCTCACAGTTGGCCTCATGGCCCGTGCCAGCGTTGTTGAAGGCCCAGGAGTTCCCTGCCCCGGCCCGGTCCAGCCGCTCCAGTATGGTGATATCCAGGTCCGGTGACAGCTCCTTTGCCAGGGTAGCAAAGGTGGTTCCCATGATTCCGGCGCCGATAACAATGATGTTCATCTGGTTCTGGTCCTGTCCTGGTCGGAAGGGCTACGCAGGTTTGTTTAACGCAGCCAAACGCAACTGGAAAGTTTGAATGGTTCTCCCTGAGGATAGTTGTTTGGGGCGATAATGCACCATGCTCGCCATTGTCCCGGGCAGGTTCAACGTCTCAGGTCAGCCCGAACGGCTCTCCATGCTCGGCCCACTCTGAATCCGGCACGATAACGATCTTGCCCAGGTAGCCACTGCCGCGGTTGACGAAATAGTGCTCGGCATCGTGCAGCTTTGACAAACGGAAAGTCGCGTGCAGGACGGGTTTGAGCTGGCCGTTGCGGATCCATTCGATCAACTGTTCTGCCTCCTCGCGGGTGCCGTGGGAGACGCCGAATATCTGGACCTGGTAGAGGTAGATCCGCGTCCACATGATCCCGGTTAGATTGCCGGCGCTGGCGCCTGCGATACTCAGGCGCGGATAGTCCTGTCGCGATGGCATATCAAAGATCATGGCGTCTATGAACTGATTGGTCATCTCGCCACCCGCCAGGTCCATGACGGCGTCGAAAGGTGCTCCGCCGGTCACCGCTTTGACGCGTTCCTCGAAGTTGTCCATGTGAGAGCGGTCCAGGACGGCCTCGGCGCCCAGTCTTTTCAGGGCCTCGGCCTTGCTTTGCTGGCTCAGGGCGTAGGGTATGGCCCCCACAATGCGGCAGAGCTGGATCAGAGCCGTGCCCACGCCTCCGCTGGCCCCGGTGACCAGCACGCGTTCGCCTTTTTTGATCCGGGCCGACGTCATCATGTGGTAGGCGGTCTGGTAGGAGCACATGCCCATGGACGCCAGCTCGGCATCGGCCAGCTCCGGGTTGGCCACGTGGTGAAACTGATCGGACGGCACTGCCACATATTCGGCGAAACCGCCATCAGCGCCGTGGCCATAATAGTCCGGTGTCAGGTTGATGCCCCGGCGGTCGTCCGGATACAAGTTAAAATCCAGCAGGCCTCGTTCGCCGATGCGGGCTTCATCCACGCCCTCACCTACCGCGACCACACGGCCTACGATATCCGCCCCCTGGATTCTGGGGAACGTCAGCGTTGGCTCGCCGCCCATGGCGAAGGAGGTCACATCGCCCTTGTCCTTGGTGGGGTATAGCCCTTCACGGGCTTTGCGGTCGGTATTGTTCTTGGCGGTTGCCGTCACTTTCACCAGAACTTCGCCGCGCCCCGGGGCAGGTGTGGCGGCATCCTCCCTGTAAACCAGTTTTTCGGTCTCGCCATGGCCGGTCAGCACCATGGCCTTCATGGTTGCCGGGATCGTGTGTTCATTCATGTCGGGGCCCTCCGGTTACGAGTTCCTGAACCCTAAAGGTGCAACTCCGCACCTGCAATGTCGGGAATGTCATGATACTTGGCCAGCGCCTAAAAGCTCCTGGGGCGGAAACCGCGCGCTCGCCCATGTTCCCGGTTGCCGATTCATCGAAGAAAACGGTGCTCGCGCCTCTTTGACAAATCGCTAATAACCCCAAATGCTTGATACAGTGTAGGATGCGTTCTTAAACTTCGACTTTTACAACATTTTGCAATCCCGGGAAACGTCACGCATGCCATACGCCAGAATTACCGGCACAGGGTCCTACCTGCCGGAAAATGCCCTGACCAACAAAGACTTGGAAAAAATGGTGGATACCACCGACCAGTGGATCAGGGAGCGTACCGGCATTTCGCAGCGCCATGTGGCGGCCCCCGATCAGACCACCGTTGACCTGGCCGAAGTCGCTGCCCGGCGAGCCGCCGAAGCGGCTGGGGTTGAGCTGCAGGACATCGACCTGATTGTCTTTGCGACCTCGACACCTGACAAGATCTTCCCCAGCTGCGCGTGCATCCTGCAGGCCCGTCTTGGCATTCAGGGGTGCCCGGCGTTCGATATCCAGGCGGTCTGCAGCGGGTTTGTCTATGCCCTGTCAGTGGCAGATAAATTCGTTCGCACGGGCAGCAGCCGCAAGGCTCTGGTGGTTGGTGCAGAGGTCTTTTCCCGAATCGTCAACTGGGAAGACCGGGGCACCTGCGTGTTGTTTGGTGACGGGGCTGGAGCCGTGATCCTGGAGGCGGACGAAGAAACCGGTATTCTGTCTACCCATATCCACGCAGACGGCCAGTATGAAGAGTTGCTCCACGTGCCCTGCGGGATCGCCTCCAACTACGACCAGGTCAAGGCCGGCAAGGCCTTTATCGAGATGAAGGGTAACGAGGTTTTCAAGGTTGCGGTCAACACCCTCGGCAAGATTGTTGACGAAACCCTGGCCGCCAACCAGATGGAAAAGTCAGACATCGACTGGCTGGTGCCCCACCAGGCCAACCTGAGGATCATTGCTGCGACCGCGAAGAAACTGAACATGTCCATGGACCAGGTAGTGGTTACTGTGGATCAGCACGGCAATACCTCGGCGGCCTCCATACCCCTGGCCCTGGATGTTGCCGTGCGTGACGGCCGCATCAAGCGCAATGAAGTGGTTCTTCTGGAAGCCTTCGGCGGCGGCTTCACCTGGGGATCAGCCCTGCTGAGGTTCTGAGCCCCCGGCGTTCCGCCTTTCCAGTTGGATAACCGGCATCAGCGCAGCCGGTTATTCAGGGTGTCCACCAGTTCTGCCCAGTCTGCATCTTCCTCCCATTCCTCCTTCAGGAAATGGCGCTGGCTTTCGTTCCAGAAAGGTGCGTCTGGCAGCCGTGTGCCCTCTGGCAATGGTCGATGTTCCGCAATAAAGGCTTCAATGGCATCGCTATCACTGGGCAACCCCAACTGCTCAAACAGTTCTGACAATGTGTGAACCGGTTTTTCCATGAGGACCTCGTTGCAGTGAAAGTAAGTGGTGGCAAGGAGTCTGCGGCGGGAGCTTCTATCGCCGGAGTTCCTGATGCTGACCTGAAGTATAGAACGACTTTCAGGGTATGACCCATGACCTTGAATTAATGAATCGATCATAGGATGATTGCCTCCCCAGCCTTATCGCCTTGGAGGAGCCTGAGGCATGAAATTCCGCCTCGATACCTTCACTTTGCTACTTCTGGGCGCCATCGTGCTGGCGACCTTCCTGCCCGTGAGAGGGAGTGCTGCGGAGGCTCTATCCGTGGCCGGTACGGTCGCAGTTGCCCTGCTTTTCTTTCTTCATGGCGCAGCCCTGTCGCGGCAACAGATCATCGACGGTGCGACCCACTGGCGCCTGCACATTATTATCACTGCCTTCACCTTTGTCTTCTTTCCCCTGATGGTGCTGCCCGTCAATGCACTGAGTGGCATTGCTCCCCGATGGATGCCTGAAGACCTGGGGTTGGGTTTTCTCTATCTCGGGGTCCTGCCCTCAGCGGTATCGTCGTCCATCGCCTACACGGCAATGGCGCGCGGTAATGTCCCTGCAGCGATCTGCAGTGCGGCTGCCTCCAACGTATTCGGTATGATGCTCACGCCTTTCCTGCTGATCCTGCTGGTCAGTACCTCAGGTGGCGGCAGTTTTTCGGTACTCGAAGCACTGAAGGATATCGTGGTGCAGTTGCTGTTGCCCTTTGCAGTCGGACATGCCATGCGCCCCTGGCTGGGTGGCTTTCTGGCACGTCACGAAAACCTCGCGTCACGGTATGACCAGTGCGTAATCTGGCTGATCGTTTACTCGGCGTTCTCCCATTCCGTGGTGAGCGGACTGTGGGAGAACTTGCCGCTAACCGCTATCGGGCTGACTATCGTGCTGTGCTTTGCCCTGCTGGGGTTCTTTATGCTTGTGGCGCACCTGCTGGTACGACGCTTCGGGTTCAGCCTGGAGGACGAGGCGGCCGTGGTATTTTGCGGTTCGAAGAAAAGCCTGGCGTCGGGATTGCCCATGGCCAAGGTGCTGTTTTCCGGTCACCCGGGGTTTGGCATGATCGTGCTGCCCATCATGTGCTACAACCAGATACAGGTCATCGTCGGGGCCATGCTGGCACAGCGCTACCGCCGGCTTATTGAGGCGGCAAATGAACCGGCAGCCGCCGGCAAACCCTGAGTTGGGGCAGCCCCTGGCTAACCGCTGGCTCAGCCGCCTCCCCCGGTCAGCGCACCGAACAGGCTCGTAAGGATAATAATACCCACAATCCAGCCGAGAACCGCAGGCCAGAAGTTTGTCATCTGGGGACGTTCCTGTTGCGCATTGTCGTCGCCATGATCAGCGGGAAAGCTGATGCCCTGATAGCGGCCGGCATCGTCGAGTGCAACATCACCCTCTTCCTGCCGGTCCAGGGCGTCTGTCATGCCATACCAGCCGAACCAGTCGCCCAGGAAGCGTGCCACCGGTGCCGGCAGGCGGGATTCATCGGCAAGGGGGCGAAGTCGTGGTTCCAGCTCAACGCCGATGGCGGCCCGCACATGGTCCTGGTCCGCCGGCGGTTCTGTCAGGATGGCTCGCCAGATCGCCACATCCTGGGACCGGACATGGTCATTAAGCATGGCATTAACCTGGATGACCACTTCCCGGACGACTTGTTGCTCGCTGCCAGACAGGGGCGCGCTGCGTGACTCCGCCTGCCAGCCGGAAGCCTCGTTGCCAGGGGGCTCTTGCGGTTGTTGCTGCGCCTCACCTGCGGACACGGGGCCAGCAGTGGACACCGGGTGCCCGGCCTCTTCCATAGCGTTGTGATAGGCTGCTTCCAGCCGCCGGGCCTCTTCTCCCTCAGCAAACTTGCTTTGCTGCTCGAAAGCCTCCCGGATCCGGGCGTTATCGCGGGTTGGCTCAATGCCCAGTATTTCCCAACAGTTCATGAATCACGGTGCTCCTGGTTGCAGGCGGCTGACTTTCCGATATCATGCCAATTCCTGAGCTAATCTTAAAACAATATTCATCAGGCTCGTCTCCGGTAAGGCCCTAATTACCATGAACCACAAACTTGGCAACGCTAGCCCACCGGTCAAACCAGCTGGTTTGATGCTTGTGCTCGGCCTTGGCCTGGCCTTGTCCTCACCACAGGCTGGTGCCAGTGAATCCGAAGTGCCGCCCTGGCTCGCACTAGGCGAAACGGACGTGCCAGAAGGCGGCTATAGCGCTGTTCCCGAAGTCCTCACCACTGCCAGGCTACGCCAGCCCAAAGCCCGGGTGCCAGGCACCACCACTGTCATTTCCGGCGAGACCATCCGCGATCTCGGTATGGTTTCGCTGGCCGATGTGTTTCGCCTGGTGCCGGGCATGACAGTGGCCGCCGTTGAGAGCAATCAGCCAACGGTGAGCTATCACGGCACCGTAGCCTATGAACAGCGGCGGCTGCAGGTTCTGATTGATGGGCGTACCGGGTACCTGCCCAGCCTTGCGGACGTTGACTGGAATGCCATGCCGGTTCCCATAGAACTGATTGATCGCGTCGAAATCAGCCGGGGGCCCAACTCCGCCGCCTATGGCAACAACGCGTTCCTGGCGTCCATCAATATTATTACAATGTCGCCGGAGAATACGGCAGGCACCGGTCTGCACGTCCAGGGTGGTGGTCCCGGTATTCGCAACTATACCGCCTACCACGGCCGTACCCGGGACGATTACAGCTGGCGGGTTGCCTGGCACCGCAAGGAGTCGGACGGATTCGATTTTCAATACGACACCGGCAGTCAGCTGCGCAAGGCACCGATTCGGGATGGTTTCGAATTCAATCAATTCTATTATGACGGGGTTGTACAGCCCTCCCCCCAGCACTCTCTCGAGCTCCGCGCCGGTATAGTTGACGGCATTGACCAGGATGACCCGATAAAGATTGGTTCAGACCTGGGCATTCAGAACAACCCGGACGACGAAGTCCGGGATTATTATCTGCAGGCGACCTATGGTTTCAGCGGACTGGATAAACACCTGATCGAATTCCAGACCAGCTACCAGCGGTACAACCGTGACAAGGACTGGATCAGCTGCATCGAGCTCGGAGGCACCCCTGCTCCCATGTGCGCCAGGCTCAATGAGGATCTCAATCAGCACCGGCTGGAGTTCGAGCTCCAGGATACCTGGGAGATCAATCCCGATCTGAGACTGGTCAGTGGCCTGGGCTATCGGGAAGATGGCTACGAATCTGAAACCTATTTCGGGGGAAGTGGCAACATTTACCAGTCCCGCCTTTTTGCAAACCTGGAATATACGCCGCTTTACTGGCTGACCTTCAACGCTGGCGCGAACTACGAACATACCTCGCTGATGGACGACAGCTTCCTGTCCCCCCGGCTCGCTACCAACCTGCACCTGACCGAGAACCAGTCCCTGCGCTTTGTCTACTCACGGGCGGTCCGTACTCCCGACGCCCTGGAACAACGTGCAGACTGGGCGTACACCCCGAGAAACGTCAGCCCGTCAATCTACAGCGACCTCGAAGGCCAGCGCATCGATGAGGAGTTTGACTCCGTCAGCCCGGTAGACTTTTCAAGCTACTATACAGAAGCTCCCGGTGATCTGGATGAGGAACGGATTACCAGCAGGGAAATCAGCTATTACGGCCAGTTCCGTCTGGGAAGTGGCGTGGTTTCCACCGAAATTCGATACTTCTATGACGAGCTCAGGGACCTGGTAGCAGGCATTATCAATATCGAAGACTATGACCTTGGAAATCGCGTCGCCATCGACCAGCAGGGTATAGAGTTGGAAACCGCACTGGACCTGGGTGACACACGGCTTCGGTTGACCTACGGTTACATGGACCAGGAAGGGTGGTACACCGCCAATGACGGGCTGTCGCCCGACGAGCAACAGGAGACCGTAGCCCGCGAAGGCCGGTTATCGGTTCGTCACACGGGCAGTCTGGCCTGGATCCAGCGTTATTCCAATGACTGGAGTTCAGCCGTTGCCTGGTATGTCGCTGATGAATTCCGCAGTGGCCCTTACCAACGGGCCGATCTGCGCTTAGCGAAAACCGTGCACGGCCCCAGGGTGAGCTATGATATAGCCCTGATTATGCATCACTACCTCAATGACAACCCTTTGTTGAGCAGAGACAACAACTACAGGGATCGCAACCAGTTCTTCCTCGAAGCCGGTGTCCGTTTCTGACGAACCGCCTTTCAGGAAACTGATAATGACCAGGATGGGTATGGGTAGCTGTATTTCCCGCAAAGCCAGAAAAGTACGCCGCGCCGGTTTGCTCCCCGATTGGGGACTGGCGTTCGTCCTGCTTTTGGTGATGCCGCTTGCCCTTTTGGCGCAACCGCTCAACGCCGATGTGGTCTATCTGCAGGGATCGGCCAACCCCACCTTCAACCTGCGATTCACCGAACTGCTGCAGCAGCAACTCGGGCCTGAGACGGAGGTGCGCAGGTTTTCGTCTCTGCAGACGTTCGAGGGGCCGCCCGGACCGGTCATCACACTGGGTCAGGAGGCACTGACCCGGGTGCTGGAAGCCAGCACACAAAGGCAGGTACTCGCACTGTTGATTGATTCGGACACACTCGCGGGGGTGGCCGAGAATTCCGGAATCGCGATATCTACCATCTGGTACGATCCGCCACTGCTTCGTCAGGCCCTCATTGGCCGGACTATCCTCCCCCAGGCCAGCCGGATGGCCTTGCTGGCCCGCCCGGGTGACGCCGGTCGATACGAACCGCTGCTGGATGAACTGGCAGACTATGGTATCGAGGCACGGGTGTTCCTGGTGACGGGGGACGACTCACTGATTCCGACCCTGTCGCGGGCACTGAGCTTTGGCGATTTCCTGCTGGCGACACCGGACGATGCCATCTACAACCCCCGCACGATCAAACATATCCTGTTGACGACCTATCGACGTAACCGGCTCGTTATAGGCCCCAGCCATGCTTTTATCAGGGCTGGCGTGCTTGCCTCCTCCTATGTACCGCTGCCGGACTACGCCGCCAGGGCAGCACAGTATGTCCGGGAATGGCAACGTACCGGAAACCTCCCCGAACCGTCCTACCCGGATAGCTTCAGCATTGAGATCAACCGGCAGGTTGCCAGGTCCCTTAACCTGCCCCTGCCGGACCGGGAGCAGATCGTGGAAGAAGTCCGTGCCCTACTCCGGCAGTCGACAATGGAGGTGCGGCCATGAGGCAACGCACCGCCAAGAGGAGCCTGGCCAACCAGTTGCTGTTATTGGGTGCCCTGCCCGCCGTTTTGATGTTTATCGGGCTGATGGTGTTTTTCACCCATGCCCGCCTGACAGATGCCCGCCAGGAGCTTTTCGATTCCACCCAGGTTTTGGTTGATAACCTTGCCCCGGCCATGGAGTACGCCGTCGTTTCCGGAAACCTTGAAGTCCTCGAAGACCTGCTCAGCCAGGCCAGCAGCCGCACCAGCCTGGAATGGATCCGGGTTACCGATGTGGTTGGCAACCAGATGGCGTTTGTGGGTAGCGAGCGCTTCAGCGAGTGGCCCGGCGCCGACCAACAGCAAGAGGGTATTCACCGATTCAGTTCCGATATCCTGCAGTTACCCGTGACCCTGGGCAGTGCCAGTGAAGACTGGTTCGAGCCGGACTACCGGGTGTCCGGCGGGGCCATGCGGGTAGGAACGGTAGAGGTTGCAGTTAGTGAGCAGCGTCTGACCGAAAGGCGCGGTGATATCCTGCTTACCTCCGGTGTGGTCGGTATATCACTGCTGGTTTTTGCCCTCCTGCTGATTTACCGCCTTACGGCGACCCTCCTGGAGCCCATGCAAACACTTGCTGACCGGGTCATGGCCATGACCCGCAGGGATTACCGGGAAAGTCCCCCGGTGGGCACCCGGGTCGCCGAGTTTGCCCAGCTGGAAGATAACCTGAACCAGCTGGCCCGCAACCTGGGGAACCTGCAGGAATCACGGGACCAGACCCTTGCCCTTTCGGAAAGCGCCCGTGAAAAAGCCGAACAGGCCAGCCAGGCCAAGACCGAATTCCTTGCAGTGATGAGCCACGAGTTACGCACACCACTGAACGGCATGCTGGCAATGGTAGACCTGGTTTCCGAGCAGCCGCTGACTGGCCGCCAGGCGGATTACCTGAACACTGCCCGGCGCTCCACTGAAGACCTGTTGACCCTTATTAACGACATCCTGGATGTTTCCCGCCTGGATCAGGGCACATTGTTACTGCAATCACGTCCGTTCAACCCCAGGGAACTGGCAGAGAACTGCATGGCCAGTTTCCGGCATGCGGCCGAGCAACACGGCCTGCAGCTGGCACTGGAGCTTTCGGGGAACTGGCCGGACGAGCCCGAGGTGGCGGGTGACGCAGTACGGTATCGACAGGTACTGGCCAACCTGCTCGACAACGCCATCAAGTTCTCGGATCAGGGTGTCATCAGGGTGACCATGGACTGGCACCTGGAGGCTGATGATTGTGTCTTTATCACGTGCGAAGTAGAAGATAATGGACATGGCATTGCGCCGGAACAGCTGGAGCAGGTATTCAACAGTTTTGAGCAACTGGACTCATCCCATTCGCGGACTACCGACGGAACCGGCATCGGGCTTACCCTGGTTCAGAAGCTGGTAGAGCTGATGGGAGGCCATATCAGCCTGGCCAGTGACTTCCAGGAGGGCTCCAGTTTTCGCTTTGAAGTGCCTTTTGAGCTTATTCGTCATGCGCAGGGCAGCCAGCCCGAATCACCGCAGGGCCAACCAACGCCCCAGGAAGGGGTGGAACGGCAAACTCCGCGGGCGCTGGTGGTGGAGGATAACCCGGTTAACCAGCGAGTGGCACGCACCCTGCTCGACCGCCTCGGATTTGACACCGCAGCCGTGACAAACGGGCGTGAGGCGGTCGAGTCCGTTACCTGCACCGACACGCCGTTTACCGTCATCCTGATGGACTGCCATATGCCTGTCATGGACGGCTTTGCCGCTGCCCAGGCCATTCGGGAATGGGAGCGCCAGGAAGAACAGCACCAGATTCCGATTATTGCCCTGACAGCGGATGCGTTACCGGGTACGGAAAAAAGCTGCCTGGAAGCGGGAATGAACGATTACCTGTCCAAGCCCGTCCGTAAGGAGCAGCTCAGGAGCGTACTGAGTCGCTGGGTGCCGCTTTAACCCCGGGTCGGTTACCCGTACCTGTCGAACGATTTATGCCACCGGTGTACGCATGGTGACAAACTCCTCAGCCGATGTCGGGTGAATTCCGAGGGTGCTGTCGAAGTCTGCCTTGGTCGCACCACATTTCAGGGCCACGCCCAGGCCCTGGGTGATTTCACCGGCATCTGCGCCAACCATATGCGCGCCCAACACCCGGTCATCATCCGCGTCCACTACCAGTTTCATCAGGCTGCGTTCATCACGACCGCTGAGGGTATGTTTCATCGGCCGGAACTCGGAGCGGTAAATCACGACCCGGTGTCCGGCTTCCTTCGCTTCTGCTTCCGTCAGGCCCACGGTGCCGATATTCGGCTGGCAGAAAACCGCTGTCGGGATGTTGCGATAGTCCATCTCCCCCTGACCATCACCAAAGAGACGTCGGGAGAGCACCATCGCCTGGGCCAGTGCAACCGGAGTCAGTTGTGGTGTGCCAATGACGTCACCGAGCGCAGTGATGGAAGGCACGGCCGTCTGGAAATATTCGTCGACCTGGACATGGCCGCTGGTTGTGAATTCCACGCCCAGTGTTTCAAGGTTCAGGCCATCGGTCAGTGCCCGGCGTCCTGTAGCCGCCATCACCAGGCCCGTTTCCATCACACTGCCGTCCGACAGGGTCACTGCATATCCGCTGCCAGACTCTTCGACCGCAGTGATATTGCTGTTGAACCGCAGGCGAATGCCCTTTTTCTCCAGCTCGGTAACGAGGAAACGACGAACGTCGTCATCAAAGCCGCGAAGGAACAGTTCTCCCCGGTAAATCAGGGTGGTCTCTACCCCAAGACCGGCGAGAATGCCTGCAAACTCCACGGCGATATAACCACCGCCCCAGATGACCGCCTCGCGGGGCAACTGCGGCAGATAGAACATCTCGTTGGAAGAGAGCACCAGCTCACGCCCGGGCACATCGGGAATCGAAGGCCAGCTGCCGGTGGCTATGGTGATGCGGTCTGTGGTCAGTTCCCGGTCACCCACCACGACGGTGTTGGGATCACGCAACGACGCGGTTCCCTGGATAACCGTTACACCTGCACCCTCGAGCAGTTGACCGTAGATGCCGTTCAGTCGCTCGATCTCGGCGTTCTTGTTGGCGACCAGGGTGGGCCAGTCAAAGCGCACGTCGGAACGTGGCACCTGCCAGCCATACCCGGCTGCATCTTCCAGGTCTTCGCCGACATGGGCACCGTAGACAAACAGTTTCTTGGGTACGCAACCTACGTTGACACAGGTACCACCCAGGTACCGTGACTCGACTACCGCCACCCGCGCGCCCTGCTGGGCGGACATGCGGGCAAGGCGAACACCGCCGGAACCGGCGCCAATAACGATCAGATCATAATCCCGGGATTCAGACACGTGGACTCCTGTTCAACTTGATCAAAACAGACCGGTCAGCCGCCTGAAACCGACAGGATCAGGAGGCCTGGAAGCCAGCCTTCGTGGATGCAACGTCCCCATCCCTGAACAGTACAAAATCCTCATAGTCCCCCAACCGGATGGTACCCAGGCTACGGAACCCTTCCGATTCATAGAAAGGCAGGTAACGGCTATTGCCGGTATCCAGCACCAGGCCGCTACCTTGCGGGTTTTCCGAACACAGTGCCTCGACTGAGGCCAGCAAGCGGCGACCAAAACCGCGATTCTGGTATTTCGGGTGAACCCCCATCAGTGGCAACTGATAGGTGCCCTCTGTCGGCAACATGTTGCGGATCTTTTCATGGTAATCAAGGTAACGCCGGGTAGAAGCGAAGCCTGCAGTCAATACCATGCGCAGTCGCCAGCTAAGCTGTTCAGCAAGGTTAAGCCGCAGCTCGGGCGCACCTATAAATGCCACCGCCACCAGGGTCTCGTCTGCCATGACGCCGATGGCATCCTGGTTGAGTTCGAAATAGAGATTAAGCAATTCACGGATAGTTGCACGAACCCGTTTATCATACCCGGGCTTGCGATGATCGAACAGGTACTGAAAGGTGGGCTCGTGCCGGTACGCCTGGTAGAGAATCGACTTGGCCTCGTTAAAGGCGGTGTCGTCCAGCCGCACAATGGAAGGTTCCCGGGCGATCTTGTTATCGTTGTCTGCCGTTGTCATACCTTCTGCCATCGAAAGGCTCCCCTTCGGTTAGCGTTATGCCGCCGATAACGGCGTCTTTTCAGTTACTTTCCCTCATTAATCCTCAGATTGCCAGTGTCAGTCGCACAGACACGACACCCGGCGCGCCCCGCCGGTCCATGGCTGCCTGCTCGATCAGTATGCCGTGATCGCTGCTTAGTCCTTCAAGCCACTGGGCGACCTGGCCAAAAGGCACATCTTCAAGCCAGACCCGGATCGAATCGTCACCGCTGGGTTCAAAGCGCTGCAAATCGAGGCCGGCTTCCCGGGCAGTGCCGGTAACGGTCGCCATCAGCTCACGGCCATTCTCCGGCTTGTTGGCCGCACTGGTCCCGGTGGTACCGCCGTCGCTCAGACCCCGGATGACCTCCCGGTTCTGCTGCATCCATGCCAGCAATTCACTGGCATTGGTCCGGGCGCTTACGGCCTGGTCATGGTAGCTTGCCACCGGGCGCCAGATGGCAAAATAAACCAGTGCCAGCAACAACGCCACAACCATAAACTTGAGGGCCTGCTGATCCCGCCGTGGAAGCTGGTCATAGCGAGTGATGAGTCGTGTTACGGACGGGTTTTCCCTGAGTTTACGAAGCACGGTTAGCCCCCTGATACGGTAAGACGGGCGCGGGTACCGTCAGAATCGTTGACCACCGAACCAATACTCGCGTCCAGCCCCTGGTCGGCAATCCCTGAACGTAGCGCATTGAGCCGTTCGTAGCTGTCTGCGCGCACATCTACCACCAGCTCGCCCCGGGAACTGGTGTAATTAACCGAGTTGAACAGGACCGACTGACCACCTGTTAGCCGGCTGTATTGTTGCCCCGTGTGTTTCATTAACGGCAGGAAGCCGGCATCACCACCTTGCTGGCCCGCCACCCGGAGTTGTCCTTCGATAATCCGGCGAACGTTTCGGGGCGAAGCGCGCCGGTCATCCGGAAACGCCTGCCGGTATATTGCCATAGCCTGCTCTTCCAGGGCCGTAGCTTGTTGTTGATGGTAATAGCCCATTCCCAGCTTGGCACCGACCAACAGCACCAACCAGGCCGCAGCGATGGCTATTGCCGGTCGCCAGGCGGTCAGCGCACTGCCCCCGGCCTGGCCCGGCGCATAGCTGCCCTGGCACAGGTTGATGGGATCAGTTGCATGGTGATAGTGGGCACTGGCGAGCAGTTCAGTAATGTTCCCTTCCATAGGCTCGCGATGCACGCTCAGTCGGGACGTTCCGGCCAGGGCGGATAACGCAGGTTCGTTAGCGGCGAAGGCGGACTCGGTACCATAAACCACAACCTGCACCTCGGCTGCTACTTCGTCCGCCGAGGGAACGGCGAGGGTCTGGGCGAAGACCGCCAGGTTCTCTGCTTTCATGGTCATCCACTCGCCCCGCCGTGAGGCCAGCAAGGCGGCGTCTTCACCAAGGCAGATTGCCCAGTCATGCTCTTTCAGGGGTACCAGGGCTGCATCCGGGTAGATGGCTTCGAGCTCAATGCCTTCCCAGTCCAGAAAGCCTTCCCGCCACAAAGCCATGCGCTGCTGGTCGATGGCGGCGACGCGGTAGCCGTCTCCGGTTAGCCCGCCCAGGGCCAGGTGAACCGTATCGACGTCCTGGGCCAACTGCTCTTCAACCGCAAACGGTAAGGCCTGGCGGATAAACCGCGCCTGTTTGGCTGGAATATCCGCAAAACAGAACAGGGCCTCATCACCGGGGACCAGGCCGACCAGGCGCACGCCTTCAAGGGAGTTTCGACTGACCGCATCCTCGATGCTTTCCCTGCCCTCGGCCTGGCCACTGGCCTGCAGTTCGCCACTGGCGTCCAGCAGCACCCAGTCCAGTCTCAGCTCCCCGCCGGAAGGGGCCGGGCTGCCGGCCACCGGCCTTGCATAAAGGTGATATGACATGATGTGCGTCCTTGTTCTATTCCTCGGACACCCCGAAGGGCTCCTTGGTTATTCTGTGCTTCTGACCGGTATCGCGACGGACGACCGATAGCTCACCTTCGCTGTTGCGGTACATGGTGCTGACCAGGTTCACGACCCTGTCATTCCAGGTGATCCGGGAAACCACGTCGAAAAACTCTGACCGTACCTGTAACCCTTCCGGGCGCAGGCCCAACCCTGCGAACTCCGGCAAGCCGATAAAATCGCCCGTGGTCAGGAAACGCTCCTCCTGCCGGCGCTCGACCACAGCGTTGGCCTGGGCGTCGGTAATTTGCTGGTGCAGCGACCGGATAACCGGAACTGAAGCCATGTTAACATTGATGCCGGTGCCGGAAACCGGAAGTGCCGCAACATGTGGACGTAACAGCTGGTACGCCTCTTCAGTCATGCCCTCGATCAGCCGCAACTCGGTTACACTGGCGAACGGCTGATTGCCTGCCCGGTACGCCGGCTCCTTCATCAGGTACTGGCCATCTTCCGCGCCGTAGGCGGAGATGGGCTCTTCATCCGGGTCTACCCAGTCGACCAGGGCATCCACATGCACATCAGTAATGCCGAGGACCATTAAAAGGCGCGTCAGCCTTTCACGGGTTAACTGGTCAACGGTATCGGCCGGGCTCACCAGGTCGTTGAGGTTAATCCGGCCTGACAAGTCATCAACCTGCACTTCCGCCACACCCCCCTCATCCAGGGGTAGTATGGCGGCATAACGCCACCAGGTCTCGTCAGGGCTGTCCACCAGCTCGTTGTCCTCGCGGTCGGTTTTGAGATCCTGGAACAGCACCTGCTTGGCGAAGGCTTCCGCACCCAGTGCGACGTTATAGCCCTGGGTTTGGGCAAGGAAGTGGCCGGCACGAAAGACCCGGACCCCTTGCTGCTTGACCATGCCAGCCGCCATCATGACCACCAGCGCCATGGCAAGCAGGACCATGATGAGCGCCATGCCGCGCTGTTGACGAGCTGGCCTGCCCTGGTGACGGATACCCGGAACCACCACCCTCACGAGCCGCCCCCCTGGTTTTCAGGCGGAGCCAGCCCCTGCCCGGAGCCAGTCTCAGAACTGCCTGGGTCATCATCCTGATCATCCCCTTCTTCCTCATCAGCCAGGTTGCCCTGCGTGATGGCTGTCTGCACGGCCGCATAGTCAAAATCGGGCATAACGAACAGGCGCACCAGCTCGCCAAAGCGCTCATGCTCCAGGCTCACCTCCACGGCCATGGGCAGGGGTATCACTGGCGCGCCAGGCCCGCTGGGAATGCCCTGATTGGGCGGCGGCCAGTCGTCCTGCCAGTCCCGGTTCCGGTCCAGAAAACGTATGGAAAAATTCGTTACCCGGTCCAGCATAAGCTGGTCCCTGCTCTCATCTTCCTGGGCCTGGTCAAGTATGGTCCAGTATCGACGGCGAACTTCATCGCCGGTGAACTCCCAGGCGCTGCGCTGCAATTCGCTGCGCTGCTTGCCCAGGGGGTTGCGCCACCCCTGGCGGGTAACGGTCAATTCAAAGGACTCTCCGGCGGAGGTCAGCGCGGGCTCGTAATCGCCGTAGATATTCCGGACCGGTCGGCTGACCACCTGGCGCAGGTCCCGCTCGAGGAGAAGAAACGTCTTTTGCAGGCCGTCGAATTGCTCCGACACCTGGTCTACCCTATCCCGGGCGGTAACGATACTGGATAGCACCTGCCAGATACCAAGGCCAATTACGGCTGTAATGGAGACCGCAATCAGCACTTCCATAAGGGTGAAACCTGACTGTCGGCGCAGTACGGTCGGCAGGGCTACCCCGGTGGAGCCAGGGGAAACAGTCACAGGGTCTGCTCCGGATCCCGAATGAAGCCGGACAGGCTTTGCAGCTGAACCGGGTCACCCTGGCCGCGGTAGGTCTGTACCCGGATTTCTACCCGGCGCATGCTGTCCTCGTCGGTATCAGAAACCTCCGTAATGACGCGCCAGCGCCGGTCGGCATACTCCAGTTCTTCGCTGTTCTCGGATACGGATGGGAATGCCTCCTGAAGACGGATCTCGTTCATCCGGTTTCCGGCGATCCAGGAGGCGAACGTCAGGTCCCGGACCCGCTCATAACTGCTGAGGTACTGGCTGCCAACCTGGGATGCGGCGGTGGCTATCAGGCCGAAAACCATCAGCGCCACCAGCACCTCGATCAACGTAAATCCCTGTTGTCGCATCAGATGTCGTCCGTCTCCGATGGCGTTTGCAACTCAATGTCATCCAGCCCGTCGGCAATCAGCCGGTAGCGTCGCTCAGGCGAGGGTGTGGCCAGGAGTTCCAGCTCAAACGGGCTGGTTTCGCCGCTGGAATAAAACACGATATCGGGGCGTAGGCGGCCCTTTTCGTCTTCCCGGTCATCATTGCCCCGGGCCAGCCGGGGGAGGTCGTGTTCGCTGAACAGGGTCACACTCATCCATTCCGGGAAACGGCGGCCCTGGAAAAGACGCTCGCTTTGACTGCGCCATTCCTGCTCGAGTTCATCGTAGACCAGAAAGCGATAGCCCTGCTCGTCCACGACCAGGCCCAACTCTTCATTGTTGAGGATGGCCTGCTCCGAGGCGGTTTGCATCAACACGTAAAGCTCACGGATCTTGCTGTTCATCTCCCGCTGTTCGCTACCCCCGCCCAGGTTGACGATGGCCAGCGATGCCAGCAGGCCGACCAGTACCAGCACCACCAGGATCTCGATCATGGTGAAGCCGGCCTGCGCAGGCCGCCCGGGAGATAGCCCTGCCATTGAATCAGTCGAGGTCGTGAACGCTGATATCAGCTGCGTCACCTTCCCCACCTTCCTGGCCGTCAGATCCCAGTGAGTAAAGGTCATAGGCACCTTCGGCACCCGGGCTCTGGTACTCATAGGTGTTATCCCAGGGATCTTCGGGTACGCTCTTCAGATAACCATCAGGATTCCAGTTCTTGGGTTCCGGTGAACCGGTCGGGCGATTGACCAGCGCCTCGATGCCCTGCTGGGTGCTGGGGTAATGGCTGTTGTCCAGGCGGTAAAGGTCCAGGGCATTCGCAATGTTGCTCATCTGGGTCTTGGCGATGGTGACCTTGGCCTGGTCACTGCGGCCCATGATATTGGGGGCGACTACCGCCACCAGCAGGCCCAGAATGACCATGACCACCATAATCTCGATAAGGGTAAACCCTCGCTGGTTGCGTTGTTTCATCGTTGTACTCTCTTCCGTTGTGGTTTCAGGTTGCTTTGCAGTTCAGTCTCAGCTTTTGACAGCTTGTTTGTTGTTATCTCCGCCTGGCAGGAACCCCCTTGTGGTTCACCCCACCAGATTACTCATGTTCAGGATCGGCAACATAATGGCCAGCACAATAATAAGCACCACCACCCCCATTACCAGCAGCATCAGGGGTTCGAACAGACCGACCATGGCGGCAATCTTCGACTGCAGGGTGTTTTCCTGCATCCGCGCTGTGCGTTCCAGCATGCTGTCCAGTTCACCACTGGCCTCACCGGAGGCAATCATATGAAGCATCATCGGCGGAAAGTAACCGGTCTGCTCCAGGGCCTTGTTGAGGCTTCCCCCTTCCGAAACAGCCTGGGCAGCGTCCCGCAGCCGCGCACGGAGATGGTCGTTGCCCAGGACCTCACCGGCAATGCGCATGGCCTCCACCAGCGGCACACCGCTGGTTGTCAGGATACTGAGAGTGCTGGCATAGCGTGCGGTATTCACCCCGCGAACCATACCTTTCAGCAGGGGCATGTCCAGCAATGCCTTGTGAAAGCGTCGCCGGTTACCCTCGGATCGAAGCGAAAAACTGAAGGCAACTGCGCCAATGATCAGCGCGAGCAGCAACCAGATACCATAATTCGACAGGAAATCTGACGCGGACAACATGGCCCGGGTAAGTGCGGGTAACTCCTGGCCCTGCTTGACGAATACCTCAATGATATCCGGTACCACATAGGTCAACAGGAATACCACGATGGCGATGGCGACAACGCTCAGGATGATCGGGTAAATCGCAGCCAGCTGGATTTTCTGTCGGGCCTCCTGCCTTGCCTCGGTGTAGTCCGCCAGTCGGCTGAGCACCAGGTCCAGGTGCCCGGCGTGCTCGCCTGCGGCGACCGTGGACCGATAAAGGCGGGGGAACGCACGGGGAAACTCGCCGAGGCTATCCGCCAGGGTGTAGCCCTCCATGACCTTGGCCCGGATGGCTATCAGCATGCTCTTCATGGCCGGCTTCTCGGACTGCTGGGCCGCTGCCGAAAGGGCCTGCTCTATGGGAATGCCGGACTGGATCAGGGTTGAGAGTTGCCGGGTAACGAGGGCCAGGTCAGCCGCACCCAGGCTGCCCCGGCGACCGAAAGAGGAACCCTTGGCCTGTTTCTCGGTGGCAGGCTCCACCGCCAGCGGCGCCATTCCCTTTTCTCGAAGTTGCTGACGCACCGCCCTGGCGCTGTCCGCCTCGATAACGCCACTGGCCTGCTTGCCGCGCCGGTCGAGCGCCTTGTAGTCAAAGGCTGGCATCAACGGCTCCGGTGGGTCACACGGAGTACTTCTTCCACCGTGGTAACACCGTCAAGAATCTTCTGGACGCCATCGGCGTGGATGCTCGGGCCGGCCTCCCGGGCGACCTTTTCCAGGTCCAGTTCCCCTGCCCGCTTGTGAATCATGGAGCTCATGGCGTCGGTGATCTCCACCACCTCATAGATACCGATCCGCCCCTTATAGCCCAGGCTATTGCAGTGCTCGCAGCCGCGGGCCTTGTAAATGGTCGGAGGATGGGCCGGGTCGGCCTGGATAAATTCGCACTGTTCGGCCGAGGGTTCATAAGGCTCCCGGCAGTCCTGGCAGAGCACCCTGACCAGCCGCTGGGCCACCAGGCCCACAAGGCTGGAGGAAATCAGAAATGGTTCAATGCCCATATCCATGAGACGTGTGATCGCCCCCACCGCGGTATTGGTGTGCAGGGTGGAAAGCACCAGGTGACCTGTGAGACTAGCCTGGATGGCAATCTCGGCGGTTTCCAGGTCCCGGATCTCACCAATCATCACCACGTCCGGATCCTGGCGCAGAATGGCGCGCAGACCTCGGGCGAAGGTCATGTCTACCTTGGCGTTGACCTGAGTCTGGCCAATGCCCGGCAGGTTGTATTCGATGGGATCTTCGACGGTCAGGATGTTGCGGCTGCGATCGTTGATTTCCTGCAGGCCGGCATAGAGCGTCGTGGATTTACCGGAGCCCGTCGGCCCCGTGACCAGCAGAATGCCATAGGGACGCTTGACCATCTTGCGCAGCAAGGCCAGGTCACGGCCTTTCATGCCGAGGGATTCCAGCCGGATGTTACCGGCCTGCTTGTCCAGAAGGCGCAACACCACCCGCTCGCCACTGGCCGAGGGCATGGTGGATACCCGGATATCAACCTCACGGCCGGCCACCCGCAGCGCGATGCGACCATCCTGGGGGACCCGTTTCTCGGCGATATCCAGCTTGGCCATAACCTTGATCCGGGACACCAGCAGCGGTGCCAGGGCCCGTTTTGGCTGCACCACTTCCCTCAAGACGCCGTCCACCCGAAAGCGGACCACCAGGCGTTTCTCATAGGTTTCAATGTGAACGTCAGAGGCGCCGCTTTTCACGGCCTCGGTGAGAATGGCGTTGATCAGGCGGATAATCGGTGCGTCGTCTTCCTGTTCCAGCAGGTCTTCGGTTTCCGGTACCGACTCAGCCAGCGAAGCCAGGTCCATATCATCGCCAATGCCCTCCACCATCTGCATGGCCTCGGCGGAGTCGTTCTGGTAGGCATTGTTGAGTGCCTCATCAAATGCACCAGCCTCGATAGACTCGAAAGTGGCATGCCCCCCGCTGATACGGTTGGCTTCTGCCAGGGCACTGCGAGGGGCTCCGGGACGGACCAGGATCACGGGCTCACCGGTACCCTTACGGGTCAGGATGACACCATTACGCTTGGCGAACGTGAACGGAAGGCGTCCCAGCGGAGCATCCTGCGGCTGGATGTGCGTTTCAGTAGTCAAGGCAGTCCCCGTGTTTTGTTCAGAACCGACGTCAGGATTTGAGACCTGCCTCCCTGAGCATCGTTCCACTTATTATTCCCTGTAGGTGTGAAGGCTACCACAGGTTTTGGCGCCCCCTGAATAACTCAATACACTATAATCGGCAACAAGATGTTACATTGTGATGAGCGTTCAGGACCTCGGAAATTAAGGATAGCCATGCCTGCTCTCAGCGCCAGACTGCCCGCGATTACTGCACTGATACTCGCTGCTGCCATGGTGGCTACCCTGGCCTGGCAGGGTTATCGGTTCTGGGAGCAGGAACAGGCCCTGGATGGCCAGCCAACAACGGCCCAGCCGGCCCGTAACGCGACGCCTTCACAACAGCAACCACAGGTACCACTCGCCAGCATTGAAATGTTTGGCCGGGCGGACCCGGAAGCCCTTGCTGCCGACCAGGACACGGAAGACCTCCCCGAAACCAACCTCCGCCTTTTCCTGCGCGGGGTACTGGCAGGCACCGAGGACATGCCCGGCAGCGCCCTGGTTGAGGATGACAGAAACCGCACTGAGGTCTATATCATTGGTGATGAGCTTCCAGGGAATGCCAGGCTTCGCTCAGTGCATGCCAACCGCATCATCATTGAACGCAGCGGTAAACTGGAGAACCTGTACTTCCCCGAGACGGACGACTCCCGGGGCATGGAGCTGGCAGCCTTTGATAACGGAGCCCAGTCCAATGGCCAGCCCGACGCTGGCGGCGGAAACCAGGTCAGCGGTCAGTCCCGGGCCATGGCAACACCCCAGGCCACCGACGAACGTCGCCAGCAAATCCGCCAGCGGCTCGAAGAACTTCGTCAACGGCTGAAGGACCAATAACGTTGAGGTAACTCCATGGCAATCACGCGGCAGGCGGCCAGACGCAGTTTCCTGCTCATGGCCCTGCTGTTCGCCGCCGTTGCCACTGCGTTAGAGCTGGGCCCGGGCCTGCTGCAATATATTCAGCAGGAATACGGCCTGGAAGCCCGGGCCAGGCTGGAAAACTGGGAGCGACTCCACAAGCTTGCCGAACCCGCCCCCACCAGGCGCCAGGTACAACTGGTCAACTCCTTCTTCAACCGCACTCCGTTCGTCAGCGACCTGCAACACTGGGACCAGGAAGATTACTGGGCGACCCCGGTGGAAATGCTGGCCACCAATGGCGCCGACTGCGAAGATTTCTCCATCGCCAAATACCTCACCCTGCGATCACTCGGGGTACCGGATAACCAGCTTCGTATCGTCTACGTCAAAGCCCTGGAACTCAACCAGGCCCACATGGTCGTTGCCTGGTACCCGACGCCGGACGCTGACCCGCTCATTCTCGATAATCTAATCAACCAGATCCGCCCGGCTTCGCAAAGGGACGACCTGGAACCCGTCTACAGCTTCAACGGCGAAGGACTCTGGCGCATACGCGGCAACCGCACCAGGCGCTCCGGCGATGCCGAACAGCTGCGCCATTGGCGCTCGCTGCAGGATCGCCTCATCGACGTCTTGAAATAACCCGTTACTGCTAATGGACAACCCTTGCGCAGGTATAGAGTTTGGTTTACGTTAACGTAAACTGCAAAAGAACAAGACCATGGCCTCACCAGCGCACTACACCATCAGCGACCTGGCGCGGGAATTCGACATCACCACCCGCACCATCCGCTACTACGAAGAATCCGGCATGCTCAGTCCCATCCGGGACGGCCAGACCCGGCTGTACAGCGACGCCGACCGGGTCAAGCTCAAACTGATCCTTCGGGGCAAACGCCTGGGGTTCAGTCTTTCGGAATCCCGGGAGCTTATCGAAATGTACGACCCGGATTCTGATAACCGACATCAAATCAATGCGTTGTTATCCAAAATTCAGAAACGACGTGAACAGTTGGAAGCACAACTACACGACATCCGCCTGATGCAGGAAGAACTTGACGAAGCAGAGGCCAAGTGCCGTGAGGCCCTTGGTGCAACTCTAACAATCAACTAGCTCCCGATAACCAGAGGCACAAAAACAATGAGCCAGTACACCACCCTCAACTTCAACCACGGCGAAACCCTGGACACCCTCCGGGACCAGGTGCAGCGCTTCGCCCAGAACGAAATCGCCCCGGTCGCCGACAAGACCGACAGGGACAACCAGTTCCCCAATGACCTCTGGCCAAAACTCGGTGACATGGGTCTGCTGGGCATGACCGTCAGTGAAGAATATGGCGGCAGCAACATGGGCTACCTCGCCCACGTGATCGCCATGGAAGAGATCAGTCGCGCCAGCGCCAGCATCGGCCTCAGCTACGGGGCCCACTCCAACCTCTGTGTTAACCAGATCCACCGCAATGGCACCGACGCCCAGAAACAGAAATACCTGCCCAAACTGGTCAGTGGCGAACATATCGGGGCGCTCGCCATGAGCGAACCCAACGCCGGGTCCGACGTTGTCAGCATGAAACTGCGAGCCGACAAGAAAGGCGATCGCTATATCCTCAACGGCAGCAAGATGTGGATCACCAACGGCCCGGACGCTGACACCTATGTTATCTACGCCAAGACCGATCCCCAGGGTGGCCCCAGGGGTATCACCGCCTTCCTGGTGGAGCGCGACTGGAAAGGGTTCTCCCGCGGACCGAAGCTGGACAAGCTGGGCATGCGGGGCTCCAACACCTGCGAGCTGATCTTTGAAGACGTGGAAGTGCCGGAAGAGAACATCCTCGGCAAGGAAAACGAAGGGGTAAAGGTACTGATGTCCGGCCTGGACTACGAGCGCGTGGTGCTCTCAGGCGGCCCCACCGGAATCATGCTGGCCTGCCTTGACGTGGTCGTGCCCTACGTCCACGAGCGCAAGCAGTTCGACCAGCCCATCGGGGAGTTCCAGCTGATCCAGGGCAAACTCGCGGATATGTATACCGAACTGGCGGCCAGCCGCGCTTACCTGTATGCCGTGGCCCAGGCCTGCGACCGGGGTGAAACCACGCGCAAGGACGCCGCCGGTGCCATTCTCTACACCTCCGAGCGGGCCACCAAGATGGCCCTGGAAGCGATCCAGATCCTGGGCGGCAACGGCTATATCAATGACTACCCCACTGGTCGCCTGCTGCGGGACGCAAAACTCTACGAGATTGGCGCCGGCACCCAGGAAGTACGCCGCATGCTGATCGGTCGCGAACTGTTCAAGGAATCCAACTGAGGTCGCCATGGCAATTATCCACAGTACCATCAATGCCCAGTCGGACGAGTTCCGGCAACGCCGGGAAGCCATGGAGGCGCTGGTCGATGACCTGGCCACACGCCTCGAAAGGGCTGCCCAGGGCGGCGGCAAGGAAGTCCAGGAACGCCACCGAAGCCGCAACAAACTGCTGCCCCGCGAGCGGGTCAACCGCCTGCTGGACCCGGGCTCACCGTTCCTGGAAATCGCCCCCCTGGCGGCTGATGGCGTCTATGACGACGACGTGCCCGCTGCCGGGATCATCGCCGGCATCGGCCGGGTTCAGGGTGTGGAGTGCCTGATCGTTGCCAACGACTCCACGGTCAAGGGTGGTACCTATTACCCCCTGACGGTAAAGAAGCACATTCGCGCCCTCACCGTTGCCGAGGAAAACCACCTGCCCTGCATCTACCTGGTGGATTCAGGCGGTGCCAACCTGCCCCAGCAGGATGAAGTGTTCCCGGATGCGGAGCACTTTGGCCACATTTTCTATCGCCAGGCCAACATGTCCGCCAAGGGCATTCCCCAGATCGCCGTGGTACTGGGGCTGTGCACGGCCGGTGGTGCCTATGTACCTGCCATGGCAGACGAAAGCATCATGGTTAAAGGGCAGAGCTCGATTTTCCTGGCGGGCCCGCCGCTGGTGAAAGCCGCCACCGGTGAAAGCGTGTCCGCAGAGGAGTTGGGCGGTGCCGACGTTCACTGCAATATTTCCGGTGTCGCCGACCACCTGGCGCACACCGAGGAGGAAGCCCTTGAGCGCGCCCGCCGATGCATCGCCAACCTCAACCACTCCAAACAGAACAAGCTCACCACCCATCCGGCAAGGGAACCGCTCTACGACCCTGGCGAACTCCACGGCGTGGTCCCGGCTGAGCTGCGCACCCCTTACGACGTCAAGGAAGTCATTGCCCGCCTGGTGGACGGCTCGGAGTTTGATGAATTCAAGGCCGGTTACGGTACTACCCTGGTGTGTGGCTTTGCCCACCTGTATGGCCATCCGGTGGGTATCGTGGCCAACAACGGGATTCTGTTTTCGGAGTCAGCCCTGAAGGGCGCGCACTTCATCGAACTCTGCAGTCAGCGGGGTATTCCGTTGATATTCCTGCAGAACATAACCGGATTCATGGTAGGCAAGCAGGCCGAACATGGCGGCATTGCCAAGAATGGCGCCAAGATGGTCACCGCGGTCGCCTGCGCCCGTGTTCCCAAATTCACCGTCATCATCGGTGGCAGTTTTGGCGCAGGTAACTATGGAATGTGCGGACGCGCCTACAACCCCCGCTTCCTGTGGATGTGGCCCAATGCACGCATTGCCGTCATGGGCGGCGAACAAGCCGCCGGCGTGCTGGCGGACGTCAAGCGTACCGGGCTCGAACGTAAGGGCAAGAGCTGGAGCAACGAGGAAGAGCAATCGTTCAAGCAGCCTATTATCGACCAGTTCGAAGAACAGTCCAGCCCCTACTACGCCTCTGCCCGACTCTGGGACGACGGGGTGATTGACCCCGCCGATACCCGCGACGTCCTGGGCCTGGCCCTTACTGCTTCACTCAACGCACCGGCCGAAGACACACGCTTCGGCGTGTTCCGGATGTAAGGAGAGCCCCATGACCGAATCCGCCGTTATCAGCACCACTGACAGCCGTGGCGTCACCCGGATCACCCTGAACCGTCCGGACAAGCGCAACGCCTTTGATGACCGCATCATTGCCGAACTGACCGATGCCATCAAAACCGCCGGCGAGAACCCGGAATGCCGCGTGGTAGTCCTCGCCGGTGAGGGTAAGCATTTTTCTGCCGGTGCCGACCTGAACTATATGAAACGCACCGCTGAACTAACCCAGCGGGAGAATGTGGAAGACGCCCGTCGGCTGGCCGGCCTGATGCAGGCCCTTGACCGGCTCGACCGCCCCACCCTGTGCCTGGTACAGGGCGCGGCCTACGGTGGAGCCCTGGGCCTTATCTGTGCCGCCGACATTGCCATTGGTACCGAGGGCAGCCAGTTCTGCCTCAGCGAGGCAAGGCTGGGTATTACCCCGGCGGCAATCGGCCCCTACGTGGTGCGCACCCTTGGTCAGCGCCATGCCCGCCGCTACTTCCAGACCGCCGAGGTGATCCGCGCCGGGCGCGCACTGGAGCTGGGCCTGATCCATGAATGTGTTCCTGAAGACCAGCTCGCCAGCAAGGCGGAGGAGCTGATCACCGCCCTGCTTCGCAACGGTCCGGTGGCAATGGCCGCCGGCAAGGAACTGGTATCCGCGGTCTCCGGCGGTGCTGTTTCCGATGACATTATTCAATACACCGCCGAAGTCATCGCCCGCCTGCGCACCGGCGATGAAGGGCAGGAAGGCCTTGCGGCCTTCTTCGAAAAACGGACTCCTGACTGGGCGGTAACCTCATGAGCAACAACATAACGTCAATACTGGTAGCAAACCGGGGCGAGATAGCCCTGAGGATTTTCAAAACTGCGGAAGCCATGGGGCTCAGCACTGTAGCCGTCTACTCGGATGCGGACGCAAACGCCCCCTTTGCGCTGGAAGCGGACACAGCCCTGAACATCGGTCCGGCGGAAGCCGCCAGGAGCTACCTGGACATCGAAAAGATCATCACAGCCGCCCGCACCAGTGGCGCCGATGCCATCCACCCGGGTTATGGTTTCCTCTCCGAGAACACCGACCTGGCCGCGGCCTGCGAGAAGGCCAGGCTACGTTTTATCGGTCCTCCTGCCAGTGCCATCGCTGCCATGGGTTCCAAGAGCGCTGCCAAGGCCCTGATGGAAGAGGCCGGCGTGCCGCTGGTGCCGGGTTACCACGGCGAGGACCAGGCCACCGATGTCTTCCATAGGGAGGCAAACCGCATCGGTTATCCGCTGCTGATCAAGGCCAGTGCCGGCGGTGGCGGCAAGGGTATGCGGGTCGTGCGGGATGCTGCTGAGCTGACCGCACAGGTGGAAGCTGCCCAGCGTGAAGCCAGCTCGTCCTTTGGTGATCCGAAACTGCTCCTCGAACGCTACCTGGAAACGCCCCGCCACGTGGAAGTCCAGGTGCTGTTTGACCAGCATGGCAAGGGGGTATACCTGTTCGACCGGGACTGTTCGGTTCAGCGCCGGCACCAGAAGATCATCGAGGAGGCACCGGCCCCGGGCATTCCGGATGATGTTCGCAAGGCGATGGGCGAGGCGGCCGTGCGCTGCGGGGAAGCCATCGGCTACGTTGGCGCAGGTACGGTGGAATTCCTGTACGAACCGGAAAGCCACGAGTTCTTCTTTATGGAGATGAACACCCGCCTGCAGGTGGAGCACCCGGTTACCGAAATGGTCACCGGCCTGGACCTGGTGGAGTGGCAGGTTCGCATCGCCAATGGTGAGCGTCTGCCCTGGAACCAGGAAGACCTGCGCTGTCAGGGGCACGCCATGGAAGCCCGGATCTACGCGGAAGATCCGGACAACGGTTTCCTACCCCAGACCGGACGACTGAACACCCTGCAGGAGCCAGCCGAAAGCGGGACGGTCCGGGTTGATTCCGGCGTCCGGCAGGGGCTGGAGGTCACCCCCTGGTATGACCCCATGCTGGCCAAGGTGATCACATTCGGCGAAGACCGGGATGAGGCCAGGATCAACCTGGTCGAGGCGCTTAACCGTTACCACACCGACGGTGTGGTCCTGAATACAGACTATGTGAGCCGAGTACTGCGGCACGATGACTTCGCCAACGCCCGACTCACCACCCGTTTCGTAGAGATCCATGAGGAGGATCTCGCCAGGCCGTTGTTTACGCCCTGGGCACGCAAGCGTCTCAGCCTGGTTGCCTGGCTCAATGACGTGGGCGCCCTCACCTGTTGCGACAGCCGGGATGTCTGGAGCCGACTGACGGGCTTCCGTGCCGGTGACAGACATTGGCAGCCCTTCGAGCTGGATCTGGGGGGTGAGCGCTACCACGGTCACTACCAGGTGCTCCGTGTCGGAAAGGTGTATGGGCACCTTATCGTGTCCATGGATGATGAAGAGACCCGCGTCCGCTGGGGCCGGATGGATGACGGTGCCCTTGAAGTCCGCCTGTCTGGTCGCCGGATCCGGCTTGGTGGCGCAGCCCGTGGTGATGAACTTGCCGTCTTTGCCGACGCCGCAACCTGGAAAGCCAGGGTCAATCATCCGGAAGTGGCCCAGGGCGCCGCTGCGGATGAAACCGAGCTCACCGCCCCGATGCACGGACGTGTTACAGCGGTACTCTGCACGCCGGGAGAAGCCGTAAAGGCTGGCCAGGCCCTGCTGACCATGGAGGCCATGAAAATGGAGCACACCCTCAAAGCCGGGTTTGATGGCACTGTGGAAGCCGTTCACTGTCAAACTGACAGTAACGTGGAAGCGGCCCAGGTACTTATTACCCTGGAAAAACCGGAGGGCTGATCATGGCAGACAACAAGGTAACCCTGGTGGAAGTCGGTCTGCGTGACGGGCTTCAGAACGAGAAACCCCCGGTCTCGCCGGCACAGCGAGCGGCATGGTTCAATGCGCTGGTGGCGGCTGGCCACCAGCGTATCGAGGCTGGCAGCTTTGTTTCCCCGAAGTGGGTACCCCAGATGGCAGGTACCGATGAGGTTATGTCCCTCATTCAAAAACCCGCCAGCGTCACAGCAGAGGTACTGGTCCCCAACCTGAAGGGGCTGGAGGCAGCGCTGCAAACACCGGCCGAAGTCATGGCCGTGTTTACCGCAGCCTCCGAGAGCTTCAACCAGAAGAACATCAACTGCTCCATCGAAGAGAGTATCGAACGGTTCCGACCGGTGGTTGAGGGCGCCAGGGCTTCCGGCCGGCGGGTCCGGGGCTATGTTTCCTGTGTGGTGGGCTGCCCCTACGAGGGCCGCATTGAACCCGCACAGGTCGCCAACGTGACCCAGCGCCTGTTGGACCTTGGCGTGGATGAAATCTCCCTGGGGGACACCATTGGTGTCGCCCGCCCGCGGGAAATCCATGCCCTGCTGGATGCCATCATTCCGGATACCGGCACCGATATCCTCGCCCTGCACTGCCACGACACCTATGGTCAGGCCATCGCCAATATCACCGCGGGGCTGGAGCGTGGCATCCGCATATTCGACTCGGCCGTTGCCGGACTGGGCGGTTGCCCGTACGCCCGGGGGGCAACCGGCAACGTAGCCACCGAAGATGTGCTTTACCTCCTGGAGGGGGAAGGCTTCGTAACAGGCGTCAACCTGCAGAAGGTCGCTGACCTGGGTGCTTCGATCTGTCAGGTCCTGTCCAGGGACAACCCCTCTCGCACCGGCAAGGCGCTGACGGCCTGACCCATGCCGTACCGGAAGCAGCACCGCTTTCGGTCCCGGTGCCTGCGTTGAAGCCGGCGCAGCCGGTGGGCATCTTTCCTGGCCAGGGCCCCGTGGTTACCCCATGACCCGGGATGCCCACTCGGGCACGTCCTTCACAAAGACTTCCCAGGCACCGTCCTTCCAGGAGGCAATCCGGACGTAGGGTTTGATGGTACTGGAGTTATCCACCAGGTGAAGTTCGTCCGCCAACCCCACGGAATCCCGGATATTGGAGAAGGTTCTCGGAACGCGGCTGTTTACCTTCGACTCGGGAACATCGTGACCGCCGGCCTGCACACGGGACGCAACCCGGGCGTTATGCAGTCCGGTATCGCCCAGGTGGAAATAGAAGATGTGGATGCGGAACCCCGCCGCCTTGGCAGTGGCAATAAAGTCGAGCTTTGACGGATGTGAATATACCGTCTCGAAGCAGAAGGTCTGTCCTTCCTCAACCAGCCGGAACCGTTCTTTCTCAGCGATCAGGGCGGCTTCGTAGCTATGGGCTTCCGGTTCAGTCGGCCACAGGGTACGGGCGATGTTGTCCGCGTTGATAAGGGGGATATTCCTCGGCTTTAAGAAACGTTCGTAAAACGTTGATTTACCGGCGCCATTACCTCCAGCTAGCAGCCACAACTCAGGCTGCATGGTCCTGTCCGCTCAGTGGCTCGAAACGGCCATTGCGGAACTGTCCGGTAATTCTCTGCCCATCCGGGTAAATGGCCTCAAGGTAACCCGGGCGTCGCTCGGAGGCCTGGTAAACAATACGGCCGCTGGTGATGTGGCGGGACAACGAACCTGACTCGCGGTCAGCCTCAACCTCTGCCCAGATATCGTCCCCGGTGACCGGTTCAGGCACCACCGGTTCCACTCGCACCCGGCGTATACCCTGACTGATGGCAATCAGATCTTCAGCGCTCACCTCACCGGCAACCGCCCGGCCGATCTCGGCCCAGAACTCGATCTGTTTGGGCGTGGACCGCCGATGGACTTGCGCCTCCGCCGCTGCATGGCGTACCAGGGTATCTTCAAGCCGTACGGGAGTAGTCATGGGGCCTCCTGACATTCTGGATTGCATGATTCAGATTACCACAGGTGTTGCGTTTTGCAACAGTCGATGCGCCGGTTATCCTCCCTCTGCCTTTTTACTGTTCAGCCCTCTATACTGCCCACAACCCTACCGGGGGATCACCCGGCAGCCCCAGCCGGGACCGGAAGCCGGCACGACCCTCCGGACCGGGCCAGAACGATTCGAGAAAACACCAAAAGGCTCTATGAAGGTTCCAAAGCGATTGCAACCACTGGTAGATGATGGCCTGGTAGATGAAGTTCTCTATCAGTTAATGAGCGGCAAGGAGGCACAGGTCTACGTGGTGCGTTGTGCCGGCCAGCTCCGCTGCGCCAAGGTCTTCAAGGAGGCACAGAAGCGCAGCTTCAAACAGGCGGTCGAATACCAGGAAGGCCGGAAGGTTCGCAACAGCCGGCGGGCCCGGGCCATGAGCCGGAAAACGAAGTACGGCCAAAAGGAACAGGAAGACGCCTGGCTGAACGCCGAAGTGGACGCCCTCTACCGCCTGGCTGGTGCCGGCGTGCGGGTGCCCGAACCCTTCGGCTTTGTCGACGGTGTACTTCTGATGGAGCTGGTGGCCGACAGCAATGGCGAGGCTGCACCACGGCTTGATGACGTCACCCTCACCCCGGAGCAGGCGCGCGACTATCACGGCCAGGTTATCGCCGATGTCGTCCGCATGCTGTGCGCAGGACTGGTTCATGGCGACCTGTCGGAATTCAACGTGCTGGTCGACCCTGCCGGCCCGGTTATTATCGACCTGCCTCAGGCCGTTGATGCGGCCGGTAACAATAATGCCGAACGCATGTTCCAGCGGGACGTCGACAACATGCGCCGCTATTTCGGCCGCTTTGCCCCGGAGTTACTCAAGACCGACTACGCCGGTGAGATCTGGGCACTGTACGAAGCCGGCAAGCTTCACCCCGCAAGCAAGCTCACCGGCCAGTTCGTTCGCGACGAAAAGATTGCCGACGTCAATGAAGTGATGGAGGTGATTGCTGCAGCCACGGAAGAAGAGCGGGAACGGCTCGAACGGCAACAGGACGCGGACGAGGATTGAGCTCTAAGGTCTGTCCCCTCACCAGGCCAGCCATATAACATGGCGGGCGCCCTTGCCGGGCCGGTGGGCGCGGACAGTCACCGGTTCCACGGAAAGCCCGGCGCGCTTCAGGCGCTCGGTAAAGGCGGGATCCTGCCCGGCAGACCAGTAAGCCAGTATCCCGTCCGGCGTCAGCGCCGCCTGGGCCGCAGCAATACCCGGGGTGGTATAGAGCCAGTCATTCTCCTTCCGGGTCAGTCCTTCCGGCCCGTTATCGATATCCAGCAGAATGGCATCGTAGGCACCCGGCGAAGACCGGATCAGCTCAACCACATCGCCGATATGCACCCGTGCCCTGGGATCGTTCAGAGGGTACCCCGCCGCACTGCCCAGGGGCCCGCGATTCCAGGTTTCCACTTCCGGCACCAGTTCGGCCACGGTAACCTCGGCCTCCGGTCCCAAGGCGCCGAGCGCCGCTGCCAGCGTAAATCCCATCCCCAGCCCTCCGATCAGCACCCGCGGTGCAGGGAGGTCCACGAGGCGCTCACAGGCCAGGGTGGCCAGCGCATCCTCCGACCCATGCAGACGACTGTTCATCAGCTCACCCGGACTACCCGCGATCTTTATTGAAAATTCGTCGTTGCGCTGCAGCAACCGCAGTTGTGTCCCCTTGCCGGGAATAATAGCGGTGCCAAGCTGCTCGAAACGGGCCATGGACTACCTCGGTTAATCTAAATTAAATGGAGAACAGGCAGGGTGGAAGATTACACGCCTTGCCCGGATAAAACCTCATTTCGGGGAAACCTTGTGCACCCGACCACCCGGAATAACTGAGCCATGTCAAACCGCAACGAAGTTTCTGCCAATGACCTGTAGAACTGGTATACATTTCCTCAGTCACCCATTACTTCCAGGAAGCCATGTCCGGATACACCCCGCCTTCGGATAAAGCGATTAACCTGCTTGCAGCACCTCAGCTGGCTGGCCTGGTCGTGGTTATTCTGGCCCTGCACCTGATCGCCAGCGAACAGTTCCTGTTGTTTCACACGTTGGTAGAACTCCTTCGTATCCTGGTCCTGGGGGGGCTCTTTGTGCTGGCGTGGCACACCAGGAAATGGGCAGACAATCATTTTCTGCGTGTCGTGGGTATTTCAGCGATCTTTGTCGCCAGCCTGGAACTCTTCCATACCCTTTCCTACCGGGGCCTCGGCCTGTTGGGCCAGGACGATGGCAACCTGCCGACGCAGCTCTGGGTAGCATTCCGCCTGATGGAAGCCAGCGCATTCCTGCTCGCCGCACTGCTGGTTGGCAAGGCAGTCTTCCCGAACCGGATTCTGGTCGGGTACGCCAGTAGCACCGTGCTACTGGGACTATCCATTGCCGCCGGTGTCTTTCCTGACGCCTTCCTCGATCCCGGGGGACTGACGCCGTTCAAGGTCAATGCCGAGTATCTGATCGCTGTTACCTTCGGCGTTGCCATGGCCGTGCTGTATACCCGCAGGAAAAAGTTTGATGGCAGGGTTCACTGGCTGATCCAGGCGTCACTGGCGTTCAACATCCTGGCGACCCTGTCTTTTACCCGCTACGTCAGTGTCTATGGGCTGGCCAACGAAATCGGCCACTATTTCCTGCTTGTATCTGCCTACCTGATCTACCGGGGTATTCTGGTAGCCGGACTTGCCACTCCCTACCAGGTGCTCTTCCGTGACCTGAGGCATCACCAGAAACACCTCTCCGAGCTGGTTGAAGAGCGCACCGCCCAACTGCACCAGAGTGAACAGTTGAACCAGTCTTTCCTGGAACATTCACCTGCCGCGCTGCTTCTGCTCGACGAGCATGCCAGGGTGGTTCTGGCAAATCCCGCAGCTGCCAGGCTAACCGGATATTCCCGGGAGGAACTGCTGGGCATGAGCCTGCAAGCGGTTGATGCAGGTAACCACCGGGGTGGAATAACGACACAGCTTGAGCAGGTCGGGCAAGCCGGCGTTGGGCACTTCGAGTCCAGCTGGCGACACAAAAACGGCCAGACCCGGGAGGTGGAGCTGAGTGTCCAGGCCTTCGATGGCGTTGTCACTCACGGTTTCTGCCTCTTTGCCCGGGACGTCAGCCAACAACGGGCAGACCTCCGCCGCATTGAATTCCTGGCCCGGTATGACGCGCTCACCGAACTTCCCAATCGAACCAGGTTCGAAGAGCTCGCCCAGCAGCGCCTTCAGCGCGCCAGGCACACCGGCCAGAAGGGCCTGCTCGTTTATATTGACCTGGATAACTTCAAGGACATCAACGACTCCCTCGGCCACTATATGGGCGACGCCCTGTTGCGTGCGATCGGTCAGCGCCTGCTGGCCCTCGGCGACCTGCAGCGGCTCTTTGGCCGCTCGTCCGGGGATGAGTTCATTGGCCTGCTGGAAGTGGGGGCGGGAGAAGGCGTGATGGCCACCGAACTGGCTCGCATTCAGCAGGCTGTCGTGGAACCTGTAACCGTCAACGGCCACCAGCTGCTGACGACGGTTTCTGTTGGCGTTTCCGCGTTTCCTGACGATGGCCAGGATTTCACCACGCTCTACCGTAACGCCGACACCGCCATGTACGCCGCCAAGGAAGGCGGCCGCAACACCTGGCGACGGTTCGACAAGACGATGCAGGAGAAGGCCCTGGAGCGCCAGGTACTCCTCAGTGAACTCCGGGGCGCCCTTGCGCGGGATGAGTTGTCCATCCACTACCAGCCGCAATTGCGCCTGGCCAACCGCGAACTGGTGGGAGCCGAGGCGTTGCTGCGCTGGCACCACCCGAAGCTCGGCGAGGTTTCGCCAGCCAGGTTTATACCAATCGCAGAGGAAAGCGGTCTGATCGTGGAAATCGGCGAGTGGGTGTTGCGGGAGGTCTGTCGCCAGGGCCGCGCCTGGCAGGACGCTGGCCTGCCCCCGGTTACCCTGGCGGTAAATCTTTCAGCCATTCAGTTCCAGCGCCCTGACTTGCCGGAAACCGTCGCAAGAATACTGGAAAGCACAGGATTTTCCGAGCGTCACCTGGAGCTGGAACTTACGGAATCCGTGCTCGCTGGTGACGAGGCCCGCGTTGCCAATACCATCACCCGGCTCAAGACCTATAATATCCAGGTGGCGATCGATGATTTCGGAACCGGTTACTCCAGCATGGCGTACCTTAACCGGTTTGCCGTAGACAAACTCAAGATCGACCAGTCCTTTGTGCGGGACATGACAACCGACCGAAACAGTGCCTCAGTGGTTACCGCCATTATCCGGCTGGCCCACAGCCTGGACCTCCGGGTGATAGCCGAAGGGGTTGAGAGTGAACAGCAGGCGACCAGCCTGCAGCACCTCGGTTGTGACGAGGCACAGGGTTACCTGTTCAGCAGCCCCGTACCGCCGAAAAGCTTCGTTGCACTCCTTGAAGCACAGGTAACTCATGGATAGGCCGACAATGGCTGGTTCACCCGCACTTTACCAGTGAACTCCAGCTACGTATGATTAGCCTATTATTGCTTTATGGAATGAGCATATACCCCGCCCTTCTTAATGAATGCCACCAAGACCGGTGCGGGGCAACCACCACCGATAAGAGGAAACCAAGATGAGAAAGACTGGAGTTCTGACTGCAGGCCTGCTCGCAGCTGCCATGACATTCCCGGCATTCGCACAAATGAGCGTTGAAGACCAGATCGAGGCCCGCCAGGCCGCCTATCAGTTCATGTCCTGGAACATGGGCAAGATCAAGGCCCAGGTTATCGATGGCGAAGTTGCTTTCAATGCCGATCAGATGATGGCTGCTGCCAATGCCATTGCAGCCACCGCCAACTCCGGGCTCGGTGCCCTGTACAGCCCTGAATCCGCCATGGACCAGGCTGACGACACCCGCCTGAAACCGGAGTTCTTTGAACAGCCCGAGAAAGCCCGGGAAGTGGGCGGCAACTTCGTTCGGGAAGCCAATAAACTTCAGGAAGTGGCGGCAACCGGCGACCAGGAAGCGCTTGCCAGTCAGTTCGCCGCGGTGGGCAAGACCTGCAAGGCCTGCCACGATAACTTCCGCGCCGACTGATTCAGCCTATCCGAGCTACCACCCCAGATTCTGTGGTGGTGGCTCAGGTGCCGGCGCTGGTGGAATCAGCTCTCCGCTGGCAGCGACTACAACCACCGCAGCCACTGCTAACGCAACCACCAACGCCACTGGCCCACCCCCGGTGCCATCAACGGCGACCTCCGGAGGTACGACCTTCCTTCCCGTTATCATCGGCTTCAGCAGGTTGTCCTTGCGTACCACCTTATAGTACAGAACTGCAGCCACGTGGAGTGCGACGAGGCCATACAGGTACCACTCGGTTTGGCGGTGCCAGCTGCTGAGGGTGTCGCTCCAGCCAGATGACACCAGGGGAACCAACGGACCATTGAAGGCAATCTCATCGTTGGCAAACAGTCCAGACACAGCCTGGAAACCAAACAGGCCCAGCAACGCCAGTACCGACCATGCCCCCAGTGGGTTATGACCTAGACCCTGCCACTGCCCCCTGAGATAACGCACCACGGCCCCGGGTCCCCTGACAAACATGCTGAACCGGGCATATCGGGAACCTATAAAACCCCAGACAATCCGGAAGCTCAGCAGCCCCACTACCGCAAGGCCGAAGCGCTCATGCCATACCATCCAGTCGCCCCCGGCCTTGATCGTGGCGACAGATCCGATCACTGCTGTAACCAGAAGCCAGTGAAACAGTCGCAGGGGCAGGTCCCAAAGCCGGATAACGGTCATGGCAATTCCTCATCGGATAACAGGCGTGAAGACTGAAAGACAACGGTGAGCTTACTAAGTTCCGCCGCCCGGGTCATCCGGGAAACGTTGTCCCCGCCGGGTTTAGAGCCAGGCCGCTAAGACCGCGCCAGACCGAACACACCTTCTACCTCACCGGCAACAACCACGGGTATGAACGAGAGCGTAAACCGGCGGGCGTGCTCGCCGAAATTCTGGAACGTGAGTGTCACGGGCGACGGAGTCAGTCCGCTGAGCGACTGGGCATAGGCGTGTTCAAACCTGGCCAGATCCTCTACCGGAACGGTGGTTTCGTTGATTAGCTCCCGGAAATCCATGCCAGCCAGGCGATTAGCCGCCATACCGAGGGCCTCTGCAGTGGCCGCATTCAACCGCAGGAATCGACGCTCCCGGTCGAAGACGAATACCGGGTCAGGGTTACGCTCGATGAGGGCCCGGAGACGCTGGGCTTCAGCCTCCAGTTTGCTGGTCCGCTGCTTGCTCTCTTCCATCATGGTACGGGCGTGCATGGCCACGAAGGCGAGGAACAGCCCAAAACCGAGGATGAGTGCCGGTAGCAGCCCCATGCGCCCGGGTTCCCCGGCCGCAGAAAGGGTAAGGGCTCCGCCATGGCTGCCGAGACGGAAAGACCGTGTGGCCAGGGTAACGTGATCAACGGGTCCTGCTTCCTCCGGTAGCGACCATTCTCCCAGGGGACCCGCCAGGCGCAGCCCTGCAACGGCCAGGTCCGGCGGAAGTTCTTGCTGTATGAGAATATTCAGGTCCAGCAGTGCGACCAGGTATTGTTGGGTACTGTCTGATGGACGCGTAATAACGAGGATACGCTCTGGATGCTGGTCATCAGGGACCAGCCAGGAATGGGTCCCGCTGCGCTCCGGGAATAACCTCACCCAGCGCAGTCCCTCGTCTTTAAGCAGCTGATTCTCCAGCCAGAGGGTCAGGTCCGGGTTATCAGAAAAGCGCCAGTTTTGCCGTGCCTGCTTGTTAATCTTCAGCAGCGCACGAAGCGCGGCATGATCTGACAACAGGATCCGGGCGTCCCGGACCTGGTCAGCGCCCCCCGGACGACCGCCAAGCCGGGCCCAGCTATCGACCAGGCGTTCGAGCATCCGTGCCCGGTCGGTAAGGGCACTCTCAAGGGTTCCGGCATAGTTATCCAGCCATTGGGCCACCAACAACCGCCGGGCGTGCTCCTGGGCATGTGTCGCCTGAAAGGCAAGGGAAAAAGTGACAACGATAGCCCCCAGACCCAGTACCATTGCCGATTGGGAGAGCCTCAGCTTCTCAGTACCGCCCTGGCCTGTGCTCGCCAGCCAGAACGCGCAGCCAAGACCAATTGCGGCAATAGCTCCGAGAGGGGTAGCCTGCCCCTGCAAGGCTTCCAGGGCGCCCCCTGCTCCGATTTCGGATTCACCCACCAGCGCCGCCAGGCCAAATGCTATGCCGATGGTTCCGCCAAGTCGCCACAGCCATCGACCGAACCTTCGCTTGTTACCAAACCAGCAACAGAACGCCAGCAGGATCGTGATCAGGCTGGGTGCCACCGGCATAAGGTAGGGAGCGGCCGGGAGCTCCAGTTGCCAGACCTGCGAGAGTATCTGGGAAAGAGCGCTGGCGGCACCGTGAAGTGCCAGCAATACCGGTAATATCACCCGCCCCAACCGATCACCCAGCAGGACCGCACCCAGGGTGGCGCTGGCCATCGCCACGCCTATCGCTCCCCCGGGGGAAAGTCTCCACACCTGCGATACCGCATAGTTCGGAAGCAGCATCAACAACAGGGTCAACAGGGCAACCGACAGGCAACTGACGACGATCAGGAACAGCGCCACTTGCCGGGGAAGGTTATTGGTTATTCTCATGGGCCCGTTTCCGGTTGGGATGACGGGTGCCTTTCAAAAGGCGGCACCTGTAATTGCGAGCAGACAAATTACTGAAAAAAGCGGCCTGTGTCTTTATCCCTTCTCATACATAAAGGCCTGCAATGACTGTTTCTTTGAAATCGTGACCAGGTACTCAAACCCTCAGGGCCATTTTTAATAGCCAACGCCGGAGCAAGCCTCATTGATCCCATTCCGGCAAACTCGCCTGCCTGCGTAGCTGTCTCATGGGCGTACTGAAACTTTATCGGTTTCCGTCAGGAGGGTTCTGACCACAAGGTTGATCTGGTCAACGCTACAAACCGTAACTATCTGACACTGGTCTGGAAGCGGATTTGTGAATAGCATCACAACAACTCACTATCCGCTACTGCACCCGGTTACCCGTTCACCCGCTCCCGAGTTAAACCTTGCTGTCACTCGAACACTTTTTTGTTGTCGGCCCTGCCCCCGAAAGACTGGTTTCTGGCCAGTATGACCCCTGGTTGGTTGCCCTCTCCCTGTTTATCGCCATTGGCGCCTCTTATATGGCGATGACCCTTGCCGCTGCGGCGAGGCGGAGTCAATCCGTGTTCATGGAACGACTGCACCTGGTCAGTGGCTCTACATCGCTAGGGCTGGGTATCTGGTCCATGCACTTTATCGGCATGCTCGCGTTCCAGATGCCCACCCATGTCCATTATCACCCGGGCATTACGGTGTTATCGGCGGTGCCAAGCCTGATTGCTTCCTGGGTCACTCTCAGCCTGCTGTCGCGCCATGAACTCACCCCGGTCAGGCTGGTGGCCGGCGGGCTGGCCGTGGGTGCGGGTATCGGTGCCATGCACTACCTGGGTATGGCGGCCATGGAAATCGGCCCGGCGCTTCGCTATGACCCGGCGTTGTTTGCCATTTCCCTCGCTGTAGCCCTGGCCTTGGGCACCCTCGCGCTCTGGATCAGCTTCGGGTTGAGACACCAACACCGGCTGCGTGGCTACAAGCGGCGCCTTCTGGCAGGGACCGTTATGGGACTGGCCATTGCCGGCATGCACTACACGGCCATGGAGGCTGCCCGCTTTATCGGCACGCCCGCCGAGGACTTTCAGCCCGGCAGCCAGCGCCATACTGTGTTGGCCCTCGTTATTGCCTTTATCACTATTTCCTTCAGCCTGCTTGCGGCCGGTGTTAATGCCATCGCACGTTACCGCAGCCTGCTCCGGCACAGCCAGGAGGTTGCCAGCGAGTTGCAGGCAACGATGGATGCTGCAGTTGATGGCATCATCAAGATTTCGGATCAGGGCACCGTATTATCTTTTAACGAGTCGGCCGAACGCATACTGGGTTATCGAGCCCGTGAGGTGATTGGCCAGAACGTGAACATGCTGATGCCCAACCCCCACCGGGACGCCCACGATGGTTACCTGGCCAACTACCTGCGCACGGGAGAGCGCAAGATTATCGGCACCGGCCGGCGGGTAATGGCCCTGCACAAAGATGGGCACCAGGTACCGGTTCGCCTCGCCATTGGCGAGGCCCGCACGAATGGCAAGAGCACGTTCGTGGGCTTCCTCACAGACATTTCCGCGAGGGTGCGCATGGAGAACGAGCTGCGCCAGGCCAAGGAGGCTGCGGAGCAGGCTGCGGAGGCAAAGAGCAGCTTCCTCGCTAACATGAGCCACGAAATCCGCACGCCCATGAACGCCATCATCGGTTTCACGGATCTGTTACTCGACACAGGGCTGGACAGTTCGCAGGCGAAGCATCTGGGTGTTGTCAGTAAGTCAGCCCACAACCTGCTCGCACTGCTCAACGACATCCTTGATACAGCAAAGCTCGATGGCGGTCATACGATCCTTGAAGATAAAGATTTCTCCCTGCATAGCATCTGTGAGCAGATCGTTGCCACCCAGTCATTGAACGCAAAGCGTAAAGGGCTCTACCTGACCCTCAACTACCAGGCGCCGGAATACTTTCGTGGTGATCCGCTGCGAGTCCAGCAAGTCGTGCTCAACCTGGTGAGCAATGCCGTCAAGTTTACTGAGGAAGGTGGGGTCACCCTGACCGTCAGCCAGAACAACGATCACGGCGTCACCCTGGAAGTGACCGACACCGGGATTGGTATCTCCGCCGACCGGATTGACCGGATTTTCGAACCCTTCACCCAGGCCGATGCCAGCATGACCCGGCGCTTCGGAGGCACCGGCCTGGGTACGACTATCGCCAGGCAGCTTACCGAACTGATGGACGGGCGAATCTCCGTGGACAGCACACCCGGAGCCGGCACCCGCTTTTGTGTTGACTTGCCACTGCCCCCGGGCGAGGCCGTTGCGGAAGAGGCACGGGCTGAGCAGGAAACGCCCCTGCCACCGCTGACTGTGCTGGTGGCAGACGATGTCACCCAGAACCTGGACCTGCTTGAAACATTGCTCGAGCAACGCAAGCACACCGTGGTGACTGCACAAAACGGTGCGCAGGCCCTCGCCTGTTACCAGGCGCAGAAATTTGATGTGGTACTGATGGATGTCCAGATGCCGGAAATGAATGGTCACGAGGCCACTGAAGCCATCCGTCAGTACGAAACAGACCAGCAACTTCCCCGCACGCCAGTGATCGCCCTTACCGCCAGTGTGCTGGAAGACGACCGACGGGACGCCACGGCAGCCGGGATGGACGGCTTCGCCACCAAGCCGATTAACCTGCCGGAATTGACCGCGGAAATCGCCATACAGCTTGGTCTTGAGCCCGTCTCCCACCATGCCCTTGCGACCGGGCAAGAAGGTGTGGTGGACAATGCGATGATTGATCAGCTCTGGCCAGACAGTCGTATCCACTTGCGTTCGGCCCGACAATTTCTGACGTCACCTCCAAATCAGCCAGCGTCATTGCGACAGCAATCGGATGCCAGCCAGGCCCGGGAACAGGCACACAGGGTCAGGGGAACTGCGGCAAATCTGGGTTTAACCCGCCTTGCACGAAGCCTGGCGACCATCGAGCTGACCATTCAGCAGGGTGAGTCCGTCAGTGAACTGCACTGGCAGCAACTGGAGGAACAATTCACAGCTGCCCGACAGTGGCTGGACCGTCAGCCGGATGCCAACGAGCCGGGGGACCAGGTGAACAAACAGCCACCCAATGCAAGCGCGATCGACCAGTTGGTCGCACAGCTTGATCAAGGGGAAATACCGGACCAGGCCCTGGCTCTGATCACTGCCACCCTGCCCGACCCCGAGCGCGATGAGGCAATCAGCGCTCTGTCTGACTTCGAGCCAGAAAAAGCCGCCCGAATACTGTCCCGTTTCAACGAGACCCGATGAGAAAAGCCATGCTGACCGACACCCGAACCCTTCTGCTTGTCGACGATGAACCTGCCAACCTGCAGGTGTTGCGCAATATCCTTTCGGACCAGTACCGCCTGCTGTTTGCCCGGGATGGCGAGAGAGCCCTGCACCTGGCCTGCACCGAGGCACCGGACCTGATCCTCCTCGATGTCATGATGCCGGGGCTGAGCGGGTATGAGGTCTGCGAAGCACTGAAGGCAAATGACAGCACAAACCGGATTCCGGTGATCTTCGTAACGGCCCTGTCGGATGTGGATGACGAGGCCCGGGGCTTCCACCTTGGTGCGGTGGACTATATTACCAAGCCGGTGCGAGCGCCCATCGTTCTTGCCAGGGTGCAAAATCACCTTTCCCTGGTGCGTGTGGATGAACTGGTGGAAACACGCCTGGCGGTGGTGCAGCGGTTGGGGCGAGCCGCTGAATACAAAGATAACGAAACCGGCCTGCACGTCATACGCATGAGCCATTTCTCGAAATTGATAGCGCTTACCGCGGGACTGGGACAGACCTGGGCCGATACCCTGCTCAATGCCGCGCCCATGCACGACGTGGGCAAGATCGGCATTCCGGATGCCATCCTGCAGAAGCCTGGCAAACTGGACGCCGATGAGTGGGCCATTATGCAGAGCCACGCTGAAATCGGCGCCGAGATCATAGGCGAAGACGGCTCCGCACTACTGGACATGGCCCGGGAAGTCGCCCTGTGCCACCATGAAAAATGGGATGGAAGCGGCTATCCGCGAGGCCTCAGTGGCGACGATATTCCCATGTCTGCCCGCGTCGTGGCCATTGCCGATGTCTTCGACGCCCTCACCAGCGAGCGCCCCTACAAAAAAGCCTGGCCCATTGAAGAGGCAACACAACTGATCCGGGAACAAGCCGGCAAGCACTTTGACCCAACCCTCGTGGAGGCATTCTTTCAGTGCCTGCCGGAGATCTTGCAAGCCCGTGATCGCTGGCAGGAATAGCCAGGGAACTGTAGCTGATCTTCACTGAGGTACAGCACTAACCCCAAGCCAGTCTTCCAGGTCCTGGTTCGGCTTCTCGTGACGGAACCTGGCGTAGAGCTCGATTCCCTGACGGTCTTCCAGGACATCAACCTGGACACCTTTGTCCCGCAGTTGGGTCTCTGTGCCGGATGCATTGGTGACGTCACCCACGACAACCCGTGGAAATCCCCGCATGCTGATCAGCGTTGCACAGACCTTGCAGGGGCTGAGGCTGGTGTAAAGGGTGGTCCGGCTGAAATCGATGCGGCCCGCGTCGCGGATAGCCGACGTCTCTCCGTGATTGTAGGGGTGATTTTCCTGAACCAGTGTATTGTGCCCCTTGCCCAGGATTTCACCTGTGGTGCTGTCCACGATCACCGCGCCAATGGGGCAACCACCCTCATCGTAGCTCTTGCGCGCCAGCCGGACTGCAATTCGCATGAAGTCGGCGTCTGTCAGGTTCGCGTTGAAGCTACTGTCCATAAGTACCGGCAGGCTTCTGGTTGGCATATGAGCGATGGCTTCCAACGCTGCCTCGGTTACCGGCGATGCTTGTTCAAGCAGGGGTTTTATCACGATATGAGCCTCCTGGACTTTGCAGCATCGCAGTGGTTCCCAACACCTGTTGCTGCAGACTTGGCTATGGGTGCTTTCTGAAGAGATAGTGGAAGATCAGGAGACAAAGGGGAAGAGCGTTTAACAATCTTCAACAGTTTGAACGGAGATGACGATCTTCTGGGCTTAGAGGGAAGTTAATAGATAGAAGCGACAAAAAACGTCGTCACAACGATTTGTTACAAAAACACGGTTCAGCAAAAGACCGACGTTTCCGTATAACCGGGCGCCTCAGTACCCCGGATACCGCTCCCAAAGCCCATCAGCGTCCATATCAGAATGCCACTCCCGGCAGGTCCACAAATCTGAAGCGACGGCCTCGATAACCTCCCGAAGTTCCAACGGCGCCAGCCACCGTTGCGGAATCACATGGGTACCGAGCATGGCGCCAAGGATATTCCCGGTGATAGCTCCCGTGGAGTCTGAATCTCCATCGTGATTGACTGCCATCACAATGCCCTGCTCAAAACTTGCGGCCACCAGGGCACAATAAACAGAAATTGCCAGTGCTTCCTCGGCTACCCAGCCCTCGCCCAGCTCACGGACTGCAATGTGTGGTGGCTTGCCAGAGTGGCTCAGTTCAACTGCATTCTCCAGGGCCGCCAAAGTCTCCTCGTGACCGGGCGCTGCCTCCAGTAACGTCCTGGCGGTACTCAGGGCGTCCAGCAGTGTTTGATCGTTCAATAACTCAAAGATCAAAACGGCCAGCACGCCACCTGTCAGATACCCGCTGGGATGGCCATGGGTGAGGCCAGCGCACATACAGCCATCTTCAAATACCCTTTCCAGCCCGGAGCTACCCTTGAAGGTGCGCCAGAACAGTCCAACCGGAGCCACCCGCATTACCCCGCCGCAACCCTTGCTGTCATTGCTGGCGGTTTCGGGAACGCCCGGCTAACCACTGAGACTTGAAGCGGTGGATCCGGTTGTGGCCCTTGCCGCCTTTGAGTTGCGACGGGATATGACCACAACCGGGATTTTCCGGTCTATCGAGCCTTGGTCTGACGGGTCCGTTTCAGCCCCTGCTTGAGCGTGGCTTCAATCTCTTCCCGCAGCCACGCCGGTTCAAGAATATCGCAGTGTACCGCCTGGGCGGTGAGCCACCAGCGCAAGTCCTGGGTGTCGCCCACGGTGACGCCGATTTCGAAGGTCTTATCGTCAATCTCGTTAGTGATCTGATCAAATCCCAGCGGAGATTCGATCAGGTGGTTCAGCACCGGTTTATCGCAACGTAACTTCAGGTAGACCGGCTCGTCGGATTTCAGAATGCCCATGGCACCGGTGTGGATGTACAAATCCAGGTCAAAATCTTCCGGGCGGTCGATAAATTCTTCCACCACTTCACCGGCTGTCGCCCTGTGCAGCACCAGCTGACGTATCCCTTCCCTGCCTTCGATGGTGCCGATCAGATACACGTTTGGGTCCCGGAAGATGAGCCCGAACGGATGCACCACAATCTCCTCCGGCTCCGGCCAGCTGCGGGCCTGGTACGTGAGTTTGCATTGATATTCCCGGAGTAAGGCCTCGGTGACCGCTTCCAGAACATCCGCATCAACGGTTGGGCGAGCCCCTCCCAGCCCCCGGTTGATCACCCGGACCCGGTCGGGCCATTGGCCCAGGGGGTTCTTTTCACGCAGCAGTGTGCGGTGGGCTTCATCGAAGTGGGGCTTGAGGTGAGACAGGGCCCTCGGTGGCAGCATCGGGGACAGGTAGGCCCGGGCCAGCTCGAAGGTGAGTGCGGCTGGCAGATCCAGTGCCGGGATGATGTCCATGGTGGCATTGCGGTCGAACGACCAGCGGTAAGGCCGGGAGTTTTCGTCTACCAGCAGGGGGAAATCCGTACTCAGTTTTTCCAGGTCCCGCTGGATAGAGCGCATGGTCACCGAGAAGCCCTGCTCTTCCAACCGGCTTGCCAGTTCGGTGGTGGTAATAGACCTTGGATACCGGGGCACCATCCGGAGCATGGTGAGATAGCGAACGGCCGTGTTGGACATAGCGGGATCCTTGCGTGCGGAAACATTTTAGCGACTTTAGATGTCGTTTTACTTTATCCAACATTGGACACGCAAACCACTCACCTACTCTTTCCTGAGGGTAACAAGGCCCGGTTACTCCATGATGCGGGAGGCCCACTCGGGTGCGTCCTTGACAAAGATCTCCCAGGCAACGTCCTTCCCTGAGGCAATTCGGGCATCGGCAACAAGTCAATCAATACCAAGGACCGGCACTTTATAAACTAACCATTTGCTGCGAAGATCAATATGGTTTTTAGGCACATGTAAATCCTGGTGGAGCCGGTCGGGGATGTTTTTCCCGGACCGACTCCAGGGCATCAGAGCTGGCAGGCGCGTAAAAGAACAAGAGGAAAAAACGATGCGCAGATGGAACGGCTGGGGTGACGACAGTATCCAGCCCCAACTCCCGGAGAATGGCCTCACCTTCCTCAAGGACCGCATTGGCGCCGCTACTCGCCTGCCCCAGGCCATACTCGAAGACGTCATCAGCAAGGTGCCGCCCTCCCGGCTTCCCGATCAGCCGCTGATCTCCAGGGATCCCGAAACCCGCATCCGTCACGCTCGTGGCCAGAGCCTTCCGGACTGGCTCGCCATGCGCAGCGGCCATATACCAGCTTACCCGGACGGCGTTGCCCGTCCTGGCAACACCCACCAGGTCCGGGAACTGCTGCAACTCGCCCGGGATCAGGGTTTCCATGTCATTCCCTATGGCGGTGGCACCAGCGTCGCCGGACACATCAACCCGCTGGCGGGCGACACTCCCGTGCTGACCATCAGTATGGCCCGCATGAACCGCCTGCTGGACCTGGACACGGAAAGCCAGATTGCCACCTTCGGTGCCGGCACCCCCGGACCTCTGGTGGAATCCCAGCTACGCGCTCACGGTTACACCCTTGGCCATTTCCCCCAGTCCTTCGAGCTGTCCACCCTCGGCGGCTGGATCGCCAGCCGCTCCAGCGGCCAGCAGTCGCTGCGATACGGGCGTATCGAACAGCTTTTTGCCGGCGGCACCGTGGAAACCCTGCGCGGCAGTCTCCGCATCCCTACTCTGCCTGCCTCCTCGGCGGGCCCGGATGTGCGGGAAATGATCCTCGGTTCGGAAGGTCGGCTCGGCATTATCACTGAAGCCAAGGTGCGGGTGACACCGTTGCCCGAGCAGGAATCTTTCCATGTGATGTTCTTCCCCAACTGGACACTGGCGCGGGAAGCTGCCCGACGAATGGTGCAGGCAAAACTGCCCCTGTCCATGCTGCGTCTGAGCAACGAGGAGGAAACCAGAACCCAGCTCGCCCTGGCCGGCCACCCGGCACAGATCCGCCTGCTTGAAAACTACCTCGCCCTGCGCCGGGCAGGGTCAACAAAATGCATGATGACTTTCGGTATCACCGGTAGCCCTCGTCAGTGCCGGTTTGCCCGGGAAGAAGTCAGGCGATTATGCAAACCCTTCAGAGGCGTCTACATGGGCACCGGCATGGGCAGGAAGTGGGCCGAGAAACGATTCGCCATGCCCTACCTCCGGGAAACCCTGTGGGAACTGGGTTACGCGGTGGACACCCTGGAAACCGCCACCGACTGGGACAATGTGGATACCCTGATGGGGATGGTGGAGGACAACCTGCGCCACGGTCTGATGGAGTATAACCAGCCGGTCCATGTTTTCAGCCATCTTTCCCACGTCTATCCCCAGGGCAGCAGCATCTACACCACCTATGTATTTCCGGTGGCGGACAACTATCGCAATACATTCGCCCGATGGCAGCATCTGAAGGACACCACCTCCGCCCTCATCGTCAACAACCGGGGCACCATCTCCCACCAGCATGGCGTGGGCAAAGACCATGCGCCATGGTTGCCGGTGGAAAAGGGGGAGCTGGGCATGATGGCGATTCAGGGGCTGTTGGACACCTTTGATCCACGGGGGCTTCTCAACCCTGGCACCCTCATTGCCGGCAATGACACCGAAGACGGCGAACGGCCCGAGTCATGAGCATGACCGATCCCGCACCCCACTACGACGTGATTGTAATCGGCGGCGGCATCACCGGCGCTGGCGTGGCCCGGGAAGCCGCCGCAGCCGGACTGAAAACCCTGCTGGTCGAACAGCGGGATTACGCCTGGGGTACGTCCAGCCGCTCCTCCAAGATGATCCACGGCGGTCTGCGTTACCTGGCTGGCAGGCACCCGGGGCTGACACGGGACGCCGTGCAGGAACGCGAACGGTTGCTGGAACAGGTGCCGGGACTGGTGGATCGCATGCGCTACGTCATGCCCCACTATCGCAAGGCTTTTCCCGGCCCCAGGCTCTTTCAGAAGGTGCTGTGGCTCTATGACCGGCTGGCTGGAGCCCACACCCGGCAGCTGATTCCGGTCACTGAAATCCTGCAGTGGCTACCCGGCCTGGAGACCGAAGGACTGAAGGCCGCCTCCGCGTTTACCGACGCAGTGACTGACGACGCCCGGCTGGTGCTGCGGGTTCTCGACGAAGCCCGCGCCCTCGGCGCCGTTACCCGCAATTACACCCGCGCCACGTACGTCGAGAAACCCGATGATGCGCCCTGGAACATCACCATCGCTGATGATAGCGGCGAGAGCAGGCTGACGGCTGCCGTGGTGGTCAATGCCACCGGTGCCTGGGCCGAACACCTGTGGCGCGGGGAACACGGCAAGGAGCACATCCGTCCCCTGCGGGGCAGTCATCTGGTGGTGCCCTATGAACGACTGCCGGTATCGGTCTCGCTCACCCTGCAACACCCGGTGGACAAGCGCCCGGTGTTCCTCTTTCCCTGGCTGGGCTGCACGGTGGTCGGCACCACCGATCTTGACCATGACGATGACCTGTCCCTTGAGCCACATATCACGGAACCGGAGGTCGCCTATCTCTTGCAGGCCGTGGACAAAGCCTTCCCCAGCAGCCACGTGGACACCGGCGATATCCTGAGCACCTGGGCCGGCGTGCGACCGGTGGTGACCCGGGGAGGCTCCCGCTCTCCCTCTTCCGAGAGCCGTGAGCACGTTATCTGGAACGAGGGTGGCCTGATCTCGGTGGCAGGGGGCAAACTGACCACCTTCCGCCGGATTGCCAGGGACGTCCTGCTGATCGGAGCCCCCCACCTGCAGGATATGGTGTTGCAGGACGATGACGCCCCCGTGTTCCAGCCCACTGCCCCCATGGCCCTCCCCCGGGCAATCCCGCACCTGACCTGGCGCCGGCTGCAGGGTCACTATGGGCACTGGTTACCACAGGTACTGTCCGCAGGGCCCCTGGACCGCATCGCGGGCACCGATTACCTGTGGGCCGAGGTGCACTGGGCCGTAACAGCGGAGTCGGTTGTCCACCTGGATGATCTGCTGCTTCGCCGCACGCGACTGGGCCTGTTGTGTCCCGACGGTGCCAGCGACCTGCTGCCGGAGATCCAGAGGCGGCTGGCGCCGGAGATGAACTGGTCGGACACGCAATGGCGGCAGGAAATCGATCGTTACCGGCAGCTCTGGCGGTCGGCCTATTACCTGCCTGAGTCCATGGTGCCGTGATGAGCCAGCCACTGATCCTCGCCATCGACCAGGGCACCCAGAGCGTACGAGCCTTGCTGTTCGATGCCTCCGGCGCTCTCGTGGGCCGGGGCTATGAGCCCATCGAGCCCTATTTTTCCGACCGCCCGGGGTGGGCAGAACAGCAACCGGACTACTTCTGGGACCACCTGGGGAAGGCCTGCCAATCGCTCTGGGCAAGTACCGATGCCAGGCCGGACCAGGTCGCCGGAGTGACCATCACCACCCAGCGCGGCACGGTGGTCACCCTGGACGACCAGGGCCAGCCCCTGCGACCGGCCATTCTCTGGCTTGACCAGCGCCACGCCGACATCCAGGAGCGGCTGCATGGCCCCTGGGGCTGGCTGTTCCGGGGCCTGAGGCTGGAAGACACCATTGATCAGTTTCGCCGCAATGCCCAGGCCAACTGGCTGATCCAGAATGAACCTGAAAACTGGCGCAGGACATGCCACTACCTGCTGCTGTCCGGCTACCTGGGTTACCGGCTCACCGGTCAGTTCCGGGATTCCACCGCGGCCCAGGTCGGCTACCTGCCCTTCGACTTCCGGCGCCACCAGTGGGCCGGAAAGCGGAACTTCAAATGGCAACTAATGCCTGTTCGCCGGGAGCAGCTGCCAGAACTGGTAAACCCCGGCGAACCCCTGGGAGAACTGACCTCTGAAGCGGCTAACCATCTTGGTGTGCCGTCCGGCCTGCCGGTCATCGCCGCCGCATCCGACAAGGCCTGTGAGGTCCTCGGCAGCGGCGGCACAGCCCCGGACATTGCCTGCCTGAGCTACGGCACCACTGCCACCATCAATGTCAGTAACCCCCGTTATGTAGAGCCCGTGCGGTTGATGCCACCCTACCCCTCTGCCATACCCGGGCACTATTCCACGGAAGTCATGATCTACCGGGGCTACTGGATGGTGAGCTGGTTCAAGCGTGAGTTCGGGCTGCGGGAACAGCGCATCGCGGAGCAACGCGGCATCCAGCCGGAAGCCCTGTTTGACGAACTGGTGGAGAGCGTCCCGCCCGGGTCCATGGGCCTGATGCTGCAACCCTACTGGTCACCGGGGGTAAGGCACCCTGGACCAGACGCCAAGGGGGCGATGATCGGTTTCGGGGACGTCCACACCCGCGCCCATATCTACCGGGCCATTCTGGAAGGTCTGGCGTACGCCCTGCGTGAGGGCAAGGAACGCATCGAACGGCGCAGCGGAACGCCGACCCGTTCCCTCAGGGTGGCCGGCGGCGGAGCGCGCAGTAACGCGGCCGTGCAGTTAACCGCGGATATCTTCGGTATGCCTGCGGAACGGCCGAACACGGCGGACGCCTCCGGCCTGGGTGCCGCCATTGTGGCCGCTGCCGGCCTGGGGCTGTACCCGTCGGTGCAGGCCGCTGCCCGGCAGATGACAGGTGTCGCAGAGGTGTTCGAGCCGGACCCGGCCGCGAGCAGGCTTTACGACGAACTCTACCGGGACGTTTACCTGCGCATGTACGGGCAACTGGCGCCCCTGTACCGGAATATCCGGCGGATTACCGGTTACCCCGAGTAACCGGGGCGCGTTCAGTCAACGGATTCGACAAAGGTTTCCAGGAAGGTCTGATAGTCCCGCTCAACACATTCGGCATAGTGGGTGGCGATCGCCAGCACCAGGGTCACGAACTCCTCCTCACGGTCTTCTGTCAGTCGGCTCAGGGTGTCTTCAAACAGGAACGGCGCCTCGGGATTGACCGCCCGGCTGGCCCGTTTGTGCTCGGTGGCCAGCACCTCGCCCCACAGGGCGGCCATCTTGCGGAACTCCTTCTTGCTGTCGAGCTTGTCCGTGGGGAAGTCATCCTTGAACGGCGAGCGTTCCCGCACCGAAAACACCTTGCCGTCCAGCTCCAGCCAGCCAAGATAGCGGTCGGGGTGCTCAGCCATGGCTTCGAAAGCGGCGGCGTGGCGGATGCCTTCATTGGCGTAGACCCTGTGGTAGGCCTTGCGCTCGGCATCCGTCATCGCCAGCAGCAGCGACGGGCCGTCCTGCTGTTTGATATCCAGGATGATGTCGTCATGATGAGTGCCGCTGTCACCCTCGATCAGGGCGTAGAAGCGGTCCGCACCCAGCGAGCCGGTACCAGCGTTGACGCGCCGTACCACGTCCTTGATCCGGTAAAACTCGTCTTGTCCCTCTTTTCGTTGAGCCCGGTAGGCTTCGAAGGCTTCCATGAACCGCTTGCGGGCAACCGGAGAGAGTCGTTTCAGTTTGGGATGCATGGCATCGAATACCCGCTTGCCGTTTTTCTGCAAACGGGTCCACTTGTCCAGCATTTTTTTGCGGCCCTTCTTGCGTTCCACTTTACCGAGAAACTTCTTCAGGGGCTTGCCGGCCGTGTCGGCAGTGAAGTGGACTTCCTTGCCCAGATCCTTCTCCCGGTACCGGGTAGCGGTCGTCAGGTAGCTTTCCACCAGGGTTTCCAGAGCCTTGCGGCCGGCTTTCTCGTGGAAATTGCCGTTGGCCCGGGTATCCAGCACCAGGCTCACGGCCAGGCGCCAGAGGTCGTACTGATAGTCGCTGACCACCGCATCATCAAAGTCGTCCAGGCCATAGATCACCTCGCCTTCATGGTTGGCAAAGGCGCCGAAGTTGTAGACGTGGGCATCCCCCTGGATCCAGGTCTGGGTGCCGGGCACACCACCGAACAGGGAAAACCGCCAGTCGTTGTACATGTCCTGCCAGAACAGGTGACTGGTACCACGAAAAAACCGGTAGGGGGATTCGGCCATGGCCGCGAACTTTTTCTCCCGGGACGCCTGGTCCAGATCATCGTTATTGTCGGCAATCGCCTGGATGACCTGCTGATCACGGTTATGTAGTGTCAGGTCTTTGATCATTGTAGGATTCCGGTCAGTGAGTGCAGAACAGATAGAAACTGGTCACAGCCTAACACAGCCCCTGTGAACGCCAAGGGCGCACACACTATGGGCAGGATTGTCGATCGAGAAATCGGCAGAAAGGAATTGCCCGCGGTTTACGACGATTTCCATGTCATCAACCCCCGGCGCCAGTTCGAGAGCGAGACTCGTCGCGAGCTGATGGCCCAGCCAGTGGACAGTCTCCCGGACGGGGCACTAGAAAGTGTGCACATACCAACTATGCTCGTATAACCGTCAGGCAAATCGGCCGGTGGTATTTTGATCAATTCTTGGAGTTACCAGTAATGCCGGATAAACAGAGGCCCAATTGGCGGGAGGTGCCTGTTACTGATACCGAACAGCAACAGTATTCACTCAACCAGGGCGAGAGAAAATTCTATGAATTGATAGAAAGCCTGCCGATGGTCGCTGTGCAGGGTTATAACCGGAACCGTGAGGTTATCTACTGGAACGAAGCCAGCCGGCGCCTGTACGGTTACACTCGGGAAGAAGCCCACGGACGGTTGCTGGAAGATCTGATCATTCCGGACCATATGCGTGAAGGCGTTATTCAGGCGCACCACGAATGGATTGAGAATAATGTCAGCATTCCATCGGAAGAACTGGAACTGAAGCACAAGCATGGACACCCGGTGCCGGTTTACTCCAGCCATGTAATGATCAAGGAGGATACCGGTGAATGCGAAATGTTCTGCATTGACATCAGCCTGGAAGAGCAAAAGAAAGCCAGGGAGCAGTTGTACCGCACGGCGTCCTTCGACGACCTGACCGAACTGCCCAACCGCCGCTTTATGGAAGCGGAGCTGACCGCCCGGCTCGACGAAGCAGCCCGAAAGAATGGCCAAGTGGCGGTGGTCTTCATTGACCTGGACAACTTCAAGCTGATCAACGACACCCTCGGTCATCACCAGGGCGATCGGCTTTTAAAGGCTGTCGCGGAAGCCCTGAAACAGGAAGTGCGGGGTGCCGACCTGCTGACTCGTTTCGGGGGTGATGAGTTTGTCCTGCTGCTGTTCGATTTCAACGGACCCGAGGGTATCCACGAACTGCTGGGGCGCCTGATACGAATCCTCGATCGCGGGTTTATCCTGGACGGAGACAGTTACCAGGTAACGGCCAGTTTCGGCATCAGCCTGTTTCCCGACAATGGAACAACCAGCGTTGAACTCATGGGTAACGCCGATGCGGCTATGTACCAGGCCAAGGAAAAAGGTAAAAACAGCGTCTGCTTTTTCACACCGGACATCAATCACCGGCTTACATACTACCAGAACATCACGACACGACTGCGTAACGCCATCGCCACCAATTCGCTGCAATTGCACTTTCAGCCGCAGATTGACCTTGTACACGGCGGCATGGATTCCTGCGAGGCATTGCTCCGATGCGTTGACGAAAATGGACAGGGTATCTCGCCGGCAAAATTCATACCCGTTGCAGAGAAATCAGGACTGATCAACCGGATCGGCGACTGGGTCCTGGAAGCCGCCTGCAAGCAACTCCAAGCGTGGCAAGGCACAGCCCTGGAAAATACCCGCATCGATATCAACCTGTCGGGAAAACAGCTGAACAACCCCCGGCTGGCCGATCACATTCTGGAGACACTCACGCACTACGGGCTCAGACCAGACCAGTTGGGGCTGGAACTGACCGAAAACGAAGTCTTTGGCAGCGAAAACGAACACATCCAGCAACTTGAAACGCTGAAGCAGGCCGGGGTCCATATCTCCATTGACGATTTCGGCACCGGTTATTCGTCACTGGTTTATCTCCGCAAACTGCCGGTGTGCAGTATCAAGATCGACCGCAGCTTCCTGCAACACGCCATCAGCAATGAAAGCGACATGGCGATCATGAATGCCATCATTACGGTGGGCCATACCCTGGGTCTCTCTGTCGTCGTCGAGGGCGTCGAGACCTATGAGCAGCATTCGATAGTACGAGACCTGGGGTGCGACCTGGCGCAGGGGTACCTTTACGCCCGCCCGATGCCCGCAGCCCGGATGCCGGTCTTCATAGAAGGTTTGAATACCTGAACACCCGGTTGGGCTAAACCCGAATGCCGGGTGTGGAGGCAGCCGCTATAGGCGTCACCCTCTGGATCAAAACGAGAAAAGGAATCGTATAATCGAAAAATGGAGGCGCGGGTCGGAATCGAACCGGCGTACACGGAGTTGCAGTCCGCTGCATAACCACTCTGCCACCGCGCCGGAAAAGCCATTTGAAGGGGCTTTCTGCTCTCAGGTGGGCGTTGAGAGACTTGGATAGTACTTTCCAACCGGCGGAACCGGAGAGAAATTGGAGCGGGAAACGAGATTCGAACTCGCGACCCCAACCTTGGCAAGGTTGTGCTCTACCAACTGAGCTATTCCCGCTCTTCGTCTTGAGGCATTGCCTCGTCAACGGCTGCGTATTCTACGGATTCCGGTTCCGCCGTCAACACTTTTTTATCAAGTTTCTGTTTTGTCAGGTATTGTGGTGAAATTTCAGCCAGGGTTCGAGGCTGGTTGTTGCAAGGTTCGGATTGCACCCCTGCAACGTGGCTGACATTACCTTAAGCTCGCGATCCGCTATCATTGATGCATCAGCTATTTTCAATACGGGAGTGATGGATGCCGACAATCGGCAACCTGACGATTGAAAGGGACACCCTGATCCTGACCGAGGATTGGGTCCTCGCCCATTTCAGCCAACTCAGACCACAGGTCCAGACAGCATTAGCCAACGCCGGGGCGACCGACCATTCTGTCGACTGGTCCGGGCTCGGCCGGCTCGACAGTGCCGGGGCTGCCCTGATCGCGGAATTGCTGGGCAGTGACCGCCTGACTGCGCTGGCCGAATCTGACACCGACCTTGCGCCGGAACGCCGGGAGCTCCTGCTTGCCGTGGCCCGGGCCACCTCGGGCCTGGAAGTCGACCCCGTCAGCCAGGCTCCGACCTTGCGAGAATCCCTTGCGCGGGTCGGGCGCGGCATGTCTGAGTTCTATCGCGGGCAGAAACTGCTGGCGGGCTTTATAGGCCTGACGCTCACTGCACTACTGGCCATTGTGCCCCGCCCCAGGCGCTGGCGGTTGACCTCGCTGGTGGCCCACATTCAGTCCACCGGGCTCAACGCACTCCCCATTGTCGCCCTGCTGACCTTCCTGGTGGGTGCGGTGGTCGCCTTCCTTGGCGCCACCGTCCTGGAAAACTTTGGCGCTACGATCTACACCGTGCACCTGGTCTCCTACGCCTTTTTGCGGGAATTCGGGGTGGTTCTGGCCGCCATCCTGCTGGCTGGTCGGACAGCCAGCGCGTATACCGCCCAACTGGGCTCAATGAAGGCCAACCAGGAAGTGGATGCGCTAAGGGCGAGCGGTCTTGACCCAATGGAAATGCTGGTGCTGCCAAGGGTGTTGGCCATGATGATCAGCCTCCCCTTCCTGACCTTTGTGGGCATGCTGTCCGGTATCCTGGGCGGCATGCTGGTTTGTTTCTTCAGCCTGGATATTTCTGTCACGCAGTTCCTGACAATCCTGGAACGGGATATACCCCTGAATCATTTCCTCGTTGGTTTGGGCAAGGCACCGGTGTTTGCCTTCGTGGTAGCGGTCATCGGCTGCCTGGAAGGGCTGAAAGTCAGTGGCAGCGCCCAGTCCGTGGGCGAACACACCACCTCCAGCGTGGTGCAGTCCATCTTCATGGTGATCCTGCTGGATGCTATCGCCGCTTTATTCTTTATGGAGATGGGCTGGTAATTATGGCGCCATTGATTGAAGTCCGGGGACTGGTAAACCGTTTCGGTGATCACACGGTCCATGATGACCTGGACCTGGACGTCTACCCGGGAGAGATCCTGGGCGTTGTGGGCGGCTCAGGGACCGGCAAGTCGGTTTTGCTGCGCAGCATTATCGGTTTGCGACAGGCCAGTGGCGGCACCATCCGCGTTTTCGGCCAGGATCTGCAGGAGCTGTCTGCACAGGACCGTTCCCGGGTCGAGCAGCGCTTCGGCGTTCTGTTCCAGACCGGCGCCCTGTTTACCTCGCTCAACCTGCAGGAAAACGTTGCCCTGCCGCTGATTGAACACACAGGCCTGAGTCGCAGTGATGCCGAACACCTTGCCCGAATGAAGCTGGCACTGGCGGGCTTGCCCGCGCAGGCGGCATGGAACTACCCTTCGGAGCTGTCCGGTGGCATGGTCAAGCGGGCGTCACTCGCCCGTGCCCTGGCCCTGGACCCGGAGGTTCTTTTCCTCGACGAACCGACCGCTGGACTGGACCCGATCAGCGCTGCTGCTTTTGACAGGTTGCTTCGCACCCTCCGTGATGCGCTTGGTTTCAGCGTATTCCTGGTGACCCATGACCTGGATACGCTCTACACGACCTGCGACCGGGTGGCCGTGCTGGCCAGGGGCAAGGTGCTGGTCGCTGACTCACTGGAACAGGTAGAGGACAACCCGGACCCCTGGATACAGGACTATTTCCACGGTCCGCGGGGCCGTGCCGCCGCAGACGCCCACCAACGCCTGGGCAGGGAGGATTACTGACGTGGAACCCAAGGCTCACCATGTACTGATCGGCCTATTCACCGTTGTCACCATCGCCGCCATTCTGCTGTTTGCACTCTGGCTGGGGGACCGTGAAGGCAACCGCGAGTATGGCTGGTACGAAATCGGCTTCCGCCAGGGGGTCAGCGGACTCGCCGAAGGCAGCCCGGTTCAGTACAGCGGCATTGAAGTCGGTGACGTGGCCGAACTGACACTGGACCCGGAAGACCCCAGCCACGTGCTGGCCCTGATTCGGGTCTACCAGGATATTCCGGTACGGGAGGATACCCGCGCGACGCTGAGCCTGGCCAACATCACCGGCGCCATGACCATTCAGCTATCCGGCGGTTCGAAAGGCAGTGCTGTGCTCGGTGGCGACCGACAGGACCCACCCTATATCGAAGCCGAGCCCTCACAGTTCAGCGCATTAATGAGCAGCAGCGAGAACCTGTTTCGGCGCGCAGACGACTTTCTCACCAGCGCCAACCGCTTTCTCTCCGAGGAAAATGCTGAAAACCTTACGACAACCCTGGAAAACTTTCGCGTTGCCTCCGATGCCATGGTTGCTGAACGGGATAATCTCAACCGTGCCCTGGTCACCGTCTACGAGGCCGCTGCCCGGGCAGAGGCCACCTTTGAGCGCTATGAAGGTCTGGGCAATTACCTCGACAGCCTGCTAAAGCAGGAAGGTAAGCCCATGCTTGCCTCAGCCCGGCAGGCGGCCGAATCCCTCGAACGGGCCACCACCCGTATCGACACCCTGGTGGCCGACAACGAAGGCTCCGTCGGCCAGGGACTGCAGAGCCTGGGTGAACTGGCCCCGGTCATGCAGGAGTTGAGAACCACCCTGCGCAACCTGCGCCTGCTGACCCAGCGACTGGAAGAGGACCCCGGCAAGGCATTGCTGGGACAGGACCCCATTCAGGAGATCTCACCATGACTCCCACCGGTATGCCCCTGCGCGGCCTTCCCGGACACTTGCTCAAAGCCACGCTGCTGGCAGCGATCTCAGTCTCGCTCACCGCCTGTAGCGTTGCCCTGTTTCCTGACAAGCAGCCCCAGCGCCAGTTCACGCTGCCGTATCAGTTCGAGGCGGACCGTGCACCTGGACCGGCGAACAGTAACCTGCCTGTCCTGAAGGTCGAGAGACCGCAGGCCAGTGGCTTGCTTGGTGGTAAGCGCATTGTCCTGGAGGTTCAGCCCAACGAGTTGGCTGCGTACAGTGCCGTGCGCTGGACAACCGATGTTCCGGGACTCCTGCGGGATCACCTTGTGCAGGCCCTGCGGGCGGATGGCCGGTTGGGTACGGTGGTGTCCGATGCCAGTGGTGCCGGCAGCCAGGTGACCGTCAGTTCGGCCTTGCTCAGTTTCCAGGAGGACCGAACCGGTCCACGGAATGCGGTTCACCTGCACCTTCAAGCGCAGCTGATCGAAAATGGCAGCCGCAAACCGCTGGCCACCCGGGACTTCAGGGTCAAAGTACCGTTAGGTGAACAATCCATCGAGGGCTCGGTAGCGGCGTTCGGACGTGCCGCCGACCGGCTTGCGGCCGAGGCTGCTGACTGGATTGCCAGCTCCCTCGCCGAAAACTGACCCGGTTTACTCGCCCTGAGCTTTCTCCGGGAACAGGTCCGGCCAGGCGGCCTGCAGATACAGGACCATGGACCAAAGGGTCAGCACCGCCGCCAGGTAGAGCAGTCCCGTGCCGAGCCAGGCAACGACCACCCCGGGCGGAACAGCCAGTAACATGATAATGGATACCATCTGAGCCGTGGTCTTGATCTTGCCGATGTAGGACACCGCGACACTGGCACGGCTGCCAACCTCGGCCATCCACTCCCGCAGGGCGGAGATCACGATCTCCCGGCCAATGATGACCATGGCCGGGATGGTCAGCACAAAGCTGGCATGCTCCTCGATCAGTACCGTCAGCGCCACCGCCACCATCAGCTTGTCTGCCACCGGATCCAGGAACGCGCCAAACGGTGTCGACTGATCCAGCTTGCGGGCCAGGTAGCCATCCAGCCAGTCTGTGGCGCCGGCAACGGCAAAGATAGCGGCACTGACCACGTAGCTCCACTGGACGGGCAGGTAGAAAATCGCCACGAAGACCGGAATCATCACGATCCGGGACAGGGTGAGGATATTGGGCAGGTTCATGGATTCGTTACTCATCGTGTAATGCGGCGTAGATGGATTCAGCCAGGGTCTTGCTGATGCCCTGAACCTTCGCTATTTCGTCAACACCGGCGTCTCGCAGCGTCCTGACGCTACCAAAGTAGCGGATCAGGTCCCGGCGGCGCTTGGGCCCGACCCCTTCAATCCCTTCCAGCGCTGACTGTCGGCGCTTCTTGTCCCGGCGCGCCCGGTGGCCGGTAATGGCAAACCGGTGACTCTCGTCCCGGATATGCTGGATCAGGTGCAGTGCTGGCGAGTCTGGCGGCACCCGGAAGACCCGACCAGTCAGGGCGTCAATCAGCTGCTCCATCCCTGCCCGGCGGGTGACCCCCTTGGCCACGCCAATCAACGGAATATCCCGGATATGCAGTTCCTCGAACACTTCCCGGGCCATTCTCAGCTGGCCCTTGCCGCCATCGATCAACACCAGGTCCGGGCGTTTGCCTTCCCCGTTAACCATTCGGCGATAGCGACGGGTCAGCACTTGCTTCATGGCGGCGTAGTCGTCACCCCCGGTGATGCCTTCAATATTATAGAGCCGGTAATCGCTTTTGAGCGGGCCATTCTCGTCGAAAACCACACAGGATGCGACCGTGTTTTCGCCGTGGCTATGGCTGATATCGAAACATTCCATGCGGGACGGAGTTTCGGGCAGGTCCAGCAGGTCCCGCAACGCCAGCAGCCGACGGTAGACGGTTTCCTTGCTCGCAAGGTGGGTCAACAGGGTCTGGCGGGCGTTGGTCTGCGCCAGCTCCAGCCATTTGCGGCGTTCGCCACGAACGTTCTGGCGAACGCGGGTTTCCCGCCCTGCCTGCTCGCTGAGGGCCTGGGCAAGCAGTTCATGTTCGTCCGGCATGGCCGTTACCAGCACGTCACGGGGAATCTCCCGGCGGGTGGCGCTGCCAAAATAGAACTGGCCCAGGAATGCCGACAACAGTTCCTCATCCGACTGTTCCAGCGAGAAGCGGGGAAAGTAATCCTTGGTACCGAGCACGCGGCCACCGCGTACGATAATGACGACCACACAAACGATACCCGCGTCCTGGGCCATGGCAATGACATCTGCATCGCCGCCCTCACTGTCGATCGCCTGCTGTTCCTGCACGTGGCGCAGATGATTGATCTGGTCGCGACAGGTGGCAGCCTTTTCAAATTCAAGGTTGGCGGCGGCCTGTTCCATGGTGTCCATCAGGTCACGGATAATGGCCGGGTTCTTGCCCTCCAGGAACATGGTGGCGTGGCGCACGTCAGCCAGGTAATCCTCCGGGATGATATGGCCGACACATGGCGCGGTACAACGGTTGATCTGGTATTGCAGGCAAGGTCGGTTTCGGTTCTTGAAATAACTTTCAGAACAATCCCTTATACGGAATATCTTTTGCAGAATATTAAGACTTTCCTTCACCGCCCCGGAGCTGGGATAGGGGCCGAACCAGGTGCCTTCCCCCTTGCGGGTCCGGCCGCGGCGGAAGGTTAGCGACGGGTAGTCGCTATGACCTGACAGGTAGATATAAGGGTAGGATTTGTCATCCCGCAACAGGATATTATAGGGCGGCCGCTCCGACTTGATCAGGTTCTGTTCCAGCAGCAACGCCTCGGTTTCGCTACCGGTAACCGTGACCTCGATATGGTGAATGCGGGCGACCAGGGCAGCGGTCTTGGGAGCGAGTCCGGACTTACGGAAATAACTGCCGACCCGTTTCTTCAGGTTGCGGGCCTTGCCCACATAGAGCATGTTACCGCTGTCGTCGTACATGCGGTAAACGCCCGGGCGCTCCGTAAGTCGCTTGAGGAAGGCCTTGCTGTCAAATCCCTTCTCGTTGCTGTCCTGCGACGGGGTATCAGACCTTGTCGGCATCAAGCAACCCGAATCGAACCGCCATAAGCGCCAGTTCCACATCACTGGAGATTTCCAGCTTCTCAAAGATGCGGTAACGGTAACTGTTTACCGTTTTCGGGCTCAGGCAAAGCTTGTCGGAAATATCCTGTACCTTCTGGCAATCCACCACCATCATGGCAATCTGAAGCTCGCGCTCGGAAAGGCGGTCAAAGAGGGACTCTTCGGCGTCGTCGGCATCACCCCCGAGCTGTTTGAGGGCCATCTTCTGGGCAATTTCGGGGCTGATGTAACGCTGCCCGGCGTGGGCCTTGCGGATGGCACGAACCATCTCGTCCAGGTCCGCCCCCTTGGTGATGTAAGCGGTAGCCCCTGCCTGCATGACCCGGGTTGGATAGGGATCATCGGCGCACGCCGTTACCACGATCACCCGTATGGAATCATCCAGGCGCAGAATCTTGCGGGTCGCTTCCAGGCCGCCGATACCCGGCATGCGGATATCCATGAGAACGATGTCAGGGCGTCTCTGACGGACGGCATCGATGGCGCCCTCCCCTGATGAGGCCTCACCCACCACGTCAATGTCCGGGTTATCGGCCAGCATACGGGAGATCCCGGAACGAACCAGGTCATGGTCGTCTACAACGAGTACGCTGATCAATGTTCACCTCTCGCTACCAGTCGATCAATGCCTGGGTGTCCAACCATTGTATGCCGCCGATTGTACCGCCTGCCGGAATCAGCGAATAGCCTGCACATCACTATCTTCCCATGTCGCCAGTTAAGCAGGTTCCCGATCATCACCAGGCGTCGATGAACCGGTCACTCCGGTCATAACCCTGCCGACTTTCCGCCGGCGAAGACTCGAGTCCCCGGATAACCCAGCGCCGGGTCTCGGCGGGGTCGATGACCGCATCGATCTCCAGGAAGCTGGCCATGTTCATGCCCTTGCCGTGCTCGTAGGCCTTGGCCACCATTTTTTCGAAGGCTGCCTGGCGTTCGTCGGGGTCTTCAATGGCTTCAAGCTCCTTGCGGTAACCAAGCCGGACCGAGCCTTCCAGTCCCATAGCGCCAAACTCACTGCTGGGCCAGCCAATGGTAAACATCGGCGAATGGAAGCTGCCTGCCGCCATGGCCTGGGCACCCAGCCCGTAGCCCTTGCGCAGCACCACCGTAAAGAACGGTACCCGAAGCTTGGCGGCGGTGACAAACATCCTGGACACATGCCGCACGGTAGCTTCCTGCTCGGCGTCCGGCCCGACCATAAAGCCAGGGGTGTCACACAGTGACACAATGGGCAGTCCGGCGATATCGCAAAGCTGCATGAACCGGGCAGCCTTGTCTCCTGACACCGCATCGAGAGCCCCACCCAGTACGGCCGGGTTATTGGCCATCAGGCCAAATGGACGGCCTTCGATACGAACCAGGGCAGTAATCAGCCCGGGTGCAAACTCCCGCCGCAACTCGGTCACCGAACCGTCGTCCGCCAGGGTTTCGATGACCCGGCGGATGTCATAAACCCGTAGCCGGTTCTCGGGGATCAGGTGTCGCAGCAAGCGCTGGTCCGTCGCTTCCCAGTCATTCGCATCGCCCTGGAGGTACGACAGGTACTGCCTGGCCACTGATACAGCTTCAGCCTCATCCTCCACCAGGATATCAATCACGCCGTTAGGCCCTTGCACGGATACAGGCCCGACTTCCTCCGGCGTGAAACGGCCCAGGCCGCCGCCTTCAATCATGGCGGGGCCGGCCATGCCAAGGGTGGCATCCTTTGTCGCGATAATGACATCACAGCAACCCAGTAATGCCGCGTTACCGGCAAAGCACCGCCCGGAAACGATCCCGATCAGAGGTACCTTGCCAGACAGGCTCGCCATGGCGGTAAAGGTATGACAATCAAGCCCCGCTACACCCATGTGGTCTGTGTCACCGGGACGACCGCCGCCGCCCTCGGCAAACAGGATCAGCGGCAGCCGCCAGCGGTCTGCCAGCTGCAACATGCGGTCGGTTTTCTTGTGGTTCATCATGCCCTGGGTGCCGGCAAAGACTGTGTAGTCGTAGGACATCACCATGCAGCGGGCCGCGTCCGGACCGACACGGTCCCGGTTTACGGTACCCAGGCCGGCGATCAGTCCATCCGCCGGGCTGGATTCCATCAGCTCATCCATGGGTACCCGCCTGCGGCGGGCAGCCAGCGCAAGGGCTCCATATTCGGTGAAGCTGCCGTCGTCCATCAAATCGAGGATATTCTCCCGGGCCGTGCGCTGGCCGGTCTTGCGCCGCTTGGCTACGGCCTTGGGGCGACGGTGATCCTGCAGCCGGTCATGGCGCTCCAGCACCTCGGCAAGGTCATCGCGGATCAGCTCCAGGTCCCAGCTTTCTTCCGTGAGCACGTCCTCTGCCACCGTGCCATCGGTCGAGAGATGGAACATGGCCTCCCCTTCTTTCAGGGTGGCGCCCTCTTCTGCGATGACTGCCGCAACCTGGCCGGTGTCGCTGGCCTTGACCTCGAATTCCATTTTCATGGACTCAACAATAGCCAGCACCTGCCCCGGAACAACCGAGTCCCCGGACGACACTGCAACCCGGACAACGGTGCCCTGCACCGGGGTGTTAACGGCCGCCTGGCCTGCAGGCAATTCCGGCTCAATGGACCGACTGACAGGGGCGTCCTGGGGGCCCTTCTGCTGGTCGAAAAAGTAACGGGGATGGGCATCGTCACTGGTATCGGCAAGCTGCGACAACTGCTGCTCCACCAGGGCGGTCGTAACGGACCAGTCCGCCACTTCCGGCAACCGGGCCAGGTTGCGAAGGAACTCAAGGTTCGTATCAATGCCCTCCACCCGGAACTCACACAGGGCCCGGTAGGTCTTGCGCATCAGCTCCTTGAGGGAGCCCTGCCCGGAAACTACCAGCTTGGCAAGCAGCGAATCGTACCCGCCGGTATTCTGGTAGCCGGCGTAGCCGGCGCCGTCCACCCGGATTCCCGGCCCGCCAGGCGGCTCATAGATCGACAGGGTGCCAGCAGCAGGCATTGCCTGACCTTCCGGACCCTGGGATTCCATATTGATACGCACCTGGACGGCACTGGCGGCGCCCGGGTCGGCTGGTGTGTTCGCCAGCCCCAGCTGACGCAGTGACTGACCGGCTGCCAGGGCCAGTTGCACGGCGACCAGGTCCTGGCCACTGATGGCCTCGGTCACGGTATGCTCGACCTGGAGCCGGGGGTTGGCTTCCATGAACACGAAGTCACCGGTATCTGCGTCGAGCAGGAACTCAATGGTGGCCAGGCCCTGCAACCCCGCCGCCTTCGACATGGCCAACGCAGCATCGATCATGCCCTCTCGCTGGTCCCTGGAGAGATGCGGTGCAGGCGCCAGCTCCACCAGTTTCTGTCGCCGCCGCTGCAGGCTGCAATCCCGGTCCCAGAGGTGAGAGACTGCACCCCACTCGTCACCCAGCACCTGCACCTCAATATGACGGGCGTTGACCAGCAACCGTTCGGCGTACAGTGAGTCGTTGCCAAAGGCACGGCTGGCCTCCCGCTGGCAGGCCTGCCAGGCCTGCTCCAGTTCGTCAGCACTGAAAACCGGCCGCATGCCGCGCCCGCCGCCGCCAGCAACGGCCTTGAGCATCATGCCAGCTGCCTCGCCATGCTCCGCCTTGAGAGTCCGAAGGAAATCCGCCGCTTCTGCCAGGGTTATCTCGCCATTGGTGCCGGTTGCCAGGGGCACCTTGCACTCCATCGCCAGGTCCCTGGCCCGGGCCTTGTCCCCCAGCAGGGCCAGGCAATCCGCCGATGGCCCGATAAAAACCAGGCCTGCCTCTTCGCAACGACGACTGAAGTCGGCATTCTCACTGAGGAAGCCATAGCCAGGGTGTATGGCATCACAGCCCTCTGCCCGGGCAAGCTTGACCAACTGTTCTGCGTCCAGGTAAGCCGCTACGCCCTGCCCGCTGAGCGCCACGGCATGATCCACCCGGCGGACATGCAGGGACTGGGCATCATCCGGCGCGTAGACCCCAACGGAGCGAATGCCGGCCTCGGACAGGCTGCGGGCGATACGGATGGCGATCTCGCCACGGTTGGCGATAAGGACACTACGAAAACTGGCCATGGGTATGCTTCCATTTATTGTTGATTAGCCACCTGGGCGCCTGTTGAGTGAAGAAGGCACCGGGCTTCCGGGTACCACATGATAAAGGGGAAACCCTATCGACTGAACCGCCTATGGGTTATACCTGCCCATGCACGGTTTTTATGGAGAAGGCGGCTGGCCAAGTCCTGCGCTGTTTTCGACCGGGTCAAACCAGACTACCAGGTCGCCACGTCTGACAGCGGCGAGTACCCGGCTTTGCTCCTGCAGAGGACTTTCATGGTCGTTAAGGCCGTGATAGCGAGTGCAGTATTCCTGCACCAGCCCCTCCAGCTGCTCGGCTGTCAAAAGGTCCGTATCGACCATGAAGGGTTCCTGGCGCGGATCCTGCTCGGGGGTCTTTTCAGTGTCGTCCACCTGGCAACTCCATCAGTGAATGTGGCTGCCATGATAACGGAACCTGCCGGTCTTTTTGGCTTTTCAGACCTCCTCGACCTGGAAGCGGGCTACCACATCGCGTATAGCTCCCGACTCCAGGCGCAGGGCATCACTCACGTTACGGGTTTGCGCCACGGAGCCCACCAGACGGTCAGCGCTTTCGGAAAGGGTGCGGGAGCGCCGGCCAACACGCTCAATGTTCTCCCGTTGTGCAAAGATGGCGCTGTCAATGTTCGCACTGAGCTCTGAAAGCCGGGCAAAATGCTCATCCAGATGCTCAAGATGCGAGCGTAACTCTATAATTTCTGATCGGTTTTCGTACCCTGCGGCGCGCATTTCGGAGAGCCGCTGCTCAATGCTATGAACGTTCTCCACCAGGTCTGTCATCCATTGACGAATCTCCCCCGTGGAGTCCGACGTACGCCGGGACAGGGTGCGAACCTCATCCGCTACCACTGCAAATCCACGTCCATGCTCCCCGGCCCTGGCAGCCTCGATCGCGGCATTCAGGGCGAGCAGGTTGGTCTGGTCGGCAATATCAGAGATAACGCTGACCACCTGGTCCACCTTGCCAGTCGAGGCCGCCAGAACCTGTATGGCGCCAGACACTTCGCCGATCACCGTCACCGTATGCTCCGCTGCCTGCTCTGACCGCTGCAGGCCAAGCTGCACGCCCCGGTTGTCCTCCAGTGCGGTGGCAATCGTACCCCGGGAATCCCGGGCTGCATCCTCGACCCGGTTTGCCTGGGAATCAATCTCATCCATGGACCCTGCCACATCCTCGACCTGGCTCCGGGTCTGGGCGGATGCCTGCTGGACCGTTTCAGCTTCTTCCTCCAAGGTGCGGGCGCGGTCATCCAGGGAAGCGGCCGCCTGGCGAATATCCTGGATAAACCGGGCGAACCGGGTAACCAGGCCGTTGATAGCCGCTCCTACCCCGGCCACCTCATCCCTTCCCGCGACCTGTGGAGGATGCCGAAGGTCTGACTGGGCTTCCATCTGTCTCAGCGCCTGTTCGGTGCGCCGGAGACGGAGTATCACGGTGTGCCGTAACCATAGGGTCATTCCCAGAGCGATGATGAGAAAGACCAGTGCCCCGGCCAGCAGGTAGCGCCCCTGACGCTCCATAAACGCAAGAAGGCTGGCCGCGCTGCCCTGAATCGCGTCCCGGCGAAGAAGTTGCTCATCCCGGATAGCCCTGAGCAGAGGTTCCACCGCGGGCATCAGCTTGAAGTCCACCACCTGACCAACCTGGTAATAGGAGCGGGCGTCAATACCTTCTGACATGGCCGCCAGAAGGTTCTGAACCCGCTCAAACTCTGCCTGGTGCGCCGTGGCCCAATCTCGCAGCCCCGGATCCGCAAGCAATGACTGCCACCGCCCTGGCAGCCCCGTTTCAAGTTCGGTAAAAGCCGCATCGATTTCGTCCCACAGCAGCAATTGCGCCTTGGTCTGATAGGACAGGTCCTGCAAACTACGCAGGCCTTCGTTCAGCGCCGTCAGTTGCCAGCTTTGCGCCAGGTCCCTGTTGACCAGGTCGTCTGTGGCCCGGGATGACTGGGCAATAACAGACCAGCTCACCGCCCCGAGGGCAGCCAGAGCGGCCAGGGCGAGGAAGGCAAACGTAAAGATACGGGCACGAACAGTGGCGAACATGACAACTCCGGAGTCAGGACCATTGCCCGCACCGTAAGTCGCTTATGTGACAGTAAGATTTCAGCAAGCACGCAAGGCCAGGGTTTCCGGTGAAGAATTGTAAAATTAAGTAGGTACCAACCAATAGTAGGCAGCCGAACAGCAGGGCGGTATGATTAGCGGTTTTTCCTGTACCGGAAGAGTTTCACCACACCCATGAGCGCTGCATTGTTTCGACAGACCCTGCCCATCCTTTTTGGCTACCTGCCCCTGGGCATGGCCTTTGGTGTGCTGTTCACTGCACAGCTGGATTACGCCTGGTGGTACGCACCACTGATGGGCGTCACCATCTTCGCCGGCGCCGGCCAGATCCTGGGGGTGAGCCTGATTGCCGCCGGCGCCGGCATGCTGGAGGTGTTCGTGGCCATGTTTGTACTCAATGCACGCCACCTGTTCTACGGTCTCTCCCTGCTGGGCCAGTTCCGGGGTGCCGGCTGGCGCAAGATCTATCTGATCTTTGGCCTGACCGATGAGACCTACTCCCTGTTGACCAGCCGCCCCCGCCCCGGACCGAAGGCTGAAGAGCAGCGCAATGATTTCCTGATCACCCTTTGCAACCAGGTCTACTGGGTGGTTGGTTGTGCCGTGGGGGCCTTGCTGGGAGACAACGTGGCCTTTGACAGCACGGGCATTGAATTTGCCCTGGTCGCACTTTTCATCGTATTAACCATCGAGCAGTACAAGGCGCTTGGCGAACAGTTCCCCCTGTGGACCGGCGCCCTCGCCGCTGCCGTGGCAGTCACATTGTTACCACCCGCTCACCAACTGATTGGTGCAGTGGTGCTGGGCACCAGTGCCCTGCTGGTTCAGTATCGCTGGCGAAAAGTTGCCACGGAGGGCCCTGCCCGTGGATAACACCACCTACATCATCGCTTTTATCGCCGTAGCAACCGCAGCAACGTTCCTGACCCGGGTCATCCCGTTCCTTTTCCTGTCCCGACACCATGAGCATCCGTTACTGCTGCACATAGGCCGCTACCTGCCAGCAGCGGTAATGGCGCTGCTGGTCGTTGTGTTCCTGCTACGCTCCGCCAACTGGAGTGCCCCGGCCTTCGGCGCCGACGCCCTGATACCTTGTGCACTGGTCGTGATCCTGCACCTGTGGCGCCGCAACGCCCTGCTCTCCATAGTGGCTGGCACCGCCGCCTACATGGCGATTCAGCAAAGCGGCCTGTTCAACCTTTAGCCAACCGGATTTTTTTCAGGCTAACGGTTGCCAAGCCCGGAAAAAACCATTACAGTTTGCGCCCTCAAATGAGCGACGAGATCGCTGATTTGGAACAGTTTATTGGCATCAGCTGATAAGCTGGCCGAGTGGCTGACACCAAGGCCGCCAGGCCGACTGAACGTCGGAGCCAAGCGACGACGGCCCCCGAAGGGGGTGAGGCCCGCAGGGCCGAATAACGCGCACGCCTGGAAAGTACGCTTGCAACGCAAGCGCCGCGCGAAAAACAGGCACAGTTTTACAGTTTGGAGAGGTGGCCGAGTGGCTGAAGGCGCACGCCTGGAAAGTGTGTATACGTTAATAGCGTATCGAGGGTTCGAATCCCTCCCTCTCCGCCAATACAAAACCCCAGCAGAAATGCTGGGGTTTTTTATTGGCCGTGAGGGCGGGCGAGAAACCTCGCGGGTTCGACCGGAGGCTGCATCGCAGCCGCAGGAACGTCGGAGCAACGCGACGACGGCCCCCGAAGGGGGGTGAGGCACGAAGTGCCGAATAATCCCTCCCTCTGCACGAGCACAAAACCCCAGCAGAAATGCTGGGGTTTTTTATTGGCCGTGAGGCCGGGTGATCGAGTTACCGGTCAGCAATACGCGCACTATGCAGAGAGCGAACCAGCGCGGAAATCCCCAGTCCGCTTACCAGGAACCAGAGGCATACATAACTGTAGGTCAGCAACAAAAACCCCGGGCTGTTATCCACCGCGATGACCCGGTTAGCCCGCCCCACCACTTCATCCGCACCAATCACCGACGCCGTGGCGGAAGCCATCAACACGATCAGGTAGTACTGAATCCAGGCAGTGACAAAAACGGCTCCCGCGTCGGTCAGGCCAGAGCGTTTCTGGCGCAGGTAAGCCCCGCCCTGGTCTGAGGCAAAGCCGATCACGGGGATGATCAGTGCGAAGGTCGCCTTGATCCACAGAGGAACCTGCACCAGGGTGTCGCCCCACTCCACTTCTACCGGGAACACGAAGGCAACGTAAAACATAAGCACAAAGCTCGGTATGTTCCGGCACAGACTGGTTACAACTTCCCCGGCGAGACGAAGGGGCGCAGCCCGCGCATGCCTGGCCACTGCGACAACCAGGCCGATAGCCGTGCCAGCGGCCATGGCCAGGGCGGCGATCAGCAGGTTGTAACCGTAGCCGCCAAGAAGGAAGGGAGTACGCTCCCAGAGGTGGACCAGCATCTCGCCCATGCTCATGACACCACCACTTTTTTCAGCAGGTTCAGCAACGCCATGACCACCATGACGAAGGTGAAATAGAACACCAGCAACAGCGTCATGAGGGATGTGGCGTCGCCGCCCTCAGAGATCAGCGTATTCACACTGGAAATCACTTCTGGCAGGGCAATCGTACTGGCCATGCCCGCCGCCTTGACGATATTCACCATGATCGAGACCAACGCTTCAAAGCTTTGTTCAACGGCTTTCGCCAACAGGTCCCTTAGTGGCGTATCCGGGTGCTGTCGGGACAGGCGGGCCAGCGCAGGGCCGATCACGGCAGCATTGCTGGCGCCGGCGTAGAACGAGAACACAACCGTGGCCACCAGAAAGCTGCTCAACGAGATGCCAAGCCATGCCGCCAGCAATCCGCTAAGGCCGAAAAACACGATGTACAACTGCAGAATGGGCGGAGTCATGCGGGCCACGGCCACCAACCCACGGGTTGGCGCCCGGACCAGCCAGGCCAGCACGCCCTTCTGAAAGCGGTGATCGACCACGGCCAGGCCGACGCCGGCCACCAGTGATCCGATGATGGAAGCCACACTGATTGCCAGCGTCATCAGGATGCCCTGCACCAGCCTTTGGGCGTTGAAGGGGTCGAAGAGCGGTGTCAGGTCCAGGCCAGTAAACATTCGAAGCTGGCGCGCCCAGCCGGGCAACTCGATCTTTGATCTGTCCGCAGACAAGGTGGTTTCAAGGCAGGCTTCGGGGAAGTCTCCCGAGTCGGTACGACGGCAGCGGTATTCACCGTTTTCCATGCTGGTCCAGCGCTCGTGCTGCTTTTGCAGAAAGGCGCTCTCTGGCAGCTGCCATCGAGACTGAAGGTCCACCAACGTGCCGTCCCGGTGCCACTGCACAGTCGCGTTACCGATCAGCCGCCCCAACGGACGATCGCCCTCCCCTTTGGCCACCGCAATGGCCCATGGCGTTTCCAGAATGGGGGTCAGGCTCAGCTGATAGTTCTGCCACCCCTCTTCGGCCAGTACCTGGGCCAGCACGGTATCGTCGTAGGCCCAGCCGAGGCAGCGACGTTCCTGTAGTGCCAGGCGTGTGTCCCTGGTACCGGGAAAGATCACCGGATTTACCAGGTACCGCTCGGCAATCCGTCGGTTGAAATAGGCGCCCTCGGTCAGGCACACGGGCCGGCCCCGCATGGCGCCCCATTCGGTATAGGGAAAGTCCCCGCGAGTGAGCAGCCGAACGCCACTGGAATAGTAACTTGGTTGGAGGAGGTCCGCTTTTTCCCTCCGCTCCGCGGTGTCACCGAGGGTGGCAATCACCACATCAACCAGGCCCTGGTCCAGTCGTTGCAGTCGATTGGCTGAAGTAACTGCCCTTAGCTCCAGGTCAACTCCAATGCGTTCTGCCAGCAAGGCCGCGAGGTCCGGCTCCAGTCCGACCAGCTCTCCCTGGTCATTGACCATACCCCAGGGCGGGTAGTCGCCCTTGACGCCAACGATCAGGGTGCCACGCTCCTTTATTCGCTCCAGCCTGCCGTCCCCGGACTGCGCAAGGGCACCGGAGCCCCACAGGGCGCTGACCAGCAGGGCGAGCCACATAACGCACAAGCGCGCTGCCGGTCGGCTCATATCTCACCCGTTTCCGGTTGCACTGGCCTGGCTACGGCCAGGAGTCCGTATCCCAACCGGGCTGGCACAAGCCTGCTCAAGAATTGGTCGAGGCAACCCAGCGTCGGGTAGCGGCTGACCAACGACTCTGGCAGTACACTCTCAGCGACCACAAAATCTACCAGGAACCCGGCCGCCTCCAACTCTTGTTGCAAAGATGAGGGATCGTACAGCCGGTAGGTCAGCTCCAGCGGACCGGTTTCGGTGTCACGTACATAGGTGATCTGGTCTTTCCCCGCGAACTGCCTTTGTTCCTCCCGGAATCGGCGCAGGCGGTTTGGTACGGATATGATTAACCGGCCCCGATCAGGACAAAGGGAAGTGCGAAGTTTCGTCAACAGCTCCCGGCGGTTTTCAGGGCTATCCACATGGGCGAGCACCCCGAACAGACACAGCGCCAGATCTACCGGCCCATGGCGGTTAACCGCTTCTGCCAACCGTTCCATCTCCGGCCCGATTAGCCTGTAACGGTGCGCTACCGGCTTGCTGATGCGGTCGTTAGCACTGTTCAGCGCTGCGGTACAGATATCAAAACCGATCGCCAGACGCACCTGCTGCCCCAGTGGCAGCAGGTAACGCCCGCTGCCGCAGCCATAGTCCAACACCACGGAGTCGGACGACACAAACTCCCCAAGAAACGACATGACCCGTGGATTGGGCGACGGATAGCGGCGATCATAGGTACCGCTGTCAAAGTACTGCTCGTATTGCCTGACGTTGTTGTTTGGCGACATCGACTGCTCGCTGTTGTCGGCCATGGATTTCGAGTCTCAGTTGGAACCGATACTGCCCGTACCGAGATACTCCTGGACAAAATAGCGCCATTGCGGATTGCGAATGCGCTCGATCAATTCCCTGTTGATGGCGTAGAGCAACTCAGGACGCTGTGGGTTAATACCCCAGCCATAGGGCTCAGACTTGAACGCCGCCGACTGCACATGAATGCGTTGATCAAAGACCGGCAAACGGGCCAGATAACTTAACTGGGCCCAGTCACCGACCACAGCATCCACCTCTCCGCGATCCAGCATCCGCATGGCGTCGAACCAGGAATTGGCCTGCAGGCACCGGGCTTCGCTGTTTGCCGCCCCCGGACGGTGGCAGCCCGGGGACCACTTCTCATCACCACGCTGCACTTCCGGTTCCTGAGCCGGGGTCACAGTGGCGTTGTCCGATGAGGAACCCCGCATGGCGCGACGGCCAAAAGTCGGGGTCGTCTCGCCACCGGACTGAGCTGCAAACAGCTCACCCGGGGACCCGCTCACCGGTTTTTGGTGCATCGACTCAACGAACGCCTGGGAGGTGGAGTTCGCCAGCGTTGCCACCTTCAACTCCGGGATGTCAGTGATCGAAACATCCCGCGTGACGCCGATTGAACCGATCAATGCCGCTGTCAGTACGCCGAAGATGGTGGCCGAGAGGATGGTTCCGATAACTGCCATGATCGCATCCAGGGTCTTGGCAGTGGTTGAGCGAAACTCACTGCTCATCCCGTAGAGACCGGTGGTTCTCACCACCGTCTCCACCACCGGTCGGGCCCATCGCAGCAGCAGTGGCTCTTTGCCGATAACCTCGAAATCCACATGGTGCTTGATGGTCCACGACACCAGGCCAATAAACACCAGGTTGACCAGCAGGAACAGGAAGATTGCTCCCGGTACTCCGGGCTGCATCACGGTATCAACCAGGATGTTGGTGGCATAACCGAAATTGATGACATTGCCGCTGTTCTGGGCAACCGTGATGCCTGAACCCAGGTATTGATGAGTAAAGGGAAAGTGTTCCTGTCGCTCTGCAGTAATGGTCAGGGGCGAGATAACCACATCCAGCTGACCGGACCGCAACGCAACCAGCTGATCGCTGAGGGAACACCGGATCCATTCAGTCTGACCCAGCTCGCCCTGTTGCTGCAGGTCTGACTCAATGCTTTTCCAGAGCTCAACCGCGAATCCCCGCTGGCCGCGAATATCGTCGTGGGCGATAAAGGGCGGGGCCTCGCGTATGCCAACAGCTACGTCGGTCTCTGGCGAGGGTTGCGGGCATGCGGCCAGGGCAGACAATGAAAGGCCACAGCCCAGCAGAAGGGCGACCACACACTGCACCCAGCCAAGACGCAACAATCCGCTGTTACCGCCTCGGAAACATCCTCTGTATCGGCGTTTGGCCGAACGACTCCAGTACAACATGGGTGTGCCCCGGGGGTATTCCTTAAGAATAGTTCACGAAACGATGATGGTTCCGTATGCTTCCCCCAATTGCAAGCATTGACCGGCAACGAATGCATTCGCCTCAAGTCGAGCCTTTGCGCTGGTCCCGGGCGTCCCATGTTGAAAGCTCTGTAAACCCTGCCACTGCGCGCAAGGCGCTTGTCATATCCCGAAAGATCTGACTCCGGATTCACAACCGCCTGATAACGTCGAACCCCTTCTCACAAGGCCCCAGATACCACCCGCCAAACAGGTTGTAGTGATTGAGGAAGTGGTAGAGGTTGTAGACCTCCCGTTTCCGGGGGTATTCCCCACTCAGGGGCCGACTTTGGCCGTATGCCTCGTAGAAGGTCTGCCCGAAGCCCCCGAACATCTCCGTCATGGCCAGGTCCGCCTCGCTGTCACCGTAATAGACGGCCGGGTCAATCAGCCACGCGGCTTCGTCGTCGAACATGGCGTTGCCGGACCATAGATCACCGTGCAACAGGCTGGGTTCAGGGCAGTGTTCGTTGAGCCAGTCCGCCAGCCTCTTGCCGGCGCTTTCCAGTATCTCTGAAAACCGGTCACGAATGCCCGGGTCGCCGATCAGACTCACCTGGAAGGCCAGCCGGTACTCAACGAAGAACTCGCCCCAGTTGTCAGTTTCACGGTTTTTCTGGGGATTCAGGCCAATATAGTTATCCCGTGCATAGCCGTAACAGGCCTGGTGGAGGCTGTGAATGGCAGCCAGCCCCCTGCCCAGGGTCGCCAGTAATTCGTCCGTCTGCCGTTGTGGCGAGATGGCCGTCATCTCCATTCGCTCTTCGCTGACCGAGTAAACCCGGGGAACCCGGACACCGGTAACTCCCGCGGTTTCCAGCGCATCGCGGAGTAACTCGAGGCCTTCTGCCTCGCAAATCAGCGCATCGGCGTAACCGGTTTCATTTTTCTTGGTGTACACAGCACCCCCTGCACTCTCTGGAACCCCATCATCCGTCGCGCCACATGCTACGGGCAACCCCGGACGCAAAGCGTGATAGCATTCAATGATCCCTGTTTAACTACCCTGACCCCATTTAACGCCCTCACGGGGGTGCCGAGAAGTTAAGGAATATTCAGCTTGTATACGGTTGTCGAGATTTTCCTGCAAACCCTGGCCACCACCCTGCCGGTCTTCGCCATGGTGTTTATCGGACTAGGCTTGCGGAAGTTGGGGTGGATAGACACGTCGTTTGTGAACACGGCCTCCGCCCTGGTGTTCAAGGCGACGCTGCCCACCCTGATTTTCCTGAGCATCCTGCGGGCGGACCTGGACACGGCCTTTAACCCGAAACTGCTGGGTTTCTTTGCGCTGGCCACGCTCGGAAGCTTTGCACTGGTGTGGGCCTGGTCATTATGGCGGGTGCCGCGGCCTGATCGCGGCGTCTATGTGCAGGGCTCATTTCGAGGTAACTGCGGCATCGTCGGCCTGGCACTGGCCGCCAGCCTGTATGGTGACTATGGACTGTCTGCCGGAGGCATTCTGTTGGGGCTGGTGATCATCTGCTACAACATTCTCTCGGTCGTGGTGCTGCTGACGTATCAATCCGAACAGAAGCTGCACTGGGGAAGGATTCTCACGGATATTGCCCGCAATCCACTGATTCTCTCCGTGCTTGTTTCCATCCCGTTTGCCTGGTGGGAAGTGTCCTTCCCGGAATGGATCATGACCAGCGGCGACTATTTCGCTTCCCTGACCCTGCCACTGGCTCTGCTGTGTATTGGCGCAACCGTGTCCCTGAGTGCGATTCGTAAAGAGAGCGGCCCGGCGCTGGGCGCCAGCGCTTTCAAGATGATCACCCTGCCAGCACTGTGTACCCTGGCCGCCTGGGCCATCGGGTTTGAGGGGCGTGAGCTCGGGCTCATGTTCCTGTACTTCGCAAGCCCCACCGCTGCTGCCAGCTTTGTCATGGTCAAGGCCCTCGGCGGCAATGCCCGCATGGCGGCGAACATTGTCGCCATTACCACGCTGCTGGCCAGTGTAACGGTAACGCTGGGTGTGTTTGTGCTGCAAAGTGCCGGGCTGATCTGATGCCTGGCATCCCGCCTGGTCAGGCCTGGCTCCGGGCAAGCCAGGCGGCACCCCGCACTCCGCTGGAGTCCCCATGGGCCGCCCGCACAACCGGGGTCTGGCATTCTCCTCCGAATACCAGCTCCCCGAGGCGCCCGGGCAGTTGCTGGTAGATTGCTGCCACGTTGGACAGGCCTCCGCCCAGTACAATGACGTCCGGGTCAAGCAGGTTGATGACCGATGCCAGCCCCCGGGCCAGGTGGTCAAGGTAGAGTTCCAGGGTCTGCGCGGACTTGCTATCGCCCCTCGCTGCCTCCGCCACAACCTGCTCGCTGGTCCTGGCTTCCTGCCACATTAATTGATGGGTCAAGGCCATACCGGTGCCGGACAGGAAGGTTTCGTTACAGCCCAGGCGTCCGCAAAAACAGGGCCGGCGATCCAGCTCCACCTGACTGGTCCATGGCAAGGGGTTGTGGCCCCACTCCCCCGCCACACCATTCGGCCCGGTAAGGAGCTGACCATTAACGCTGATACCGGCACCGCAACCTGTTCCAAGAATGGCCGCGAACACCACCCCATAGCCTTCCCCCGCGCCATCGGTGGCTTCAGACAGCGCCAGGCAGTTGGCGTCGTTGGCCAGGGTTACCGGACGACTTAGCAGACGGGTAAGGTCTGCTGCCATTGGCTGACCATTCAGCCAGGTGGAGTTACCGTTTTTCACCCGCCCCGTCAGCCCGGAGACAAAGCCAGGAATACCCACACCCACAGGCGGGCAGGACGAACCGGAGTGGGCCTCAGCCTCCTGTACCAGCCGCACAATGGTCGCCAGGGTGCCCTGGTAATCCCCTTTCGGTGTCGGCTGGCGCATCCGGAAATGTTCCCGGCTGGCCGAGTCCAGCAGGATAACTTCGGTCTTGGTGCCGCCCAGGTCTACGCCAATCAGCCAGTCAGAGGTCATGGAGCCTGAGCGCCATCGTCACTGCATTCACTCATTGCGGTCCTGGTCGACAATAATCAGCCCATCCAGGTCAAAGCCATTGGCGCGGGCAGCCTCCCGGAACTCATCCATGGCCTCGTCGCTGACGGTGGGGGTTCGGGACAGGAACCAGAGATAGTCCCGGTCGTAGCCAGTCACGTAGGAGTACTGGTAGTTTTCACGATCCAGCCCGAACACCACGTAAGAGGCGTAGAAGGGCCCGAAGAAGGAAACTTTCAGGTGGGCAGTCTCCTCGTCTTCCACGAACTTGGCGGTACCCTCCGCTTCCTGCCACTCGCCCTCCTCCGTTGAATAGCCGCGGTTGATCACCTTGATACTGCCATCGTCGTTCAACGAATACTCGGCAGTGACATTTTCCAGGCCTTCCTCGAAGGAGTGATCGTATCGGGCGATCTCGTACCAGGTGCCCAGGTAGCGGTCAGCGTCAAACCCCTGCACCGGCTCAATATTATCGGGCACGCCGGTACAGCCAGCCAGCATCAGGCCCAGGGCTCCCGCAATCGCAGTTTTTATCGGCATAGATGGTTTCCGTTGCTGGTGAATTGCTTTCGCATACGATGGCTTGCCGCTTCAGGTTTCCTGCTCTCGTATCTTACCCTCACGCACGGTTTCACGGGCCTCTTCCTGTTCTTCCGCGTCGGCCTCTGGTGTTTCATGCTCATCAGCCCGGGACGGGCGGTAGCACAGGGTCACCAATATCGGGAAGTGGTCCGAACCAAAGTACCCCAGCCGCCGGATGTTACTGACGGTAAAGTGCTCACTGGTAAACACATGGTCCAGCGGCCAGCGCAGATACCAGCGACCGGCATGGAAGGTACTGAACATGCCCCGTCCCCGCCGCGGGTCCAGCATTCCGCTGACCTTGCAGAACAGTCGGGTGGTGCGTGACCAGGCCACATCATTGAGGTCGCCTGCCACCACCGAAGGCAAGCCGGATTCGTGGATTTCCTGGCCCACCAGCAGCAGCTCGGCATCGCGCCAGAGGGACTCTTCACTTTCGCTGGGTGCCGGGGGGCGTGGGTGCAGGGCATGAAAGCGTACCCGGTGATTATCCGGCAGCTTCAGCCAGCCATGTATGGAAGGAATGTCATCCTGGATCAGGTACTTGACCTCCGCTTCTTCCAGGGGCAGCCGTGAATACAGGTGCATGCCATACAGGTTGTCCAGCGGGATGCGGATAATGCAGGGCCAGTCGCCAAAGGCCTCGTCCAGCTGATCGCCCCACCACTGGTCAGACTCCAGGGTCAGCAGCAGGTCTGGCTGATGCTCCCGGACCTGTCGGATCAGGCCTTCACTGTCCCGGTTCGGTGTCAGCACATTGGCCACCATCAGCGTGAAGCACCGCTCCTCCTGGTCTGTCTCGGCAGGTTGTACCTGCAATGGCCATATGCGTGTCCATGGCAGAATGCGATATACCTGCAGCACGAGCACAACCAGGGACGCGAGCAAGACCCACAAAGACCAGCCACCCGCCAGCGGTGACAACCCGGCCAGGATCAATGCGAGCGTGGCAATCTGTACACGGGGAAACTCACAGGCGCGGACCCACCAGTCATGGACCGGCACCTTGCCAAGTACCGTAACCACCAGGAGTACCAGCGCTAGGCCAAAGAGTATGAGTCCTGTCATGAGATCTCCTGCTGGTTATGTGCGCATGTCACCGGCAAGCTCCGCGTACATCATCCAGGTTGCCCGTCCATGGTGTTATTCAACCCTGCAACAGAGTGTTTGGCAAATACCCCGGGCGGATCCAGGTCTTTAGCGGACTACCTCCTCAGAAACAATGACACATCGGCACGGGGCGCAGGGATTCATTTCTTACGGTAGATAATACCCGGATGGCACTGGACCATCTCATACAGGTGAGACAGTCCGTTGAGGGATTCAGAAGCCCCCAGAATGAGGTAGCCGCCGGGGTTGAGGCAGGCGTGCATGCGGGTGAGGATGTCTTTCTTGTGATCAGCTGAAAAGTAGATAAGGACGTTGCGGCAGAAGATCAGGTCGAATTTGCCGAGCAGATAGCGATCGAGCAGGTTCAGTTCGCGAAACTCGACCATGCGCTGTATCTGTGGTTTGACCTTCCAGCCCCCGCCGGGCAGCGAGGTAAAAAAGTGTCTCTGGCGCTCAGGAGACAAGCCGCGGCCCAGCGCGAGCATTTCATATTCCCCCCGCTTGGCGGTATCCAGGACCGGTCGGGAGATATCAGTGGCAACGATTCTTACGTCACTTTTGAGCCGCCCGGGCTGGAATCGCTTGTACTCCTCGATGATCATGGCGATGGAATAGGGTTCCTGCCCCGTAGAGCACGCCGCCGACCAGATCCTCAGGGGCTGGGTACTGTTGCGGGCCGCCAGTTCAGGCAGCAACTTCTCGGAAAGGATACGAAACGGATGGGTATCCCGGAACCACAGGGTCTCGTTCGTCGTCATTGCGTCAATGACGGTTTCCTTTAGCTGGGCGGAACCCGGGCGCTGCAGACGGGTCAGCAGGTCACTCAGGGATTCCAGGCCATTATCTTCGAGTAAGCGGCGCAGGCGGCTCTTTACCAGGTACTGTTTGTTGTCACCCAGCAAAATGCCGGAGGCATCCTGCAGGAAATTCTTGAAGGCCTCGTATTCCTGTGGCGTCATGTCAGCTTTCATGGATTCTCTGCAGTTGCCCGATAGGTGGAGCGGCGGCTTCCGGCCTTATTCACGGTCCAGTATTTCCATAACCCGCTCAGCCAGCTCGTCCGGACTGAACTTGGCCATGAAATCATCGGCCCCGACTTTTTCCACCATGGCCCGGTTGAAAATACCGCTCAGGGACGTGTGCAGCATAATGTACATATCTTTCAGGGCCGGGTCATTCTTAAGACGCGACACCAGCGTGTATCCGTCCATTTCCGGCATCTCGACATCCGAGATCACCATGGAAACATGGTCCGTCACCTTGCTGCCGTCGGCTACCAACTCCTTGAGATACGCGAGCGCCTGTTTGCCGTCGTTCCTGGACTCCACCTCGAGCCCGATAGCGGTCAGGCAGCGAATCATCTGCCGGCGTGCAACGAACGAGTCATCCACGACAAGTACGGGCCTGGAGGCACTTCGATCCCGGGTATTCTTCGACAGTACTGCCTCCGTGACATCTTCGCTCAGGGGTGACACTTCTGACAGGATCTTCTCAACATCGATGACTTCGACCAGCGCGTCGTCCATTCGGGTAACCGCCGTCAGATAGACATCCTTACCGGCACCCTTGGGAGGCGGCATGATATCTTCCCAGTTCATGTTGACGATGCGATCCACCCCGGTAACCAGGAACCCCTGGGTGCGACGGTTATACTCGGTAATGATCACGAAGCTGTTGGCAAGCTCCTCGGCAGGTATTCCCGGCCCCTGTATCGCCATGGACAGATCGATAATGGGAATGGTCTCTCCCCGTGTATGGGCCACACCACGAACCACCGACCGGCTTTTGGGAATAGAGGTCAGTCGCGGGCACTGCAACACTTCCTTGACCTTGAAAACATTGATGCCGTACATCTGCCGGCCCCGCAACCGGAAAAGCAGCAATTCAAGGCGATTTTCACCCACCAGCTGAGTGCGTTGGTTAACGCTGTCAAGGACGCCTGCCATCGAAATAGTCTCCGAAACCTGTACTGCCCCCGGCCGAAGTTGTGTCAGAAACCGGTCGGGCACGCTAGTTGCATAATTATCGTATAGCGACAGCTTGAACCAGTGTGTGACGAAAATCCGTCGCAGTCCTGGCAACCATCATTAATGGGCATTGTACCGCCCCTTTGCCATGGCGTATGTAACGGCTGGTATCCGGATAAGTTTAATGAGCTGCGCGAATAATCACACACCACTTGCAAGGCAGGTCACGGATCCGCCGATGCTTTCAACAGAATAGGACAATGTCGGGCAAATGCGCATTCTGATTCCCATCATGCTCATCCTGTTCAGCAGCACCGCACAGGCTTCGGACAAGACCGGACCGGAGGACATTCTCAAGGCGGGCCGCGAATTCATGGAGACGTTTGCGGAAACCCAGGCCAGCGAGGGTTTCGAAGCGAACTTTACCGTCGGCAGTCTTGACCCGAGACTGGCCCTGGCCCCCTGCCCTGAAAATGGAATCGATGTGTCGTTCAGCAGTGACCCGTGGAAAACCACACAACCCTCGCTGATGGTGTCCTGCCAGGGTGAACGCCCATGGCGCATGTACCTGTCTGTATCGCTGGATATTTACGGTGACGCCCTGGTGGCTGCCCGTCCCCTGAGTCGCGGTGACAGGGTAACAACTGCAATGGTGGCAACCGAACGGGTCGTAGTGAATGCCATTCGCCGGGGTGCGATTACCGAACCGGAGAACCTGCTGGGCCTTGAAATGAAGCGCCCGGTCAACGCAGGTACGCCGTTCACACCGGACCTGGTAACCGCTCCGGATGCTGTGGCAAGGGGGGATCATGTTATGATCACAGCCAGGAACGGTACCTTTGCCGTTACGTCCCGCGGCAAGGCACTGGCCAATGCCCGGGTTGGCGAGCAGGTGCTGGTTGAAAACCTGTCATCCACCCGGAAGATACGCGCCCGCGTGACCGGACCGGGACAGGTCGAAGTTGCCATGTAAGGCCCCGGCACGGCCTTGCCGCTGGGAGGCAAGGGTTTGCCGCTGGTCAGCACAAGTTGCCTACAAAAAATGAACAAAGTTTTAATTAAAGTAACGGTCAGTACGGCCGATATAACGGTCAGAGACACATTCCGACCGCCATGGAGCGGCAAGAGACAAAGAAGGTAATCGTCATGACAGTTGACTTCAACGGAATCGGCAACAGTCAGGTTAATAACCCGAGAACCACGACTGACAAGGGCGCTGCCGGCAAGCAACCAGCCCAGCAGGCGCCAGCAGAGCAAGCGAAGAGCCAGGCTCCGGCTGCCCGTGGTGAAAACGTCAACCTGAGCAAGCAGGCCAGGGATATCCGCCAGCTGGGTGAAAAGCTCGAGAGCGCCCCGGAGGTGGACGACAGCCGGGTTGAGCAGATCCGTGCCGCCCTGGCCGATGGTTCGTACAAAGTGGATGCCGAGAAAGTGGCCCAGAAAATGCTTGAGATGGATGAAAGCATTTTCGGGTGAGGTAGATCATGTCCACTACAGAAAAGCTCCAGGCACTGCTCAACCATGACCTGGACCAGCTCCGGCAGCTGAAAACCCTGCTGGAGGAAGAAAAAGCCCTGCTGGGCAACGCCGACGTACGGGCTATCGAGCCCCTGACCGGCCGCAAGAACGCCCTGCTCGGCGATATCCGCGAGCGGGCCCGCCAGAAAGTACACTTGCTCGTAGAGATGGGGTTCCGCCCGGACCAGGGACCCCCCTCCCGCTTTATTCGCAGTGCCGGTTTGACCGATCTTTATAAAAGCTGGGAAGCGGCCCAGTCAGTACTGGCAGAATGTCACGCACTGAATCAGCAGAACAGCAAGGTTGTCAGTCATTTGCAAAGCCGCCTGTCCCGGCTCACCGATATCTTCCGGGGCAGCTCCGGCCAGCAAAAGCTCTACGGTGCTACCGGCCAGCAGACCTCAGTAGGCCAAAGGAACATCCTGGCCAGCGCCTGACGCTGGCCGGTATTCAGGCTACCGACGGTCCACGCGGCATTGTTCACCAGCCCCTGGTTGCCATTGCCAGACAGAACATTAAACCCGCGTAGTGAGCGACCCACCTTCCCGACCGCTTCTGGTAGACTCTGTACATTGTCCCCGACCCGGAGCCTATCATGGTTTTTTCCCCACGTATCAAGCTTTTCCCTGTGTTTTCTGGTGCCAGGCGCCTTGCCCTTGCGCTGTTGATCCTGTTCACCGCTGCCTCTCCGGTCTACGGGGATCAGTCCGGTAACAGTGACCAGGACCTGCCGGAAGTCAGGGTGTCTACCACCGAGGGAGCCTTCAACATCCGGTTGCGCCCGGATATTGCACCGAAGACCGTGGCCAATTTCCTCCAATATGTGGATGAAGGCTTTTATGACGGCACCCTGTTCCACCGCGTGATCCCTGGCTTCATGATCCAGGCCGGCGGTTTCGATCAGAACATGAACCGCAAAGATACCCATGATCCTGTTGAGAACGAGTCTCGTCAGACCGCAAAAAACCTGCGGGGCACCATTGCCATGGCCCGAACTGCCAATCCCGACTCCGCCACCGCCCAGTTCTTTATCAACCTCGTGGACAACCCCCACCTGGACGCGACCCGTGCCCGGCCCGGGTATACCGTGTTTGGCTCAGTAACTGACGGCATGGGCGCAGTTGACGCCATCGGCAATGCCGAGACGACACGGCGTAATGGCATGGGTGATGTGCCTGTTAAACCGATCGTGGTTGAATCCGTCCGTCGTGTCGAAAGCGGCCAGTAATCCATGAACAACAGCAACACCTTTGGTCCTTTGATGGAAACTGCCAGCCTGACCTGGCGGGACGGTCAGCCAGTATCCGGGCAGTTTGGCGACGTCTATTTCAGCCGCGAAAACGGCCTCGAGGAAACCCGCTACGTCTTCCTGCAGCACAACCAGCTACCTGGACGGTTCCAGCAGCTAAGCAATAACGAAACCTTTGTTATTGCAGAAACCGGCTTCGGTACCGGTCTCAACTTTCTCGCGGCTTGGCAGGCTTTTCAGGAGCACGCTCCGGCGGGGAGCCGGCTGCACTTTGTCTCCGTTGAACGGTACCCGCTCAGCACCGCCGACCTGGAACGGGCCCTCGCTCTCTGGCCGGAACTGGCTCAACAGGCCCGGGAACTGGTCAACAACTATCCACAACCTGTATCCGGCTGCCACCGCATTGTGCTAGATGGCGGCCGGATACGGCTGACACTGTATTTCGGCGATGCGGTAGAAGCGTTCGAAGCCATGACCTTCAGCGCCGATGCCTGGTTCCTGGACGGCTTCGCTCCCGCCTGCAACCCCGGGCTGTGGCAAGACCTGCTGATCCAGCAAGTACGTGATCACAGCCACCAGGGGACGACGCTGGCGACATTCACCGCTGTCGGGAGAGTCCGGCGGGCGCTGGCGGACGTTGGTTTCCAGATGCAGCGGGTACCGGGATTCGGTCCAAAGCGGGACATGCTGCGGGGCGACCTGGAGCAAGCTACGCCACGTAATACCGAGAACGCCGGCCACATCCTGGTGGTTGGCGCCGGCATCGCCGGTGCCGCAACGGCCCGAAACCTCGCCGGCCGCGGCTACCGGGTCACTGTAGCAGACCAGGGGGGAGGTCCCGGGGCCGGCGCCTCCGGCAACCCGCAGGGGGCCCTTTACGCCAAGCTTGGCGTCCAGCTGAATGACCAGACCCGCCTGGCCCTGGCCGCACTGCTCCACTCACAACGATTCTATCCACTGGCGGCACCCAACGCCTGGCACCCGACCGGACTTCTGATGACGGGCTTTTCGGACCAGGAGCGTGAACGCCAGCAGAAGTTCCTCGCCGCCAACACCTATCCGGACACCCTGCTTCGGGCCGTAAACAAGGACCAGGCCAGCTCGCTGACCGGTGTCACGTGTCCAGAAGGCGGGCTCTGGTTCCCTGACTCAGGCTGGCTTGAACCGGCCGTGCTCTGCCGGCAATTACTTGACCATCCGAATATTCGTACCGAGTTCGGATTCCGCGCCACCCGCCTGCTGCCCTGCAACAATCGCTGGTGCCTGTCAGGGGATGGCCGCCAGGACCTGCAGGCCGATACCGTCATACTTGCCGCGGGTCACCTGACCAGGAAACTTATGCCGGTGACCGGCGAATTCCGCATGAAAGCCATCCGGGGGCAGATTACCCGACTACCTGAACGGCACTTAACACAGGCCCCGAACGCTGTTATCACCGGTGCCCGTTACCTTAACCCGCCAGCAGATGGGCACGTGGTCACCGGAGCAACCTTCGACCTGCGAGACCCGGACCCGGAGGTTCGTGCCGACAGCCACCGGGAAAACCTTGACGGGCTAGAAACCATGCTACCGGGATTGCTTGCTGCTCCGGGCATGGAAACTGAGGGCATCAGCGGAAGAGTCTCGTTCCGTTGTACCACCCACGATTACCAGCCCGTTGTCGGCCCACTGGTGAACGGCGAAGGCCACACACTGGGCGGCGCCTGGCTATTGACGGGCCTTGGCAGCAAGGGATTGATGTGGGCGCCGCTTATGGCGGAATACCTGGCCGATGTCATCACCGGGGAGCCGCAGGCCCTGCCCCGGGCTCTCGCCGGGCGGGTAAGCCCGGAACGCTGCCTCGCCGCAACCAGGAAAACCGGCTCACCTGCGTGATTTTTGATCCAGTTTTTATACAATCGGCCGATAAAAGGGTATAACCGAACAGTGGTTGTGGTCTTGCTGTCATAACCCATCGTTAGCGAAACCCTGGAGCCACCATGTCCATTCATGTAAGTGAACCCGGAAGACCCACAGGAACCCGGTTACCGGAAATTTTCCGGAACCGACGCGTGGGTGGCCTTGAGGAGATGGCAGAATCCCACCGCATGCGGGAAAGCAGCGAGGAGATTTCCGACGGCGAGTACCAGCAGGCCAGGGAGGTTACCGCTCGCCGGGCGGTAGCCCAATACAGCCAGGCAGAAGACGCCCAACCCGAGCCGGAGCGTGCCTACCTGCCAGTCGGTCGTGTATGCAGTCCCTGGATTCATACCCTGCCGGCGGAATCATCCCTGGCGGAAGGCCTGGCCTTGATGGACGAGCACGGGGTTCATCACCTGGTCATTACGTCTGATGGCGTGGTCGGCGGCCTGGTGGATATGCGCTGGATTCTGAACTGGCTCCACGAAAACCGGGACCAGGATGCCTCACGGAGCTTTCTGAACATCGAGTTACCGGCCTTCCTGACCGCGTCACCGGAAACCGACGCCCACCAGCTGGCCCGGCTGATGTTGGCCCACCAGCTGGATGCCGCCCTGGTTGTCGGGGCTGACAGCACACCGACCGGCATCATCACCAGTACGGATTATCTAAGGCTCTACGCGAGCCTCAGCCAGCAGGAAGGAGAGGTTTGAACTTTCCTGAGCAACAACCTGCTCGCCAAGACTTCGATGTTAAAGCCCCGAATCCCGGAGAAATTCCAGAAATTCCTGTTCATTCATAACCCGCACGCCCAGCGATTCAGCCTTGGCCAGCTTTGACCCGGCCGCTTCCCCGGCCACCACGCAACTGGTCTTCTTCGATACACTGCCGGCCACCTTCGCGCCAAGACGCTCCAGCTTCTCCCTGGCGTCATCACGGGTCATTTCAGACAATGTGCCCGTCAATACCCAGGTTTCACCTTTCAGGGGCATCTGCTCCGGCTCGGGAACATCCACCGACTGCCAGCGAACGCCCCTCTCCCGCAACTCGTCGATGGTCTCCTGGTTATGGGCCTGCCGGAAAAAGCTGTGGATATGACCCGCCACGATGGGGCCCACATCGGGCACCTCCTGCAGATCCCCTTCCGATGCCTCGGCGATCTTCTCAAGGCTCCCGAAGTGCATGGCCAGCGCCTTCGCCGTGGCTTCCCCCACTTCCCGGATACCCAGGGCATAGAGAAAACGCCACAGCTCCGGTTCCCGGGAACCGTCGATGGCCTTGAGCAGGTTATCGGCCGACTTGTCACCCATACGGTCCAACCGCACCAGGTCGGCCTTGCGTAACTGGTACAGGTCCGCCACGGTACGCACCATCTCCCGCTCGACCAGCATATCGATCCACTTCTCACCCAGCCCCTCTATATCCATCGCCTTGCGGGAAGCGTAATGGCGGATAGCCTCCTTGCGCTGGGCCGGACAGTAGAGCCCGCCGCTGCAGCGGGCCACGGCTTCGCCTTCAATCTGGATCACATCCGACCCGCACACCGGGCAGTGTTCCGGCAGGTGTACCTCGGGGGCATTCTGCGGGCGTTTGTCGGCAACCACCTTCACCACCTGGGGAATGACATCCCCTGCCCGGCGGACAAACACCGTGTCGCCGATACGCACGTCCAGGCGGCGAATCTCGTCCATATTGTGGAGGGTGGCATTGCTGACCGTGACGCCGCCAACGAAGACGGGCCTGAGCCTCGCTACGGGCGTTACTGCGCCGGTCCGCCCCACCTGCCATTCTACTGACTCCAGTACAGTCAGCTCTTCCTGTGCCGGGAATTTGTGGGCAATGGCCCAGCGGGGGGCACGTGAGACGAATCCCAGCTGCTGCTGCAGATCGATGCGGTTGACCTTGAAGACGATCCCATCGATTTCATAGGGCAGGCTGTCCCGCTTCTCCAAAAGGCTCTCATAGGCCTTCAGGCATTCTTCCGGGCCAGTAGCCAGGCTCATTTCCGGATTGATACGAAAGCCCCAGTCGTGGACCATCCCCAGGGCGTCGTAGTGGGTATCGGGCAGCACTCCCTCGTCGGGGACCGCGACACTGTAGGCGCACATTTCCAGGGGGCGTTTGGCGGTAATACGGGGATTTTTCTGACGAAGGCTGCCAGCGGCAGCGTTGCGAGGGTTCACAAAGGTTTTCTCGCCCTGGTTCGCCAGTTTTCGATTCAGGGTTTCAAACCCGGCCCGGGGCATATAGACCTCACCCCGGATCTCCACCATCGCCGGCACATCCTTGCCCCGCAGCCTCAGCGGCACAGATTCGATGGTGCGGATGTTGGCCGTAATATCCTCGCCACTGTAGCCGTCTCCCCGGGTAGCGGCCTGGGTGAGTACGCCCTGTTCATAGTGCAGGCTCACCGCGAGGCCATCCAGCTTTGGCTCGCAGACATATTCCACCGGCTCGTCCTGAGCCAGCCGATCCCTCACTCGCCGGTCGAAATCCTTCAGCTCCTCATCGGAAAAGGCGTTATCCAGGGACAGCATGGGCAGGCGGTGAACCACCTCGGCGAAGGTATTGTCGCCGGCCGCACCCACCCGCTGGGTCGGCGAATCCGGGGTCACCAGTTCCGGGTGTTCCGATTCCAGCTCCTGGAGCTCCCGCATCAGGCGGTCGTATTCCGCGTCCGGAACGGCGGGCTCGTCCAGCACGTAGTAGCGGTAGTTGTGGTCGTCAATGACCTGGCGGAGTTCCTGGATGCGGCGTTCAGGGGATGAGGTCTGGCTCATGGTCTCTGGTTCCGGAAAGCGGGGCTACGCTGCGACGTCCCGGGACAATACCGGGACGTCTGTAAGGCAGTCAGGTGTCAGCAACCTGACTTCAGCGTTTGAAACGGCTCTTGCGCTCGTACTCGCGAATGCGCTGGCGGCAGTGTTCGATGGTCTGGGCGGTCATTACACTGCGGCGCTCATCCTTCAGCTCGCCACCGAGGTTTCGTACCACCGCCTGGGCAGTTTCCAGCATGAACTCGAACGCCTGCATGGAATTGCTGGGGCCGGGAACGCTCATAAAGAAACTGATGCCCGGGGTGGACATAGCTTCCATCTCACCGGGTACAAATGTGCCGGGCTCAACCGCGCTGGCAACGCTGAACTGAACCGGGCTGGTGTTTTCCGTTGTTTCATGGCGATGGTAGATATCCAGGTCACCGTGTTCCAGGCCGCATGCCTCGAACAGTTTTTTCAGAGCCTTGCCAGAAAAATCCCCCTGCTCCCGGGACGCCAGCACGTTGATTACAATCACTTCTTCCGCCGGTGGCCGGTTGGCACCCGCCTTGGGTTGTTCCGCACCCGTCATTTCAGGGCGGTCACCCCGACTGGCGGTATCTTCCTCTACTTCCGTAATAGTGGGAGGCGCCACCTTCTTGCGGAAGAAGGATTTTTTCTTCGCCGGCCGATTGGGGGCGTGCACCGTTCTTGCCTCGCCAGGCAGCTCTTCATGCACCTGGTCTGTGGCATCACCGGTCAGGGGTTCTGGCTCAGGCTCCTGGAAGACTTCCGGTTCGGGCTCTGGTCCCGGTTCTGCCGTAAAGGCGGGTTCTTCCGGCTCAGGCACCGGCTCCGGCACAGGTTCGGGAGGACTTTCAGGTTCCATTGGTGCACGGCGGGGCCGGACCTCGCCCAGCTCATCATCGGCATCCGGCAAGGGGGCCTGGTCTGCGGAGGGAGCAGACTTGAAATAGCCACGCTCTTCGAGGGTGTCCCGGGATATCGAGCGGGCACCACCATTGGGAAGCTCGGGGTTGTAGTCGTCATCCAGCGGAGAGCCTTCGATATCGTCGGCACCCATCCCTTCAGAGATAGTGATGGCATCCTTACGGGCACGGCGCATTCGCCGCAGACCATCTACAACGATGGCGATAATAATCAGGGCACCAATGGCAATTAACCATTCCCGAAGCGACATAACAACCTGATCCTGTCTGTGGTCCTTAAAGCGGTAACTCTATGAAAAGACCAGCGTGAATACAACGCAATGGGCGCCCAGGTGGCGGATTTTTCATGTGGCCCACTGATTCTGACGGGCTATCAGGCCTCTGCCAGTGCTGCTGCCTCATCCACGTCCACCGATACCAGCCTGGAACAGCCCGGCTCGTGCATGGTGACCCCCATCAACTGGTCGGCCATTTCCATGGCTATCTTGTTATGGGTAATGTAGATGAACTGAACCTGAGATGACATCTCTTTCACCATATTGGCGTAACGCCCTACGTTGGCGTCATCGAGCGGTGCATCTACCTCATCCAGCATACAGAAGGGTGCCGGGTTCAGCTGGAAGATGGAAAATACCAGGGCAATAGCGGTCAGCGCCTTCTCGCCACCTGACAACAGGTGGATGGTACTGTTTTTCTTGCCTGGTGGTCGAGCCATGATCGCCACGCCCGTTTCAAGCAGATCTTCGCCGGTGAGTTCGAGGTAGGCGTTGCCACCACCAAAGACCTTCGGGAACAGGGCCTGCAGGCCGCTGTTAACCTTGTCGAAGGTCTCCTTGAAGCGCTGACGGGTTTCCCGGTCGATGCGGCGGATGGCGCTGTCGAGGGTCTCCAGGGCCTCAATCAGGTCGTCGTGCTGGCTGTCCAGGTAGGTCTTGCGCTCGCTCTGGACCTGGTACTCCTCGATGGCCGCCAGGTTGATGGCCCCCAATCTCTGGATACGGTTGCCGATTTTCTCCAGCTCTTCGGACCAGGCCTTCTCAGTGGCCTCTTCGGGGAGTTGTTCAAGGATGTCCGCCAGTTTTATTTCGAGCTCTTCGAGCTGTTCCAGGTGATTGGCTGAGCGGATTTCCAGTGCCTGGGATTCCATGCGCAGCTTTTCCAGCTGGCCGCGAATCTCCTGGGCGCGATGTTCCGCCTGGCTGCGGAACTGCTCCTTCTCCCGTACCTGGCGGTCAATATCTTCCAGCGCGTCCCGGGCGACCGAGAGTTTCTCTTCCTCGGCCAGGCGGCGGTCGAGCAGCCCTTCCAGCTGCATCTCCAGGTCTTCGATGGGAGCCTCGGCGCTTTCGCGATTTTCCCGCAGGATCTCCAGCCGTTCTTCCAGTCGCTGATCCTGCTGGCGGGTACGCTCCAGGGTCTGCCGAAGACCATCCTGCTGGCTACTCAGGGACTGGATCTGCAACTGTAGCTGGTGGGCATGGTCACGATCACTTCTGGCCTGGTGCCGAAGGTGATCCAGGCGGCCACGCAGGTCATCCCGCTGGCCCAGCAGGCGCTCCTTCTCCTCCTCGCTGTCCTCGTTCGCTGCCAGGGACTGGTCCCAGCGCATGCGCGCTTCTTCCAGTTCTTCCTGCTTCATGGCGAGCTGTTCACGCAGGTCTGCAATATCCTCATCAATCCGTTGCAGGCGTTCATTGATCTGTTCGGCGCGGGCTTTCAGGCCGCTGACCCGGGACCCCAGTGCAGACAGCTCCCCCTGGATATCACTGGCGGCCTGCTGGGCCTGGTCCCGCTGGAGCTCCGCTTCCGCGGTGCGCTCCTGCAACCGGTCAAGGTTTTCGCGAGCTTCTGCCAGCCGTGTCCCGGCGTCGTCGAGGGCGGCAGCCAGCTCTTCTACTTTCTGCTGGCGCTCGATGACACCCGTATGGGACCGATCAGACTGCGGCATTCTCAGCCAGCCACGTCCCAGCCAGACGCCATCCGGTGTGACGACGGAATGCTGCTCGGACAACTCCTCCTGCATTGCCAGGGCCCCGGCAAGGTTCGGGGCCGTACGAATCTGACCAAGCCAGTGGCCCAGCCCGCCGGCACGGGTTACCTTCGCCGCAAGACTGTCCTGCAGTACGCTGTCGGCAGCCCCCTGCCCCTGGACCAGCGACAGCCCTCTGGGGGCGTCGCCAAGCTCCCGGGCCAGCGCTTCCAGGCTGTCGACCTCGACGCCCTGCAGCAGGCTGCCGAGAACCTCTTCCACAGCAAATTCCCAGCCCGGCTCGGCCTGCAGCTCCCGGGCGATGCGGGGAGCCCCGGACAGGCCGGATCGCACCAGCCATTGTTGCAGGGTGTCGTCGTCTGCCCCCAACTGCTCATCCAGCATGGCCTGCTGCGATTCCAGTGATGCACGCAGGGACTGGTCCCGCTGGCTCAGCTCGCTGACACGCTGCTCCTGCTCCCGAAGATCGCCACGCAGTGCCTGTAGCGAGTCCGTGGCATCCTCGATTGCTTCCGCCGCTTCCTCGCGGCGCAGGTTCAGCTCTTCTTCGCGGGCCAGGAGCTCATCCAGCTCTGCCCTGTCCAGTTGTCCGTCCAGCAGGTCTTTTTCATCCTCAAGCCGCCGTTGCCGGTTGATCAGGTTGTCGATCTCCTGCTCGAGGGTCCGGATGCGATTCTGTGTCAGCTCTGCTTCCCGCTTGGTATCCGAGGAACGCGCGCTGAAGGCTTCCCACTGGTGCTGCCAGTCGCTCATCGCCTCTTCTGCCGACTGCAACTGCAGTGCGGATTCTTCAGCCTGGGCGGCCAGGGTTTCCTGTTCAGGCTCGATGGCCGCCAGCTCCTGGTTGATGGCCTCAAGCTTGTCGTCGTCCTGTGCCAGTTCCCGGGTGATTTCCGAACGACTGGACAAGGCCTGGTCCAGTTCAGTCGCCAGCTGACGGCTGCGCTCCCGCTGGTGTTCCAGGCTTTGCTCGACCCGGGCAATGTCAGCTCCGGCCTCGTAGTAGCGGGCCTGGTTGCGGTTGAACTCGTCGGTACGTTGCTGGTGCCCATCCCGCAGACGCTCCAGCGCCGTTTCCAGGTTCACCCTGTCGGTCAGGTGTTTTTCCAGGTCCAGCTCGGTCTCCCGGAGCTGTTCCCGGCGCTGTGCCAGGTCCTGGTCGAGGTCCTGCCATTTCAGTGCTGTTAATTCTGCGCGATAACGCCGCTCACTGGCCTTGAGTTCCTTGTAACGCTCTGCAGCCTGGGCCTGCCGCTGCAGGTGTTGTAACTGGCGGTCGAGTTCCTCTCGCAAATCGGTCAGTCGTTCCAGGTTTTCCTGGGTGCGGCGAATGCGGTTCTCGGTCTCCCGACGGCGTTCCTTATACTTGGAAATGCCGGCCGCTTCCTCAATGTAGACCCGCAGCTCTTCTGGCTTGGCCTCGATCAGCCGGGAGATCATGCCCTGTTCGATGATGGCGTAGCTGCGCGGCCCCAGACCGGTACCAAGGAAAAGATCAGTGATGTCCCTGCGACGGCACTTGGCACCGTTCATGAAATAGTCTGACTGACCTTCACGGGAGACACGGCGGCGAACGGAAATTTCGTTGAAGCGGGCAAACTCACCGGGCGCTGAACCATCAGAGTTGTCGAAGATCAGCTCGATGGACGCCTGCCCCACTGGCTTGCGGGCACTGGAACCGTTGAAAATGACGTCCGTCATGGACTCACCCCGCAGGTACTTGGCGGAGCTTTCGCCCATTACCCAGCGGACCGCGTCAATGATATTGGACTTGCCACAGCCGTTAGGACCTACCACTGCCGTCATGCTGGAGGGAAACGGCACAGTGGTCGGGTCGACAAAGGACTTGAAACCCGCGAGTTTAATGGACTTCAGGCGCATAGTGTTCCGGTATTACCTCTGGCCCTGTTGGCGTGTTCGCAAGCGTCGGAGTGTACCATAACGCTCCCCGGTGCCCAGTTCGACTCCCTCCCAATTCTGACAGGGTGGTGGAACCGGTGACGGAAAATTGCCGGTTTTACGCGATCAACTTGTAAATTGCCGGAGGTTTTATTCGTATATAATTGGTTAATATATATTTTTCCTGAATGGCATGATGCCTGCTTAAGATCCGCAAATATTTCGGAAAGGCATAACCCATGGCAGGAAATAACCGCACTCACCTGGAAACCCGGTCAATACACCCAGGCCGAATCGCTGCCCTGCGCCAGGCACGGGAAGCCTGGACACAGGCGGATGATCCGGTTGCCCGTCTCTACCGTCGGGTCAGCATGACCCTCTCGCTGGAGCGCCTGCTGGGAACGTTTACCGAGGAGCTGGGCCAGGTACTGCCCTTCGGGCAGCTGGTTTACCGGCACCGACTGGGGCATCAGGACTTTGTCTATACCTCGGGCATGGGTGGGGCACATCGCTGCGATTACCAGCTGAACCTGGAGGGTGCAAACTATGGCTCTCTGTCACTGTCTCGTCGCTCCCGTTACAGTGAGGATGAGCTGGAAGCCATCGAGTTTCTGCTGGGCATCCTGATCTGCCCCCTTCGCAATGCCTGTCAGTATGCCCTTGTGGAACAGGCAGCACTCACCGATTCCCTGACGGAGATTCCGAACAAGCGTGCACTCGACATGGCCCTCAGCCGGGACTGCAGTATCGGCGACCGGCACGGGGATGCGTTTACCCTGATTCTCTGTGACCTGGATCATTTCAAAAAGGTTAACGACACCTTTGGCCATGTGATCGGTGACCATATCCTTAAGGCCACGGCAAAGGCATTGAAGGAAGCGACCCGTGATGGCGACAGTGTTTTCCGGTTTGGGGGCGAAGAGTTTGCGGTAATGCTGCCCCATGCCGATTCCAGGGATGGCCAGCAGGTAGCCGACCGCATCCGGGCGGCCATCAGCAACATTTGCATTCCGTGCGGAGACCGGCAAGTGCGGGTAACCGCCAGCACAGGCGTGGCAGCACACCGCAAGGGAGAAAGCCCGGACCAATGGCTGGCCCGGGCGGACGATGCCTTGTACCGGGCGAAGGAGGCGGGCCGTAACCGTACCCATATCGCCCATGTTATCGACTGAGGCGCGGACCCGCCTCAGGATTTATTTCGGGGGGCGGGCGTACGGCGGCTACCAGCCGCGGGCTTGCTGTCAGCCACCTGCCATTTACGTCCACCTGTCGGCTTCTTCTTACCCCGCGATGGTGCCTTGCGAAGGCGGCGCTCATGCTCAGCCTGCTCTCCAGGAGTCTTGGCAGGGACTTCCACCGGGGCCATGCCAACGGTACGACTGAGGGTGTCCAGGGCTTTTTGATCCAGCTCTTCCCAACGACCTACACTAAGCCGGCTGGGCAGGAATATCGGTCCATAGCGGACCCGCTTGAGGCGGCTGACGCGGACGCCCTGGGACTCCCACAGTCGACGTACCTCCCGGTTCCGCCCTTCCAGCAGCGTCACATGGAACCACTGGTTATGGCCCTTACCGCCGGCCGGTGAAATATCGGAAAACGAGGCCTGGCCATCTTCCAGCAGCACACCTTCAAGCAGGCGCTGGATCATGTCGTCGCCTACCTCGCCGAAGATCCGAACTGCGTATTCCCGGTCGATTTCACTGGACGGGTGCATCAGTCGGTTTGCCAGCTCGCCATCAGTGGTGAACAACATCAGGCCGGTGGTGTTGATGTCCAGCCGCCCTACCGCCACCCAACGCTGATCTTTCAGTCGCGGAAGGCTGTCAAATACCGTCGGGCGACCTTCCGGGTCATTGCGGGTGGTTACTTCACCCTCGGGCTTGTTGTAGATCAGTACCCGGCGCACAACGGCAGCGGCTGACCGGCTCTCTACCGGTTTGCCATCCACGGCAATTCGATCAGTCGACAGCGCACGGTCACCTGGCTGGGCCACCTCGCCATTGACGGTAACACGACCTGCCTGGATCCACGCATCCACTTCACGCCGGGAACCCACCCCGGCACGGGACAGGAGCTTTTGCAGACGCTCGGCTTCTCCGGAAACGGGACCTGCGCCCTGTGGGGACTTCTTTGGGGGGCGTTGCGACGCCATGATGAATCCTTGTTCACTTAGTGAAGTGTAGTGTTACTTTGAGACGGGTCTTCATCCGGTGTTGTCAGCGGCGATGACCCATCGCGGCTAGCCGACGCCTCCTCGTTACCGGCAGCTGAAAAGTCGTCCGGTTCCGAAGCGTCGGGTGAATCAAATTGTATCTCGGCCTGTATTTCCCGCTCGATTTCCCGGCCGATTTCCTCAAGGTCCCGGATCTCCGCGAGCGGCGGCAGCTCATCCAGGCTGGACAGGTTGAAATAGTCCAGAAACTGTCGTGTCGTGGCATACATGGCCGGTCGACCGGGTACGTCCTTGTGGCCTACGACACGGACCCATTCTCGTTCCTGCAGCGTGCGAATGATATTGCTGCTTACCGTAACACCCCGTATATCTTCAATTTCACCCCGGGTAATGGGCTGGCGGTAAGCGATCAGCGCCAGGGTTTCCAGCAGGGCCCGGGAGTAGCGCTGGGGCTTTTCCTCGAACAACCGTCCTACCCAGGGAGCAAAGTCCTGCCGGACCTGGAACCGGTAACCACTGGCTACTTTTCTCAGCTCAAAGCCCCGGCCGGCGCAAGCCTCCTCAAGAAGCATCAGAACATGCTCCATCACCTGCCGGGCAGGCCGTTCATGTTCCTCGAACAGCTCTCGTAGCTGGTCCACAGTCAGGGGGCGACCAGCCGCCAGCAACGCCGCCTCAACAATATTCTGTACATGTTTGAGGTTTTCTTCATTCATTGACTTGCGACCTCACTTACTGGTCCGGGCCCGCACATGGATGGCGCCCAGGGTTTCTGCCTGTACGATCTCTATCAGCTCTTCCTTGACCAGCTCCAGCATGGCCAGGAAGCTCACCACGACACCAAGTCGGCCCTCTTCCCGGGTAAAAAGGGATTCAAAGGGTATGAACCGGTCTGCCGGCAACATCGCCAGTATTGACGACATTCGCTCACGTGTGGACAGACGCTCTTTCTCAACATGGTGGCTGGTGAACAGCTCCGCACGCTGTAACACGCCCTGCAAGGCCAGGAGCACTTCTCTCAGGTCCACCGATGGATGGGCATCCCCCCGCTGCAATTCAGGCAGGGCGGCGGAGTTGGGAAAGGTATCCCGCTCCATCCGTGGCAGCGAATCGACGTCCTCAGCGGCCTTCTTGAACCGTTCATACTGTTGCAGTCGACGAATCAGCTCTGCCCGGGGGTCATCTTCCTCATCCTCTTCCACCTCCTGCCGGGGCAGCAACATACGCGACTTGATTTCAGCAAGGGTCGCGGCCATCACAAGGTACTCGGCAGCCAGGTCAAAGCGCATGGCCTCGACGGCGCTGATGTAGTCCATGTACTGGCGGGTAATTTCACTGACGTCGATATCCAGGATGTTCATATTCTGGCGACGAATCAGGTATAACAGCAGGTCAAGCGGGCCCTCAAAGGCTTCCAGGAAGACGGCCAGGGCATCCGGGGGAATATAAAGGTCCTGGGGCAGGTCAGAAACGGGCTTGCCATCCACCCGGGCAACTGGCGCCTGCCCCCCCTCTTCGGTGGGAGCTACTGCGGGTTGTTCCTGCAACTCTTCAGAGCCGGATTCCGGTTCAGTCAAGCGTCACCCCCGGGGTGCATTCAACGATAGACCATGCCCATGGCTTCCCGGACTTCCTCCAGGGTGTCCCGGGCCGCGTCCCGGGCCTGGTCTGCCCCTTCCTGGATAATGGCATGGATCAGGTCCGGGCTGGATTCATACTCCTTCGCCCTCTCATGGAGCGGCTTCTGCTCCTCAACGATGGCGTCGATGACCGGGCCCTTGCAGTCCAGGCAGCCGATACCGGCGCTGCGACAGCCGGTCTGCACCCACTCCCGGGTCTCCTCATCGGAGTAGACCTTGTGGAACTCCCATACCGGGCACTTTTCCGGTTCGCCCGGATCCGTCCGGCGCACCCGTTGCGGGTCGGTGGGCATGGTGCGGATTTTCTGCGCCACGGAATCCGGCGACTCCCGCAGCCCGATGAAGTTGCCATAGGACTTGGACATCTTCTGGCCATCAAGCCCCGGCATTTTCGAGGAATCCGTCAGCAAGGCCTGGGGTTCCGGCAACAGTACCTTGCCACCGCCCTCGATGTAACCGTAGAGGCGCTCACGATCTCCGAGGGAGATATTCTGCTGCTCACCCAGCAGGGCCCTTGCCGTTTCCAGCGCCTCCATGTCGCCCTCTTCCTGGTAACGACGTTTCAGGGAGCGGTACAGACGGGCGTTCTTCTTGCCCATCTTGACGATGGCCGCTTCCGCCTGCTCTTCAAACCCCGGTTCGCGCCCGTAGAGGTGATTGAACCGGCGGGCGATTTCCCGCGTTATTTCCACATGGGAAACCTGATCTGCCCCTACCGGTACCTTACCGGCGCGGTACAGCAGGATATCCGCACTCTGGAGCAGCGGATAGCCAAGAAATCCATAAGTTGCGAGATCTTTCTCACGGAGTTTATCTTGCTGATCCTTGTAGGTTGGCGCCCGTTCAAGCCATCCCAGAGGGGTAATCATGGACAGCAACAGGTGTAATTCCGCGTGCTCTGGCACGTGGGACTGCACAAACAAGGTGGCAGAGCCGGGGTTTACGCCCGCCGCGAGCCAATCGATAAGCATTTCCCAGACGTTCTCACGGATATGGAACGGGTCATCGTAGGTCGTGGTCAGGGCGTGCCAGTCGGCGACGAAGAAAAAGCACTCGAATTCATGCTGCAGTTTCACCCAGTTTTTCAGTACACCGTGGTAATGACCCAGGTGCAGACGCCCTGTGGGCCGCATACCGGACAATACCCGTTGCTGGGAATCGACAGAACCCAAAGCATGAACTCCTTTTGATCACAATTGACCGGTCATGATAAATCAGACGGTTCCCGGATAACAGAAATTGCCGCCCTGAGAACGCAAAACCCCCGCGCCGGTCACACCGGGCGGGGGTTTTGGGCGTAGAAGCCAGTAAACCGCGGGTTTACCAGCCAGTCGCTTCCTTCAGGGCCTTGCCGATTTCGGCCAGGCTGCGCACGGTTTTGACACCGGCATCCTGCAGGGCTGCAAACTTCTCGTCTGCGGTACCCTTACCACCGGAGATGATGGCGCCGGCATGACCCATCCGCTTGCCCGGAGGCGCGGTAACACCAGCGATGTAAGACACCACCGGCTTGGTCACGTTTTCCTTGATAAAGGCAGCGGCTTCTTCCTCTGCGGTACCACCGATTTCGCCGATCATCACGATGGCCTCGGTTTCCGGGTCTTCCTGCAGCAGCTTCAGGATATCGATGAAGCTGGAGCCAGGAATCGGATCACCACCGATGCCCACACAGGTAGACTGGCCGTAGCCGAAGTCAGTGGTCTGCTTGACCGCTTCGTAGGTCAGGGTGCCGGAGCGGGAAACGATACCCACCTTGCCCTTCTTGTGGATGTGACCCGGCATGATGCCGATCTTGCACTCATCCGGAGTGATCACGCCCGGGCAGTTCGGACCGATCATGCGGGCGCCGACCTTGTCCACGTACTCCTTGGCGTAGAGCATGTCGATGGTGGGGATACCCTCGGTGATGCAGACGATCAGCTGGATGCCGGCATCAGCCGCTTCGATGATGGCGTCCTTACAGAACGGAGCCGGCACGTAGATAACCGTAGCCTCGGCACCGGTCTTCTCGACGGCTTCGCGAACGGTGTTGAATACCGGCAGGCCCAGGTGCTCAGTGCCACCCTTGCCCGGGCTTACACCGCCAACCAGCTTGGTGCCATAGTCAAGCGCCTGCTCAGAGTGGAAGGTACCCTGGGCACCGGTAAAGCCCTGACAGATAACCTTGGTGTCTTTATTGATCAGGATGCTCATTATTTACCCCCTGCGGCTGTAACGACCTGCTCTGCGGCATTGGACAGGCTGGTTGCGGCGATGATGTTGAGGCCACTCTCTTCGAGCACCTTGGTACCCAGTTCAGCGTTGTTGCCTTCCAGGCGTACCACCACAGGAACTTTTACCCCGACTTCCTTCACGGCACCGATGATGCCTTCGGCAATCATGTCGCAACGAACGATACCACCGAAGATGTTGACCAGAACGGCCTGGACGTTGTCATCAGACAGGATGATCTTGAACGCTTCGGAGACGCGTTCCTTGGTCGCACCGCCACCAACATCCAGGAAGTTGGCCGGCTGGCCGCCGGACAGCTTGATGATGTCCATGGTACCCATGGCAAGGCCGGCACCGTTGACCATACAGCCGATGTTGCCGTCCAGGGCCACGTAGTTGAGTTCCCACTTGGCCGCTTCCGCTTCGCGGGCGTCTTCCTGGGAAGGATCGTGCATTTCCTGGATCTGCTTCTGGCGGTACAGGGCGTTGCCGTCGACGTTGATCTTGGCGTCCAGGCAGTGCAGGTTGCCTTCACTGGTGATAACCAGCGGGTTGATTTCCAGCAGGGCCAGGTCCTTGTCTTCGAACAGCTTGGCCAGGCCTACAAAGATCTTGGCAAACTGACCGATCTGCGGGCCTTTCAGGCCCAGCTTGAAGGCCAGTTCACGGCCCTGGTAAGGCTGAGCGCCAACCAGCGGATCAACCTCGGCCTTGAGGATCTTCTCGGGGGTTTCCTCGGCGACGGTCTCGATTTCAACACCACCTTCGGTGGAGGCCATGAAAACGATACGACGGGTAGCACGGTCAACAACCGCACCCAGGTATAGCTCCTGGTCGATATCAGTCAGGGATTCAACCAGGATCTTGGTAACCGGCTGACCTTTCTCGTCGGTCTGGAAGGTGACCAGGTTCTTGCCCAGCCACTGCTCGGCGAAGGCCTTGATTTCGTCCTTGCTCTTGACCAGCTTGACGCCGCCGGCCTTGCCGCGGCCACCGGCGTGCACCTGGGCCTTCACTACCCAGCCGTCACCGCCAATCTTGTCCGCCGCTGCGGCAGCTTCTTCAGGAGTATCACAGGCATAGCCCTTGGATACGGGCAGGCCGTATTCAGCGAACAGCTGCTTGGCCTGATATTCATGCAAATTCATAATCAAGTGTCCCGCTTTTTGATGGAGGATAACCACATACGGAAATGAACCCGCCGGAACACATCGGAACAAGGCCTGCGCTATACGCCTGCAGCCTGACTCCGATGCGCTCCTTTACGCGAATTCGCTACGATACGCCGGGGATCGCCTCAGCGCACCTAAACACCGGGTGCCGACACGGCCAGTGTACGCCGCTCGGGCAGGTCGTCCTGGCCTGCCCCGTCGACACCATCGGCATTATTTCTTTTTACGACGGTTGGCCTTGTGGATTGCACCACCGTCGACGGCCAGGGCCGCTTCATGCACAGACTCCGACAGGGTCGGATGCGCGAAGCAGGTCAATGCCAGGTCTTCGGCGCTGGAGCCGAATTCCAGGGCGATGACACCCTGCGCCACGATCTCGGATGCCTGGGGACCCACAACGTGGAAGCCAAGAACCCGGTCGGTTTTCTCGTCGGCAATGATTTTCACCATGCCGGCAGTGGAGTTGGCAGCCATGGCGCGACCGTTGGCAGCAAACGGGAAGGCCCCAACCTTGTAGGCTTCACCCTCGGATTTGAGCTGCTCCTCGGTCTTACCTACCCAGGCAACTTCCGGGGAGGTGTAGATCACGTTGGGGATGGCGTCATAATTGACCTGCGGTTTATGGCCCGCGATCCGTTCAGCCACCATGATACCTTCTTCCGAGGCCTTGTGGGCCAGCATGGGCCCACGGACCACGTCACCGATCGCCCATACGCCGGGTACGTCGGTCTTGCACTGGTCATCTACATAGATAAAGCCGCGCTCATCCATGTTAATACCGGCGTCCGCCGCCAGCAGGTTTTCAGTGTTGGGCCGGCGACCAACGGCAACAATCAGCTTGTCGAACTTGACCTGCTCCTTGTTCTTGCCGTCTTCGTAGTCAACATAAACCAGCTTGCGCTTGATCTCTGCATTGGTCATGCGGGCGCCAAGCTTGATATCCAGGCCCTGTTTCGTGAATTGTTTGAGGGCGTCCTTGGCTACCTGCTGGTCTACCGCAGGCAGGAAAGTGTCCATGGCTTCGAGGACCGTCACTTCAGAACCCAGGCGGGCCCAGACGGAACCCAGCTCAAGCCCGATGACGCCCGCACCGATCACACCCAGTCGCTTGGGCACTTCGTCAAACTCCAACGCGCCCTCGGAGTCAACGATGTAGTCTCCGTCAAAGGGTGCCGGCGGAATCTCGATAGGCTTGGAGCCGCTGGCGAGGATAACGTTGTCAGCTTCGTAGGTCTTGGTGTTGCCGTCCTTGTCAGTGACTTCCACCTGCTTGTTGGCCAGCAGCTTGCCGTGGCCATGGATAGAAGTAACGCCATTGGACTTGAACAGACCGGCAATGCCACCGGTCAGCTGCTGGACGATACCGTCCTTGCGCTCCATCATCTTGCCGACATTGATCTTCAGATCGTTCAGCTCGATACCCTGGTCGGCGTAGCTGTGCTCGGCTTCCTCGTACTTGTGGGAAATCTCCAGCAGTGCCTTGGACGGAATACAGCCCACGTTCAGGCAGGTGCCACCAAGCACCTGTTGCTTGCCATCCTCGGAGGTCCAGGATTCCACACAGGCGGTTTTCAGACCCAGCTGGGCGGCCTTGATGGCGGCCACATAACCGCCGGGGCCGGCGCCAATGACGATCACATCGTACTTGTCAGACATGTTCTATCCCGTTTTCTGGCGGAAGCCCCGGAAGGCGGCTTCGCCTCCGGGGCTCCGGAATGAGTTTGATAGGTTCAGACGTCCAGCAGGATGCGGGTCGGATCCTCGATCATTTCCTTGATGGCGACGAGGAACTGTACCGCTTCCTTACCATCGATCATGCGATGGTCATAGGACAGCGCCAGGTACATCATTGGCAGGATCTCGACCTGACCGTTCACTGCCATCGGGCGCTCCTGGATCTTGTGCATACCCAGGATCGCTGTCTGTGGCGGGTTCAGGATGGGCGTGGAAATCAGTGAACCGAAAATACCACCGTTGGTGATGGTGAAGGTGCCACCGGTCATCTCGTCGATGCCCAGCTTGCCGCCCTTGGCCTTCTGGCCGTACTCGATGATCTTCTTCTCGATGTCGGCCAGGCCCAGGGCATCCGTATCACGAATCACCGGCACCACCAGGCCCCGGTCAGTGGAAACGGCTACACCGATGTCCTGGTAGCCATGATAGACCATGTCGTTGCCGTCAATAGAGGCGTTGACTGCCGGGAAGCGCTTGAGGGCCTCGGTGGCGGCCTTGGCAAAGAAGGACATAAAGCCCAGCTTGACGCCGTGACGCTTCTCGAAGGATTCCTTGTACTGCTTGCGCAGTTCCATTACCGGCTTCATGTTCACTTCGTTGAACGTGGTGAGCATGGCGGCATCGGTCTGGGCCTGCACCAGGCGCTTGGCAATACTGGCACGCAGGCGGGTCATCGGCACGCGCTTCTCGGGCCGCTCACCGGCGGGCAGGTCTGCTGCCGGGGCTGCCGCCTGTTGCGGAGCTGCCTGGCTGCCACCGGAGGACTTGGCGCCATCGATATGGGCCTGTACGTCTTCCTTGGTAACGCGACCACCCTTGCCAGAACCCTTGACGGAATCCGGGTCGACGTTGTTTTCCTCGGCCAGCTTACGGGCTGCCGGGCTCAGGATGGCATCACCGGACGCAGCATTACTGCCCTGGTCATCGTCATCGGAGGCCGGGGCTTCTTCCTTCTGGTCACCGGATTCGCCCTTCGGTTCGGACTTGCTTTCGCCGGCAGCGCCTTCCTTGAACTTGCCAATCACTTCACCGCTCTCAACGGTGTCGCCCTCGTCCTTGATGATTTCCTCGACCACGCCATCGGCGGGCGCAACCACTTCCAGGACCACCTTGTCGGTCTCGATATCGACAATCAGTTCGTCGCGTTCACAGGCTTCACCCGGCTTCTTGTGCCAGGTGGCAACGGTGCCCTCAGCGACCGACTCGGGGAAAACGGGGGCTTTTATTTCTGTTGACATTTCAATTCCTTACGTTCGGTAGCTCGTCACAGTTCAAAGGCGTCATTTACCAGCTTCTTCTGCTGCTCGACATGCACGGACATATAGCCCGCCGCCGGTGCGGCAGAAGCATCACGACCTGCGTAATCCAGATACAGCTTCGGGTTCAGGCGATGCAGGGCCGCACGCATATGGTGCTGACTGCAGTACCAGGCACCCTGGTTCATCGGCTCTTCCTGACACCAGACCGCATGCTTGAGTTTGGTATAGGGCGCCAGCAGCTCGTCCAGGTCGTCACCGGGGAACGGGTACAACTGCTCGATACGGAAGATGACCACGTCATCGCGACCGTCGGCCTTTTTCTTCTCCAGCAAATCGTAGTACACCTTGCCACTGCAGAGGATCAGACGAGTAACTTTTTTCGGGTCTGCTGGCTCTTTTTCCGGCAATACTGTCTGGAAGGTACCTGAGGTCAGGTCGTCCAGGTCAGACGTCGCTTCCTTGTGGCGCAGCAGACTCTTGGGCGTAATCGCCACCAGCGGCTTGCGCAGCGGACGCTTCACCTGACGGCGCAGCATGTGGAAGACCTGGGAAGGTGTGGTGGGCACACATACCTGGATATTGTGCTCCGCTGACAGCTGAAGGAAACGTTCCAGCCGGGCGGAAGAGTGCTCCGGGCCCTGCCCTTCATAGCCATGGGGCAACAGCAGTGTCAGGCCACACAGCCGGCCCCACTTGTGCTCGCCACTGGTGAGGAACTGATCAATCACCACCTGGGCGCCGTTGGAAAAGTCACCGAACTGGGCCTCCCAAACAATCAGGGCGTTCGGGGTAGTGGTTGAATAGCCGTATTCAAAGGCCATCACGGCCTCTTCCGACAGCAGCGAATCGTAGATCTCAAAAGACGGCTGCTTTTCAGACAGGTTGGACAGGGAAGTCCAGGTGTCGCCACCCTTCTGGTTATGCAGTACCGCGTGACGATGTGAGAAGGTGCCACGGCCAACATCCTGGCCCGTAAGCCGGATCGGATGACCCTCGTCCAGCAGGGACGCATAGGCCATCATTTCACCATAGCCCCAGTTCAGGCCAAGGGCGCCGGCAGTCATCTTGTTGCGATCTTCAACAATCTTCTGGACCTGGCGCTGGATAGAGAAGCCTTCCGGCACGTAGGTCAGCTTCTTGCCAAGGCGCTGGATATTTTTCAGGGTCACGCTGGTCTTGCACTTGGCGGTCCATGCGTGCCCCAGGTACGGCGTCCAGTCGACGTAAAGCTCGGTATTCGGTTCCTTGACCAGGGACTTCACCACATGCTCACCGTTATCGAGGGCATCCCGATATTCGGTTTCCATCTTCTTGGAGTCGTCCTCGGACAGGATGCCCTCCTCTACCAACTGACTGGCATAGAGGTGACGGGTGCTCTTGAGCTTGCGGATCTTGTCGTACATTACCGGCTGGGTTGCGGAAGGCTCATCGGCCTCGTTGTGCCCCCGGCGACGGTAACAGACCAGGTCGATCACCACGTCCTGCTTGAACTCGTTGCGGTAGTCCATGGCCATCTGGGTCACGAACATAACCGCTTCCGGATCATCCGCGTTCACGTGCAGGATGGGCGCCTGGATCATCTTGGCCACATCGGTACAGTACTCGGTGGAACGCGCGTCTTCCTGCTTGCTGGTGGTAAAGCCGACCTGGTTGTTGATCACAATGTGGATAGTACCGCCCACACCAAAGCCCCGGGTCTGGGACATCTGGAAGGTTTCCATCACCACGCCCTGACCGGCAAAGGCCGCGTCACCATGCATGATGATCGGCACCACCTGGCTGCCGTCAGTATCTTTCCGGCGGGTCTGCCGTGCACGAACGGAGCCGACGACAACCGGGGAAACAATTTCAAGGTGAGACGGGTTGAAGGCCAGTGCCAGGTGAACCTCGCCACCCTCAGTCATCACGTTGGAGGAGAAGCCCTGGTGATACTTCACGTCACCGGAGCCGGAATCGGCCATTTTCTTGCCTTCGAACTCGTCGAACAGCTCTTTCGGATTCTTACCCAGGGTGTTGACCAGCACGTTAAGGCGACCACGATGGGCCATGCCAAGCACGATTTCCTTCGCGCCATAACTGCCGGCACGCTGGATCAGTTCGTCAAGGCAGGGAATCAGGCTTTCACCACCTTCGAGGCCAAAGCGTTTAACGCCGGGATAACGGGAACCAAGGTATTTCTCAAGGCCCTCTGCCGCGGTCAACCGCTCCAGCAGGTGCTTACGGGTCTTCGCCTCATAGGCCGGGCGCGACCGCACGGGTTCCATGCGTTGCTGGAACCACCGTTTGATGCGGGTATCCACCACATGCATGTACTCGGCACCGATGCTGCTGCAATAGGTCTTGCGCAGCTCATCGACGATATCGCCGAGCTTCATGGTCTCAGACCCGAAGTTCAGGGACCCGGTCTGGAACTCCAGGTCACGGTCGGCATCTGACAGCTCATGGAAGCCTGGGTCCAGGTCTTCTACCTGGGGCCGCTGCCACACACCCAGGGGATCAAGCTGGGCTTCCTGATGGCCGCGGAAACGGTAAGCATTGATCATCTGCAGAACACGGATCTGCTTACGATCGGCATCAGAGGTGGCAGAGGCGGGGACACCGGCGCCGTAAAAGCGCTGGTTGCGGGAAATATGTTCGAACTGTTCACGAATGGTGGAGTGAGCAACATCACGGGTATTGCCGTCGATGCCCGGAAGCTTGTCAAAATAGCTTCGCCACTCTTCTGGAATGGCATTGGGATCGGTCAGGTAGGTTTCAAAAAGCTGCTCAACGTAGGCCAGATTCCCACCCTGTAAATGGGAGGTCTGCCATAACTGCTCCATTATGCTTTCATGCATTTTGAATAGCTCACCTTGGACTGGTGCGGGGGAGCTCATCATGGTCAGCCAGGGGTATTTCGCAGTCAATACGGGTTTTTACGGGATCGACTGTAGCCGCCACAATGCACACGGATGTTTTCCGTTCCCCGGTGGTTTTTATACTGAATCAGGCCGCAGCAGCGCTTTTTGGGCACTTGCTACGGCTCGATAGCTTGCCTCACCGGTCCTCACCTGCCAATGCGCCTTTGGTAGAAGGCTATCCAGTCAGGTGGAATGCAGACCGGTGGCCTGACACTTCCAGAACAGTATAGCGGTTATACAGAAAACCGCAGATCAGGTGGCCCGTTGCAGCAACAGGTCGCGAATATGCCCGATCGCACGGGTCGGATTCAGACCCTTGGGGCAAACGCTGACACAGTTCATGATTCCGCGGCAACGGAAGACACTGAACGGATCGTCCAGGTTGGACAGGCGCTCGGCCTGGGCCGTGTCACGGGTGTCCGCCAGGAACCGGTAGGCCTGGAGCAGGCCAGCCGGACCAATGAACTTGTCCGGGTTCCACCAGAACGACGGACAGGACGTGGAACAGCACGCACACAGGATACACTCGTACAGGCCGTCCAGCTTCTCCCGGTCTTCGGGGCTCTGCAGGCGTTCGATGGCGGGCTCCGGTGTGTTGTTGATCAGGTACGGCTGTACCTTCTCGTACTGCTGGTAGAACAGGTTCATGTCCACCACCAGGTCACGGATGACCGGCAGACCCGGCAGCGGGCGAAGAACCAGCTTGCCATGCTTGACCACCTCGGAAGCCGGGGTGATACACGCCAGCCCGTTCTTGCCGTTCATGTTCATGCCGTCGGAGCCACAGACCCCTTCCCGACAGGAGCGACGATACGCCAGTGACGGATCCTTCTCCTTGAGCAGGTTGAGCACGTCCAGCACCATCAGGTCCTTGCCTTCCGGAAGCTCCAGCTCTACATCCTGCATGTAAGGGGCGTTGTCAGTTTCCGGGTTATAACGGTAAAGGCTTACCAACATCTTGATCTATCCCCCTTAGTAAGTCCGGACTTTCGGCTCGAAGGTCGGAACCGTCTTCGGCGCGAAGTTGACGTCACGCTTGCCTACACGCTTGTCGAGCGGGAAGTAGACAGAGTGCTTCAGCCAGTTTTCGTCATCACGCTCGGTAAAGTCATTACGGGCGTGGGCGCCACGGCTTTCTTTACGCTCTACAGCGGAGACAGCCGTTGCATAGGCAACTTCGTACAGGTTGTCCAGCTCCAGCGCCTCGATGCGGGCAGTGTTAAAGGCGTTGCTGCGGTCAGCAAGCCTGGTATTACGTACGCGCTCGCCGATCTCGTCCAGCAACTTCAGACCCTTGTCCATGCTTTCGCCGTCACGGAATACACCGAAGTACAGCTGCATGCAGTTCTGCAGATCCTTGCGGACCTGGGCCACGTCTTCGCCCTCTTCGGTGCTGTTCAGGCGGTCCAGTCGGGCCATGGCCTTCTGGATTTCCTCGTCGGTAGCGCCGTCGATCTCGAAACCGTCACGAATCATCTTCTCGATGTGCAGCCCAGCCGCACGGCCAAACACCACCAGGTCCAGCAGGGAGTTACCACCAAGGCGATTAGCGCCGTGAACAGATACACAGGCAGCCTCACCACAGGCAAACAGACCTTCGATCGGCATATCGTTGCCGTTCTCATCCTGGGTCAGGGCCTGGCCACCAACGTTGGTGGGAATACCGCCCATCATGTAATGACAGGTCGGAACCACCGGAATCGGCTCCTTGACCGGATCCACGTGGGCAAAGGTGCGGGACAGCTCACAGATACCGGGCAGACGCAGGTTCAGGGTCTCTTCACCCAGGTGGTCCAGCTTCAGCAGTACGTGGTCCTTGTCAGGACCACAGCCGCGGCCTTCAAGGATTTCCAGTACCATGGAGCGGGCCACGACGTCACGACCGGCAAGGTCCTTGGCGTTGGGCGCGTAACGCTCCATAAAGCGCTCGCCCTCGGAGTTGATCAGGTAACCGCCCTCACCCCGGCAACCTTCGGTTACCAGCGTACCGGCACCGTGGATACCGGTGGGATGGAACTGCCACATTTCCATGTCCTGGACCGGATAACCAGCACGCAGGGCCATACCGATACCGTCGCCGGTGTTAATCAGGGCGTTGGTGGTAGAGGCGTAGATGCGGCCCGCACCGCCAGTGGCCAGAACGGTCGCCTTGGCCTTGATGTAGGCCACTTCGCCGGTTTCAATTTCAATGGCGACGACGCCAACCACCTGGTTCTTGCTGTTCTTCACCAGGTCGACGGCATACCACTCGTTCAGGAAGGTGGTGCCACCCTTCAGGTTCGCCTGGTACAGGGTGTGCAGCAGCGCGTGACCGGTACGGTCAGCAGCAGCACAGGTACGGGCGGCCTGGGTGGGGTTATCCGGACCCTTGGACTGGCCACCGAACGGGCGCTGGTAAATACGGCCCTGCTCGGTGCGGGAGAACGGCAGACCCATGTGTTCCAGCTCGAATACCGCCTGGGGGCCTACGGAACACATGTACTCGATCGCGTCCTGGTCACCGATGTAGTCGGAACCCTTGACGGTGTCATACATATGCCAGCGCCAGTCATCGTCAGGGTCGGCACTGGCGATCGCACAGGTAATACCACCCTGGGCAGATACGGTGTGGGAGCGTGTCGGGAATACCTTGGTAATACAGGCGGTATTCAGGCCTGACTCGGTAAGTTGCAGCGCGGCACGCATGCCGGAACCACCACCACCGATGACAATCGCGTCGTAGGAAATGGTCTTGATATTAGCCATCTATTAAAGCCCCCAAAGAATCTGAATGCCCCAGACAACATATACGAACATTACGGTGCCGCAGACGCCCTGGAACAGGAACCGCGGCAGCGTTGCCTTGATGTAGTCAGTGGAGACCGTCCACAGACCAACCCAGGCGTGTCCGCCAAGCGCAATCAGGGTGCCGAGACTGAAGATACGGAACCAGGTCTGGCTGAACAGACCGGCCCATGCCTCGTAATCCAGGTCGGTTGTCAGCATGAAACCAAGCAGGAAAATTGTATAAAGTGCAAGCAGGTAGGCGCTGACGCGCTGGACCATCCAGTCATAGACACCGCTGCGGCCGAGATTCGTTACGCTGTTCACTGCCATACCCATACCCCCGCAAGAACAATCAGGATCACTGAAATAACAATGGTGAGCTTAGCCGCCAGACGACCGCTCTTGAGCTCTTCACCAATACCCATATCCATCAGCAGGTGCTTGATGCCGGCTACCAGGTGATACAGCAGGGCGGACAGGATGCCCCAGATGATCAGCTTCGCCAGGAAGCTGTCCAGCAGTTCATTGACGCGAGCAAAGCCTTCTTCCCCGGACAATGACAGGTCCAGGCCGTACAACAGGAAGGCGACACCAACGAACATGATGACGCCGCTGATGCGGTGCAATATGGAAGTAATGGCAGGTAGCGGAAAATGAAACTTGCCGAGATCGAGATTAACTGGTCGTTTGCTATTCACAGCGCTCTCACACTCTCTCGTTGCTCCGCTTTTCCGGACGGACCGGAGCGGATGGTTGGTATGAAGGATGACCTTGTCGGCACACCGTCGTGCCCGCACAGGTTATTCGGGAGGGAGAACATTACCGCAGACGTCGTTGCCGGCGTTCCGGCTTGGTATGTCCCCGTTTCCGGGCTAGGGATTATAAGGAGTGCCCCCCGGAATTACAAACCGGCAAGTCTGGAAAACCCTGATACATCAGGCTACGGACTCAGCTATTGGGATGATTGACAAATACTATTCGAGACATAAAAAACAACCGTCTCAGTATGCCGGCGCATTGGAAAATAACAGCGTCCCGAGGACCGGCGCCTGCCATTCGTCGAACAATCGGGTATCATGCCCGGATTGTTTCACGATGTTTTATCTCGCCGTGCATTGACAAAAAAAGCCAACACCCTATATTTTGCCGCCGGTTTACCAATAATACGCGCCTTCCCGCGCTACTAACGCTGATAACAGGAGAGCACCATGACCGACAGGAAAGCAACGCTCTCGGTGGGTGACAAATCCATTGAGCTTCCGGTTTATTCAGGCACCGTCGGCCCTGACGTCATCGACGTTCGCGGCCTCGTCCAGGAAGGCGTTTTCACTTACGATCCGGGCTTCGTATCCACCGCAGCCTGTGAGTCTGCCATCACCTACATTGATGGCGCCCAGGGCACCCTGTTGCATCGTGGCTACCCCATTGACGAGCTGGCCGAGCATTCGGACTACCTCGAAGTATGCTACCTGCTGCTGAACGGTGAGCTGCCCACCCCGGAACAGAACAAGCAGTTCCACACCACCATCAAGAACCACACCATGCTGCATGACCAGATGCGCAACTTCTTCCACGGCTTCCGCCGGGATGCGCACCCGATGGCGATCATGTGTGGCGTAGTAGGTGCCCTGTCCGCCTTCTACCACGACCAGATGGATGTTGCCGACCCACGTCAGCGTGAAATCACGGCCCACCGCCTGATTGCCAAGATGCCGACCATTGCGGCCTGGTGTTACAAGTATTCCATTGGCCAGCCCTTTGTATACCCACGCAACGACCTGAACTATGCAGAGAATTTCCTGCAGATGATGTTCGGCGTCCCCTGCGAGGAGTACAAGCCAAACCCGGTGCTGGCGAAGGCGATGGACAAGATCTTTATCCTGCACGCTGACCACGAGCAGAATGCGTCCACTTCCACTGTACGCCTGGCCGGCTCGACCGGCGCCAACCCCTACGCCTGCATCGCCTCCGGCATCGCAGCCCTTTGGGGCCCGGCTCACGGTGGCGCCAACGAGGCGGTGCTGGATATGCTGGATGAAATCGGCGACGAAAAGAACATTGAAAAGTTCATCGCCAAGGCGAAAGATAAGGACGATCCTTTCCGTCTGATGGGCTTTGGTCACCGGGTTTACAAGAATTTCGATCCGCGTGCCAAGGTGATGCGCGAGACGGCCCACGAGGTTCTGCAGGAGCTGGGCCTGGAAAACGATCCCCTGCTCAAGATTGCCCAGCGCCTGGAGAAGATTGCCCTGGAAGACGAGTACTTCGTGGAGCGCAAGCTGTACCCGAACGTGGACTTCTACTCGGGTATCATCCTGAAGGCTATTGGCATTCCCACCTCCATGTTTACGGTTATCTTTGCCCTGGCCCGCACCATTGGCTGGTACAGCCACTGGAACGAGATGGTGTCCGGCAACTACCGCATCGGTCGTCCCCGTCAGCTGTATACCGGCTCCGACAAGCGGGCTTATCCGAAGAAGTAAGTCCCGCCTTTTCTGGCTGGAATTACCTGAAGGCCGCCGGGGTTTCCCTGGCGGCCTTTTTTGTTTGCCGTGAGCTCAGACTTTTCTGTGCGTCAGGGCTGTATGGCTCGCTTGCCGAGTTACGGTGTTCGTTCCACCCAGGCCTGCCTGTCTGGGTGGAGGGCGGCTGGCCAGTGGGCAGGTCTTTCGCCGCCGCAATTCACGGTCCATCCCTGGACCGGCCTTGCTCCGGGGCATCCTTGCCCCTGCTCTGAAAGACCTCCCCACTACCCACCCGCCCCCAGACCTCCCGGATACCGCGAGCCTCAACAAAGCAACGTTATTATTAGCCTTCTCCAGCAAGCTTCGCAGCTTTAACATCCCGCATAGTTCTGCAATCATCGCTGCTTTGAACCAAGCGATTATCCGCAAACAGGAGAGTGGCAGATGAAGAACATTGCCTTTATTGGTCTGGGAGTAATGGGCTATCCAATGGCCGGACACCTGGCGAATGCCGGGCTGACTGTGAATGTGTGGAACCGTAGCCCGGAGAAGTCCAGTCAGTGGGCTACCGAGTACGACGGTGAGGCCTGTACCACCATTGCCGAGGCGGTCCATGGCGCTGACGTGGTTTTGACCTGTGTCGGGGCCGATCCGGATCTTAGAGAGGTTTACCTGGGTGACCAAGGCATTATCGCCAATGCGCCAAAGGGTGCCGTGCTGGTGGATCACACCACGGCATCCGCCGGCATTGCCGAGGAGCTCAGTGAAGCGGCATCCGCCGCCGGTCAGCACTTTATCGATGCGCCTGTGTCAGGTGGTCAGCAAGGGGCTGAAAACGGGCAACTCACTATTATGTGTGGTGGTGAGGAGGATCCATTCACCCGTGTCAGCAAGACCCTGAGCCTGTATGCGAAGGCTCTGAACCTGATGGGACCGGCAGGTAGCGGACAGAAAACCAAGATGGTGAACCAGGTGGCCATCGCCGGGCTGGTGCAGGGTCTTTCCGAGGCGATTCACTTCGCCGAGCAGGCGAACCTGGATGTGTCGAAGGTCATCGACGTCATTTCAAAGGGTGCGGCCCGGTCCTGGCAGATGGAAAACCGCTCAGCCACCATGATTGCCGGAGAGTTCGAGCACGGCTTTGCCGTGGACTGGATGCGCAAGGACCTGGCCATCTGCCTGGAGGAGGCCCGCCGCAATGGCGCCAAGCTGCCGGTAGCGGCGCTGGTGGACCAGTTCTATGCCGATGTACAGGACATGGGAGGAAGGCGCTGGGATACGTCGTCGCTGATCCAGCGGCTACGGACTAAGTGATTGTTTAGCCACGGAATCCACGGAATAACACGGAAAAAAATAAAGACAACGCTATTTGCCACGAAAACCACGAAAGAACACGAATAAAGAAGAATGCTTTAAAGATCCCCTTGTTTTTTTACTTTCGTGTTCTTTCGTGGATTTCGTGGCTAAAAAATCATTTCATCTGTTTTCCGTGTTATTCCGTGGGTTCCGTGGCTAACAAGCCTTACTTCTTCTTGTCCCGGGGCACCCAGCGGCCGTTTTCGTACCACGCTGACCAGCCGGTCGCCTTGCCGTCCTTCTCGGACATGACGTACTGCTCCTTGCTCTTGCGGCTGTACCGGATCACCGTGGGGTTGCCTTCCGGGTCTTTCTCCGGGGCATCCATCAGGTAATCGTACTTGGGGTCGATTTCCTTGCGATGGGGCTTGATCTCCATGACCAGGGGCGGACGGGTTTCCCGGTTCTTGGGGAACTTGCTGGCTGCCAGGAACAGGCCGGAGGCACCGTCACGCAACACGTAGGTGTCGTCCACCTTCTGGCACTGGAGTTCCGGCATGGGCACCGGGTCCATCTTGGGCGGTGCTGGCTCGCCGCTTTTCAGCAGCTTGCGGGTGTTCTTGCAGTCCGGGTTGGTGCAGCCGAAGTACTTGCCGAAACGGCCGGTCTTGAGCTGCATTTCAGAACCGCACTTATCACACTCCAGGGTAGGTCCGTCATAGCCCTTGATACGGAACGTGCCCTCTTCTACCTCGTAGCCAGAGCAATCAGGGTTGTTACCACAGATGTGCAGCTTGCGCTTTTCATCGATCAGGTAGCTGTCCATCGCCGTGCCGCACTTGGCGCAGCGACGCTTCTTGCGCAACAGGCGGCTCTCGCCCTCACCTTCCACGTCATCGTCCGCGCTGACCACTTCATCGCCGGACACCAGGTTGATGGTGGTCTTGCAACGCTCCTTGGGTGGCAACGAATACCCCGAACAACCCAGGAAGACACCTGTGCTGGCCACACGGATCTGCATATTGCGACCGCAGCTTGGGCAGGGTATGTCAGTCTCGGTGGGCGAATTACTGCGCATGCCGCCTTCTGGCTTTTCGGCTTCTCCCAGCTGCTTGCTGAAGCGGGCATAGAAGTCGTTGAGGACCTTTTTCCAGTCCTCCTCGCCCTCGGCAATATCGTCCAGTTCATCTTCCATGCGGGCCGTGAAGTCAAAGTCCATCAGGTTCGGGAAGGACTCAGACAGGCGCCCGGTGACGATGTCACCCATTTTCTCGGCATAGAAGCGACGATTCTGGAGCCGGACATAGCCCCGGTCCTGGATGGTGGAGATGATGGATGCGTAGGTGGATGGGCGGCCAATTCCCTGCTTCTCCAACTCCTTGACCAGGCTGGCTTCCGTGTAGCGCGGTGCCGGCTTGGTGAAGTGCTGGGTGGGGTCCAGCTTTGCCAGGTCGAGGACTTCGTCTACCTTGATGTCCGGCAGCGCCACATCTTCATCTTTCTTGGCAGACTGGGGCGCGGCTTTCAGGAAGCCGTCGAACTTGATGATGCGGCCACGGGTACGCAATTCGTAGTCACCATTGGCAACAACGATGGAGGTACTCAGGAACTCGGCATCCGCCATCTGGCAGGCCAGGAACTGACGCCAGATCAGTTCATATAGTTTCTCAGCATCCTTTTCCAGACCACTGATATCGCTCGGCTTTCGTGTTACCTCGGTAGGACGGATTGCCTCGTGGGCCTCCTGGGCGCCTTCCTTGCTGCCATAGACTCTCGGCGAATCCGGGAGGTAACGTTCACCAAACTGTTTAACGATGTAGTCACGGGCACCGCTAACGGCATCCTGGCTCAGGTTGGTTGAGTCAGTCCGCATGTAGGTGATGTAGCCGGCCTCGTAGAGGCGCTGGGCCAGCATCATGGTCTTCTTGACGCTGAAGCCCATACGGTTACTGGCGGCCTGCTGCAGGGTCGAGGTAATGAAGGGGGCAGACGGCCGCGAGCGGGTCGGCTTGTCTTCACGCTTCGCTACCCTGAACTCGCCCTGTTCCAGGCGGGCGACGTGTTCACTGCTCTGTTTTTCGTTTTCCGGTCGGTAGGCCTTGTCCTGGTAGCGGGTGACCTCAAAGCGAACCGGCGTGTCCTTTTTCTTCAGGTCGGCATGCAGCTGCCAGTACTCTTCCGGCACAAAGCTGCGAATCTCTTTCTCGCGCTCCACAATCAGGCGCACAGCTACCGACTGAACCCGGCCGGCAGAGAGCCCGCGGGCAATCTTGGACCACAACAGCGGCGACACCATGTAGCCCACGACCCGGTCGAGGAAGCGGCGGGCCTGCTGGGCATTTACGCGGTTGGTGTCCAGGCTGCCGGGATCTTCAAACGCCGCCTGGATGGCGCGCTTGGTAATCTCGTTGAACACCACCCGACGGTACTTGTCTGGCTCTCCGCCAATGGTTTCCCGCAGGTGCCAGGCAATGGCCTCCCCTTCGCGGTCCAGATCCGTTGCGAGGTAGACGTGGTCGGCATTCTTCGCCAGGCGCTTGAGTTCGCTGACCACCTTTTCCTTGCCCGGCAGAATCTCGTAGCGGGCCTGCCAGTCATGATCAGGGTCGACGCCCATGCGGGCAATCAACTGCTCCCGGGCCTTACGCTTCTTGTAGGCGGCCTTTTCATCCGGGTCCATCTTCCGGGTCTGGGCGGCCTGGCGGGCACGCTCCTTGGGGTCTGAGGTGGAGCCGCTGCCACTGACGGGCAGGTCGCGAATATGACCAACACTGGACTTTACAATGAAATCATTGCCCAGGTACTTGTTGATGGTCTTCGCTTTGGCTGGCGACTCGACGATAACGAGACTTTTACCCATATCAGAGACATTACCTCTGGAAACTGTTCAATAAATAGCCAGACTTCAAACCGCAAGAAAAATCAGCCAACTGGAGTGACTGCGGTGGCTGGCCGGAGCGCATAGGTGCACTGTTTTACAGTGTCATCAAAGTCAAGACAACCCATACTTTGATTTTTGGTATGGCTACGACACGTCCGTAAACAGCTGCTACCCCGCTCAAAAGTAAAAAGCCCGGCACTTGGCCGGGCTTTATCAGACTTGCTTTCGGTCCGGGGTTACAACCGCTCCCAGACCGTTGCAATGCCCTGGCCAAGGCCGATACACATGGTGGAAACACCCAGATTGCCGCCACGGGCCTGCATGATGTTCAGCAGGGTGGTGGAAATCCGCGCACCGGAGCAACCCAGCGGGTGTCCCAGGGCGATGGCACCGCCATTCAGGTTGACCTTTTCGTCCATCACATCCAGCAGCTTGAGATCCTTCAGTACCGGCAGGGACTGCCCGGCGAAGGCTTCGTTAAGCTCCCAGAAGTCGATGTCGTCAACGGTCAGGCCAGCACGCTTCAATGCCTTCTTGGTGGCCGGTACCGGGCCGTAGCCCATGATAGCCGGGTCCACACCGGCCACCGCCATGCCGCGAATCTTCGCGATCGGAGTCAGCCCCAGAGACTGGGCCTTCTCGGCAGACATCATCAGCATGGCGGAGGCACCGTCGGTCAGCTGGGACGACGTACCCGCCGTAACAGTGCCCTGCTTCGGATCAAAGGCCGGCTTCAGCTGCCCCAGAGACTCTGCAGTCGTCTCCGGACGAATGGTCTCGTCCTCTTCAATCAGCTTGACGAAGCCGTTCTCGTCATGGCCTTCGATGGGCACGATTTCGTTCTTGAACCGGCCTTCCTGGGTCGCTTCGTGGGCCAGGCGGTGAGACCGGGCACCAAACTCGTCCTGCTGCTCGCGGCTGATACCATGCATCTTGGCCAGCATTTCCGCGGTCAGGCCCATCATGTTGGAGGCCTTGGCGGAATACTTGGAAGACGCCGGGTTATGGTCAAAACCCTCGGTCATGGGAATGTGGCCCATGTGCTCCACACCACCGATTACAAACACATCGCCGTTACCGGTCTGGATCGCCTGGGCAGCGGTGTGAATGGCGGTCATGGAGGAACCACACAGGCGGTTCACGGTCTGGGCGCCGGCTTCGTGGGGCACGCGGGTCATCAGGGAGATGTGGCGTGCCACGTTGAAACCCTGCTCCTTGGTCTGGTTAACCGCGCCCCAGATCACGTCTTCCACATCTTTGGGGTTGAGCTTGGGGTTGCGGTCCAGCAGTGCATCAATCAGCGCGGCTGACAGGTTCTCGGCGCGAACGTTGCGGAAACAACCGTTCTTGGCCCGACCCATCGGAGTCCGCACGCAATCCACTACGACAACGTCTCTCGGATTAAGGCTCATAGATCTTTCTCCGTTCGGAAATCTCGTTCAGGGTTCAGCCGAAGAACTTCTCGCCGTTCTTGGCCATTTCACGCAGCTTCTCGGTCGGGTGGTAAAGCGGACCCAGGTCTGCATACTTGTCTGCCAGTTCGACAAACTTGTCGACGCCCATATCATCGATGTAGCGCAGGGCACCACCGCGGAACGGAGGGAAGCCGATACCGTAGATCAGGCCCATATCTGCGTCTGCAGGCTCTTCGACAATGCCGTCTTCCAGGCAGCGAACGGTTTCCATGCACAGGGGGATCATCATACGTGCGATGATGTCCTCGTCGGTGAATTCCTTCTTGTCCTGGACAACCGGCTCAAGCAGCTTGTAGGTCTCTTCGTCGACCACCTTCTTCTGCTTACCCTTTCGGTCTTCCTCGTAGGCGTAGAAGCCCTTGCCGTTCTTCTGACCGTAACGGTTGTTTTCGAACATCACGTCGATTCCGGATTTCCAGTCGGTCTTCATGCGATCCGGGAAGCCTTCTGCCATCACTTCGTTCGCGTGCTTGCCGGTGTCCATGCCGACGACGTCCAGCAGGTAGGCCGGACCCATGGGCCAGCCAAATTTTTCCATCACCTTGTCGACACGCTGGAAGTCGGCACCGTCGCGAACCAGGCCGGCAAAGCCGCCAAAGTACGGGAACAGCACACGGTTAACCAGGAAGCCGGGGCAATTATTGACCACGATGGGGGTCTTGCCCATGGCCTTGGCGTAGGCCACGGTGGTGGCGATGGCCCGGTCACTGGTCTTCTCGCCACGGATAACCTCAACCAGCGGCATCATCGGTACCGGGTTGAAGAAGTGCATGCCGCAGAAGTTTTCCGGACGCTTGAGGTTGGTCGCCAGGGTATCGATGGAGATGGTGGAGGTGTTGGAGGTCACGATAGTGTCCTCGGAGACCTGATCTTCCACTTCCCGCAGCACCGAGTCCTTCACCTTCACGTTCTCGACCACGGCTTCAACAACAATATCCACGTTGCCGAAATCGCCGTAGGTCAGGGTCGGACGGATATTGTTCAGTGCGTCGGCCATCTGCTCGGGCTTCATCTTGCCCTTGGCAACGCGCTTGCTCAGCAGCTTCTTGGCCTCTTTCAGGCCCAGGGCGATACCGTCCTCGTTGATGTCTTTCATCAGGATCGGTGTGCCTTTATAGGCAGACTGGTAAGCGATGCCGCCACCCATGATGCCGGCACCCAGTACCGCCGCCTGTTTCACGTCAGCAGCTTCCTTCTCCCATTGCTTGGCCTTGGCCTTGAGCTTCTGGTCATTCAGGAACAGGCCCACCAGGCAGGCCGCCACGTTGGTCTTGGCCATCTTGGCGAAGCCCTTGGCTTCCACCTCGATCGCCTTGTCACGGGGCAGGCTCGCATGCTTCTGCATGACCTTGATGGCTTCCACCGGTGCCGGGTAGTTCTTGCCAGCCTGGCCAGCCACGAAACCCTTGGAGGTTTCGAAGGCCATCATGCTCTCCATGTTGTTCAGCTGGATCTTGCCCTTCTTTTCTTCACGGCGGGCCTGGTAGTCCAGCTTGCCTTCGTTACACTGGTCGATGATGGCGCGGGCGGCATCCATCAGCTTGTCGGCTTCCACGACCGCGTCGACAGCGCCCACTTTCAGGGCCTTGTCGGCACGGTTCTCGGAGCCCATGCAGATCCATTCAATGGCGTAGTCGACGCCCACCAGGCGGGACAGACGTACGGTGCCACCAAAGCCCGGGAAGATGCCCAGCTTGACTTCCGGCAGGCCAACCTTCGCCCTGGTGTCCATAACCCGGTAGTCGGTGGCCAGGCCCATTTCGAAACCACCGCCCAGTGCCATGCCGTTGATGCAGGTGACGGTCGGGAACGGCAGGTCCTCAATGTCGTTGAAAACGGCGTTGGCAGTGAGGTTGTTGTTGATCAGGTCTTCTTCAGGGCCAGCGAACAGATCGGTGAATTCGGTGATGTCGGCACCGACGATAAAACTGTCCTTGCCGCTGGTGACTACCAGCCCCTTGAGGTTGCCCTGCGCCTTCAGCTTGTCGGTGGCGGCGCGCAGTTCCTCGATGGTGAGGCGATTGAACTTGTTCACTGACTCGCCCTGCAAGTCAAAGTTCAGCTGCGCAATTCCGCCTTCGATCTCTTTTACCGTGATGGCTTTACCTTCGTAAATCATCAACTGATCTCCAGTCTGTGTTGATTGCTGTGCCCTGCTCCGCAGTCCACGGAACCGGTCTGACAGCGGATTGTCGGTCACTGCCCTGACGCCCCTGTTACAATCGGGGATCAGCCTTCGGACCAAAAATTCATACAGTCGTTTGAATCCGGAGGGCACACCTTGTGAAAAAACGGCGATTTTGTCAATCAATTTGTGACACCAGCCCTGCACGGCCGGGCAGGCTGGGGCCATGGGGAAACTGCAAAATTCCGTAAAATCGCGGAACAGCGTCGCAATCTGCAACGTCGCGCTTGATTGGCCGTAAGGCTTAATTTAGCTTTGTGAACCGGATCCCGTCCATTCCAACAAGAAAGCGCTTCGCCATGGAGTACTGCCCCGATGAATAATTTTCACCTCCGCCTGTCGTCTGCCCTGGCAGCCCTGGTTCTGCTGCTGGCCAGCTCACTGCCGACACACGCCGATGAAGGTGCTGCCTTCCTGCGCAACCTCCACGACTTTCGCGTAAGTAATTTTATGGCGCTCAGTAACTATTATCGTTACAGCGCGACCAAGGACACTTCCGCCGAGGCCACGATCAAGGAACTGATGGGCGAAGCAACACGCAATCTACAAGCTGTCTCCGAAAGCGGTGCCAATGTGCTGACCGCTGACCAGCTTTCCTCACTGCGTTCCGAATTCGGCACATTCAGCGAGCTGATGGCCCAGAACGTCAGTGATGTCACCGAGATTGGCTACCCGGACCTGCGCCTGGTCGGTGAAATGGCCAACCAGGCCGTTGCCCTGAGCAACGTTGCCCAGGAACTCTACGCCCAAGCCCGTGACAGCTCCCAGACCCCGGTCAAGTCAGAAGTGGAAACTGCACGCGCTGCTTCGGTGCTGATGGCCCAGATGCTGTCCCGCTATGCCGCACGCTCCTATAGCCCTGTCACCCAGACGTTCCAGGGCGCCTCCGGCCTCGCACCGCTGGATGAACAGGCCCGCGAGCTCGACACCCTGATCAGCGACTTTGTGACGTCTACGGGTAAGGGAAACCTGAGGGACGCCGCGGTAGATATCAAGACCAAGTGGGTATTCATCCGCGATTCCTACATCAATTACAACAAACAGAACGTCGTGTTCGTGATCGAACGGTATTCCCGCTCTATCCTGGACGAGCTGAGCGCAGCGGTCTCTTCGTTGCAGAACGCGTAACTGCGACCTTTACTACCCAGGCTGTAGACCAACAACGGGCCATCCCTGGATGGCCCGTTTCTCGTTATTTGACCCCGGTCAGTTTACAGTAGTGTAAACTTGCCTAGAGTGTTGGTTATACCTCACTGAGTGCGGGTGCACGCAAAACGCGGCTACTCCACCCTCTATTGAACAAGGAGTTGTGTCTATGTCTGTCTACAGCAAGATCATGGTAGCGATCGACCTTACCGAGGAGGCCCCCCAGGTACTTAAAAAGGCGGTTGCCCTGAGCGAACAACATAATGCCCAGTTATTGCTGGCACACGTAGTGGAACCTGTTGGCTATGCCTATGGCGGCGATATTCCCATGGACCTGAGCGAGCTGCAGGACCAGCTGGACAAGGCCGCCCGCGAACAGCTGGCCGCCTACGGGAAGGAGTACGGTATAGCCGAGCAAGACCAGATCGTTACCGTGGGTCGTCCCGAGTCAGAAATCCACCACCTGTCTGAAGACAAGGGCGTAGACCTGGTCGTGGTGGGCAGCCATGGCCGCAGTGGTATCCAGTTATTGCTTGGCTCCACCGCCAACGGCGTGCTGCACGGCGCCAAGTGTGACGTGCTGGCTATACGGATTAACTGAAAGGCCTGGCTTGCCAGCCTTCCCCCGGCGTCCGGAATAACCAGGTCCCGGACGCCTGAATTTTTGTGCACAGCCCCGCTACTGGCTGCAACAGAGAGGTAGTGGCCGCTGTCAGCCGCCCCCCTGCATTTCTTCCAGCTCCATCCATCGCTCCATGGCCTTCTCCAGGCTCGCCTCTTTCTGTTCCAGCTCCTTGAGAACCCGGTTTACCGTATCCGTGTCCTGCTGATAGAAGTCAGGTGCCGAGACCTTCGCATTCAGTGATTCCAGCTCCGACTCCAGCACTTCGATCTGCCCTGGCAGTTGCTCGAGTTCATGCTTGTGCTTGTAACTGAGCTTGGCGGGCCGTTTTCCGGAGGCTGTTGATGAGGAGGATGAGGCCTTTCCCGATCCAGGGGCTGCGGCGTCTTTTCCGGCGCCCGCCCTGGCTGCGCCCTGAGAGCCAGTCGCCTCCACCTCCGTCGGGAAGCGACCACCCTGATGACGCCAGTCGGAATAGCCCCCCACGTATTCCTGCACTCGCCCGGAACCGTCCAGGAACAGCGTATCGGTGGCGATGTTATCAAGGAATTCCCGGTCGTGACTGATCACGATTACCGTACCGGCAAAGTCCACCAGCCGCGCCTCGAGGAGTTCCAGGGTTTCGACGTCGAGGTCGTTGGTGGGCTCATCGAGCACCAGGATATTGGCAGGCTTGCTGAACAGTTTCGCCAGCAGTAGCCGGGCCCGCTCACCGCCGGAGAATACCCGCACCGGTGACCTGGCCCTTTCAGGGGAGAACAGGAACTCCTGCAGATAGCCAAGGACATGCTTCTGCTGTCCGTTGATCTCAATGAACTCCCGCCCTTCTGACAGGTTGTCCAGCGCGTTACGTTCGAGGTCCAGCTCACCACGAAGCTGGTCAAAGTAGGCTACCTGTCGGTTGGTGCCAAGGCGGACCCGGCCTTCGGTGGGCTCAAGGTCGCCGAGCAGGAGGCGGACCAGGGTGGTCTTACCGGTGCCGTTCTCCCCCACCAGGCCGATCTTGTCACCCCTGAGGATGGTCAGGCTGAGATCACGGATAATTTCCTTCCCGTCCGGGTAACGGAAACTTGCGTGGGCAGCGTCCACCACCAGCTTGCCGGAACGAGACGCGTCCTCCACGGAAAAGCTTGCGGTACCAACCCGCTCCCGGCGCTGGCGGCGCTCCTCGCGCATGGCCCTGAGCGCCCTCACCCGCCCCATATTACGGGTACGACGGGCCTTGATCCCCTGACGGATCCAGGCCTCCTCCTGCTTGAGCCGCTTGTCGAACAGCGCGTTTTGTCGATCTTCTTCTTCCAGGGCCTTCTCCTTCAGCTCCAGGTATTTGTCATAGTTGGCAGCGAAACTGACCAGGTGCCCACGGTCCAGCTCCACCACCCGGGTCGCCATGCGCCGGATAAACGCACGGTCGTGGGAAACGAACACAATGGCGCCACGAAACTGTGCCAGCGCCTCTTCCAGCCAGGCAATAGCCGGCACATCCAGGTGGTTGGTGGGCTCATCCAGTAACAGGATGTCCGGATCGGCCACCAGGGCCTTGGCCAGCAATACCCGGCGCTGCCAGCCCCCGGAAAGGGTGTTCAGGGTCTGATCCGGGTCTATACGGTACTGCTGGAGAATGGCGGTGACCTTCTGATCCAGGCGCCAGCCGTCAAGCGCCTCCAGCCGCTCCTGGACTTTCATCATCTGATCCATGGACGCTTCGTCAGCCTGCTGGGACAGGTGATGAAAGCGCGCCAGCAGCTCGCCGGTTTCGGGAAACGCCCCGGACACAACGTCGTAGGCGGTGCGGGTATCGTCAGAAGGCAGCATTTGGGGCAGCACGGCAAGCTTTGTTCCACTGTCCAGCCGCACCAGCCCGCCATCAGGGGTCACCTCCCCGGCAATGATTTTAAGCAACGTGGACTTGCCCTCACCATTCCGCCCCAGCAGGCACACCCGCTCGCCGGGCTCAATCACCAGGGAGGCCTGGTCCAGCAGCGGCTGCATGCCATAGGCCAGTGAGATATTTTCAAGGGTCAGCAGTGGCATGACCGGTGTTACTCCTCTGAATCGATTAGCGTTACCGGATTTCCGACACGCAAGGTACCTGTGTTTTCGTGCACACCGTTAACACCGAACATCACGCCATCACTGGTGCGCCGGAAGCTGGCCAGGGTTTTGAGCGGTTCGCCGATCGGGCTGCGATCACCGGTGTCCGGGTCTACTGTGGTCATGATGCAGCGACTGCAGGGTTTGACCATACGTACCCTGACGTCACCCAGCCCCATGACCTGCCATTGATCTTCCGCCCAGGCACCCGCGCCCTCTATCACAACGTTGGGGCGAAAACGGCGCATATCCCCATAGCCCGGCAGCCGTGACGCCAGGTCATCGAGGGACGCCTGGCTGGTCACCAACAGCGGGAAGCCATCGGCAAAACTGACCGGGTGAGTGCCTGCCAGGCTTTCATGCCGGGCCGGCCGGGTCACAGTCTCCGGCATGTAAACCAGCGAAACCGGACAGCCAAGAAACGCCGAAATCGCGTCGGCTGCACTGCCGCTCGCCTCCAGCGCACCGGCTACCTGGTCCCGCCATACTGTCACTTCCCGCTCCCGGGTGCCCTGGGTAACGGCAAGGGTTCCATGCCCGGGAATATCCAGCATCAACTGGCCGTCGCGCAAGGCCGGCTTGATTCGCACAAGGGAGGGATATCGTCGCTGGCTGACAAACTGACCCTGCCCGTCTACCAGCATCCAGCGCCGGTCGTATGAAGGCCCGAAACGGTCCAGGGTCAGGGTGTCGGTGGCGATTCCAGCCAGGGATTTGACGGGATAGTAAAACAGCGATCTGATCTTCATGGGCTTCCGGGCCTGGGTACAGGAACCGCGCCAGTATACTGAAGTTCGGCCGCAGTGAGGGGCCGGATACGAAAAAACCCGGCCATTTCTGACCGGGTTTTCGGAATCTGGAGCGGGAAACGAGATTCGAACTCGCGACCCCAACCTTGGCAAGGTTGTGCTCTACCAACTGAGCTATTCCCGCTTGCTAAAAGGCGGTTGGCCTCTCAACGGCTGCGTATTCTACTGATCGGACCGGAGCCGTCAACCGTTTTGTAGAAAAATTTTCAAAGCCCTCGTTCAGGACGCCCTCAACCCTGACCGTAGGTCTTGCCCCCGCCTCCGAGGTAGGCTTCTTCTTCCGGCGTTGAGCGCCTCTTCAATGGCCGGTTGCGGTGGGGGAAGCGACCGAACCGCTCGATTACCGAACGGTGGTCCCGGGCAGACTCAAGGAAACTGGCCAGGAAGGCCCCCAATGGTCCGTCCTCCTGTGCAGCGAGCTGCTCATAAAGGGCAACTGAACGCTCCTGGTGCGTCAACTTCTCTGAGTGCTGAAGCGGCATGTAGAAGAACGCTCTCTGAATCGACACCAACCTGGTGTCGGCGCCCTCCTCCAGCCCCTCAATGCACAACGCAATAGCCTGCCGGTCATTGGAAAACGCCAGTTCGCCACCACGGTGTATATGTCGGGTAAACTGGTCCAGAAGGAGGATTTCAGCAAGCCGGCCACCAGGCTCCCGACGCCAGTGATCCAGTCCGTTCTCCGATGCAAACAGCACCATGGATATAAAGCGACGTCGGATTTCCTGGTCGAAGGCCCTGGATGAACGGAACCAGCGCTCACGGTGGGCCTTATCTGGCAAGCCATATTGATCCAGTGGCCCAAACCAGAAATCCAGAAGTTCATGCCAAGCGAACATAATGTCTCCGGCTGTTCAATTTCGCAGTCAGGAATGCGCAGTTATACACTGATTCCGTACACCACCAAAGGAGCCCGGCCCATGACTGACAGGACACGGATTCTGTTACTCGCCCATGGCAGCAGCGATCGCCGCTGGTGCGAGACCTTCGAAGCCCTCGCCCGGCCAACCCTGGAAAGCCTGCCCCAGGCCAGGGTGGCTTACATGGAGCTGGCTGAACCCTCCCTGGAAGCAGAGGTGCAGCAAGCCGCGGCGGAGGGGATAACCGATATCCGCGTGGTACCGCTATTCCTCGCCGCCGGCCGCCACCTGCGCAAGGATGTTCCTGCCATGCTCGCGGGTTACCGGGAGCAGCTCGGAGTAGCGATCACGCTGCTGCCACCGATTGGCGAAGACCCACGACTGGGGCAAGCGCTGAAAGACATCGTGAGAGACACCCTGGAGGCGTCTGATGGCTGACAAGTCGGTATTGCTGACCGGTGGCACCGGTTTTATCGGGCAAGTACTCTCCCCGGAGCTTCTTCGGGCCGGCTATAAGGTAGACGTACTTAGCCGACAAAAGCCAGAGGCCGTTCAGGCCCTGTGTGGGCGGGTCACCCCGATTAGCGAGCTTTCTGCAATAAACGGGGGCCCCGGTTATGACGTAGTCATCAACCTGGCTGGTGAAGGCATTGCAGAGAAGCGCTGGTCCGAAGCTCGCAAACAGTCCCTGCGAGACAGCCGCATCGCCCTTACGCGTGAGCTGGTCACGGGCCTCCTTAGCTGCGAACGACTGCCGGAGGTGATGGTATCCGGCTCAGCGGTTGGTTATTACGGCGCCCAGGGAGGGCAGCCTGTCACTGAAACCACGACGCCGAAGGATGAGTTCAGCCACCGGCTCTGCGCAGACTGGGAACATGCCGCGTCACCGTTGTCGGACAAGGGCGTGCGAGTCTGTTACTCCAGAACCGGTGTCGTCGTTGGCCGTGATGGCGGGTTTCTGGACAGAATGCTGCTGCCGTTCCGTCTGGGCCTCGGCGGCCGCATCGGCTCAGGTGAGCAGTATATGCCCTGGGTGCACCGACAGGATGTGGTAAGGGCCATCCAATGGATGGTGGAAACGGACAGCGCAGCAGGTGCTTATAACGTGGTTAGCCCGAACCCGGTCAGCAACCGGGCGTTCACTCGCACCCTGGCAGACGTACTGGGACGACCCGCCCTGTTCCCGGTGCCGGCTACCGTACTGAAACTTGCGCTCGGAGAGATGTCCCAATTACTGCTGACAGGTCAGAAGGCCCTGCCCGAACGCCTGCAAACGGAAGGTTTCGAATTTCTTTACCCGGACCTGGATGCAGCGCTCCGTGAGGCTGTTGGCAAACCCGGATAAGACTCACCGGCCATCCGGGGAAATTTTTTTACAGGCAACAGTTGACACTCGCAACGCGCATTCTTAATATACGCGCCACCTCGACGAGGCAAGGTTTTCGAGAAATGCGTCCCCTTCGTCTAGTGGCCTAGGACTCCGCCCTTTCACGGCGGCAACAGGGGTTCGAACCCCCTAGGGGACGCCACTCTTTCTGGATATTGTGAGAACTCCCCTCTCTCACCTTGGCTTCTTGTTCTTGGCATCCCGCATTACGAAATAGCCTACGGCAGCCATAAAGCCGACCATCAGCAGTACAGTTCCCACACCTGCGATTACCACAGCATCCATATACATGGTATTACCTCCCGTGAAGTTCAGGCTCATTCATTGTCTGATTTCAGATTACGCCTGCGCCGACCAGGTGATATTGACGTGCATCAAGAGGGCACTCACGGGCTGTCCAAGTTTTTTCGGGAAATTTCCATCCAATACGGGCACCCATTGAAGGCAACGGGCTGCTATAGTTTCCGCAAGCGCTTGCAATTGCGCTAGACCCGTCAGTGTCTTGCCTGCTTAGTTTGTCAGGCCTGGTCTTACAGCAGTGGAGGTATCAGCCGGAACACGGGTCACTGCGACAGGTCATATAGGGATCTGACAGGTTTCAGGATTTTTTCACCCGGGAAGCAATAAAGACAAACGGGATGGCCAGATTGATTTCGCGTTTCCAGCAGTTTCGCCGCGGCTCGCCCCTGTCGTTCCGTTTGCTTGCCTATATCCTGCTGTTCAGCACCGCGTTCAGCCTGATTGCCTCGGGCCTGCAAATCTACACAGATTTCCGCAAGGACGTGACTGTCATTGACGACCGGCTCAAGGTCATCGAGACCAGTTACCGGTCCAGCCTGTCCCGGAGCCTGTGGGCCCTGGACCAGAACCTGCTGCAAATCCAGCTTGAGGGCATACTGTCGTTGCCTGACATTGTGCACCTGCGCCTGCGAATCTACCCGGATTCCGAGTTGGTACTCGGCGAACTGCCGGAGAATGGCACCGCTACCCGGCAGTACAGTTTCGAGATTCAGCATCAGGGTACTCCCGAGAGCCAACTTGGCGAGCTGTCCATTACCGCTTCACTGGAGCGAAGCTACGCTGACCTGTGGGACAGTGTCTGGGTCATCGTTACTACCCAGTTCTTCAAGACGTTCCTGCTTGCCATCGCGATCGTGTGGATACTCCGCCAGGTGGTGATACGCCACCTCACCAGAATGGCCACCTACGCAAGGGACTTTTCCCTGGACAACCTGGACGCTCCCCTGCGCCTTGACCGCTCATACGTTCATCGACACCGTGGCGACGAGCTCAGCCAGGTCACGGACGCCATTAACCAGATGCGGGAACGACTTGCCCAGGACCTGGAGCGCCGCAAGCGGGACGAGTCCGAAATCCGCAAATTATCCATGGCGGTCGAACAGAGCCCCTCCTCGGTCATGATTTGTGACCGCCAATGGCGGATTGAATTCGTTAACCAGAAGTTCAGTCAGCTCACGGGCTATCCTGCTGACCAAGTGCTGGGACAGCGTCCAGGAGACCTGGCTCTGGGGGGCCGGAACACCCGCAGTACCCAACAGCTATGGCAGTCTATCCGGCTGCAGGTACAGCGCGTAGGCGTCTGGCAGGGGGAGGTAAACAGCGCACGCCGAAACGGTGACAGGTTCTGGGAGCAGATCGTTGTCACTTCCATCAAGGACCCGGAAGGGCTGGTTACGAACTTCCTGGTGGTCGGCGAGGATATTTCCATCCGCAAGCGCTACGAGCAGCAGCTTCTGCGCCAGGCCAACTACGACATTCTTACCGGATTACCCAATAGAATGCTGGCCCTTGACCGCCTGAAACTCGCCCTCGCCCAGGCCCAGCGGGAAAAAACCCTGGTAGGCGTGATGTTTCTCGACCTGGATAACTTCAAGCACATCAATGACACCCTCGGCCACGACGCCGGCGACACCCTGCTGGTGGACGCCGCCCACAGAGTCTCGGCCAGCCTGCGCGGCACCAGTACCGTTGCCCGCCTGGGCGGCGATGAATTCCTGGTGCTGCTCCCTGGCCTCAGAGATGCCAGCGATGCCGAGCAGGTCGCCGACCGTATCCTCGCCGGTTTCAGTGCACCTTTCATCCTGGGTGGACAGGAAGTCTTCGTAACCACGAGTATCGGCATCGCCATCTACCCCACGGATTGCGACAACACGGGCACCCTGCTGCAGAATGCGGATGCGGCAATGTATGAGGCCAAGCACAAGGGCAAGAGTGCCTGGGAGCGATTCGCACCAGAGATGAAGGAAGTGTCCCACGAACGCCTGCAGATGGAATCGCGGATGCGGCGGGCCCAGGAACTGGACGAGTTCGAGCTCTGGTTCCAGCCCATCATCGAGACCGCCACCGGCCAGGTCACCGGCGCCGAAGCACTGTTGCGATGGAACAGCCCGGTAATGGGACTGGTGATGCCCGACCGGTTTATCCCCCTGGCCGAAGAGACCGGCATGATCATCCCGATTGGTCGCTGGGTTCTGGAGCAGGCCTGCCTGGCCGCCCGGCACTGGCAGGAAGTGACCGGGCGCGAACTGCGGATCGCGGTGAACGTGTCCCCTCGCCAGTTCCGGGACCCCGAATTCGTCCAGTCCACACTCCAGATCCTCGCCGCCTGCGATATGCCCCCGCACCGCGTAGAGCTGGAAATCACCGAGCGCCTGATACTGGACAACAGTATCGAAACCGCTACCATCCTCCGGGAACTCGACCAGGCCGGCATTCGCCTGTCAGTGGATGACTTTGGCACCGGGTTCTCCGCTCTCAGTTACCTGAAGAGTTACCCCTTTGATACGCTCAAGATCGACAAGACCTTCATCGCAGACGTGATGGTATCAGAGGACAATGCGTCCCTGGTGCGCGCTATTATCAACATGGCCCACAGCCTCAACCTCACCGTGGTCGCCGAAGGCGTGGAAGAAGAAGCCCAGCATGACTTCCTGCGCGACCACCGGTGCGACCATGCCCAGGGCTACCTGTTCAGGCGACCGGGGCCGGAATCGGACTTCCTGGCCTGGCTCCGGGATCACTAAACCCATCAACCCAAGGACCCCGTTACCCATGGATGATCAGATACTGGTCATAAACTGCGGCAGTTCCTCCGTAAAGATCGCGGTATTCGATTCCCAAGGTACTGCGCTGGTCAGCGCCCTTGCCGAACGACTCGGCCAGCGGGGCGCAAGGCTGGTTCCAGACCAAACACAGCCGGTCACCCTGCCCGAAAACGCCAACCACCAGGAAGCCCTCAGTGCGTCCATTCACTGGCTGCAGGAAAGCGGTTACCTGAATGGGCAACCCTCCGCCATTGGCCACCGGGTGGTACACGGCGGCGAAACCTTCCAGGAGGCAGCACTGCTGGATGACGATGCTATACGGGCGATCGAAGCCTGTGCTGACCTGGCCCCTCTCCACAACCCGGTCAACCTGGAAGGCATCCAGGCCGCCCGGGAACTCTTCCCGGAGGTACCCCAGGTAGCGGTATTCGACACCGCTTTCCATCAGACACTGCCGCGCCATGCCTGGCTGTATGCCCTGCCCCGGCGTTTCTACGAGGATTACGGGGTACGGCGTTACGGTTTCCACGGTACCAGCCACCACTACATGGCCGAGGAGGCAGCGCGCCGACTGGGTAAACCACTGGAGCAGACATCCATCATTTCTGCCCACCTGGGTAACGGATGCAGCATTACTGCCATTCGGAATGGGCTGAGTGTCGACACCAGCATGGGGCTAACGCCCCTGGAAGGGCTTGTTATGGGCACCCGCAGCGGAGATATCGATCCTGGCCTGTTCGAGTTCATGGCCGTCAAGGGCGTGCCGGCAGAGGAAACACACCGCATCCTTAACCGGGAGAGCGGACTGCTGGGCATCTCCGGCCAAACCAGCGACATGCGTAACCTGGTCAGCGCTGCCAGAGAAGGCAATGAACATTGCCGGGACGCCTTTGAAGTGTTCTGTTTCCGCCTCGCCCGCTATATCGGCGCCATGATGGTGTCACTGGATCAGCTGGACGCCCTTGTCTTCACCGGCGGGATCGGCGAGAACAGCACCCACGTCCGCGCCCGCACCCTGGAGCACCTCACCCTGCCGGGCTTCCTTATCGACCCTGAGGCCAACGAAAACCACGGCAGTCAGCTGGACGGCCACATCGAAGCAGCGAGCAGCCGTTTCCCGGTATTGGTTATTCCAACACGCGAGGAAGCCATGATTGCCCGCGAAGCCAGGGCCCTGGTTCAGGTGCACGCCAATCCACGAACAAACCGGCACTAACGAAGGAAACCCCAATGGCAAAGAGTCTCTTTATCGCACCCACAGAACTGGACAGCGGCCTGACTTCGGTATGCCTGGGCCTGCTCCGCGCCCTGGATCGGGTCGGTGTCCGCGTGGGGTTCTATAAACCCGTGAGTCAGCCAACCCGCTCTGCCGGTGCGGACTCACAGGATGATTTCTCGGTCCCCTTTGTCCGGGCCCGCTCCGACCTGAATCCGCCAACACCAATCCCCCTGAAAGAGGCACAGAACCTCCTTAACAGGGGCAAGACCGACGAGTTTATGGAAGACATGGTTGGCCGGTTCCAGCAGGTAGCCCGCGACGTGGACGTGGTGATCGTTGAAGGCCTGGTCCCGGATCGCAGCGAGGCCTACACCGCACGTATGAACGTGGAAATGGCCCGCAACCTTGGCTCGGACGTCATCCTGGTGTGCAGTCCTAATGGCCGGAGCTGCCAGGAGCTTGATGACTGGCTGGATTTCTCATCCCGCCTGTTTGCCGACCCGGAAGATCCTGACGTCATTGGCGTCGTCCTGAACAAGGTCGGCAAGCCGGAGCAAACCGGCTTCCTGCCCACCTTTAATCAGCAGGCACCAGAAGAGAGGCTGGATTACGAGGAACAATGCCGGATACTGAGTTCAGGCCGGCTGCGCCTGCTGGCCACCATCCCCTGGCAGCCGGACCTGCTCGCACCCCGTATGTCGGATATCGCCCGGGACCTGCCGGCAGAAATCCTCCACGAAGGTGACCTCGATACCCGCCGGGTACAGAAGGTTTCCGTATGCGCCAGAACCATTCCCAACATGATCGACACCCTGCGCCCGGGAACCCTGATGGTTACTCCCGGCGACCGGGAAGACATCCTTGTGGCGACCGCCGTGGCGGCGCTGAACGGTGTGCCACTGGCCGGGCTGCTGCTCACCGGTGGCCTGATGCCGGATCGACGTACCATTGACCTGTGCCGCCGTGCACTGGCGACCGGACTGCCGGTGTTAATGGCAGATACCAATACCTATGAAACCGCCCACCAGCTGGCAAACCTGCCCGGTGCCGTACCGGCGGACGACCCAGACCGCATCGAGAAAGTGATGGAAGCCGTGGCCTCCCGCATGGACGCAGACTGGTTGCAGCAGCATCTCAAGGTCGAGCGGCTGCGTCGGCTGTCACCACCGGCGTTCCGCTACCAGCTTTCGCGCCTGGCCCGTGAAGCGGGTAAACGGATTGTATTGCCAGAAGGCAGTGAACCCCGCACCGTGCAGGCAGCCATTATCTGCACCCAGCGAGAACTGGCCCACTGCATTCTGATTGGCGAGCGGGAAGAAATCGAAGCCGTTGCCGAGTCCCAGGGGCTGACCTTGCCAGAGGAGCTGGAAATCATTAACCCCGCTGATGTCCGGGGACGCTACGTAGAGCCCATGGTAAAACTTCGTGAGCACAAGGGGCTCGCCCCTGACATGGCAGAGGCCATGCTGGAAGACAACGTCGTGCTGGGCACCATGATGATCGCGCTGGACGAAGCGGACGGACTGGTTTCCGGCGCCATCCACACCACAGCCAACACCGTGCGGCCGGCGCTGCAACTGATCAAGACGGCAGACCATGCCAAGGTGGTTTCATCGGTGTTCTTCATGCTGTTGCCGGAGCAGGTCCTGGTCTACGGCGACTGTGCGATCAACCCGGATCCGAATGCGGAGGAACTGGCGGATATTGCTATCCAGAGCGCTGACTCAGCCAGGGCGTTCGGCGTCGAACCTGTCGTGGCGATGATCAGTTACAGTACCGGAACCTCCGGCAGTGGCGAAGACGTGGTAAAGGTTCGGGAAGCAACCCGCATTGCCCGGGAGCGACGCCCGGACCTGGTGATCGATGGCCCGCTGCAATATGACGCCGCCGCGATCGCCGATGTGGGCAAGAGCAAGGCACCGGACAGCCCGGTAGCCGGCAAGGCCACGGTGTTTATCTTCCCGGACCTGAATACCGGCAATACGACCTACAAGGCGGTACAACGCAGCGCCAACGTGGTGAGCATCGGCCCCATGCTGCAGGGCCTGCGCAAGCCGGTGAACGACCTGTCCAGGGGCGCCCTGGTGGACGACATCGTGTTTACCATTGCACTGACAGCAGTACAGGCAGCCCAGGCCGAGGCTGCCGAATAAGGGAGGACAAGGGCTGGGTTCGGCTCAGCCCTTTTTCTTGCTTTTCATGCGGGTCTTGTTGATTCTGCGGCCTTTCTTGAGATCGTTATCCTGCTTGACCTTCTGGCGGGGTGTACGACGGTCCACCTTGTCCGCAAAGGGATTTTCCCCGGAACGGAATTCAAAGCGGATGGGCGAACCGTTGACCTTCAGCACCTTGCGGAAGGTATTCTCCAGGTAGCGCTTGTAGGCGCCCGGCAGGGCATCCGTCTGGTTACCGTGGACCACTACCACGGGTGGGTTTGAACCGCCCTGGTGTGCATAGCGAAGCTTTATCCGGCGCCCCCGGACCATGGGCGGCTGATGCTGGGACACGGCGTCCTGCAGAATGGCGGTAAGCCGGTTGGTGGACCACTTGGCCATGGCAGACTCGTAGCAGTCACCAATGGAGTCATACAGCAACCCGACACCCGAGCCATGCAGTGCCGAGATATAGCGCTTGTCAGCATAGTCCAGGAAGTCCAGGCGGCGCCTGACCTGCTCTTTTACCCGGTCGCGCTCTTCCGGGTCCATGCCGTCCCACTTGTTCACCGCGATGACCAGTGAACGACCGGCGTCCAGCACAAATCCGATCAGGTGTAAGTCCTGGTCGACCAATCCTTCCCTGGCATCAATGACCAGGATCACTACATGCGCGTCTTCGATGGCCTTGAGGGTCTTGATAATGGAGAACTTCTCCACCACTTCCCGGACATTCTTGCGCCGCCGCACCCCTGCGGTATCAATCAGGGTGTATTCCTGGCCCTGTCGCTCATAGGGGATATACACGCTATCACGGGTGGTGCCCGGCATGTCGTAGACGACAACGCGCTCCTCCCCCAACAGACGGTTGACCAGGGTTGACTTGCCCACGTTGGGACGACCGACGACACCAATACGTATACCGGGATATTTGTCCGCGCGATCTTCTTCCTCCTCGGCAACCTCATCAAGGAGGAGTTCCAGCATGGAACGGATACCGCGGTTATGGGCTGCCGCGATCTGATAGACGGACTCGAAGCCTAGGGCGTAAAAATCCGCCGCTGCCACATCCGGGTCCTGGCCATCGGTCTTGTTCACCACCAGGTGAGCCGGCTTGCCGGAACGACGCAGATGGTCGGCTATCATTTCATCCCCGGCCGTCAGGCCGGAGCGGCCGTCCACCAGGAACAGCACGATGTCCGCTTCTTCCACCGCCTGCATGGACTGCCGGGCCATTTCGGCATCCAGTCCGGCCTCATCACCGGTAAGGCCCCCGGTATCAATGACAATGAAGCTACGACCCTCATAGTTGCCATCACCATACTTGCGATCGCGGGTCAGGCCCGGGAAGTCCGCCACCAACGCATCGCGGGAGCGGGTCATCTGATTGAACAGGGTGGACTTGCCTACGTTGGGGCGGCCCACCAGAGCGATTACCGGGGTCATTAAGGATTGCCTGGGGTTAAATGCCAAGAGTTAAAGGATAACGATCCGGAGCCGGTCCGTCGAACAAGACCGCTAGTGTGCGCCCGGATATATCCGGGCGCACACTAGCGACTCAGTTGCGATCCTCAAGGGTAAAAACTGCGAGGCGACCACCGTTACCGTAGACAACCAGGCGGTCCTCCCAGCGGAGCATCGGTGAGCGGATGCCCTCGTCATCGAACTCAATCTGGCCCTGGAACTGGCCATTCTCCTGGGACAGAAGGTGCAGGTAACCTTCGTAATCACCAACCACCACCTGGTCTCCGATCACCGCAGGAGCCGACAACCGGCGCCAGGACAGGGCATCCTGGTTCCACACTTCGTCAAGGCTGCGGGCATCCAGGCCTGTTACGTCACCGTTATCACGGACCACAAAGACCCGCTCAGGCCCCAGTGCCGGACTGTGAAAGGTAGACGTCGGGCGACTCCAGATCTCGTTGCCATTGCGCAGGTCAACCAACGCCAGCTTACCCTGGTAGCCGGCGACCAGTGCTGCGCCTTCCACAACCAGAGGTTCGGCTGTCACATCGACCAGGCGCTCCAGCTCGGTACGACCGGTGGGCTCGCCCACGATGTACTGCCAGACCGGTTGACCAGTCTCCAGCGCCAGCGCTACCAGGCGACCGTTAGCCAGGGAAACCAGGGCCAGTTCTCCACCGACTACAGGTGAGGCGGTAGCCCGAATCGACAGTGCCGGTGCCGGGGCATCATATTGCCAGAGTTGCTCGCCAGTACTGGCATCTGCGGCCACGACCTTACCATCGATGGTCTGGGCCAACACCAGGTTACCGTTGGACTGCGGTGGAGCAAGCACCTCGTTCGGGAGGCGCAAGCGCCAGTTTTCCCCGGCCTCTCGCCGGTCAAGGGCAATGAGTTCTGCATTGGCGTTTACTACGTAGAGATTCCGGCTGTCACCGCCAACGCCGGCCATGATGCGCTCATCCAGGTCCCGGCGCCAGCGCACATCTCCCGTGGCGGGACCGACGGCCAGCAGCTCGCCATCCGCTGATACTGCATAGAGACTACCACCAACAATGACTGGTGCCAGTTGCAGGTACTCACCATCATGGCCATCACCCACACTCAGGGACCACTGCTCTTTCAGGGCCACTGAAGAAACCACACTGGGGACGGGATCCGGCTTCTCCAGATTCTCGGAGGAACTGCATCCGACCATGACGGACACCATGCCGGCAATTGCCAGGGGTATACCCAGGGACCTGAGGCAACGGGATAGCCCCATCACACATCACCTCCGATACCCAGGCTCGCCAGCTTCTGTCGCAGCAGGCCGATGCCACCGTCTCCCCCGGCATCCCGGGCTTTCAGGTAGGCTTTCTCGGCGCCAGCCTGGTCGCCACTGGCCAGCAGAATGTCCCCCTCCAGTTCAGCCAAAAGCCCTTCAAACTGACCGGCATTCCCGGCGCCCCGCACCGTACTCAACGCTGCCTCATACTCACCGGCACCGTATTGCGCCCGGGCCAGGCGGGTACGCACCACCAGGGACAGAGCTTCACTACCGGACTGGTCCAGTGCCCACTGCAGCGACTCAGCCGCCGCTGCGGGATCGTTGTCAGCCATCATCTGCTGATTGGCCAGAATCAGCATCGCGTAAACGGCGTAGGCCGTATCACTGTGCTCATCCCGCACCTGGTTGGCCAGGTAGGCAACGGATTCAAAGTCTTCATCCGAGGAGGCCTCTGTCGCCTGCTGCATCAATTGTCCGAAATCAGAGGCCGCCTGGGCCTGCTTGTTGGCCTGGTGGTTCTGCCAGGCCTGCCAGCCAAACACGATGGCCAGGGCCAGGGCTATGCCGATCAGCAGGGAGGCGCCGTTTTTCTTCCACCATTGCTTGATGGCTTCGATCTGTTCTTCTTCGGTCCGCATTTCGGCCATGGTGACTCCTGACTGTCCTTTCCGGTTCTGATTATGATTGATTCGATGCTGTAAGCGCCGGGATCAGGCGTCAGCAAACTGGCTGGCAATATGGTTACCAACCTGTTCCAGCGAAACCTGCTCCTGGTCACGATCTTCGCGAAGGTACTTGACACCGGCAGTGCCGTCACGGACCTCGTTCTCGCCAAGAATAATCGCTACCCTGGCACCGCTGCGATCCGCCTTTTTCATCTGACTCTTGAAGCTGCCGCCACCGCAGTGGGTCACGACAGTGCGCCCCGGCAGGGCCGAGCGAACCGCCTCGCTGACGCGGAAGGCTGCGGTAACCGCAGACTCCCCCATCGCCGTCACATAGACATCTGCGGCATTGTTGACGCTGTCTGGTACCAGCTCGAGCGTTTCAAGCAAGAGGATCAGGCGCTCCATACCCATGGCAAAGCCTACCGCCGTGGTGGGCCGGCCACCCAGCTGCTCTACCAGGCCATCGTAACGGCCCCCGGCACAGATAGTTCCCTGGGCGCCCAGGCTGTCGGTTACCCATTCGAAGACCGTCTTGCCGTAGTAGTCCAGGCCTCTCACCAGGCGGTTGTTGACCGCATAGGGAACGCCAGCTGCATCGAGCATGGCGGTAAGCTGCTCGAAATGATCGCGGGACTCATCGTCGAGGAAATCGTCCAGTGACGGCGCGTTCTCCAGGATGCGCTGGGTCTCGGTGTTCTTCGAGTCCAGGATACGCAGCGGGTTGGTCAACAACCGGCGCTGGCTGTCCGGGTCCAGGTCGGACCGGTAATCTCCCAGGTAATCGACTAATGCCTGGCGGTATTCAGCCCGGGCTTCTGCGGTACCGATACTGTTGATCTCGAGCCGGGCGTGCTCCTGCAGTCCCAACGTCTGCCAGAGACGGGCGGTAAGGATCAGTAGCTCGGCGTCGATATCCGGGCCTTCCATACCGAAACATTCCACACCAATCTGGTGAAACTGGCGATAGCGTCCCTTCTGGGGGCGCTCGTGCCGGAACATTGGCCCCGTGTACCACAGGCGGCGAGTCTGGTTGAACAACAGTCCATGCTCTTCGGCGGCACGTACACAGCCAGCAGTGCCTTCAGGCCTCAGGGTCAGGCTGTCACCGTTGCGATCATCAAAGGTGTACATTTCCTTCTCGACAATGTCGGTGACCTCACCAATAGAGCGCCGGAACAATTCGGTATGCTCTACTACCGGCATGCGGATTTCCTGGTAGCCGTAGGACTGCAATACCCCGCGCACCCTGGACTCAAGATACTGCCAGACGGGGGTTTGCTCGGGCAGGATATCGTTCATCCCGCGGATTGCCTGAATCTTAGCCAAAGTAAAACCTTTTTCTGTTGGATAGAAGCCCGGGCGACTTACTGGCCGGACTTCGCAATAATCGATTCTTCCTGTTCCCGGCGCCGGGCGACTTCTTCCCGGATCAGCCGTTCCAGGTCATCTGTGAGGTTGGCATTGTCCAGTTTCTGGTTGGGTTTGCCAGCAGCGTAGAACAGGTTTTTCGGTGACCCCCCTGTCAGCCCCAGGTCCGCGACCTTGGCTTCGCCCGGACCGTTGACGATGCACCCGATAATGGCCACGTCCAGCGGAACATTGACATCTTCCAGCCGTGCTTCCAGGTCATTCATGGTCTGGATTACATCAAAGTTCTGGCGGGAGCAGCTCGGGCAGGCCACGAAGTTTATACCGTGACTGCGCAGGCGCAGGCTCTTGAGGATATCGAAGCCCACCTTGATTTCCTGAACCGGGTCCGCTGCCAGGGATACCCGGATCGTGTCCCCGATGCCGTCCATTAGCAGCATGCCCAGGCCGATAGACGACTTCACCGTGCCGGAACGAAAGCCACCGGCCTCGGTGATACCCAGGTGAAGAGGCTGCTCGATCTGACTGGCAATCTTGCGGTAGGCATCCACCGTCATGAACACTTCTGATGCTTTCAGGCTGACCTTGAAGTCCTGGAAGTCATAGCGGTCGAGTATATCGATATGACGCATGGCTGACTCGACCAGCGCATCGGCGGTGGGCTCACCATACTTTCGTTGCAGGCTCTTCTCCAGGGAACCGGCATTCACACCGATCCGCATGGGAATGCCCCGGTCCCGGGCGGCTTCAATCACCGCGCTGACCCTGTCTTCCCGGCCGATATTGCCCGGATTGATCCGCAGGCAGTCGACACCCAGCTCGGCAACACGCAGGGCAATCTTGTGGTCAAAGTGAATATCTGCCACCAGCGGCAGGGTCACTCGTTGGCGAATCTTGCCAAAGGCCTCGGCGGCATCCATGGAGGGTACGGAAACCCTGACAATGTCAGCACCGGCCTGTTGCAGTGCCTCGATCTGGGCAACCGTGGCTTCCACGTCACAGGTTTCCGTGTTGGTCATGCTCTGTACCGCAATGGGGGCATCACCACCCACAGGTACGTTGCCAACGTGGATCTGGCGGGATTTACGTCTTTTGATGGGAGACTCGAGTTTCATAAACGGCCAAACCGATGTGGAGAATGAAATCTTAGCTGGGGCGATACCGCAAAAGCACCGGTATACAGTGCCCGGTTACGGCAGGTTCAGTACCAGCCGGTTGTTCCTTACCTGGCGATCGGCCAGGTTCACCGTTTCGCCACTGTAACTTATAGATTCAACGCCACTCACCGCACCCAGAACGACTGTCAGGGGCGCCTGCCCCGTCAGCTCCAGTGTATCACCAGCGGATCGCAGCGAGGCTTCCAGGGTTCGCCCGGAGCGGTCCTTTACTTCGATCCAGCAATCTCCGGAAAACTCCACCAGCAGCTGCCCTTCCCGGGCAACATCCTGCTGACTGGCAGGTTCCTCCAGGGGCTGTGAACGAATCGCAGGGTCGGTAACCCCTTCCGACGGCGCCGCCACGTCGGAGTCAGTGGCGGGTTCCACCACCCCTGTCCCGGAACTGGCGTCACCGGTGCCGGCCGAACCATCTGACCCTGTCCCTGTGCCCCGGGCCTGCTCCATGGTTTCAGTATCGCCCATGGATTCATTTGCACCGGGAATGTCACTGGTTGCAGGGACGCTGTCATCAGGCGACACCTGTTCAGGACCAGCCTGCGATAATGGCGCACCTCCGTCCGGGGTTTCGTTCGCATCCACGTTGGACTCTTCCGGGGGAGCTGAAGCGCCCTCCTCTTCCGACATGGTTTCAGCTGATCCGGACGGGGCCACCGTGGTGTCCGCCTGCTGGCGGGCCAGATACAGCGACCCTGCATAGAAAATGCCCACCAGTATGGCCAGTAAAACCGCAATGCGGGCAATCTGGCGCTTACGGCGTTTGCGGCGCTGTATATCGACCAGCGGGTTGGCTTCGACCCTCTTCTTCTGTTCTTCACGCAGGGGCTCGAGTTCCTGGTCGAGCTGGCGAATAACACTTTCCGGGTCAACGCCGACCTGTGTCGCATAGGCGCGCACGTACCCTTTCAGGAATAGCTCGCTGTCAATCTTGCGGTAGTCACCGTTCTCGATTGCTGTGATGACCGCCGGGCGCAGATGTTGACGATCTGCCACCTCGTTGACGGTTAGTCCGGCGGCTTCACGGGCCTTGCGCAGACGCTCACCGGCGCTGGGCTGGGGGCGGTCCTGGGTGCCGTTATCCGTTGTCATCGGCCGTTAACACCTTGTATTGTCTGTATTCCTCAGAATCCGGGTAGCGGTTTCGCAAAAGCAACGCGAGGCTGGACTCCTCGTCGTAGTTCTGGAAATAGCGGGCGATACGAATACCCACCAGCAGGCTTTCCGGAGTATGGCTGAGCTGTGGACTGCGCTGAACCATGTCGGTCAATCGACTGAAATGGCGAGAGGCAGCCGCGTAGTCACCAGTTTCCACCAGTGCCCTGGACAGCGCCAATAACCAGCGGGGGTCGTTGCGCCCAAGCTCCAGCGCCCGGCGGTAAGCCGTTACCGCGCCATTCAGCTCGCCCATACGCTCGCTCGCCCGGCCCAGGTTGTAGAAAACCGAGGCGCGGTCGCCGTACCCGGTATCACGGGATGCCAGGCGAAACTGCTCCTGGGCCTCCTTGAATCGCTCCTCACGATACAGAAACGCACCGTAAAAGATGCGGCCCCTGGTGTATCCACCATCACTGCGCAAAGCCTTGCGGTAGGCGTCTTCCGCCAACTCGGGTTCGCCTTCGGTCTGCATGAGCAAACCCTTGGTGGCAAGCGCTGGCGGGTTACCGGGGCTCAGGTTCAGCGCCCTTTCGAGGTGCTTCCTCGCCCGGTCATAATTACCCTGGGAAAGGTAGGCAGTGGCTAGCTGAACATAGTTTTCGACAGCTTCGTCCTTGTCTTCTTCGCGGGCGAAACGACTGTCAGTTGTGGTCACACAACCAGCGAAAAGGCTCGTCAGAAGGAGCATGCACAAAGACAGGATGAAACGGTTACTGCTGGCACCTGGTAACAACACTGATTGCATGGTCTCTTCCTGAAGCCTGTACGTAGTTAGGGAGTCATCTGATGTACCGGGATATAGCGCTGACTGCGCCGGGTCCGGTCTTCCACTTGACCTACGAGCTGACCGCAAGCGGCGTCGATATCATCGCCCCTTGTGGTGCGGATGGTTGTGATGTAACCCGCTTCGTTGAGAATTTTCTGGAAACGACGGGTGGCATTCATGCTCGGACGCCGAAAATCGCTTTCCGGAAACGGATTGAACGGAATCAGGTTGATCTTGCAGGGCAGGCCACGCAAGACATCAGCCAGCTGTCGGGCATGTTCGGGCTGGTCGTTGGTATTTTCAATGACAGTGTATTCGATGGTTGCCTTACGCTTGTCCGGCAACCTGGCCAGGTAGCGACGGGTAGCCGCCAGGAGCTCGGCAATCGGATACTTCTTGTTAAGCGGAACCAGCTGGTTACGCAGTTCATCATTCGGCGCATGGAGGGAAATCGCCAGCGAAACATCGGAAACTTCCCCCAGGCGATCGAGCGCAGGCACCACCCCTGATGTACTCACCGTTACCCGGCGCTTGGAAATGCCGTAGGCCAGGTCTTCCATCATCAGGTTCATGGCATCGACAACGTTATCAAAGTTGAGCAAAGGTTCGCCCATGCCCATCATGACAACGTTGGTAATGGGGCGATCAGCGTTAGGATCGAACGGCATGAACGCCTTGCGGGCAACCCAGACCTGGCCGATGATTTCCGCAGCAGTCAGGTTGCGGTTAAACCCCCGCTTGCCGGTCGAACAAAAGGTGCAGTCCAGGCTGCAGCCAATCTGGGAAGACACACACAGGGTGCCCCGCTCACCGTCGGGAATCAGCACGGTTTCGACGCTGTTACCCGAGTCCATGCGCATGACCCATTTGCGGGTGCCGTCTTTGGAAGTCTCATCGTAGACCACTTCCGGCCCACGCACTTCGGCAACTTCCTTGAGCTTTTCCCGCAGGACCTTGCTCATGTTTGTCATCTGATCGAAGTCGTCCACACCCCGTTGATGAATCCACTGCAAAACCTGGGTCGCGCGGAAACGCTTCTCACCCAGGGTTTCAAAGAATGCTTCCAGCCTGGCCTTTGGCATTCCCAGCAGATTGGTTTTTTCTACAACAGCAGTCATGGTCAGTCTCGATCAGATAACAGGCGGGGCGATGGTGACCGCCCCGGACAGCATCAGCCGCGGGGGCAGATCTCGCTGTCGTTGAAGAAGTACGCGATTTCACGCTCAGCGGAGGCCGCAGAGTCGGAACCGTGCACGGCGTTCGCATCGATGGTTTCGGCGAAATCGGCGCGGATGGTACCCGCTTCCGCTTCCTTCGGGTTGGTAGCACCCATCAGGTCACGGTTCTTGGCGATGGCGCCCTCGCCTTCCAGTACCTGAACCACAACGGGGCCAGAGGTCATGAAGGCAACCAGGTCACCAAAGAAGGGACGCTCCTTGTGCTCGGCATAGAAACCTTCTGCCTGTTCCTGGGACAGGTGCATCATCTTGGCGGCTACGATCTTCAGGCCGGCTTTTTCAAAGCGTGAGTAAATCTCGCCGATGACGTTCTTGGCAACAGCATCCGGCTTGATGATAGAGAGCGTGCGCTCGTTGGACATAATCTTTGCTCCAGTTGGGTTTCAGGTGAAAATTCTGGCCTGAGATTATACGCAGTAAGGGGCCGGCTGCCTACCAACAGCGGGCCCCTTCGTAATCCGGGTGCAGGGCGTCACGCAGAAGTACGCCGGCGTTCTCGCAGGCGCTGCACCACCGACGTGACCTGGCCCGCCGCAAAATCCACCTCTTCTTCCGAGGAAAAACGGCCCAGGGAAAACCGGAGACCCGCGTGCGCCCGGGCCTCACTCAGGCCTATTGCCGTGAGCACATAGGAGGGTTCCATTGTCGCTGATGCGCAGGCGGAGCCTGACGATACGGCCAGTTCCCGCAGCCCGAGCATGAGTGACTCAGCCTCGATACCATCAAAGGACAGGTTGATAATGCCAGGTACCCGGTCCGTTTCGTGACCGTTCAGGCTCACCCCGTCGAGACCCGCGATGCCCTGCAGGAACCGGCCGCGAAGCGCTTCAAGTCGGGCCGCTTCACTGGCAAGCACCTCACCGGCGAGCTCAAAGGCCTTGCCCATGCCGGCAACCTGGTGAGTGGGCAGGGTTCCCGAGCGCATGCCACGCTCATGGCCACCACCATGAATCTGTGCGTCGATACGCACGTCCGGTGAGCGCCTTACATACAGGCCACCCACACCCTTGGGACCGTACACCTTGTGCGCCGAAAGCGCGACCAGGTCTGCCTGCAGCTCGCCAACGTTTACCGGGATCTTACCTGCTGCCTGCGCCGCATCCACATGGAACAGCACACCGCGATTCCGCAGTATCGAGCCGATAGAAGCGATATCGTTCACGGTTCCCAGCTCGTTATTCACCAGCATCAGGCTGACAATGAGGGTTTCCGGGCGCAGCGCCTGCTCTACCTGGACCGGAGCAATCTGGCCACTGGTATCGGGATCAAGGTAGGTTACGTCACACCCATGGGCCTCCAGCCAGCTGCAGGTATCCAGAACTGCCTTGTGCTCAATCGATGAGGTGATGATATGGGGACGAACATCCCGGTTGCGATTGGCGTCAACAGCACCTTTGATGGCCAGGTTGTCTGACTCGGTGGCGCCTGAGGTCCAGACAATCTCCCGTGGATCAGCCCCGATCAACTGGGCAACCTGTCGCCGGGCGTTTTCAACAGCCGCTTCCGCCTGCCAGCCATAACCGTGGGACCGGCTGGCGGGATTGCCGAACACTCCGTCAAGTGTCAGGTAGCCTGCCATGGTTTCGGCAACGGCGGGGTCCACAGGCGTTGTTGCTGCGTAATCAAGGTAAACCGGTGTTTTCATGCTTCGTTTCAGGTCAGGCGGGCGCCTGGTCTTCCAGACGCTCGGTGTTGATAGTATCGGCCAGCTGGCCTTCTTGCGTCCGGCCGTCCTGGCGGTCGGCCACCGCGCGGATTTCACGCTTGTTCATCAGGTCCGCAAGGCTGATGCGGCTGAGGAACTGGTGAATCTGGTCGCTAAGATCAGACCACAGATGATGGGTCAGGCACATCTCACCGTTCTGGCAGTCACCTTTGTGGCTGCACCGGGTGGTGTCCAGGGACTCATTGACCGCGTCCACCACGTCGGCGATGAATACCTGCTCGCTGGAGCGACTCAGGCGATAACCACCACCCGGGCCACGTACACTGCTAACCAGCTTTCCCCGGCGAAGACGGGAGAACAACTGCTCAAGGTAGGAGAGGGAGATACCCTGGCGCCGGGAAATATCCGCAAGGCTGACAGGCCCTTCACCACTATGGAGGGCAAGGTCCAGCATGGCAGTAACGGCGTAGCGGCCCTTGGTAGTCAGTCGCATAACGGCAGCCCCGGCTCAGAAATTCAGGAATTCCAGCCGCTGAGTATGAATTGACCAACTGTTTTGGTCAAGTATTCAGCGACCCTCTGCACCACTCTCTTCCTTGCGGTCGTCCTCCCGGGGCCCCGCTGGCTCCACGGCGTCGTCCCTTACACAATCGAACTCCTCGGCGTCCAGGGGTGGCAGTTTGCCGTTGTCCACGTAGTCCTGGTTGACCTTGTGGATGGCAGCGCACATCTTCTCAATGCGCTCGTCGACCGCATGCATGTGATCGAGCAGGCTGCGCATGGCACGGGCTACAGGGTCCGGCATTTCCTCGGTAACCCCATAGGCATCGAAGCCCATCCGTGCTTCCATCTCCTTGCGGCGATCGTCCTTGTCGTGGGTTTTCACAACGATCCGGCCAGGAATACCCACGACGGTCGCACCTGCTGGCACCGCCTTGGTCACAACCGAGTTGGACCCCACCTTGGCGCCCTCGCCCACTTCGAACGGCCCGAGAATCTTGGCTCCGGCCCCCACGACGACGCCATTGCCGATGGTCGGGTGACGCTTGCCCTTGTTCCAGCTGGTTCCCCCGAGCGTAACACCCTGGTAGAGGGTCACGTCATCGCCGATAACCGTGGTTTCACCGATAACGACGCCCATTCCGTGATCAATGAAGAAGCGCCGGCCTATGGTGGCCCCCGGATGGATTTCGATGCCGGTGAGCCAGCGGGAGAAGGTGGAAATACTCCTCGCCAGCCACTTGAAGTCTGCGCGCCAGACGCGGTGGGCAAAGCGGTGCAGCAACAGCGCATGCAGCCCGGGGTAATTGGTCAGGACCTCGAACGTGTTACGGGCGGCGGGGTCCCGGTGAAAGACGCTGCCTATATCTTCTTTGAGTCGTTCAAACATCTGCCTGGTCCTGTTTGCGTGCACCATCGCCCCTGCCAGTGGCAGAGGTGGATTTCTGAACCGCCGTCAATATGCCCCGGAGGATGCGGACCTCCATCTGATCCGGCCTGGCCCGCTGGTAAAGCCGCCGCAGCCTGGTCATCAGCTGGCGGGGTTTGTCCCGACGATGGAAGTCAATCTCTGCCAACGTGCTCTCCAGGTGCGCGAAGAAGCCTTCCAGCTCCCCTGCCGTAGCCGCTGGCACATCCCAGCCTTCATCGCCGGGTGCGGTAATAGCCCTGAGCTGCGGGTTGTCTTCGCTGTTTTCAAGCCCCCTCAGGCACTCCATGCGAATCTCATAGCACATCACCTGCACGGCCATGGCCACATTCAGTGAACTGTAGTCCGGATTGGTGGGAATATGGATATGCACGTGGCAGCGTTGGAGCTCCTCGTTGCTCAGGCCGTTGTTCTCCCGCCCGAACACCAGCGCCACCTGCCCGCGCCCCTGGTGCTCCCCCACCTGTCGCGCCGCATCGGTTGGCGACATTACCGGCCAGGGCACCTTGCGCCCCCGGGCACTGGTGCCCATCACAAGCACGCAGTCCTCGATGGCTTCCTCAAGGGAGGAAACCACTGTGGCGTGATCAAGAACGTCGGATGCCCCCGCTGAGCGGGCATAGGCCGCCTCATCAGGAAACGACGAGGGATTCACCAACCACAGATTGCCCAGCCCCATATTCTTCATGGCACGGGCCACCGCCCCAATGTTGCCGGAATGGGATGTTTCCACCATCACTACGCGGACATAGTCACGGGCGGGCAGGTCAAAGGTGCTTGGCAATGCGGGTTTGTGCATGGGCTGTCTGGGTCCGAAAGCGGAGAAAGGAGATCAGGAACAAGCTGCCATGTTACCAGAAGGAGCCGACTTTTTAACGGCGCAGATACACACAGGCCCCGGGAAAACGGCCATGGGTGTCTTTACGGACCGGAAAAAGTTTCAAGGGTTGACGGCGATTTGCTATCATCCCGCCTTTGATCACTCCTGATACTGAAGATTCCGATGCAACCAGCCATAAAAATGGCCCTGCGTGTCGCGCGCCAGGGTGCCGATTATCTGAAAGCCCATTTCGAACGCCAGGATATCGCCGGCAATTCCGCCGATGATCGCCAGCGCCAGCTGGAGCGGATCACCGGCAATATGTTCGAGAACTTTTCCGAACAGCTGAAGAAAGCCTACAAGGATCACTATATTGCCCCCGCCGGAGACGGCAATGCAGACGGGCACGCCCTGAGCTGGCACATCTTCCCGGTGATCGGAGCTGACAACCTGCTGCGAGGCATTCCGGACTTTGTTGTCGCCCTGGTACAGAAAAAAGACGGCCGCACTGACAACCTGCTGATGATCAACCCGGTAACCGGCGAGGAATACTCTGCCAGCCGAGGTCGTGGCGCAGCACTGAACAGCCGCCGCATGCGGGTCAGCGAGACCCGTCACCTTAACGAGGCCGTCGTGGTCTCGAACATTCTGGACCAGGCCCGTGGCGTCGAAGACCCCCTGGTATGGGGCGAACTTTCAGCGGAGCTGGCCTCCCAGTCCCGGCAGATTCGCAGCACTGGCTGCAGCGTACTGGATATTGCCCGGGTGGCAGCCGGCCACCTGGATGCGGCCGTGCTGTTCCGTCCTTCCCAGGAGGACCTGGATATTGGCCTGGCGCTGGCAAATGAAGCCGGCGTACTGAGCAGTGACTTCTCTGGCAACCCTTCCTCTGGCGACACCCGCCAACTGGCCATTGCCAACCCCAAGCTGATCCGGGAAGTACTCCGCACATTGCGGCCGTTCCAGGCCAGACTGCCACGCTGACCCGAAAGGGCGACGTGAATACAAAAAAGCCGGGCTGGAATCTCCAGCCCGGCTTTTTTGTGTGTGCCGGGTTTGCTTACCGGTCCCCGGCGGGACGACAGACCGCCGGGACCCGTGCGCTTCGCCCATTACATGCGGTTCAGCCACTCAGGCGGTTCTTCGTCCTCCTCACCCTCGCCGGCAACACCCTCTTTCGGGGGCACAACCATGTCACTGCGGGTCACACCCAGGGCAACCAGCAGGTTGGCTGACACATAGATGGATGAGTAGGTACCGACGATGACACCAATAGCCAGCGTGAGGGCAAAGTTGTTGATCGCCTCCCCGCCCAGGAAATAGAGGGCCATGAGCACCAGCAAGGTTGTCAGGGACGTATTGATCGTCCGGTTGATGGTCTCGTGGATGGAGAGGTTGACGGTCTCCTCCGGGTCATCGATGCGCAGCTTGCGGAAGTTCTCCCGGATGCGGTCCATGATCACGATGGTATCGTTCAGGGAGTAACCGATAACCGCCAGCAAGGCGGCCAACACCGTAAGGTCAAAGGTCCACTGGAACAGGGCGAATACACCCAGCACGATGATCACATCGTGGGCCAGCGGAATGACCGAGGCGATACCAAACTTGAACTGGAAGCGCATGCCTACATAGATGAGCACCACCGCCAGGGCCAGCAACATGCCGAGGCCACTGTTTTCCTTGAGCTCGTCCCCCACCTGGGAGCCAACGAACTCCGAGCTGACCAGCTCCACTTCAGTGTCAGAGCGTTCCTGGACGTCCGCCAGGATACGCGGCCCGAGTTCGTCGTCGCCAGCTTCCTGCATGCGGATCAGCACCAGGGTATCGGAGCCGAAGTTCTGTACCACGAAGCCGTCGTAGCCGGCCTCGGTCAGGCCACTACGTACATCATCGAGCTCCGGCGCCTCGGCATACTCCAGTTCCACCGAGGTGCCCCCGGTGAAGTCCAGGCCGAAGTTGAGGCCGCGCATGCCCAGCAATACGATCGATGCAATCACAAGCAGTACCGAGATAGCGGCAAACGGCTTGCGCAGGCTCATGAAGTCGAATTTTTCGGTGCGAGTATCAGACATTGGCCAGCTTGCCTCCGATCGCGAGGGATTCGACCTTCCGGCCTCCGTAAATGGCGTTAACCATCGCCCGGCTGACGACCAGCGCAGTGAACAGCGAGGTCAGGATGCCGATGCTGAGGGTAACGGCGAAGCCCTTCACCGGGCCGGAGCCCATGGCAAACAGGATAATCGCTACCAGGAAGGTGGTGATGTTCGCGTCCACAATGGACACGAAGGCCCGTGAGTAGCCGGCATTGATGGCCAACTGGGGCGACACACCCTCTCGCAACTCTTCTCTTATACGTTCAAAAATCAGGACGTTGGCGTCTACGGCCATGCCCACCGTCAGTACGATACCGGCTATACCCGGCAAGGTCAGCGTGGCCGAAATGATCGACATACAGGCCAGCAACAGCATCAGGTTCAGAGTCAGGGCCACGTTCGCGACAAGGCCGAAGGCCCGGTAGAAAACCGCCATGAACACCAGTACCAGGCAGAAACCGACCACGACCGACATGAAGCCGGCGTCGATGTTCTGCTGCCCGAGGCTCGGGCCGATGGTCCTTTCCTGGACAAAGTACATGGGCGCTGCCAGCGCACCGGCGCGCAACAACAGGGCCAGTTCTGACGCCTCATGGATGGAATCAAGCCCCGTAATCCGGAAGCTGGAGCCCAGCGTTGACTGGATAGTGGCCAGGGAAATGATACTGGTTTCCTCAACCCGCTCTTCACGGGTAACCACCTCACCGTCAACCACCTCCTGTTCCATCTCGGTGCGGAACTCGATGAACAATACGGCCATACCACGGCCGACGGCATTACGGGTAGCCCGGGTCATCAGGTCACCGCCCACACCATCCATGGTGATGTTGACCTGCGGCATGCCGTTTTCATCAAAACCCTGGTTGGCGTTGGAGACATTCTCACCGGTGACAATCACCTCCCGCTCCAGGCGGGCAGTACGACCTGGCTCATCCCGGAATGGATAGCTTTCCGTAGAAGCCGCAGGCGCATCCTGTCTAGCGGCGAGGCGGAACTCCAGGTTGGCGGTTGCGCCAAGCACCCGCTTGGCCTGGGCGGTGTCCTGTACGCCAGGCAATTCAACGATAATCCGGTCAGCGCCCTGACGCTGGACCAGTGGCTCGGCCACACCCAGCTCATTAACCCGGTTGCGGATAGTGGTCAGGTTCTGCTCAATCGCATAGTCCTGGATTTGCTGCACTTCCTGCTCGGACAGGCTCAGGTTGAGAAGGAAGTTCTCACCCTCTGTTGTCTCGTCCAGCAGGAATTCATTGTAACGGTCGCGGATGATATCGAAGGCTTCTGAACGGTCTGCCTCACTGCGGAAGGACAGCTCGATCTGGTTGCCACCAGACACGTCACCACCACGGTAACGGATACGCTCTTCCCGCAGTTCCCGCTTGATCTGGCTGGCCGTGGCCTCGAGGCGCTGCTCTACGGCGGTTTCCATATCCACTTCCAGCAGGAAATGAACACCACCGCGAAGGTCAAGGCCCAGCTTCATGGGGCCAGCGCCAAGGGCCTGCAGCCACTCAGGTGTAGACTCGGCCATATTCAGGGCGACGAGGAATTCGTCCCCCAGGGCCTGCTGAACAATGGGCCGCGCCTGGAGCTGGTCATCGGAGCTGTTCACGCGAATCAGCGCACTGCGCTCTTCCCGATCAACGCCCTTGATGGTGATGCCGGCTTTTTCCAGTGCCTCCGATGCCCGATCAACAGTCTGCTGGCTGATCTCGGTGCCACTGCGGGCGCCGGTGATCTGCACGGCGTAGTCATCGGGGAATACGTTCGGCAAGGCATAGACGAACCCGATCGCCAGAACGACCAGGATCAGTATGTTTTTCCAAAGCGGATACTTGTTCAGCATAGGAGCCCTTTCTTGACCGCAACCGGACCGCCGTAACCGCAGCGGCCTCCCTGGTCAGTGTGTTCAGATGTCTTTCAGAGTGCCCTTCGGCAGGGCCGCGCCTACGGCAACCTTCTGAACTTTCAGTTCCACGTTGTCGGCCACTTCCAGCACGATGAAGTCATCGGTAACACGGGTAATCCGGCCAACGATTCCGCCGGAGGTTACGACTTCGTCGCCTTTGTTAAGGCCGGACATCAGTGATTTGTGTTCCTTGGCGCGCTTGGACTGGGGGCGCCAGATCAGCAGGTAGAAGATCAGGATGAAACCACCGAAGAAAATCACCTGACCCATAACACCCATACCCTGGGCGGCGTCCTGGGCGAGGGCAACACCCGGCACGGCGGCGGCCAGGAGGGTGGCCAGCATGGCTTTTACTGCTTTCATAGGATATCTCCGTTGATAGTTCTGCAATGAATACGGGTGCGTGGAGGTTCAGCCGCCGGCCAGGGGCGGCACAGGCAGGCCACGCTTGGCGTAGAAGGATTCCACAAAGTCGGACAATGTACCTGCTTCAATAGCCCCACGCAATCCGGCCATCACCTTCTGGTAATAGTGAAGATTGTGGATGGTATTCAATTGCGAACCCAGCATTTCACCACACTTATCAAGATGATGCAGATAACTTCTCGAAAAATGTGAACAGGTATAGCAATCGCATTCCGCATCCAGCGGTGACGTATCATGGCGGTGCGCGGCATTACGGATCTTGATGATCCCGGTAGACGTAAACAGGTAACCATTACGGGCATTGCGGGTGGGCATCACGCAGTCGAACATATCGACGCCCCGGCGCACTGCTTCCACAATGTCCTCCGGGCGACCGACGCCCATCAGGTAGCGGGGGTGGTCCTGCGGCATTCGTGCCGGCAGGTAGTCCAGCACTGCAATCATCTCTTCCTTGGGCTCGCCCACTGACAGCCCCCCGATGGCATAGCCGTCAAAGCCAATGTCCACCAGGCCATCCAGTGAGCGCTGACGCAGGTCGTTGTACATGCCACCCTGGATAATCCCGAACAGCGCAGACGGATTGTCGCCATGAGCCGCCTTGCTGCGAGCGGCCCAGCGCAGGGACATCTCCATGGACTCCCGGGCCTGCTTCTCGGTGGCCGGGTACGGCGTGCACTCATCAAAGATCATCACGATATCGGAGCCCAGGTCCCGCTGGACCTGCATGGCAATTTCCGGATTCAGCTCCACCGGCGAGCCATCCACCGGCGAGCGGAAGCTGACCCCCTGCTCGGTGATCTTGCGCATCTCCCCGAGGCTGAACACCTGGAAGCCACCGGAGTCGGTGAGTATGGGCCCCTGCCACTGGGTAAAATCGTGCAGGTCGCCGTGGGCCTTGATGACCTCGGTACCGGGGCGCAGCATCAGGTGGAAGGTATTGCCAAGAATGATCTGGGCACCGGTGGCCTCGATGTCCCTTGGCAGCATGCCCTTTACGGTGCCGTAGGTACCCACGGGCATGAAGGCCGGGGTTTCCACCACACCGCGGGGGAAGGTCAGCCGGCCACGACGGGCCTTGCCGTCCTCACCGAGTTTTTCGAATGACAGGAAACAGTTGTCGCGCATCTCAGGCTCCTGGTCCGGCAAGCGCCCCAAGGCTGGGCTCCTGGCCGGTGATAAACATCGCATCGCCGTAACTGAAGAAACGGTAGCGTTCTGCCACCGCCTCCCGGTAGGCCGACATGGTGTGGTGGTAGCCGGCGAAGGCGCTCACCAGCATGATCAGGGTGGATTCCGGCAGGTGGAAATTGGTAACCATCCCGTCCACGGTCTGGAACCGGTAGCCCGGGTGGATAAAGATATCGGTCTCCCCCTGGAACGGACGCACCACCCCGCCCCGGCTGGCAGACTCCAGTGACCGTACCGAGGTGGTGCCGACGGCGATAACCCGTCCGCCCCGCTGCCTGGCGGCCCGGACAGCCTCAACCGTGGCTTCCGGCACCGTGGCCACCTCGCTGTGCATTACATGGTCTTCCACCTTATCCACACGCACGGGCTGGAAAGTACCCGCACCGACGTGCAGGGTCACGAAAGCTGTTGCAACGCCCTTGTCGGCAAGGTGGTCAAAAATGGACTGATCGAAGTGCAACCCTGCCGTCGGCGCGGCAACGGCGCCAGCCTCCCGGGCATAGACGGTCTGGTAACGCTCCCGGTCACTACCTTCGTCCGGGCGGTCCACATAGGGCGGCAGGGGCATGTGCCCTGCCCGCTCCAGCAGGTCCAGCATGGCTTCGCCGGACTCCGTTTTCAGCCGGAACAACGCATCGTCACGGTCGAGCATGACCAGTGCAGATTCGTCTTCCAGCACCACCCGCTGGCCGGGCTTGAGTGCCTTGGAGGCTCGCACATGGGCAAGCACGGTGTCAGTGGCCTCAACCCGCTCCACCAGCACCTCTACCCGACCGCCGGTATCCTTGGTGCCGAACAGGCGGGCGGGGATGACGCGGGTGTCGTTGAATACCAGCAGGTCGTCGGGCTCCAGCAAATCCGGCAGGTCACGGAACTGGCGATGGGCTATGGTGCCGGAGACGCCGTCAAGGCACAGCATGCGGGACGCACTGCGCTCCGCCATGGGGTAACGGGCAATCAGCTCGTCAGGCAGTTCAAAATGGAAATCAGAGACTTTCATGGACAGGTGGACCCGGGGCCGGCCTGATTAGGCCGGAATTCTGAATACACCGGGCCAATGAGGAATGGTAGCGGCGGGCGGACTCGAACCGCCACGGGTTTTACCCCAACGGATTTTGAATCCGTCGTGTCTACCAATTTCACCACGCCGCCACACAGGTTGCCCGGTTGTCGAGAGCCCGGATTATACTGACGCTGCTTCCGAAAGCAAACGGTTGAATCGCAGCGCCCGGTTACAGCCGGTCAAACAGCGACAGCTGGGAGGTCTGGGCAAAGGATTGCTGGGCCGCCTGCAGCACAAAACTCTGGAATGACAGGTTGCTGATCGCCTCGGCGTAGTCTACATCCTGCAGCTGGGAACGCAGGTCCTTGGCATAGAGCGACGAGTTCTCCAGGAAGTCGCCGGTGGACTCCAGCTGGTTCATGCGGCCACCGATTTCGGTCTGGGTGCGCAGGATGGACTCCTGGGCGTTGTCCAGATTGGCCAGCGAGGCGCCAATGAGATGGTCGTAGGTTGCCTGGGTGCTTTGAAAATTCGCCTCAGTCACCGGGTCGGTGACCGTCGGCCCCACGTTAATATCGTCAAAGCGGGCACCGGTGACCTGCAATACCCCGGTTGAGGCCTGTAGTTGCCCCCGCTAAACCGGACACCACCTCATTCGTTTGATGCCAGTTCCGCCCGGTACTCCCAGGGCGATTTC
>NZ_JAKZAH010000030.1 GCF_023156245.1 Marinobacter bryozoorum
GAGCCAGAGCCAGAGCCAGAGCCAGAGCCAGAGCCAGAGCCAGAGCCAGAGCCAGAGCCAGAGCCAGAGCCAGAGCCCACCTTCTCTCCGGCGTTACCTGAGCGGTTTGTGTCCCTGGAGTCCCTCAGAAAACGTGAGGGCTGGACGCTGCAGTTGGTGGCCGGCAACCAGGAGCAGACGATCGCCAATATCATTGCCCGCGCTCCGGATAATGAGGCGCTTTCCTATACCCTGGGCGAGCGTAATGGGCAGCCATGGTTTATGCTGGTTTATGGACAGTATCCTACCCGGGATGCTGCCAGGTCGGCGGCCGGCCGTCTCCCGGACAGCTTGGGGGTCAGTGACTCCTGGGTGAGGGCTTTCAGCGACATCTGACGCACCGAACTGGTGCAGGAAGTTGCGATAAAGTCCAGGGAGCCAGGAAAAAGTTGTCTACGTAGTTTTACGTGTGTAGAATCCCTTCCCCCTTTTTTTCGGTGTCGGCTCAATTTTTGCACTATCGTGGTGCGCAAGGGGCTGATATGAAAGCTTTTACACGCGAGAGAACGCTTATGACAACAGGCTTGTATCATCCCGGCGAGTTCCGGGACAACTGTGGTTTCGGCCTGATCGCCCACATGAAGGGCGAGGCAAGCCATAAACTGTTGCAAACCGCTATCGAGTCCCTGACTTGTATGACACACAGGGGGGGCATCGCGGCAGATGGCAAGACAGGCGATGGTTGTGGGCTTCTGATCCAGAGCCCCAAGGCCTTCCTCAATAAAGCTGCAGAAGCAGCATTCGGAAAAAAACCTGGCGACCTCTTTGCAGTTGGCCAGGTTTTTTTAGCTCCGGACGAAGCCCGCGCGGCGGCCGGACGGCAGGCGGTAGAGAAGCGCCTGGTGGAGCAGGGCCTGGAAATCATGGGCTGGCGAGAAGTGCCCACCGACAGCAGCTGCCTGGGGCCCATGGCCCTGGACTGCCTGCCGCGTATTGAGCAGGTCTTTGTGGAGCCGGGTGGCAAGAACGAGAGGGACTTCGGTATCAGCCTGTTCGTAGGCCGGCGCCATGCCGAGCGGGACATGGCCGATGACGATGAGTTCTACATCTGCAGCCTGTCCCACCGGACCCTGGCCTACAAGGGCCTGATGATGCCCGCTGACCTGGCCAACTTCTACCAGGATCTGGGCGACCCGGACCTGGAAACCGCTATCTGCGTGTTCCACCAGCGGTTCTCTACCAATACCATGCCGAGGTGGCCCCTGGCCCAGCCGTTCCGCCTGCTGGCCCATAATGGTGAAATCAATACCATCGATGGTAACCGCAACTGGGCCATTGCCCGGGCGGCCAAGTTCAGCTCGCCGGAGTTGCCGGATCTGCAGACCCTGCAGCCGCTGGTCAACCTGACTGGCTCGGACTCGTCCTCTATGGACAACATGCTGGAAGTGTTGCTGGCCGGTGGTGTGGACCTGTTCCGGGCGGCACGGATGATGATTCCGCCTGCCTGGCAGAACGTGGACACCATGGACTCCGAGTTGCGGGCGTTCTACGAATACAACTCCATGCATATGGAGCCCTGGGATGGCCCGGCCGGGCTGGTTCTGTCCGACGGCCGCTATGCCGTCTGTATGCTGGACCGTAACGGTCTGCGGCCGGCCCGGTGGGTGGTCACCAAGGACGACTTCATCACCCTGGCTTCCGAGATTGGTACCTACCACTACGAGCCGGAGGACGTCGTCGCCAAGGGTCGTGTCGGACCTGGCCAGATGCTGGCCGTGGACACCGAAAGTGGCGAAGTACTGCACACCCAGGATATCGACAAGCGCCTCAAGAGCGCCCAGCCCTACAAGAAGTGGCTGCGGGAAAATGCCCTGCGGGTTGAGTCCACACTGAACTCTGATACACCGGAGTTTCGCCTGATGGACAACGACGAGCTGCAGGTACACCAGAAGATGTACATGGTCACCTACGAGGAGCGTGACCAGGTGCTGCGTCCGCTGGCTGAGAGCGGCCAGGAGGCGGTGGGCTCCATGGGGGATGATACGCCCATGGCAGTTCTGTCCAGCAAGGTTCGCCATGTGGCGGACTACTTCCGCCAGAAGTTCGCCCAGGTCACCAACCCGGCCATCGACCCGCTGCGGGAAGCGGTTGTCATGTCCCTGGAGACCTGTCTTGGCGCCGAGCGGAACGTATTCGAAGAAGGCCCCGAGCATGCCAACCGGGTGATCCTGACCACGCCGGTGCTTTCCCCGGCGAAGTTCCTGCGTATCGAGGGGAATGAGCGTCCCGGCTTTGAGGTAGCGAAAATCCGCCTCAGCTACAGCCCCGAGCGTGGTCTCGAGAATGGCATCCGTGATATCTGCGATGCGGCGGAGAAAGCCGTTCGCGATGACGGCAAGGTGTTGCTGATCCTGTCCGACAAGGATCTCAAGCAGGGTGAGCTGCCCGTTAACAGCCTGATGGCCACCGGTGCCGTGCATCACCACCTGGTACGTCAGGGGCTGCGCTGCGACTCCAATATCATTGTAGAGACCGGCTGGGCGCGGGATCCGCACCACTTTGCCGTGCTGTTTGGCTTTGGCGCCACCGCCGTCTACCCGTATCTGGCCTACCAGGTAATCAACGACCTGATCCGTACCGGCGAGATGCTGATGGACCCCATCGACGCCAAGAACAATTACCGCAAGGGCATCAACAAGGGCCTGCTGAAGATCCTGTCCAAGATGGGGATCTCCACCATTACCTCTTACCGGGGGGCACAGCTGTTCGAGGCCATTGGTATTGCCGGTGAGGTCGTGGACCTTTGCTTCCGGGGTGTACCCAGTCGCATCCAGGGTGCAGCCTTCTATGACTTCCAGCAGGACCAGGAACAACTGGCGGCCACCGCCTGGAAGCGTCGCAAGCCCATCACCCAGGGTGGCCTGCTCAAGTATGTGCACGGCCAGGAGTACCATGCCTTCAACCCGGATGTGGTGCGTACCCTGCAGGATGCGGTGACCAGCGGTGATTACGGCCAGTACCAGGAGTACGCTGGCCTGGTGAATAACCGACCCGTAGCAACCCTGCGGGACCTGTTCGGATTCCGGGACGGCATCCAGCCCATTGACCTGTCGGAAGTAGAACCGGTGGAAAAGATCTTCCCCCGTTTCGATTCCGCCGCCATGTCCCTGGGGGCCCTGTCGCCGGAGGCCCACGAAGCCCTGGCCATGGCCATGAATACCCTGGGTGGTCGCTCGAACTCCGGTGAGGGCGGTGAAGACCCGGCCCGCTACGGTACCGAGCGTCGCTCCAAGATCAAGCAGGTAGCCTCTGGGCGCTTTGGTGTCACGGCGGAATACCTGCGTAGCGCAGACGTTATGCAGATCAAGGTGGCCCAGGGTGCCAAGCCCGGTGAAGGTGGCCAGTTGCCTGGTGGCAAGGTGAACGCCCTGATCGCACGGTTGCGCTACTCGGTGCCCGGGGTGACCCTGATTTCACCGCCGCCGCATCACGACATCTACTCCATCGAGGACCTGGCGCAGCTGATCTTTGACCTCAAGCAGGTGAACCCGGAGGCGCTGGTGTCAGTCAAGCTGGTGTCGGAGCCCGGTGTTGGTACGATCGCCGCGGGTGTTGCCAAGGCCTATGCGGACCTGATCACGGTATCCGGCTACGACGGCGGTACTGCGGCCAGCCCGCTGACGTCTATCCGCTACGCGGGCTCCCCCTGGGAGCTTGGTCTGAGCGAAACCCAGCAGGCCCTCCGGGCCAATGATTTGCGGGGCAAGATCCGCCTGCAGACTGATGGTGGCATCAAAACTGGCCTGGACGTGGTCAAAGGCGCCATTCTCGGTGCCGAGAGCTTTGGTTTCGGGACCACCCCCATGGTCGCACTGGGCTGCAAGTACCTACGTATCTGTCATCTGAACAACTGCGCCACCGGTGTGGCCACCCAGGACGACTACCTGCGGGAGGAGCACTTCAAGGGTACCGTGGAAATGGCCATGAACTTCTTCCGCTTCGTGGCGGAGGAAACTCGCGAATGGATGGCGAAGCTGGGCGTTCGCAGCCTGGAGGAACTGGTGGGTCGCGTTGACCTGCTGGAGCGCCTGCCGGGCGACACCGAGCGCCAGAAGCGCCTGGACCTGAGTCGCCTGGTCAGTAATGACCATATCCCGGCCGACAAGCCGCAAACCTGCCAGGTGGAGCGTAACACCCCGTTTGACGAGGGCGCGCTGGCAGAGCAGATGGTCAAGGATATCCGTAATGCCATTGTGGAGAAATCCGGCGGTGCATGGAGCTACAAGGTCACCAACTGTGACCGTTCCATTGGTGCCCGCTTGTCTGGTGAGATCGCCGCTCTTCATGGCAACCAGGGCATGGCCGATGCACCCATCACCCTGGACCTGAAAGGCACCGCTGGCCAGAGCTTCGGTGTGTGGAACGTCGCAGGCCTGAACCTGGTGCTGGAAGGCGATGCCAACGACTATGTGGGCAAGGGCATGACCGGCGGCAAGCTGGTGGTGCGCCCGCCGCGGGTGAGCACCTTCCAGTCCCAGGAAACCGCCATCATCGGTAACACCTGCCTGTACGGTGCTACCGGCGGCAAGCTGTTTGCTGCCGGTACCGCAGGTGAACGGTTTGGTGTTCGTAACTCCGGTGCCCATGCGGTAGTGGAAGGCGTTGGTGATCACGGTTGTGAGTATATGACCGGCGGCATGGTCGCGGTACTTGGCAATACCGGGTATAACTTCGGTGCCGGTATGACCGGTGGCTTTGCCTATGTGCTGGACCAGTCCAACACCTTCGTGGATAAATATAACCATGAGCTAGTAGAGATCCAGCGTATCTCCCGGGAAGACATGGAGCCCTACCGTAACTACCTGCGGAGTGTGATCCGCGAGCACGTGACGGAAACGGCAAGCGAGTGGGCAAGCCACCTTCTGGAGAATTTCGACGACTACGTAGGCCGTTTCTGGCTGGTCAAGCCAAAGGCTGCCAGCCTGAAGACCCTGCTGGCCAGCACCAGGGCCCGCCCGGAGTAAGCGCCGGGACAAGGTTTTTCGCCGACCCGTCCAAGTCGGGTCGGCGCGTCGAAATTAAGATGATGAGAGCATCACCATGAATGAACGACTGAACAACGATTTCCAGTTTGTCCAGGTTGGGCGGGTTGACCCGAAGAAGGTGCCCGCCAGCAAGCGCCGCAAGAACTTCGGCGAGATCTACTATCAGTTCAAGCCGGCGGACGCCAGCAGCCAGGCTCACCGTTGCCTGGAGTGCGGCAATCCATACTGCGAGTGGAAGTGTCCGGTCCACAACTACATCCCGAACTGGCTCAAGCTGGTGTCGGAAGGCAACATCATGCGGGCGGTGGAACTGTGTCATCAGACCAACTCCCTGCCGGAAGTCTGTGGTCGCGTCTGCCCCCAGGATCGCCTGTGTGAGGGTGCCTGTACCCTGAATGACGGTTATGGCGCCGTGACCATCGGCTCGGTGGAAAAGTACATCACCGACACGGCCTTTGCCCTTGGCTGGAAGCCAGACCTGTCTGACGTCAAGTGGACGGACAAAAAGGTGGCTGTTATTGGTGCAGGTCCGGCAGGCCTGGGCTGTGCTGATATCCTCGTGCGCAATGGCGTCAAGCCCGTGGTTTTTGACCGTTACCCGGAAATCGGCGGCCTGCTGACCTTCGGCATCCCCGAGTTCAAGCTTGAAAAGACGGTCATGACCCGTCGTCGCAAGGTGTTCGAGGAAATGGGCGTGGAGTTCCGGCTTGAAACCGAGGTGGGCAAGGACATCCAGTTGCAGGACATCATTGATGAATATGACGCCGTATTCATGGGCATGGGCACCTACACCTATATGAAGGGTGGCTTCCCTGGTGAAGACCTGCCAGGGGTTTACGACGCCCTGCCGTTCCTGGTTTCCAACGTGAACCGTCGCCTGGGCTTCGAAAAGGACGCCGGCGAGTTCATCGATGTGAAAGGCAAGCGGGTGGTTGTCCTCGGTGGTGGTGACACCGCTATGGACTGCAACCGAACTTCCATTCGACAGCAAGCCGCCAGCGTTACCTGCGCCTATCGTCGGGACGAGGCTAACATGCCTGGTTCCCGCCGGGAGGTGGCCAATGCCAAGGAAGAGGGTGTGAAGTTCCTGTTCAACCGTCAGCCTATTGCCATCATCGGTGAAGACCGGGTGGAAGGCGTGAAGGTGGTCCAGACCCAGCTGGGCGAGCCAGACGAAAATGGCCGTCGTCGCCCGGAAGTGGTGCCTGGTAGTGAGGAAGTTATTCCCGCTGACGCGGTGCTGGTGGCATTCGGTTTCCGCCCGAGCCCGGCGGACTGGTTCAGCGAGCTGAAAGTGGACACCGACGATTCCGGCCGGGTCAACGCACCGGAGGAGTCGGAGTTTGCTTTCCAGACCTCCAATCCCAAGATCTTCGCCGGCGGCGATATGGTGAGAGGTTCTGACCTCGTGGTCACCGCGATCTGGGAAGGCCGCCAGGCTGCCGAGGGTATCCTGGATTACCTGGACCTGTAAGACAGTCCAATTAACGGCTGATCCGTATCAAAAGGGCAGCACCATTCCGGTGGCTGCCCTTTTTTATTGTCGCAAACGCGTTATCATTGCGCGCATCATGACCAGTGGAAAACCGGCTGACCCGGTTTTGCCTGGCCAGTCAGACTCCGAAGATCAGGACCCGATATGAGCGAACTGCAGAACGACCGCTTCCTCCGCGCCCTCATGCGCCAGCCCGTAGACCGCACCCCCGTCTGGATGATGCGCCAGGCCGGTCGTTACCTTCCGGAATACCGCGCGACCCGGGCCAAGGCCGGGGACTTCCTCAGCCTGTGCAAGAACACACCGCTGGCCTGCGAAGTCACCCTGCAGCCCCTTGAGCGTTTTCCGCTGGATGCGGCGATCCTGTTCTCGGACATCCTGACGATCCCTGACGCCCTGGGTCTTGGGCTGTACTTCGAAACCGGCGAAGGCCCCAAGTTCCGTAATGTGATCCGCTCCGAAGCCGACGTTGCCGCTTTGCCGAATTTGAAGGCCGAAGTAGACCTGGACTACGTCATGAACGCGGTTTCCACCATTCGTGGCGCACTGAACGGCCGCGTGCCCCTGATTGGCTTCTCCGGCAGTCCGTGGACCCTGGCGACGTACATGATCGAGGGTGGCTCTTCCAAGACCTTCTCGGAAGCGAAGAAGCTGATGTACGGCCAGCCTGACGTCATGCACCGGTTGCTGGACCACCTGGCGGACTCGGTGATCGATTATCTGAACGGCCAGATCCGGGCGGGCGCCCAGGCGGTGCAGATTTTCGATACCTGGGGTGGGGTGCTCAGCAGTTGGGCCTACCAGGAGTTCTCTCTGGCCTATATGAAGAAGATCGCCGATGGCCTGATCCGCGAGAACGACGGTCGCCGGGTGCCGCTGATTATCTTTACCAAGAACGGCGGTCAGTGGCTGGAGTCCATGGCGGAGTCCGGGGCCGATGCCCTGGGGCTGGACTGGACCACGGATATCGGCAACGCCCGCGCCCGTGTCGGCGACCGGGTAGCCCTGCAGGGCAACATGGACCCGGCAATGTTGTATGCGCCGAAGGAGCGGATTCGCCAGGAGGTGGCCGATATCCTGAAGCGCTACGGCTCAGGGCCTGGTCACATCTTCAATCTCGGCCACGGTATTACACCGGATGTGGATCCGGAGCATGCCGGGGCGTTTATTGAGGCGGTTGTCGAGTTGAGTGGGGAGTATCATCGCTAGGGGTTTGTGTTCGACTCTTTGTACCCTAGCCTGGGTGTGGTTAGTAGCCTGAATGGCTTGGTGTCTGGGCGGTAACCCTTTTGCTGGACAGGTCTGCATGTACCTCTTTGCAGATTTCACCAGTGTTAGTAGCCTGAAGGTGGGGTGCTTGGGCCACCGGGCCGATAACACTTTTCCGGACACGCCGTGGATCCATCCATGGAGGCTCTTCAAAAACGTCCCTGTTTTTGAAGGTCCGGAAAAGTGTTCTCAACCCGATGTCCCTCTAACGTCGGAGATATCGCGAAATTATTCCATGAGGTGGTTTAGTTCGCGATCCAACAAGGCTTGGTCTCCCAGATTCAATTCGACCAAGCGTTTGAGGTGGGCAGCGCTCTCCAGGTCTATATATTCGATCTTGAAGCCTAGCCGATCTGGCTCGATATGGCGCAGGGTAACCGCCATCACAATGGCGCTTTCATGGTCGTTCAGGTGGACCGTCAATTCGCAGGGTTCACCTTCAGATGCTGCCCAGCCCGGCGGCCGACTCACCAGGGCACCCTTCAGCGAAATATCCAAAACCTCTGCAGTTTGAACATCGTCCTGCCAGTAAAGCTCGCATGGTGCATCGAACGAAATTCGTTGAAAACGGCGTTTCTCTGGTTCTTTCTCGGCCATGCCATCACTCCGGGCCATCGTTGTTGTCTTCTCGACTATAGACCTCCGGAGCTACTGAATCCACTGAGGTCCTTACCAGCAATGAGTAGCCATGGTTGGCGATAACGCCAGAGGTTAGAGGGACATCGGGTTGAGAAAACTTTTCCGGACCTTCAAAAACAGGGACGTTTTTGAAGAGCCTCCATGGATGGATTCACGGCGTGTCCGGAAAAGTGTTCTCTGCCCGGTGGCCCCGGCACCGCGCCTTTTAGGCTACTGATCCTGCCGAGACCTGCAAAGAGGTCGTCCGGGCAGAGATTATCGGCCTGGCACCCAGGCACCAAGCCATTCAGGCTACTTACGCAGTCGAGTTCCAAGCGGAAGTGTTCACAGCGCGTCTGGGGACGCCTGACCGATCCAGTACACCCCACATCCAAGGCTGGGGTGCCAGGACCAATCAAAGCTCCTCAAGAGCCGACAACGCCTCACTGAGTTTGGTAACCGGAATCACCTTCATCCCCTCAATGGCCTTGCGGGGTGCATTGGCCTTGGGAACCAGTGCCCGGGTAAACCCGTGCTTGGCGGCTTCGTAGATGCGCTCCTGCCCGGAAGGCACCGGGCGAATCTCGCCGGACAGGCCCACCTCACCAAAAATTACCAGATCCTGGGGCAGGGCGCGGTCGCGGAAGGACGAAACTATTGCCGCCAGCAGGGCCAGGTCAGCGCTGGTCTCGGCGACCTTGACGCCGCCCACCACATTCACAAACACATCCTGATCCGCCACATGCATGCCGCCATGACGGTGCAGCACCGCCAGCAGCATGGCCAGCCGGTTCTGGTCCAGGCCCACTGCTACCCGGCGCGGATAACTGCCCTGGGCCATATCCACCAGTGCCTGGATCTCCACCAGCATGGGTCGGGTGCCTTCCCAGACTACCATCACCACGCTGCCCGGTGCCGCCTCCTCGCCACGGTTCAGGAAAATGGCGCTGGGGTTCTTCACCTCTTTCAGGCCCTGTTCCAGCATGGCGAACACACCCAGCTCATTGACTGCGCCGAAGCGGTTCTTGATGCCCCGCAGGGTGCGGTAGCGGCTGTCGCTGGAGCCTTCCAGAAGGATGGAACAGTCGATCATATGCTCCAGCACCTTGGGGCCGGCCAGGCTGCCATCCTTGGTGACATGGCCCACCAGGAAGAGGATGGTGCCGGTCTGCTTGGCGAAGCGGGTCAGGTAAGCGGCGCTTTCCCGCACCTGGGAGACAGAGCCCGGTGCCGACTCGATATCGGCTACGTGCATCACCTGGATACTGTCCACTACCAGGATCTTCGGCTTCTCGGCTTCCGCTACCTGCAGGAGTCGCTCCACGCTGGTTTCCGACAGCATTTTCAGGTCCCCGGTGGGAACCCCAAGGCGCTTGGCACGCATGGCCACCTGTTGCAGGGATTCCTCGCCGGTGACATACAGTGCCGGAGTCTTCTCGGCCAAGTGGCATACCGCCTGCAGCAGCAACGTACTTTTACCGGCGCCCGGATGGCCACCCATCAGCACGGCAGAGCCTTCCACCAGGCCGCCGCCCAGCACCCGGTCGAACTCCTGCATGCCGGTGCTGATGCGGGGCTGTTCCGCAAGGCTCACTTTATCAAGGCTTTGCACCGCCGACAGGCTGCCGGCGAAGCCTTCGAAGCGGGCGCCGCGGGCACCCCTGGTGCTGCTGCCGCCGACACCGCGAACTTCGCTGATGGTGTTCCAGCCATGGCAGGCGCCGCACTGGCCCTGCCACTTGGAATAGTCAGCACCGCACTCGGTGCATACGAAGGCTGTCTTGGATTTTGCCATGGGTGAATCCTTACTGGATCGCCCCCTCACCCCAACCCCTCTCCCGCCAGGGGGAGAGGGGCTCACTCCGGAGTGTCTTTCAGACTCCGCTCTCCCTTGAGGGGAGAGGGGATGAGGGTGGGGCAGGCAGCTATGAAGTTTGAGCTTACGCCAGCTTCTTGTACTTCATGCGCTTGGGCTGCATGGCAGAGTCCCCCTTGCGCTTCTTGAAGTCTTCATCGTATTCGGTGAAGTTGCCTTCGAAGTACACCACATCGCCGTCATCTTCGAACGCCAGGATGTGGGTGGCTACCCGGTCCAGGAACCAGCGGTCGTGGGAGATGACCAGCGCGGAGCCGGGGAAGTTCAGCAGCGCTTCTTCCAGGGCGCGCAGGGTTTCCACGTCCAGGTCGTTGGTGGGTTCGTCCAGCAGCAGTACGTTACCGCCCTGTTTCAGCAGCTTGGCAAGGTGCAGGCGGTTACGTTCACCACCGGAAAGGTCGCCAACCCGCTTCTGCTGGTCGGTACCCTTGAAGTTAAAGCGGCCAACATAGGCCCGGGACGGAGTCTCGTAGTTGCCCACCTTGATGATGTCCTGGCCGTCGGACAGCTCTTCCCACACAGTGTTGCTGCCGTCCAGGTCACGCATCTGGTCCACGTAGGCCAGTTCCACGGTTTCGCCAATCTCGATCTCACCGGAATCTGGCTTGTCGTAACCGCCAATCATCTTGAACAGGGTGGATTTGCCGGCACCGTTACCACCGATGATGCCGACAATGGCACCCGGTGGAACGCTGAAGGACACGTCCTCGTAAAGAAGGCGATCACCGAAGGACTTGCTGATGCCATTCACCTCAATGACCTTGTTGCCCAGGCGGGGACCCGGTGGAATGTACAGTTCGTTGGTTTCGTTGCGTTTCTGGAATTCCTGGGAACTCATCTCCTCGAAGCGGGCCAGGCGGGCCTTGCTCTTGGACTGACGGCCCTTGGCATTGCTGCGAACCCACTCCAGTTCCTGCTTGATGGCCTTCTGGTGGGAGGCCTCCTGCTTGGATTCCATCTCCAGGCGCTTTTCCTTGTTCTCCAGCCACTGGCTGTAGTTGCCTTCGAACGGAATACCGTGGCCGCGGTCCAGTTCCAGGATCCAGCCGGCCACGTTGTCGAGGAAGTAGCGGTCGTGGGTAATAGCCACGACAGTGCCATCGTAGTCGTGCAGGAAGCGCTCCAGCCAGGCCACGGATTCCGCGTCCAGGTGGTTGGTGGGCTCGTCCAGCAGCAGCATATCCGGGCCAGAGAGCAGCAGGCGGCACAGGGCTACCCGGCGACGCTCACCACCGGAGAGCACCTTGACCTTCTGGTCCCACGGCGGAAGACGCAGGGCGTCGGCCGCCACTTCCATCTTGCGCTCGATGTCGTGGCCGTCGGTGGCCTGCACAATGGCTTCAAGCTCACCCTGCTTCTTGGCCAGCTCGTCGAAATCCGCATCCGGCTCCGCGTACGCGGCGTATACCTTGTCCAGTTCCGCCAGGGCTTCATGAACATGGGAAACGGACTCGTCCACGATTTCCTTGACGGTTTTCTCTTCGTCCAGCTCAGGCTCCTGGGGCAGGTAACCCACCTTGATACCGGGCTGGGGGCGGGCTTCGCCGATGTAATCCTGGTCTACGCCGGCCATAATACGCAGCAGGGTAGACTTACCGGCGCCGTTCAGGCCCAGTACACCGATCTTGGCGCCGGGGAAGAAGCTCAGGGAAATGTCTTTGAGAATCTCGCGCTTGGGCGGAACCACCTTGCCCACGCGGTTCATGGTATAAACGTATTGGGCCATGTTGGCTGTGTCCTCTTTATACTGGTTTGCCACGGAATCCACGGCCCTTCGACAGGCTCAGGGCGAGCGGGCAACTCAAAGACTCTTTTGCCACGAAATCCACGAAAGAACACGAAATAGTCCGTTGATTGACTGAAAGACGCGACTGTTTCGTCTTTCCCTTTCGCATCCTTTCGTGGATTTCGTGGATTTCGTGGATTTCGTGGATTTCGTGGATTTCGTGGATTTCGTGGGAAAACCACATCCAGGTTTTTGTGTTCGCCCTGAGCCTGTCGATCTTTGCGTTCGCCCTGAGCCTGTCGAAGGGCGTGTTCTTCGGTGGCAAAAAGCTTTAATGCAGGCCAGAACGTCGCCTGCTGGAAATCAGAACCCCGTAAGGTATCTAAACCTATTGGGGATAGCAATTGACGCAGAGCGGAATAGCCCCGCGTGCCGGTATCTGCGGACGGTATAAAGGATGATTTTCCACCCGCTTTCGGGATAGAATAGCGGCCCAATTTTTCAGGGGTTCCGGTGGCGCGGATGCGCTTCAGGGCCAGCCATACAGACAGGGGCAGCACATCCATGTTTAATCGTGATATGAAAATCGCCGGTTTCGATGACGAACTGTGGAACGCCATGCAGGCAGAAGAGCAGCGCCAGGAAGCGCACATCGAGCTGATCGCGTCTGAAAACTACACCAGCCCGCGGGTGATGGAAGCCCAGGGTAGTGTGCTGACCAACAAATACGCCGAAGGTTACCCCGGCAAGCGCTACTACGGTGGCTGCGAGTTTGTCGATATCGCCGAGGAACTGGCCATCTCCCGTGCCAAAGAGCTGTTCGGCGCGGCTTACGCCAACGTGCAGCCCCATTCCGGATCCCAGGCCAACTCTGCCGTATTCATGGCACTGCTCAAGCCGGGTGACACGGTACTGGGTATGAGCCTGGCCCACGGCGGTCACCTGACCCACGGTGCTACCGTCAACTTCTCCGGCAAGATCTATAACGCCGTGCAGTATGGCATCAATAACGAGACCGGCCTGATCGATTACGATGAGGTTGAAGCGATGGCGGTCGAGCACAAGCCGAAGATGATCATTGCCGGCTTCTCCGCCTACTCGCAGGAGCTGGACTTTGCCCGCTTCCGTGAGATCGCCGACAAGGTGGGTGCCTACCTGTTTGTGGACATGGCCCATGTGGCTGGCCTGGTAGCCGCCGGCGTCTATCCGGACCCGGTTCCCTATGCACATGTGGTGGCGACCACTACCCACAAGACACTGCGCGGTCCCCGTGGTGGCCTGATCCTGGCCTGCGATGATGAAGGCCTGCAGAAAAAGCTGAACTCGGCCGTGTTCCCGGGTGGTCAGGGCGGTCCGCTGATGCACGTCATTGCGGCCAAGGCTGTGTGCTTCAAGGAAGCCATGAGTGATGACTTCAAGACTTACCAGCAGCAGGTGGTCAAGAACGCCGCCGCCATGGCTGAGGTGTTCATCGAGCGCGGCTATGACGTGGTTTCCGGTGGCACCAAAAATCACCTGTTCCTGGTCAGCCTGATCAAGCAGGACATTACCGGTAAGGACGCAGACGCCGCCCTGGGTCGCGCCCATATCACCGTCAACAAGAACGCGGTTCCCAACGACCCGCGTTCACCATTCGTGACGTCCGGTCTGCGGATCGGTACCCCGGCGGTAACCACCCGCGGCTTCGGTGAGAGTGAATGCCGGGACCTGGCAGGCTGGATGTGCGATATCCTCGACAACCTGGAAGACGAGGCCACCATTGAGCGGGTTCGTGGACAGGTTGAAGCGGTGTGTGCCCGGTTCCCGGTCTACGCCGGCTAACAACGGCAGGAAACCTGCCCGGCCGCTGGTTGATCCGGCGGCCTGTTTCTTTCGGAGCGTCCGATTATGCATTGTCCTTTCTGTGGTGAAGCCGATACCAAGGTGATCGACTCCCGGCTGGTGGCCGAGGGTGATCAGGTACGTCGCCGCAGGGAGTGCCTGTCCTGTCGTGAGCGGTTCACTACCTTCGAGAGTGCCGAGCTGGTAATGCCCCGGGTGGTCAAACAGGACGGCACCCGCCAGCCCTTCGACGAGGAAAAGCTGCGGGCCGGTTTGATGAAGGCACTGGAAAAGCGTCCGGTCGGTATCGAGCAGATTGACGCCGCCCTTAACCGTATCAAATATCGGCTGAGGGCGACCGGCGAGCGGGAAGTGAAGTCCATGACCCTCGGGGAAGAGGTGATGACCGAGTTGCGTCAGTTGGACAAGGTGGCCTACGTACGCTTTGCATCGGTTTATCGCAGCTTCCAGGACGTCAACGAATTCAAGGAGGAAATCGAGCGGCTGTCGGATGGCGCCGACCCGGCGGATGTGGCCAGGGCCCTGGCTGACCGGGATACATCGAAAGGTTCTTCATGACACCCGCTCAGGACACCGCTCTGATGGCCCGGGCCATACAACTGGCCTGGCGCGGTCGTTATTCGACCCATCCCAATCCCCGCGTAGGCTGCGTGATCGCCCGTGGCGACCTGGTGCTGGGAGAGGGTTGGCACGAACGCGCCGGAGAGGCCCATGCTGAAGTGCGGGCCCTGAGCCAGGCGGGCCCGGATGCCCGGGGCGCGACCGCCTATGTGACCCTGGAACCCTGCAGCCACTTCGGTCGAACGCCGCCCTGTTCCCGGGCGCTGATTGATGCCGGCGTGGCCCGGGTAGTGGTGGCCAGTGAAGACCCCAATCCCACCGTCTCCGGGCGGGGCCTGCAGCAGTTGCGGGACGCCGGTATCCGGGTCAAGGACGGGGTGCTGCGGGAAGAGGCGGCAAAGCTGAACCCGGGTTTTCTCAAGCGCATGCGCTCCGGGCGGCCCTGGGTTCGACTCAAGATTGCCTCAAGCCTGGATGGCCGCACCGCCATGGCCTCGGGCGAGAGCAAGTGGATCACCGGGGCGGAGTCCCGCAGCGATGTACAACGGCTGCGGGCCATGAGTGATGCGATCCTTACCGGGGTCAACACGGTGTTGGTGGATGACCCCTCCCTGACCGTGCGACGCAATGAGCTGGGGAATATTGGTCAGGCCACCGAGCCATCGCGGCAGCCCCTGCGATTGATTGCCGACCGGGACGCCCGCACGCCCCCGACGGCGAAAATCCTCCAGGGTGGTGATGTACATCTGTTCTGTTCTGAGGAGGCCTTGTCCACGGGTCCGGCACAGGATCTGTCGGCCCTTGGTGTAACACTGAATGGCGTAGGCTGGCAGGACAGCGGGGTCAACCTCGGGCAGTTGCTGGACCGGCTGGGCGAGCTTGGCGTTAATGAATTGCTGGTGGAAGCGGGGCCGACCCTGGCGGGGGGCTTTATCGTGGAAGGACTGGTGGACGAACTCTGGCTCTACCAGGCGCCCATTTTCCTGGGCAGTGAAGGCCGGCCTACCGCAAGGCTGCCCTTTAACGACATGTGTGAAAAAATTGAATGGCTGGTCACCGATCGTCGCCAGTTGGGGGTGGATACCCGGCTAATACTGACGCCCAAGGTGCTCGCGCCGAATCTCTCTGCCGTTGACTGAACTCTTCGGCAGACCCATGCATTAACACCGCGGCGATCTGACCGATTTGCCGGGAGGTTGTGGAAACTATGGCACTGAACAGCGTTGAAGAGATCATCGAGGATATTCGTCAGGGCAAGATGGTGATCCTGATGGATGATGAAGACCGGGAAAACGAGGGCGACCTGGTGATGGCGGCAGAGCACTGCACGCCGGAAGCCATCAACTTCATGGCCCGTTTCGGCCGTGGCCTGATCTGTATGCCTATGACCCGGCAGCGTTGCGAGCAGCTGGGGCTGCCGCTCATGGTCCAGAGCAATCATTCCGGTTTCGGCACCAAGTTCACCCTGTCTATCGAGGCGGCCGTCGGTGTGACCACCGGTATCTCCGCTGCGGACCGTGCCCGCACCGTTCAGGCGGCTGTAGCCCGTAACGCGAAGGCCTCCGACCTGGTGCAACCTGGCCATATCTTCCCGTTGATGTCGGATCCGGGTGGTGTATTGAGCCGGGCTGGCCATACCGAGGCTTCCTGCGACCTGGCAGCCCTGGCAGGTTGCGAGCCGGCCGGTGTGATCTGTGAGATCATGAACGATGATGGTTCCATGGCCCGCCGCCAGGACCTGGAAAAGTTCGCGCAGCAGCATGGCCTCAAGATCGGTACCATCGCCGACCTGATCCACTACCGCACCATGAACGAGCGTACCATCGAGTGCGTGGAAGAGTACGACCTGGACACCGAATACGGCGTGTTCAGCCTGCGTACCTACAAGGACAGCATCCAGGGTGCCACGCACCTGGCCCTGGTAATGGGTGATGTGAAGGCCGACGAGCCCACCCTGGTGCGGGTCCACGTCACTGACACCCTTCGCGACCTTCTGGGTGCCCGGCGTAAGGGCTCCCACAGCTGGCCCCTGCACCACGCCATGGAAAAGGTGGCAGAAGAGGGCAAGGGTGTGGTGGTGCTGCTTAACAGCGCCGAAGACAGCTACAACCTTGAAGACCGCATTCACGAGTTCTTCGGGGAAGGCCCCGCCAAGGCGGGCAAGGGTGGCAGCTCCGGCGTCTACTTCACCGTTGGCACGGGCTCGCAGATCCTGCGGGATTGCGGCGTTGGCCAGATGCGCCTGTTGAGCGCACCGATCAAGTTCTCCGCCATTTCCGGGTTCGACCTGGAAGTGGTGGAATACGTACCCTATACCGGCGACTGAGTGTCGTCGGAATCACGAATCCACAGACAGCGGGGCACAGGCCCCGGTACGGGATAGAGAATGGCAGATATCAAGGTAATTGAAGGTGATTTCCGGCAGTGCAGCGGGCGCTATGCGCTGGTAGTGGGCCGGTTCAACGGTTTTGTAGTGGAAAGCCTGGTAGAAGGCGCGGTGGATACACTGCGGCGTCACGGCATCGCCGACGATGACATTACCATCGTCCGTGTGCCGGGTGCCTATGAAATGCCACTGGCGGTGAAGCGGGTAGCCGAAACCGGTGATTACAGCGCGATCATCGCCCTGGGCGCGGTCATCCGTGGTGGAACACCGCACTTTGACTATGTGGCCGGTGAGGCCTCCAGTGGCCTGGGCGCCGTCAGCCTGGAAACCGATGTACCGGTGACCTTCGGTGTACTGACGGTGGACTCCATCGAGCAGGCTATTGAGCGCTCCGGCACCAAGGCCGGCAACAAGGGCGCAGAAGCCGCCATCACCGCGCTGGAGATGGTCAGCCTGTTCAACAAGCTGGGTGAGTGATGAGCGAACAGGATACTGCCAACCCGTCTGAGCCGGCCCCCTCCGGTCAGCCCAGGGCCGGCGATCGCCGGCGGGCCCGGGCCCTTGCACTGCAGGCCCTGTACCACAGGCATTTCAGCAAGAGCCCGATCAGCGATATTGAAGCCGAGTTCATGGTCGACAATGACATGAGCAAGGTGGATTCAGCCTACTTCCGGGACCTCATTCGCGGTGTGCACCGGGAACAGGCCGAGCTGGACCGCCTGATTGAGCCGTTCCTGGATCGCTCACTGGCGGAGGTGGACCCGATCGAACTGGCGATCGTTCGCCTGGGTGCCTATGAGCTCAAGAGCCGTATTGATGTGCCCTACCGGGTGGTCATCAACGAGGGCATTGAACTGGCCAAGCGTTTCGGCGGTACTGAGGGACACAAGTTCGTCAACAGCCTGCTGGACAAGCTCAGCCAGCGTCTGCGCCTGGCGGAAACCCGTTCGCGGCAGGGTTGATCGTCTGCGATGGGTGAGTTCGAGCTGATCGGCCGTCTGTTCCGGCCGCTGGCTGAGATCACCCGACAAGAAGGCGTGCTGCTCGGCCCCGGTGATGATTGCGCCATCCAACGGGTGCCCGCCGGGCATGACCTGGTGTTCTCGGTAGATACCCTTGTCGAGGGGGTGCATTTTCCCGGTCAATACGATCCCGCCCGCCTTGGCTGGCGGGCGCTGGCTGTTGCAGTCAGTGACCTGGCGGCCATGGGGGCTGACCCGGTATGTTACACCCTGGCCCTGACGCTGCCTGACGCGGACGAAGCCTGGGTTGCTGCCCTGGTATCCGGGCTGCGGGAGGCCTCCCTGGCATTTGGAGTTGCCCTGGCGGGGGGCGACATCACCCGCGGACCATTGACCCTTACGTTGCAGGTCCATGGTGTTGTGCCGGAAGGGCAGGGTATTCTGCGTAGTGGTGCGCGCCCGGGCGACCTGGTGGCTGTAACCGGCCCCCTTGGTGGCGCAGCAGCAGCGCTGGAATGGCTGGATGATCCGCAACCGCCCAGTTCGGTAAGCCCTCTCCTGGATTGTTACCATCGTCCCGTACCGAAGATCGATACAGGCCGTCGCCTTCGCGGCGTTGCCTCTGCAGCCATTGATATTTCGGATGGCCTGGCGGCAGACCTGGGGCATATCCTGGAAGCTTCCGGGGTGGGCGCCTGGCTGGAGGCCGCAGCAATACCCCGGCGCTATGGGATTGCCGAAGCCAGCCTCGAACAGGCGTTGTATGGTGGGGATGACTATCAGCTTTGCGTCACCCTGCCATCCCCGGCCCTGCCCATGCTACCGGGCGACGTTTCAAAGAGTCTCCACGTTATCGGGGAGATCCGCAGTGCTGAGGGCCTTTACCTGCAACACCCCGATGGCGCCAGGGAATTGTTAACCACCGGCACCGGTTACGATCACTTCAAGACAGAATAAACGGACGCTTCCATGAGCGAGAATTACCAGGAGTCGACCGAGGAACCGGTTCTTATCCTGCCGCCGGGCTTTTTGCGCAATCCGGCGCACCTTGCTGCCTTTGGCTTCGGTAGTGGTGCCGTACCCCGGGCGCCGGGCACATGGGGAAGCCTGGCAGCCATACCCATGTGGTATCCCATCGCCCAGCTGCCTGAACCGGTTTACTGGAGTGTCGTACTGGCGGCGTTCCTGGCGGGTGTCTGGCTGTGCGGTTACACGTCACGGTCGCTGAAAGTGCACGACCATGGCGGTATCGTCTGGGACGAGTTTGTGGGTATGTGGGTCGTGCTGGGGTTCTTCCCGGAGACCTGGTACGGGGTTTTACTGTGCTTTGTCGCGTTCCGCCTGTTTGATGTCTGGAAGCCATGGCCCATCAGCTGGGTGGACGAGCGGGCCCCCGGCGGGTTCGGAATCATGGTCGACGATGTGCTGGCGGCAGTGATGGCGCTGGCTGTTGTCTGGGCAGCCGAACTCTGGCTGATGCCCGGGCTGTTATAGTGAAAGAGGGGAGGACCTGGCTCGTCCCTGGCCAAGGTTTATGTCCTGAGCTATCTCAGTGAATCCGCATTTCGCGCGACTCTGCCGGTAGCATGTTGATGACATGAAGGAACCGCTTGAGGCCGATTTCCGCCCTTTCCCGTGTTGCAAAGGGGCCACTGTCGAACCCTTCCCGGGTGGTAAAGTACCATTTGCCGCCCACACAGAAGAAACGGCTGCTGCGGAACGGCGTTGGGCCGGATTCGCCTGTGCGAATGTTGGTATCCATCGTTGCCTCCTACTACTTGCCTGTGGACAGGTTTAGCCATGCGCCGGAGAAATTACCCTGTTCGTGACCCGAGCCACCAATAGCCTTGGCAAACAGCTTTTTGAAGGCGCATTGCATAAAGCTAACCCATTTTCTGCCGAATTCAACACTTTTTTACAATTCGACCAGTCCAGCGTTTTGGATCACACACTTGCGCAAGGCCGGAGCAGTGGTCAGAATGCCTGCATTGACATTGTGGGCACCGGAAAGGCCACCGGTGACCCTTGCCTGAAAGCCACCCATGGAGAATGACCGAATGTTTGCAAGGCTGAAAAAGCTTTCCCCTGTCGGGCTGAGACAGCTCACCGTCGTGCTGGCAATCTTCGCTATCGCTGGCTGTAGCTCTACCGGGGTGTCACGGGTCAAAACCTACGACGGCGGTTCGTCGATTGGCGGTGTCGCGGTACTGAAAGCGCCATCCACCATCAAGGTCCAGGAGGTGAACGGTCGTGAAGTGGGTAATTTCCTGCTGGAAGACCTGGCGCTGGACTATGAGTTGCAACCGGGGCAAAACATCGTCGTGTTTACCCACAAGACCATATGGGCCAAGAGCGGCGTGGTCCAGGACGGTGAATCGGCTGTCCATGTGGTGGAGACCGGGCCGCAGCAGGTAGTGATTGATGCCCGTGCTGGCCAGGAGTACCGCTTCGATATCCCTGAGGTGAATAATCGCCGGGAAGCCGAGCGTTTGGCTGCTGACTTCAGTGTTGCAGTCCTTGCCGCCGGTGGCGGCACCGTGGCCCGGTCACAGCCATTCGAAGGTTATCCACAACAGCCGCAAATGGCCAGGCCTGCCCAGGTGGTGACTCCGTCGCAGCCATATTCTCCCCAGGCCGGTCAGCCGGCGCCGGTCTATCAGGGTGGCCAGAGTGGTCCGGGTTCCCGTGTTGAAACCCTGGAAGCCCTCAAGATGCTCTGGGAGCGCGCCAGCGGTGATGAAAAGCGTGAGTTCCTGCGTTGGGCGTTTGACTAACCCTCTGGCGTTTCCCCGGTATCCAGCCAGTCCCGGTACACCCCGGGCTGGCTGAGCCTCTCCCAGAACCATTCCAGTGCCTTGCCCTGTTCGTCGTTTCGCCGTGCAATATGCACCGGTATCGGATCCCTGGGCAGCTCCACCTCACAGATCACCAGCGAGCCTTCTTCCAGCTGTCTACGGATCCGGTGTCGTGGCAGCCAGCCCACTCCTAGACCTGCTTCCTGCAGTGCGATCTTCTGATCGATATTTGACACCGTCAGGGTCTGCTGGCGCCGGAAGATACCGGCACTGCCTGGCGGCAGGTTCCGTGAGCTGTCCGCTGCCACGGCGGCTGGATAGCGGGCGATGTCCCGTTCGCTGAGCGTTCCCTGCTGGCTGACCAGCGGGTGGTGTGCTGAAACGGCGAACACGAAGGGGACCCGCCCCAGGCTTCGGGTGGTAAAGGCCCCGGCTGGCCGGCTCACCTGGTCGGCGCCAATGGCCAGGTCTATCCTGCGGCTTTGCAGGGCGTCCCAGGTGCCAGCAAACACCTCTTCGACCAGCTGCACTTCCACCGGCAAACCCAACTCGTAGAACTCACGGATTGTGGGAAACTGGGCTTCCGCGGGCAACAACGAGTTGAATCCTATTCGTAGCCGGGTTTCCCAGCCCTGGGCGACCTGGCGCGTGGTGTGAGCCAGGGTCTCGGTAGCTTCCAGTAACGCCCGTCCCTCATTGAGCAGATAGCGCCCCGCTGGTGTCAGGGTGGCACGATGACCGCTGCGGTCAAAGATTTCCACGTCCAGGTCCTCTTCCAGCTTCTGGACGGTATAGCTGATGGCGGAAGGCACCCGGAACAGTTCACCGGCAGCGCCGGCAAAGCTGCCTTTGCGGTCAATGGCGTCGAGGACTTTCAGGGCGTCGATGGTAATGGCTGTATGCATGATCGAATTATCTGAAGGTGATGGCCAGAATTGCTTGCTTGGAGCGTAGCAGGGTGGTGGCTAAGCTGTCTGCTATTGGTTAATGACTTTTTCAGCCACGGAATCCACGGAAGGACACGGAAAGAAAAAGAAAGAATGAAAGGATTTTAGCCACGAAATCCACTAAATCCACGAAACGACAGGCCCGGAGCTTCCCGTAAGACTTTGAGTTGCTGGTTTTATTTCGTGGGTTTAGTGGATTTCGTGGCCGATATTTTCCTTATCTTTTTGTTTTTCCGTGTTTTTCCGTGTTCTTCCGTGGGTTCCGTGGCTAAAACCGAAATAGGGGTAGCAACGATGGGATTACTGGTAGACGGCAAATGGCACGACCAGTGGTACGACACCGACAAGACTGGTGGCAAGTTCGAGCGGGAAGCAGCGCGGTTCCGTAATTGGGTCACTCCCGACGGTTCGGCCGGGGCTGACGGCGAAGGCGGGTTCCCGGCGGAATCCGGTCGCTATCATCTGTATGTGTCCATGGCCTGTCCGTGGGCGCACAGGACCCTGATCTTCCGTAAACTGAAGGGGCTGGAGAAGCATATTTCGGTCTCCGTAGTACATCCGGACATGGTGGAAAACGGCTGGGAGTTCCGCCCCGAAAGTGAACAACACAGGGATCATGTTCACGGTGCCCGCTTTCTCCATGAGGTCTACACCCGTGCGGCTCCCGATTACAGTGGCCGGGTAACGGTTCCCACCCTGTGGGATCGCCAGCGGGAAACCATTGTCAGCAACGAGTCGGCAGACATCATCCGCATGTTCAACAGCGCGTTTGATCATCTCGATGGCGTGCGAGCAGACCTGGATTTCTACCCGGAAGGGCTTAGAGAGGAAATCAATGGGGTCAACGAGCGGGTCTATCACACGGTAAACAACGGGGTGTACAAGGCCGGGTTTGCCACGGCACAGGACAAGTACGAGCAGGCCTATGGCGAGCTGTTTGATTCGCTTGACTGGCTGGAGGAGCGGTTGACTGGCCAGCGTTACCTGACAGGAAGCCAGCTGACCGAGGCGGACTGGCGACTGTTCACTACACTGATCCGGTTTGACGCAGTGTACTTCAGCCACTTCAAGTGCAACCGGCAACGCATTGCGGACTTCCCGGTGCTTTCAGACTACCTGAAGGACCTTTACCAGGTACCGGGTGTGGCAGAGACGGTGGATATCGACCAGATCAAACGCCATTACTACGTGAGCCAGCGCACCATCAACCCCACCCAGATCGTCCCGGTGGGGCCGGAACTGTCCCTTGATGGCCCGCACGGGCGAGATCTTCTGGACTAAAACGCCATCGGATCAGGACAAAAAAGCCCGCCCTCGAATCCGGAGGCGGGCTTTGTTCTTACTGGCTATCCTGAATGATCAGGATTCCAGCTGATCCCGGATCAGCTTCTTGTTGATCTTGCCGACACTGGTTTTCGGAATGTCGTCGACAAAGTCAATCTGCTCCGGAATCGCCCACTTGTTGATTTCGCCGGAGTCCACGAACTGCTTGAGGTGATTCTGCAGATCCTCAAGGGTGGCTTCCTGCCCGGGAATCAGTTGTACCAGGGCGTGGGGGCGCTCACCCCATTTCTCGTCCGGTACCCCGACCACGGCAGTGGCGTTCACCGCCGGATGCTGGCTGATCATGTTCTCCAGGTCCAGGGACGACAGCCACTCACCACCGGTCTTGATCACATCCTTGATGCGGTCCCTGATCTGGATGGTGGAGTCCGGGTCGATACTGGCTACATCGCCGGTGTGCAGCCAGCCGCCTTCCCACAGGGCCTCGCCCTTTTCCGGCTCCTTGAAGTAGCCCTGGGTCAGCCAGGGCGCACGGCATACCAGCTCACCCTTGGTTTCGCCATCGTGGGGCAGGGGGTTGCCTTCCGGGTCCACGATCTCGATGTGCACCATGGGTACCGCCACGCCGGTGCGGATGCGCCGGGGTGCCTGCTCTTCCAGGGGCAGCTCCAGGTCTTCCGGTTTCAGACGGGTGGAGGCCAGCAGCGGGCAGGTCTCGGACATGCCGTAGCCGGTGTACATGCGAATGCCCAACTTGGCGCCGGTGCGGCACAGGCCTTCGGTCATGGCGCTGCCACCGATCAGCACGTGCCAATTGCTCAGGTCAGCGGTCTTGATGGACTCGGTGGCCAGCATCATCTGCATGATGGTGGGCACGCAGTGGGAGAAGGTGACCTTGTGTTCCTTGATCAGGTCGACAAGCAGTTCCGGCTCGTAGCGGCCCGGGTAGACCTGCTTGATGCCCAGCATGGTGGCGGCGTAGGGCACACCCCAGGCATGGACATGGAACATGGGGGTAACCGGCATATACACGGTATTGGACCGCATGAAGGGCATTTCATCGCTGGCTGCGAGGCTACCAAGCTGGGCCATGGTGTGCAGTACCAGCTGGCGATGGCTGAAGAACACGCCCTTGGGGTTGCCGGTGGTACCGGTGGTGTAGAACGTGGTGGCGACGCTGTTCTCGTCAAAGTCCGGGAAGTCGAAGTGGTTGTCGGCCTTCGCCAGCAGGGCTTCGTACTCGCCAACGGTGCTCAGTGAGGTGGAGCGGGCTTCGCTCTCGTCCGTCAGCTGGATATAGCCCTTGACGGTGGTGAGCTGGTCACTGACCTGCTCCAGCAGCGGCACGAAATCGTCATGTACCAGCACGGTGTGATCTTCCGCATGGTTCATGGTGTAGACGATCTGCTCCGGCGACAGGCGCACGTTCACGGTATGCAGCACCGCACCGATCATGGGAATGGCGAAGAAACACTCCAGGTACCTGGGGGTGTCCCAGTCCATCACGGCGACCACGTCACCGGGTCCGACACCGGCGTCGGTCAGGGCGTTGGCCAGGCGGTGGATCCGGTCCACCAGGTCGGTATAGGTGTACTTGCTGCGATTGGCATAGACGATTTCCTGGTCCGGGTTATAACGCGGACCGGATGCCAGCAGGTTCTTGATCAGCAGCGGGTACTCGTAGGCGTTTGGAGCGGAGGGAATTATCTTTGTATTTGCCATCGTTGCGACCTCTTGTTTGGCATTATTGTGGAATTCAGGGGGCAATAATCTGCCATAACCGGTCCTTTACGGGAACCGGTTACGTCAATTTAGGGTGCTGCCCTCGTTATTGTTTCAAAGTTGGGAGCCTGTGTGACCTTACTGGCTCCAGGGCTGTCCACGCGTACCCTTCATGCAGTCAACCTGCTGATGCATGGCGGCCTTTGCCAGGATATTCGCGCTGACGGGTGCGGTCAGGAACAGGAAAAGGGTAATCAGTACCTCGGCGATGGCTACTTCGCCGGTTTTCAGGGTGAAGTACACCATCGAAGCAATCACCACGCTGCCCACGCCAAGGGTGGTGGCCTTGGTGGGGCCATGGAGCCGGGCATAGAAATCCGGAAGCCTGGTCAGGCCCAGGGCCCCGACCAGGCTGAAGAAACCGCCGGAGACCAGCAGAAAGCTGATCACCAGTTCGGCGACGAAAGGCAGGTTTTCCATGATCAGGACTCCTTATTCAATGACGCTGCCGCGCTTGAGGTACTTGGCCATGGCCACGGTGCCGACGAATCCCATCACCGCCATCAGCAGCGCGACTTCCAAGTAGAGGCGGGTGCCCAGCACCAGGTCCAGCAGGATCACCAGGGCGATACCGTTGATGTAAAGCGTATCCAGCGCGAGTATCCGGTCCGGGGCATCCGGGCCCTGGACCAGGCGGTAGACGTTCAGCAGCGCTGCCAGGCCGGTCAGCGTCAGCGTGATATAGAGGGCGATGGTGATCATTGGAACATCTCCAGCAATGGCTTCTCATACCGCTGGTGGATGGAGCGGATCAGTTCGGCATCGTCATCCACGTCCAGGGCATGGATCAGCAGCAAGGTGCCATCGTCGCTCACATCCGCGCTCACCGTCCCGGGTGTCAGGGAGATGGTGCTGGCGAGAATGGTGATACCCAGCGGATGTTCCAGTTTCAGCGGATAGGAAACGAAGGCTGACCGGGGCTGCCGGGGACTGAGTATCAGGATAGTAACGGTAACGCTGGCGACCACGATGTCATACAACACCACCACCAGGTAGCGGGCCAGCACCCAGGGTTTTTTCATGTGGGGGCTGTCTGGCCAGAACTGGCGCGTGATAAGGGGGATCACAATGGCCAGTATCAGCCCCATGACCACGCTGGCGCCTGTTACGCCGTCGGCCAGGAACTGCCAGACAATGAACAGCGCAACGCTCAGCCAGGGTTGCGGAAAGCCCAAACGCTCAGCAGTCATCACTCATCCTCCCCGACCATTGGTGTATCCAGGATGCCAATGTAGGCGGAAGTATCCCGCAACTGCTCGGCGGCGGCGTCGGTGTACTCACTGAGCGGACCGGCCCCGAACACGATGGCAATGCTCATGGCGATCAGGGCGCCGGCGCCCACAGTATGTGGGAAGTTCAGGCGCTCCGGCTGTTCGATATGACCGTCCACGTTACGCCAGAACACGATACTGCCGGCCCGGCTGTAGGCAACCAGCGACAGGAAGCCGGCCAGCAGGATAACCGCCCACAGCGCGGCCATTTCCACGCCCGGCACCGCCGCATTCATGATCAGCAGCTTGGCGAAGAAGCCGCTGAGCGGCGGCAGTCCGGCGGCGGCAACCGCCCCCAGCATGAACATCACACTGATAAAGGTACGGTTGCGCATCCGGGGAGCGGTAACAATCTTGTCGCCGGCAGAGCCTCGCTGACCAGCGATCATGTCCACCACCAGGAACAGCCCACCCGCAATCCAGGTGGTATGAACCATATAGAACAGGGCAGAGGACAGTCCGGCTTCACTCACCAGCGAAAAGGCTGCCAGGATGGTCCCCACCGAGACCACCACCTGCCAGGCCACCATGGTGCGCAGCCCCGCGGATCCCATCATGCCGATGACGCCAATGACCATGGTAAGCAGCGCCAGGGGGAATACCCAGTCCATGCCCAGGTTGGCCAGCGCACCGGCATTTTCGCCGAAAATCAGGGTATACACCCGGATAATCGCGTAGACCCCCACCTTGGTCATCACCGCAAACAGGGCCGCTACCGGGGCAGTGGCACTGGCATAGGCCCGCGGCAGCCAGAATGTCAGCGGCAGCAACGCGGCCTTGAGCGCGAACACCACCAGCAGGATCATGCCGCCGGCTTCCACCAGGGGTAGTTCGCCGGCCTCAAGCGTCGGGATAATCCGGGCAAGGTCTGCCATGTTGAGAGTGCCGGTCACGCTGTAGATCATGCCCACACTGATCAGGAACAGTGCAGAGCCCACCAGGTTCAGAACCACGTAGTGCAGTCCGGGCACGGTACGGGCCGTGCCCTCGCCGTGAAGTAACAGGCCGTAGGAGGCGATCAGCAGCACCTCGAAGGCCACGAACAGGTTGAACAGGTCGCCGGTGAGGAAGGCGATGTTCAGGCCCATGAGCTGGAACAGGAAAAGGGCGTGGAACTGTCGACTGCTGACGTCGGTCCGCCCCAGCGAGAACAGGTGGCAGAACAGGGCCAGCAGGGCAGTGACAAACAGCATCAGCGCGGCCAGGCGGTCCAGGACCAGCACAATGCCAAAGGGCGGCGCCCAGTTGCCAAAGGCATAGGCCCGATAGCTGCCGTCATCCGCCATCATCAGCAGGAAGACGGTGCTGACCAGCAGCAGGCCGGTGGTGGCCAGGCCCAGGGTGCGGCGCAGGTTCAGGGGGGCATAGCCCATGAAGATCTGCAGGAAGCCACCAATCAGTGGGATCAGGACAGGCGCGGTAAGCCAGTGGTTCATTGGCCGGTCTCCTCCCGGGATTGCTCGTGGTCTTGGGTGGCTTCAGGCAGGTCGCTACGCAGGGTGCCGTCCACATGGTCGTCCCCGGTATCGGCCCGGGAGCGCAGGGCGAGCACTACCACGAAGGCGGTCATGGCAAAGCCGATAACGATGGCGGTCAGTACCAGGGCCTGTGGCAGGGGGTCCGAGTAGGTGTCGGTGCTGCCGATGATGGGCTGCCCGCCGGACATCAGGCGACCGGTGGAAAACAGGAACAGATTGACACCATAGGACAGCAGGGTCAGACCCACTACCACCGGAAAAGTCCGGGCACGCAGCACCAGGTAGACGCCGGCAAAGGTGAGCGACCCGATAACGAGAGCAAAGGCGAGTTCCATGGTTACGACTCCTTCCGTGCTTCAGTACGGGTCAGCGGGCGACCGGACGGTGTGAGCTTGCCGAGGCTGACCAGGGCCAGCAGTGTGGCACCGACCACGGTGAGGTAGACGCCCAGGTCAAACACCAGCGCAGAGGCTACTTCGAACTTGCCCACTACTGGCCATTTCAGGTAGGTGAAGGTGGTAGTAAGGAATGGGTAGCCATAGGCCAGGCTACCGGCACCAGCCACGGTGGCAAAGAACAGCCCCAGCGCCAGCACGTTGTGGTAACGGGTGCTGATCCGGGCCTGGGTCCAGTTGACGCCACTGGCGATATACTGGATCAGTAGGGCGACCGCGGTTACCAGGCCGGCGATAAAGCCACCGCCGGGCAGGTTATGGCCCCGCAGGAAGATGTACACCGATACCATCAGCGCCAGCGGCAGCAATGGCCGGGACATCTGCTTGAGCATGGTGGGGTGGGCATCAAAGGCCCATGGATGACCCTGGCCATCCGTGGGCGGCGCCGACAGCGACCGGTTGCGGAGCATGGCGAAGATGCCCAGCGCCGCAATGGCCAGCACGGTGATCTCGCCCAGGGTATCGAAGCCCCGGAAGTCCACCAGGATCACGTTCACCACGTTGGTACCACCCCCGCCGGGTTTGCTGTTCTCCAGGAAGTAGTCAGAGATGGAGCTGAACGGACTGGTCAGCATGGCCAGGGTAACCAGGGTCATGCCCACGCCGGCGACGCCGGCGATGACCAGGTCGCGGTTTCGGCGTCCGGTGGATGCTTCCGTCGGTGTCCAGGACGGCAGGTAGTAAAGGGCCAGCATCAGCAGGATGATGGTTACTACTTCCACAGAAATCTGCGTCATGGCCAGGTCCGGGGCGGACAACCGGGCAAAGGTCAGTGACACCAGCAGGCCCACCACACTCAGCATGATCAGCGAGGTCAGCCGTTCCCGGTGAATGTACACAGTGCCCAGGGTGCAGAAGACCAGGATCGCGGCGCCCAGGGCCGTGGGCGGGTCAATAGCGGTGAGGCCGTTACTGCCAATAAGGCTCATGCCGCTCAGGGGAACCACGGCAACCACGATGGCGCTGACCACCAGCAACATGGCATAGCGCTGGAGCGAGCCGTTCTCCAGCAGCCCCGTAAACCAGCGGGCACGCTCCACCAGCCAGGACACCACACCCTCGAAAACGGCCTTCTCATCAATTTCCCGGAAGCGGGCGTGGAAATCGAAGAACTTCTGGCGCTGGGAGTACATGATCAGACCGCCCACGAACGCGGCGACACTCATCATCAGCGGAAGGTTGAAGCCGTGGAACACCGCCAGGCCGTAGTCCGGCACATTACCCGCCAGGGTGGCCGACGCCGCCGATTCCAGCAGGGGGCCTACCGAAAAGGCGGGGAATACACCCACCAGGATACAGGCCACTACCAGGATCTCCACCGGGATCTTCATGTACCGGGGCGGCTCATGGGGCGGGTAGATGGGCAGGTTACGGGGTTTTCCGTTAAAGAATACGTCATGAATAAACCGGGCTGAATAGGCCACCGCGAAGATACCGGCCAGGGTGGCCACAATGGGCGGAATCCATGCCCAGATACCCGGCAGGTTCAGGCTCAGTGCCTCGGCGAAGAACATCTCCTTCGACAGGAAGCCGTTCAGTAGCGGTACCCCGGCCATGGAAGCGGCTGCCACCATGGCCAGGGTGGCGGTATGGGGCATATACCTCCAAAGGCCGTTGATCTGCCGCATATCCCGGGTGCCGGTCTCATGGTCGATAATGCCGGCAGCCATGAACAGGGACGCCTTGAAGGTGGCGTGGTTAATGATGTGGAACAGCGCCGCCACGGCGGCCAGTTCGGTGCCCATGCCCAGCAGCAGGGTAATCAGGCCCAGGTGGCTCACCGTGGAATGGGCAAGCAGCCCCTTCAGGTCGTGCTTGAACAGCGCCACGTAGGCGCCGATCAACAGAGTGATCATGCCGGTAAAGCTGACCATGAAGAACCACTGCTCGGTACCGGCCAGGGCCGGGTACAGGCGTGCCATCAGAAAGATGCCCGCCTTTACCATGGTGGCGGAGTGCAGGTAGGCGGACACCGGGGTGGGCGCCTGCATGGCGTGGGGCAGCCAGAAGTGGAACGGGAACTGGGCAGACTTGGTGAATGCCCCCAGCAGCACCAGGGTCAGCGCGTATGGGTAAAGGGAGTGGGCCTTGATCTGGTCGCCGGCCGCCAGCACGTCGTCCAGCTCGAACGAACCGACAATCCGGCCGATCAGCAGGATGCCGGCCAGCAGCGCGAGCCCGCCGCCACCGGTGATGGCCAGGGCCATGCGGGCGCCCCGACGGGCATCCTGCTTGTGATTCCAGAAGCTGATCAGCAGGAAGGAAGTCAGGCTGGTCAGCTCCCAGAACACCATCATCAGCAGCAGGTTACTGGACAGCACGATGCCCAGCATAGAGCCCTTGAAGCACAACAGCAGCGCGTAGAACTTGCCCACATTCTCCTGGGGTTTCAGGTAATAGCGGGCATAGAGGATGATCAGCACACCGATGATCAGAATCAACAGTGCAAACATCAGGGAAAGTCCGTCCAGCCGGAAACTCAGGTTAATGCCCAACTGGGGCAGCCATTCCAGGCTCTGGACGATGGTGCCGCCTTCCGCCAGCGTGCCCCACATGGGGAACAGCGTGGCCAGTGCCAGCAATGCCGGCACCGATGAGGCAATGGCAATGGCGGTTCGCCCACCCTGGGCGAACAGGGGAGCGGCAATGGCCCCCAGGAATGGTAGTAGCACCACCAGCGACAGTGTCATCGCAACCTCGTTATTCAGTTCTTCTGATCGGCGGAGGGACCGTAAGTCGAGCCTCGCCCTGAAATCCTGTTATTGCCCGTAACGGACAGTATTGCAGCCAAGGGGTGGCCGCACCAACGCGCCTACCGGCGGGTAGCAGGTGGATCCGGGAAATAGGGCAGGCGACCGCTGCAATGAATGGCGGGCACGTGCGACAGGGCCGGGTTCATGCCTGGCATGGGCCGACTGTGGGCAGAACGGGGCTTAAGAATCATACGACTCCCTTTCAGGTGCACGGTCCTGATCATACGTGGCGACTGACGCAGGTCAAGTTTCGTGGTGGGTTATCGACCTTATAGCCGTGTTTGATTGGCCAGTTTGCCGATCTGTCTATAAAGGAGGTTGCCATATTCAGGTGCGTGATCGCTGGCACGCACCATTGTTGTGTCCTGTCCCGGTTGGCTGCCTTATTCCGGTGCGCCGCTCGCCCTGCAACGCACCAACAACGGATCTCCGATCCCGATGTCCTCGCCGTTATTCTCCATATCTTGATGATATTAAAGGATAAAAAAATGCCGCTCTGCTGTGGCACACCTGTTGCAAAACCCAGTGCATGAAGCGATCGGAGAAATGTCGCTCCGCGCCACACCGGCGCATCCATAACCTGAGAACGAGGATAGGCACGTGACAACATTCAAGAAGCGTCTGGCCAGCGTTGCACTGACTACTGCACTGGGTACCGGAATGAATCTCGCCCATGCCCAGGAAGATCCCATCAAGGTGGGCATTCTGCATTCCCTCTCCGGCACCATGGCCATCAGTGAGACGGTGCTGAAAGACACAGTGGAAATGCTCATCGAGCAACAGAACGCCGAAGGCGGTCTGCTGGGCCGTGAGCTGGAAGCCGTGGTGGTGGACCCGGCGTCCAACTGGCCGCTGTTCGCCGAGAAAGCCCGCGAGCTGCTGGCCCAGGAAGAGGTTGACGTGATTTTCGGTAACTGGACCTCTGTCTCCCGCAAGTCGGTGCTACCGGTGGTGGAGGAGCTCAACGGCCTGCTGTTCTACCCGGTCCAGTACGAGGGCGAAGAGTCTTCCGAGAACGTCTTCTACACTGGCGCGGCTCCCAACCAGCAGGCCATCCCGGCTGTGGACTACCTGAAGAACGAACTCGGCGTTGAGCGCTGGGTGCTGGCCGGCACCGACTATGTCTACCCGCGCACCACCAACAAGATCCTGGAAACCTATCTCAAGGACCAGGGCGTGGCTGCCGAAGACCTCATGATCAACTACACCCCGTTTGGTCATTCGGACTGGCAGAACATTGTCTCGGATATCAAAAGCTTCGGTTCTGCCGGCAAGAAGACCGCCGTGGTGTCCACCATCAACGGTGATGCCAACGTGCCTTTCTACCGTGAGCTGGGCAACCAGGGTATTTCGGCCACCGACATCCCGGTGGTTGCCTTCTCGGTGGGTGAGCAGGAACTCTCCGGTATCGACACCGGCCCGCTGGTAGGTCACCTGGCGGCCTGGAACTACTTCATGAGCGTGGATTCCGACGTCAACTACGACTTCATCGACCAGTGGATCGAGTACACCGGCGACGAGGAAGCGGTCACCAATGACCCCATGGAAGCCCACTACATCGGCTTCAACATGTGGGTTGAAGCGGTGCAGAAAGCCGAAACTACCGAAGTGGGTGCGGTCAAGGACGCCATCATCGGTGTCACCGTACCCAACCTGACCGGCGGCTACGCCACCATGATGCCCAACCATCACATCACCAAGCCGGTGCTGATCGGCGAGATCCAGGACAACGGTCAGTTCACCACTGTGTGGCAGACCCCGTCCACCGTGGCAGGTGATGCCTGGTCGGACTACCTGCCGGGTTCCCGGGACCTGATTGCTGACTGGCGCGCCCCCATGCGTTGCGGCAACTACAACGTGACGGTAGGCAAGTGTGGTGCGTCTGCCGGTGAGCAAGCGGCCGCAGCGGAGTAACCGGCCCACGGACCGGGGTGGCGCCCCCGCCCCGGTCTCTCTTGCCACTTTTTTCTGTGTCCCGTTCACCCTGAGCTTGTCGAAGGGAGCCTGTCGAAGGGCCGTGGATTCAGTGGAAAATTATTCACCAGAAAGCTGACAGGACGACACCATGAGCATCTCCAGATGGCTCACATTCCTCCTTATTGCCTTGCTGACGGTGCCAGGCATGACTTCAGCGCAGGAGGAGCGCGCTCCCGAGGCGCTATTGGAACAGCTGGCAGAAGCCTCGCCCCGGGACACTGAAACGGTCATCAAGGCCATCGCCACCAGCGGCCATGAACGGGCCCGCAACTGGCTGGACGCCTACGGCAACAACCGCCTGAGCCAGGTAAAGGACACCGGCCAGATCGTCATCGTACTCAACAACCGTGGCCGCGACTGGGAAGTGGCCGACGCAATTACTGGTGAAAACCTGGGGGAAACGTCCCGGCGCGACCTGGACAGAATTGCGGTCAATAACGCGATTCGCCGTCAGCTGGAAGGCGTCATGGCGATGATGAACCTGTACGCGAATGACCTCGAGGTACGAGAGGCGGCCGCCCTCGACCTGATGGGCAAGGTGGACGACGCCGTTGTGGAAGACGTCACCGCCCGTATCGAAGAGGAGCCGGATGCCGACATCCGCAGCCGTTTGGAACAGGCCGTGGCTATCTACCAGGTGGAGGAGCAGGGCAGTGCGGAGGTAATCAACGTACTTGCGGGCAGCCTGCACCCTCGCGCCCGGGCTGCGCTTAACAACGCCGTCGCCTCGGAAGACCCTGCACTCAGGGCCCCGGCGGAAAAAGCCCTGGGCTCCATAGAACAGAAACTGAAGATGAACAAGGCCGCCGAGACCCTCTATTTTGGTCTCTCGCTCGGCTCGGTACTCGTACTTGCCGCCATTGGCCTGGCCATCACCTTCGGCGTGATGGGTGTCATCAACATGGCCCACGGCGAACTCATCATGCTGGGTGCCTACACTACCTGGGGCATGCAGCAGCTGCTGCCGGGCCAGCCGGGCCTGGCGCTGATCCTCTCCATCCCGGCCGGTTTCCTGGTGGCTGCGCTGGCGGGTATCGCCATCGAGCGCAGCGTGATCCAGTTCCTCAAGGGGCGCCCGCTGGAAACCCTGCTGGCCACCTTCGGCATCAGCCTGATCCTGCAGCAGCTGGTGCGCACCGTGATTTCGCCCCAAAACCGCACCGTGGTCAGCCCGGAATGGATGAGTGGCTCACTGGTCATCAACGATGCCCTGTCGCTGACCCTTAACCGCATGTATGTGCTGGGTTTCGCTCTGGTGGTGTTTGCGACGCTCATGCTCATCATGCGCCGCACCCGCCTGGGGCTGGAAGTACGCGCCGTCACCCAGAACCGCGCCATGGCCCGTTCCATGGGTATCCGGGCTACCCGCGTCGACATCATGACCTTCGCCCTGGGTTCCGGCGTCGCCGGGCTGGCGGGCGTGGCCCTGTCCCAGCTCACCAACGTGGGTCCCAACCTGGGCCAGAACTACATCATCGACTCGTTCATGGTGGTGGTGTTCGGCGGTGTCGGCAATCTCTGGGGCACCCTGGTGGCGGGCCTGACCCTGGGCACCATCAACCAGTTGCTCGAGCCCTGGGCCGGTGCGGTCCTGGCCAAGATCATCGTGCTGGTGTTCATCATCCTGTTTATCCAGAAACGGCCGAAGGGATTGTTCCCTCAGAAAGGCCGCGCGGCAGAGGCGTAATACTATGTGGCTAACCAGACCTCTGCAGGAACGATCGACTCAGTTGTTCCTGGGAATCCTCTTCATGGCACTGCTGGTGGTCAGCGTGCTGCACGTGGCGCTGCCGGAAGGGCATGCACTGCATGTCAGCGCCTACACCGTCACCCTGCTGGGTAAATACCTGTGCTACGCCCTGTTGGCGGTTGCTGTGGACCTGGTATGGGGTTACCTGGGCATTCTCAGTCTGGGCCATGGCGCCTTCTTCGCCCTGGGCGGGTACGCCATGGGCATGTACCTGATGCGACAGATCGGCGACCGGGGCACCTATGGTGATCCCGTTCTGCCGGACTTCATGGTGTTCCTGAACTGGCAGGAGCTGCCCTGGTACTGGTACGGCTTTGACATGGCCTGGTTCGCCTTCGCCATGGTGTTGCTGGTGCCCGGAGCGCTGGCGCTGGTGTTCGGCTGGCTGGCGTTTCGCTCCCGGGTAACCGGCGTTTACCTGTCCATCATCACTCAGGCGCTGACCTTCGCCCTGATGCTGGCCTTCTTCCGCAACGAAATGGGTTTCGGTGGCAACAACGGCCTGACCGACTTCCGCGACATCCTGGGCTTCAATCTGCGCACGGATGAGGTTCGGCTGGGACTGTTCATCGCCACGGGTATCGCACTGGCTCTCGGCTACCTGGTGTGCCGGGCTATCGTCACCAGCAAGCTGGGCCGCGTCAGCGTCGCCTGCCGGGATGCCGAAGCCCGCACCCGCTTTCTGGGTTACCGGGTAGAGCGGGTCCAGCTGTTCGTGTTCGTGGTCTCCGCCATGCTGGCGGGTGTGGCCGGGGCGCTTTACGTGCCCCAGGTGGGGATCATCAACCCCAGCGAGTTTTCGCCGCTGTTCTCCATCGAGATTGTGGTGTGGGTGGCCCTCGGCGGTCGCGCCACTCTCTACGGTGCGGTCATCGGCGCCATCCTGGTGAACTACGCCAAGACCGTGTTCACCGGTGTGATGCCGGATGCCTGGCTGTTCGCCCTGGGGGCGCTGTTTGTGCTGGTCACGGTGTTCCTGCCCCAGGGCATCGCCGGCCTGCTCAAGCGCCGCCGCAAACGTAACGATGACACGCCAGAAACCAGTTCAACAGCGGAGGCCACCGCATGAGCATCATGACCGAACTGGCCAACCGGGATCAGGTCTTCAGCTTCCTTACGCCCACGGACTCCCCGGTGGACGTGCGCCACGGCCCGATCCTGTATATGGAGGACGTCAACGTCAGCTTTGACGGCTTCAAGGCCATCAACAACCTTAACCTGACCATCGATGACGGCGAGTTGCGCTGCATTATCGGCCCCAATGGAGCGGGCAAGACCACCATGATGGACATCATCACCGGCAAGACCCGGCCCGACACCGGTTCCGTCTGGTTTGGCAGCCGCCACAACCTGCTGCAGATGAACGAGCCGGATATTGCCAGCCTGGGCATCGGTCGAAAGTTCCAGAAGCCCACGGTGTTTGAGGCCCTGAGCGTCTTCGAGAACCTGGAACTGGCGATGGCTGCGGACAAGCGGGTATTCCCCACACTGACCGCCACCATGAAACCCGAGCACCGGGAGCGCATCGATGCCGTGCTGGAAACCATCCACCTGAAAGACCTGCGGGACCATCCCGCCGGCATCCTCTCCCATGGCCAGAAGCAGTGGCTGGAGATTGGCATGCTGCTGATGCAGCGCCCGCGGCTGCTGCTGGTGGACGAACCGGTGGCCGGCATGACCGAACAGGAAATGGAGCGCACCGCTGAACTGCTCACCAGCCTGACGGGCAAGCAGTCCGTGGTGGTGGTCGAGCACGACATGGGCTTTGTCCGCTCCATCGCCCGCAAGGTCACCGTTCTGCACCAGGGCAGTGTGCTGGCGGAAGGCACCATGGACCAGGTCTCCAACGACCCGGAAGTGATCAAGGTCTACCTGGGGGAGGACGCCTGAATGTTGCAGATCGAGAAACTCAACCAGTACTACGGCGAGAGCCACACCCTCTGGGACCTCGACCTGGACGTACCCCAGGGCCAGTGCACCTGCGTCATGGGCCGCAACGGCGTGGGTAAGACTACCCTGATGAAATGCATCATGGGCGAGGAGAAGGTGGAAAACGGCAGCATCCGCTTTGCCGACGAACTGGACCTTATCAAACAACCCCTGGAACAGCGTGCGCGCCTGGGTATCGGCTACGTTCCCCAGGGCCGGCAGATCTTCCCGCTGCTCACCGTGGAAGAAAACCTGCGCACCGGCCTCGCCGCCCGGGGCGATGGCCAGAAAACCATCCCGGAGCGGATCTACGAACTGTTCCCGGTACTCAGGGAAATGAAACACCGCCGTGGCGGCGACCTCTCCGGCGGCCAGCAACAACAACTGGCCATCGGTCGCGCCCTGGTCATCGAGCCAAGGCTGCTGATCCTGGACGAACCGGGGGAGGGCATCCAGCCCAACATCGTTGCCCAGATCGGCGAGGTCATCCGCAAGCTCATCGCGGAAGACGGCCTGACCGTGCTGTTGGTAGAGCAGAAACTGCCGTTCGCCCGCAAATACGCCGACCGCTTCGCCATCCTCGACCGGGGCCGCCGCATGGCCGAGGGCGAAATCGGCGAGCTGTCCGATGAGCTCATCAAGCAGTACCTGACGGTATGACCATCTATCAGCCGCTACCGGAAGTGTCCGACTCCGGCCACCGCTTCGACCAGGGCCGCCGCTGGGCCGCCAGCCTGACCCTGGGCTTTGAAGGCCGACAACAGGATGGCCGCCCGGTCACCCGCATGACCACCGCGCGCCATCACGGCCCACTGCGAGTGCAGCGGCCCTTCTATCCGGAAGGTCGCCACGGCTGCTGCCACGTCTACCTGCTGCACCCACCGGGGGGACTGGTCAGCGGCGATGCGTTACAAATCAGTGCCACGGTCGGAACCGGGGCCCACGCCTTACTGACCACCCCGGCCGCCGCCAAGCTCTACAAGGCCGACAGCCACGGCGTCGCCTGGACCCAGCACACAAAGCTGACGGTGGAAGACGGCGGCACCCTGGAATACCTGCCCCAGGAAACCATCGCCTTCGACGGCTCCCGGGGCACCCAGACCACCACCATTGAAACGGGCAGCCGCAGCCAGTGCATCGGTTGGGAAGTGCTCGCCCTCGGCCGCCCGGCCAGCGAACTGCCCTTCGCCACCGGCCAGCTGGAGCAACGCTTCCACCTGACCCGGGGCGGCGTACCCGTATGGCAGGAACGCCAGACCCTGGACCCCAAGCACCGCCGCTTCAAAGGCAAATGGGGGCAGGGCGGCCACACCGTACAGGCCACCCTGTGGACCGTGGGGCTGGACAGCGAGGCAGACGCCATCGAACACCTGCGCGCAGAACTCCCGGACAACCCCCGCTGGGCCGTCACCCGGCGGGGCGGCGTCCTCCTGCTGCGCTACCTGGGCAACCAACGCAACGAAGCCTGGGCCATTTGCCAACAGGCCTGGGAAATACTGAGACCAAGACTGACCGGCCAGCCGGCCCATGTACCAAGAATCTGGCTGACCTGACCGCCTAACAAACGAGCGGAGAACACCATGGAGCTGACACCCAGAGACAAAGACAAGCTGATGCTCTTCACCGCCGCCTTACTGGCGGAACGACGCAAAGCCAAGGGCCTGAAACTCAACTACCCCGAAGCCGTCGCCCTGATCAGTGCCGAAATCATGGAAGGCGCCCGTGAAGGCCGCAGCGTCGCCGACATGATGAGCGCCGGCCGCGAAGTGCTTACCCGTGAGGACGTCATGGAAGGCGTGGCGGAAATGGTGGACGAGGTGCAGGTGGAAGCGACTTTTCCAGACGGCACCAAGCTAGTCACCGTCCACAACCCGATTGTGTAAGGAGAGAACGATGATTCCCGGCGAATACCACATCCAGGACGGCGACATCGAACTCTGCGCCGGCCGCGAACGCATCACCGTCGAAGTGGCCAACACCGGCGACCGCCCCATCCAGGTCGGTTCCCACTACCACTTTGCCGAAACTAACCCGGCGCTCCGGTTTGACCGGAAAAAGGCTCGCGGCTACCGCCTCGACGTGGCGGCTGGTACGGCCATCCGTTTTGAGCCAGGGCAAACGAGAGAAGTGACCTTAATACCGTTCACTGGCGGAAGAGAGATTTATGGTTTCCGCGCTGAGGTGATGGGAAAGCTTTGAGGCCTGCAACCAGGTTGGCAGGAGACGGTCGGGTGGGTCCTTCCGGGACCTTCAAAAACAGGGGTGGGACGCGAACAGCGTTCCACGGGCTGGCCAGGGACGGCCAGCACTGGACCTTTTTTGCGACGCAGGAGCAATTAGCAAAAAAGGTTTTCGAAGAGCCTCCAGGGATGGATTCACGGCGTGTCCCGGCAGGACCCACCCGAGCGGCTCCCAAGCACAGAACTCAGAAAGCGAGGCATTAGCATGAAAATAAGCAGACAGGCCTACGCCGACATGTACGGCCCCACCACCGGGGACCGCGTCCGCCTGGGCGACACCGTACTGTGGATCGAAGTGGAAAGCGACGCTACCCACTACGGCGACGAAGTAAAATTCGGTGGCGGCAAAGTCATCCGTGACGGCATGGGCCAGAGCCAGAGGGCCGACCACACCGTCATGGACACCGTCATCACCAACGCGCTGATCCTCGACTGGTGGGGCATCGTCAAAGCCGACGTCGGAATCCAGGGTGGCAGAATCGCCGCCATCGGCAAAGCCGGCAACCCCGACACCCAACCCGATGTCCAGATCGTCATCGGCCCGGGCACCGAAATCATCGCCGGTGAAGGCAAAATACTCACCGCCGGCGGCATCGACGCCCACATCCACTTTATCTGTCCCCAGCAGATCGACGAAGCCCTCATGAGCGGCATCACCACCATGCTCGGTGGCGGCACCGGCCCGGCCACCGGCACCAACGCCACCACCTGCACCCCGGGGCCATGGCACATCGGTAAAATGCTCCAGGCCGTCGACGATATGCCCATGAACATCGGCTTCCTCGGCAAGGGCAACGCCAGCCTGCCCGGGTCCCTGGAACTGCAGCTCAAGTACGGCGCCATGGGACTCAAACTCCACGAAGACTGGGGCACCACTCCCGCGTCCATCGACAATTGCCTGACCGTGGCCGACAAATACGACGTCCAGATCGCCATCCACACCGACACCCTCAACGAGTCCGGCTTTGTGGAGGACACCCTGGCGGCGTTCAAGGAACGCTGCATCCACACCTACCACACCGAAGGTGCCGGCGGCGGCCACGCCCCGGACATCATCACCGCGTGCTCCAAAGACTACGTGCTGCCTTCGTCCACCAACCCCACACGGCCTTACACCGTGAACACCATCGACGAGCACCTGGACATGCTCATGGTCTGCCACCACCTGGACCCCAACATCCCGGAAGACGTGGCCTTCGCCGACAGCCGAATCCGCCGCGAAACCATCGCCGCCGAAGACATCCTCCAGGACATGGGCGTCATCTCCATGATCGCCTCCGACTCCCAGGCCATGGGCCGGGTGGGCGAAGTGGTGTGCCGCACCTGGCAGACCGCCCACAAAATGAAAGTCCAGCGGGGCCTGCTACCAGAAGACCAAGAGCGCGGCGCTGATAACTTCCGCGCCAAGCGCTACATCGCCAAATACACCATCAACCCCGCCATCACCCACGGCATCGCCCACGATGTCGGCTCCATCGAAGTGGGCAAGCTGGCGGACCTGGTGCTGTGGAAACCGGCGTTCTTCGGCACCAAGCCCTCCACCATCATCAAGGGCGGCATGATTGCGGCTGCACCAATGGGCGACCCCAACGCCTCCATACCCACACCGCAGCCCGTCCACTACCGGCCCATGTTCGGCGCCTTCGGCCGCGCCGCCAGCCAGACTCGGCTCAGCTTCGTCAGCCAGGCCGCTTTCGATGCCGGCATCGGCAAGGAACTGGGCCTGCGCAGCACGCTGTCTGCCTGCAAAAACGTGCGCACCGTGCGCAAGGGCGACCTCAAACTCAACGACGCCTGCCCGCACCTGACCGTAGACCCGCAAACCTACGAAGTGCACGCCGACGGCGAACTGCTCACCTGCGAGCCGGCCACGGAATTGCCCCTGGCCCAGCGCTACCACCTGTTCTGAGGAATGACCAAATGCTGGAACTGACACAACGGATCGAACCCATGGAGCAGGCGGAAATCCACGACACCCTGACCCTGCCGCTGGAACTGCGCATCCGCGGCCGCCTGAGGGCCACCACCGACACCGGCCACGACGTCGGCCTGTTCCTCGACCGCGGCCCGGTGCTGCGCAGCGGCGACTGCCTGCAGGCCAACACCGGCGAGATCATCCGTATAAAAGCGGCGGATGAGCCGGTAGTCACCGCTCACATCGACGAAGGCCTGCCCCTGGCCAAGCTCTGCTACCACCTGGGCAACCGCCACGTGCAACTGAGCATTGGCATGGAAGGGCCGGGCAAAGGCTGGGTTCGCTTCCCGCCGGACCATGTGCTGGAAGAACTGGCCGAACGCCTGGGCGCAAAACTGGAGCACCACCAGGCCCCCTTCGACCCCGAACCCGGCGCCTACGACAAGGCGGGCAGGGAAAGCGGCCACAACCACGGCCATTCCCACGGGCACAGTCATGGCCACAAACACAGCCATGAGCTGGAAAAAGAGCCGGGTGAAGAACATGCCCACTGACACCAGCCCCCAGTCCGACCTGGCCCTGCTGGGCCTGATGCAACTGGTCAGCCCGGCCCTGCCCATCGGCGCCTTCGCCTGGTCCCAGGGCCTGGAAAGCGCCTTCGAACTGGGCTGGGTCAACAACGAACAGGAACTGGGCGAATGGATTGAAGGCGTACTGGAAGACGGCCTCAGCCGCTGCGAACTACCGCTGCTAAACCGCCTGCAGACCGCCTGGGCAGAAGGTGATGCTTACGCGGTAGCCCACTGGAACCAGTGGCTCCACGCCACCCGGGAAACCGCTGAACTGGTGGACGAAGACACCCGCCTGGGTGCGGCACTGCTGACACTGCTCAAAAGCCTGGACCTGGCCCCGACCAGCGACCTGCTACCGGCCACCCCGGGCTACGTCACCCTGTTCGCCTGGGCCGCCCACAAGCGCAACGTCCCTGTCCGCCAGACCCTGTTGGGCTTCGCCTGGGCCTGGCTGGAAAACCAACTGGCGGTGGCCTGCAAAGCACTACCCCTGGGCCACACGGCTGCGCAACGACTGACAGAACGGTTGCGGCCCCAGTTGGTGGTGGCCGTGGACGACGCATTGACGCGAACCGACGAAGAACTGGGACCGATCTTACCGGGCCTGGCATTGGTCAGTGCCTTACATGAAACACAGTACTCCCGGTTATTCCGGAGTTAGACATCAACTAAGTGAAGGCCACTCCGGGGATCGAGGAGCGTGCTCGGGGACCTTTTCCGGGACCGTGCGGAGCCATGGATGGCGGAGCCCGAGCCTACATGGATGTACTTGCCGGCGTGTCCCCGAAAAGGTCACCGAACATGCGCCACCCCCCGAAGCTGACAGACAAGAGGATCCTGAAATGAAACACTGCCTGAGAGTAGGAGTAGGGGGGCCGGTAGGCTCCGGCAAAACCGCACTGCTGCGCCAACTGTGCCTCGCCTTGCGAGATCACTACAACATCGCCGTAGTAACCAATGACATCTACACCCGGGAAGACGCCGATTTCCTCCTCCGCCACGAGGCCCTGTCAGCCGACCGCATCCTGGGCGTGGAAACCGGCGGCTGCCCCCACACCGCCATCCGCGAAGACGCCTCCATGAACCTCGCGGCCATCGACGACCTCCAAAGCCGCCACCCGGATCTCGAGCTCGTCCTGGTCGAATCCGGCGGCGACAACCTAAGCGCCACCTTCAGCCCGGAACTGAGCGACCTCACCCTCTACGTCATCGACGTCTCCGCCGGAGACAAAATCCCCCGCAAAGGCGGCCCCGGCATCACCAAATCCGACATGCTCATCATCAACAAAATCGACATCGCCGAACAGGTGCATGCCTCCCTGGAGGTCATGGACCGCGATAGCAAGAGAATGCGCGGCGAACGCCCCTTCGTCTTCACCAACCTGTACGACGGAGTAGGGCTGGAAGAGATCATCAGCTTCATTCTCGAGAAGGGCATGCTGCCTGAGCGCAGACCCAGCAAGCAGGCCGAAAGCGCTTAAGCCAAACCGGGACACGAATTCAGATAACCAGGAGTAAACCATGAAACTGACAAGCAAACTGCTCACCACAGCCGCCCTGCTACTGACGGCCACCGCCGCCGTTGCCCACCCCGGCCACGACCACAGCACCAGTGGCTTCACCAGCGGCCTGCTGCACCCCATGCTGGGCCTGGACCACCTGTTGGCCATGGCCGCCATCGGCTTCTGGAGCGTCCGCCAGGGCGACTTCATGAAAAAGGCCACTCCGCTGTTCGTAGTCGGCGGCATGATCCTGGGCGCGGGCCTGGCGTTCGCAGGCGTCGCCCTGCCGGGCGTTGAGACCGCCATCGTCCTGTCCGTCATCGTCGCCGGCATCCTGATTGCGGCCATGGCCAAGCTGCCTACTGCCGTGGGTGGTTCGCTGGTCGTTGCCTTCATGGTGTTCCATGGCCATGCCCATGGTACCGAGATGCCGGCTGGTGCTGCGCTGGCGGCTTATCTGGTTGGGTTCTCTATTGCTACGCTGGCGATTACCTTTGCTGGTCGTGGGCTTGGGGCACTGCTGCAGAAGACGGACAATCGCGTAGCCCGCGGTGTGGGTGGTGCACTGGCGGGTGTGGGTGGTTACCTGATGGTGGGTTGATCATCGCAGAACCCGTATTACGAGAAAGCGCTTTCTTGAAGGGAGCCCGAAGCCTACACCACGAATATAGGGGTGTGGGCTTTTTAGATTTGGGCAAAAACACCGCCCTTAGTATCGCCTACCTAAATGGTTGATTCGGGGACGCATTCCAGGTGTTGGGCTCTGAGTCTGATAACGGGGCGATTCAATAGGTCTGAAGCGTCAGGCGGGCGCGGTCGTTCAGACTCATTTGACCAGATCCGGGAACAGCCAGGGCTCAGCGTGCTCAGGGATCGCCCAGCGAAGCGGCGATGATTTGTTATCGGAGACCAGTAGGCCCTCTTCTCTCATCAGACTGATCTGTCGACGCGCCGAGCGCTCTGGCATGGCCATGGCCTCCAGGGCCTCGCCACGCTCCATCTCACCGGTGATGAAGGTGTTAAACAGCACCGTGGAGGCCGTTGGCTTCAGGGTCCCTTTGCCACCGGCAACCAGCCCTTCGTTTCGAGCCTTGATGTACGCATTGATGCGCTGCCTGATCGAGTTCAGATCGAGTAGGTCGGTCATGTATTCGACCTGGTCCAGGGCCTGCTCCAGCATATAGCCGCAAAAACGGATAAGCCCTTCCTCGGACAACTGGCCGCGGTCATCCCGGTCACCCTTGCGCCTGATATCGGCAGAGGCCAGCGCGGCTTTGTACTGGTCAGAGGTTCTGGCCAGACCCCGGGCAATACACCACAGTCCATAGCTGTCGTAATCAATGGCCTTAAGCGAGGCATCCAGCCAGAGCCTTGCCACCCGGCCATTACCATCGAGAAAGGGATGGATCCACAACAGCCGATGATGCGCACACAGTACGGCGATGGTTTTCTGGGTCCCCCGGTACCGGTCGGCTGAGTATGTCTGGCAGAACCGGTTAACCAGGTCGCCCATATCGTCGGTGGCCGGTGGCAGGTGCTGACCCACGGACACTGGCCGCTGGCGCCACAGGCCGGGCTCGACCATCTCCTCCGTTCCGCTCTGTTCATCCCGAACGATCCTCAGGCTTTCAGGCAGCTGCTCGTAGAATTTGCGATGGAGCTCCTGGATGAAGTCAGCCGAAAAGACTTCCCCGACACTCAGTTTCTGATCGAAAATCCATTCCTGAACACCAATATGGGCCACCGACTCGGTCTGGAGATCACGCTTGACTGGATCCGAGCTGTAGTTTCCGGCCTGGGCCTGGCGTATATCGTGGGGATGTGTCTTGTTCCCCTCAATCAGGTTGGAATAGTAGGAGTTGATGACCGACATATGGCGTCGAATCGTCTCAAAGGTCTGAGGCGACAGGCCCCCACCCAGAGAAGCGGATTTCCGGGTCAGGCGCATTACCCGGTCGGGAAGATCCGTTTTCTCCAGCGCTTGCTCTGAAGGTATAAAGGGCGTGAAGTCCATTACTGATGACATAGTTTTTCCATTGGCTTTGCCCGACTGAATGGCCGGCTTTTTGGCCGGCCGTATGGCCGTCGTGAGTTATTTTCAGTTCATTGTAATTTATGGTTTTATTGTTAGCTATTTTGTGTTGTGGCCGACCATTTGGCCGGACCTATGGCCGGCAAAGGCCAGAAGTCAGGGCCTGATCGAAAACCGGGACGAACCTATTTTCCATGCGCGATTTCTTGAAGGTTCGGCTCTGCTTGCACCCAAGCCCTTCTATGTGGGCTAGAATATAAAGCCTCAGGCACAGGACGGATCCTGTGCCCTGATTCTACAAGGCAAGGAGATGCCAATGCCCCGTCAGGCTCGGGTGATCGTGCCCGGACTTCCTCACCATATTGTACAGCGCGGTCACAACCGCCAAGCCGTATTTGTTGACGCGTGCAACTACGAGTACTACTTGTCGAATATGAGAGAGTGGACGATAACGATAAGGTGAGAAATTGGCCTATTCCGGTTTCAGATATTGAGCACTGGGGCCAGAAAATGGGACGGCCATCCAGGATAACCTGGGCCAGTTCAATCTGTCCCTGTTTTCGGAACTTGTCTGCACAGGACGCTGAGGTTAAGATCTTTTGGAAACGCTTGGAACAGCGTTTTCTACGGAAGATCACACCTAAAAGGATATAGCCATGGAAGCTACTCTTCTCCCTTCTCGTGATACCTTCGCCCAGACGCAACTAAAAGCCCGGCTTACGCACACGCTTGATCAGCAAAAACTATTTAAAGCGATAGATGATGATCCCGCTTTGACCGGCGCAGGTGTTGTCTTTATCGATGAATGGGGTACGTCAGTCACCCTGCGCGACTTTGAACGAATTTGCCTGTTTAAGCCCACACGTGTCATTTTGCGGGAGCCACCTTCCCGTCTTTCGCCTGCCGAGTATGTTGCGGAGGTTAAAGACAGTCCCAGAGAGAGCCGTCTTGTGGCTGAAGCGGCCGGGGCAGCTCTCTCATGCGGCGCTGCAGTGCTTGGCTGGTTTGTTGTTTTCACGTCAGGGGCTGCGATTCCGTTCAGCGGCGGTGGATCTACAGTGTTCTCGGTCATGGCTTATGGTGCTGCGACCGCCAGTTCCGTGCAGTGTGGGAACAGTTTGATGAGAACGCGAAACGAGGTGAAGGCTCCCGATCTTAACGATGAGCTCGACAGCGAAGAATGGTACCAACACGCCACTTTGGCCTTGGACGTTATCTCGATCGGTGGCGCGTCTGCGGCAGGTCTGATGACCATTCGAGGTATCAAGCTTCTCCGGGCAGAGGGGATCACAACACGGCAGGCGCTGGAAGGCTTGAACAGGCAACAGCGCAGGCGGCTCTCGCGGGAAATTGCCCGCTCCAACGCTCCGGGTGTTTCGAACAAAACCCTCAAAATGATGGAACGTGCGGGCAAGATCGAACGGCGCTACTCGAACGATGCAATAAAGACAACGACACTGCGTCAGATCAAGGACTCCATCGGCGCAGGTCTCAGCTTCACCGGCAGCGCCACTGGAGGCGCACTGGGCAAGCTGGCAGTTGTTGTGGTGGCAGACGACGAATGACAGACCGTAAGCGAAAAGCGCCGCCGGAAAAGCCCATGCCTGACTACCAGGTGTTCCCTGTGGGCATGTGTCATATGCTTGCAGCGGTCATGCTGATGGTGTTCTGTCTATCGATCACTCTTATGCTGGTTTCTGAGATCTTTTCCAGGTGGCTGGCTGAGCGCCGCTTGATGTATCTCGAGCTTGGGTTACTGGTGGTCCTGGTGTTGGTGCTTGCAACCCCTACCTTCCTTTTGTCCAGAGGCTGGTCGATCTTCCATGGCTTCCTTGTCTGGCATAACAGGGCGTACCTGCTGGTGCTGTCGGCATGCTTGTTCACGGTGCTGGTGGATGGCCGTTACGAAATGGCTATAACTGGTGGCGTCGGGTTGGCCCTTGGCTTTGCCGCTCATTACTTCTATCGGTCTGAACGTCATGCGACCGCCGTTGAGCATTATCGACTGATCTGGGAGCACTATCGATCGCGGGGTCACAACCACCAGTGAGTTTCCAGTAACAACCACGGGAAGCCGAAGTTGCCTAGTCCCGCGGATGGTCCTTGTCCGGAGCCGCCTCCTCGGATGCATTGCCATCCGGGGTAAGGTAGTAGTCCTTCTTCTCGATAGTGACGGCTTCAGGGTCTTCAATACGGTTCCTGCGTTGGCCGCGATAGAGCCAGTAGGCCACCCCTGCGATGACGATAAGCACAATGAGCCACTTCATGTTCGTTTCCCCCCGAACGATGGTGTCTCTTGTGTTCAGGCAATGCTCGAAAGACTCGTCAACACCAGCGAATGAGTCGAAAACCGGGACGGAAAACCGGGACAGATCTATTGTCCAGGAGGATTTTCTGGAGAAGGGCGTTGATGTGAACGCTATCGATACGGCTACCGGGTCCGGTGTTTCAGCGTTACATTCGGCAGTACTGGAGAGAAATCCCTTCGCCGTCGAGTTGCTGTTGGAGCACGGCGCGAGTGTTTCCATAGAGGGTGAGCAGGGTCGGACTCCGCTGGATTTCGCCAGGCTTCTCCAGGAGAAGGAGTCTGGGCCAGAAATTGCGGATATCATTGCGACCCTCGAGAATACGTAGTCGACACCTGTTCACCAGCAGGCATTGATAAAAGGTTAAGGCATGCAAATCGGCGTCATCGCAGACACCCACAGCAAAATGCGTCCCGAAGCCCTGGACGCATTGCAAGGCTCAGACCTGATCCTGCACGCCGGTGACGTCGGTCGGGATGAGGTGCTGGACGCGCTGGAGGCCATTGCGCCAGTGGTGGCGATTCGCGGCAATATCGACAACACAGGCCGCGCGGCGGATCTTCCTGATGTGCGGGATCTGGAATTTCTCGGCCACGGGTTTTACATGCTCCACGACGTCAAGACCCTCGACATTGAACCCCAAGGCCGCTACCGGGTGGTTATTGCCGGCCATTCCCACAAACCCCGCAATGAGTGGGTCGGGGACGTGCTTTTCTTCAATCCGGGTGGTTCAGGGCCGCGGCGTTTCACGTTGCCGATTACCGTAGGTCGGCTGGACGTGAATGAAGACGGCGTATCGGGCGAAATCATTGAACTCCCGGTTTGAAGCGTTTCGGCCTGGGCCCCTTACCCTCAGGCAAAATCATACTCCCCACCCTTCTCAAGGCCCCGCTGATAAGCCGGCCGGGAATGTACCCGTTCCACCCAGGCGGTGATGTTGGGCCGGTTGTTGCCGACGATGCCCCGGGCAATGGAGGCTTCCAGGGGGAAGCTCATCTGGAAATCCGCCGCACTGAGGCTGTCACCCAGGAACCAGGTGTTCTTTGCCAGGTGCGCTTCCACAAAGTCCATGTGAGTGTTGATCATCGGGCCGATGAAAGACTGGTTGGTCTTGTTGGCAATGCCCTTGGCCACGGGCTTGATAAAGAACGGCATCGGGCTGGTTTTGACCTTTTCGAACACCAGGCGCATCAGTAGCGGTGGCATCAGTGAGCCTTCGGCGTAGTGCAGCCAGTAGTTGTAGTCCAGCCACGCCTGGCCATTGTCGGGTGGGGGCATGGTGTCCTTGCCGTAGGTCCGGGCCAGGTAGTCGATGATCAGGCCGGACTCCGCCACCACCAGGTCGCCGTCGGTGATGACCGGCGATTTACCCAGCGGGTGTACCTTCTTGAGGCTTTCCGGAGCCTGCATGGTCTCGGGATCGCGTTCGTAGAACCGGATCTCGTAAGGCACGCCCAGTTCCTCCAGCATCCAGAGAACCCGTTGTGAGCGGGAATTGTTCAGGTGGTGGACTGTGATCATACAGGTGCTCCGTTCGCGTCAATGGAGTGGACAGGTTAGCAGACTGGTTGGCCAAAGGCTGGCTGCCATCAGGGAAAGGTGCGTGTTGCGGCACTATAGGAGGTCAGTGTTGGTGCTGTTACTCTGGAGGACCAATCCATCAATACAGAGGACAGGATCATGAGCCTGAAAACCCTGCAGGAGATTGTCGCGGCCACCAAGGCCTCGGTGCATTGCCTGACACCCCAGGCGGCGAGGGAGCTGATGGCCGACAACAGTGATGCCCTGGTGATCGATGTGCGTGAGCCCGACGAGGTTAGCGAGAAGCGCCCGTCGGGTACCATCAATATTCCCCGGGGCGTGCTGGAGATGAAGATCACCGAGCATACGACGGACCCTGACCAGCCTATCCTGGTGCACTGTGCGACCGGCGGGCGCGCTGCCCTGGCTGCCGCGGCCCTGGAAAACATGGGGTTCCGCAACGTCAGTATTATTGACTGCTCCTGCGACGACCTGATCGCACAACTGGGCGCTGCATAGCGGGGATTGGTTTGCCGCCTGTTTGGGGGCAGTGAGTTGACGCCCAGTCGACTTCTTCCACGGCCCGGCCTCCTGGATGCTCTACTCGGCGCGGGTATCACCTGGAAACTGCCATCCGAAGCTGCAAAGCCTACTCCGGATGGCAACAACCACTACTAGTGTCCCGTTTGGTTAATTCGCTGACCTACTGCGTGACGCTGGGGCCTCTGGCCAAGGCGCCAGTCCGAAGGTG
>NZ_JAKZAH010000031.1 GCF_023156245.1 Marinobacter bryozoorum
CTTCCGGTTCCGCCGTCGCCGGCGTTCCCTGTCGAAGTGGGGCGCATTCTACAGCCCCACCGATTTCTGTCAACGACGTTTTTGAACTTTTTTATGTGGATTTCGGTTTGCCGCTATAAGACCGCTGGTTTGGCGACCACATCGGCCAGTTTTCGATCGATCTGGACAATCAACGCTCAACCGGATGGCGGCGTCCCTGACGGAACAACGAACGTACCGGTCCTGACAGGGTGTAAATCAGGAACGCACTGAACAGCACAGTACCCGGATCCAGGGCCACTACGACAAACATCAGTACTACAAGCAGGATGGCAGCAAACGGCACCCGTCCACGCATATCCAGGTCCTTGAAACTGTTATAGAGGATATTGGAGACCATCAGCACCCCCGAGCCACCGACCACCACGATGGTCAGTGCAGTCAGCCACCCTGAGGGCTCCCAGCTGTGGAAGCACCAGACCAGGCCAGCCACCACGGCCGCGGCTGACGGACTTGGCAGCCCCACGAAGTATTTCTTGTCTACCGAGCCGATCTGGGTATTGAACCGGGCCAGACGCAGGGCCGCACCTGCTACGTAGATAAAGGTAATAGCCCAGCCAACCTGGCCCAGACTGTTGAGAGACCAGAAAAAGGCAACCAGCCCCGGCGCCACGCCAAACGCCACCATATCCGCCAGGCTGTCATACTCCTCACCAAACTTGCTCTGGGTATTGGTCATCCTTGCTACCCGGCCATCCAGGCCGTCCAGCACCATGGAGACAAAAATGGCAATGGCAGCATTGGCAAACATTCCGTTGGCCGCGGAAACGATGGCGTAGAATCCGGAAAACAGCGACGCCGTAGTCAGTGAGTTGGGTAGAAGATAGATACCCCGACGCCTGACCCGGGCTCCTTCGACCACCTCTTCTTCTTCCACCTCTCCCGGTAGCGTTTCGTCCCGCTCAGTAGCTGCCACTTTCGGGTCGTGCTTTTCGTCGCTCATGTAACCGATTCCGTAATGGATGAAGTTGTCAGTATACCCCCCAAGGGGCGGCCGCAAAAAATTGGGCAGCCCCTGAACGCAAAACGCGGCCACCAGGGCCGCGCTTTGCAAAGGTCAATGACTGATCGGGGATCAGTTCTTGTCCTTGTCCACGATCTTGTTCGCAGAAATCCAGGGCATCATGGAGCGCAGCTTTTCGCCAACAACTTCAATGGGATGCTCGGCATTCTGGCGACGGCGGGCAGTCATGGACGGGTAGTTCAGCGCGCCTTCGGAGATGAACATCTTGGCGTACTCGCCACTCTGGATACGCTTAAGCGCATTGCGCATGGCTTCACGGGACTGGTCGTTGATCACTTCCGGCCCGGTCACGTACTCGCCATACTCCGCGTTGTTGGAGATGGAGTAGTTCATGTTGGCGATGCCGCCCTCGTACATCAGGTCCACAATCAGCTTCAGTTCGTGCAGACACTCGAAGTAGGCCATTTCAGGCTCGTATCCGGCTTCCGTCAGGGTTTCGAACGCAGCCTTCACCAGCTCCACAGTACCGCCACACAGGACTGCCTGCTCACCGAACAGGTCAGTTTCGGTCTCGTCCTTGAAGGTGGTTTCGATGATACCGGTGCGGCCGCCGCCGATGCCGCTGGCATAGGACAGGGACAGGTTCTTGGCGTTGCCGGACGCGTCCTGGAAGATGGCGATAAGATCAGGGATACCGCCGCCACGCTCGAACTCGGTACGCACGGTGTGGCCCGGTGCCTTGGGGGCCACCATGATCACGTCCAGGTCCTTGCGCGGAACGATCTGGTTGTAGTGGATGGCAAAGCCGTGGGCGAACGCCAGGGTGGCGCCTTCCTTCAGGTTGGGCTCGATCTGGGACTGGTACAGTTCCGCCTGGTACTCGTCCGGGGTCAGAACCATGACCACGTCGGCTGCAGCAACCGCAGTCGGTACGTCAGCAGTCTTCAGGCCGTAGGCTTCAGCCTTGGCGATGGAGGAAGAACCGGGGCGCAGACCTACAGTGACATCCACGCCGGATTCCTTCAGGTTGCACGCGTGGGCATGCCCCTGGGAACCGAAGCCGAGAATGGCCACTTTCTTGCCCTGGATAATGGAAAGATCGCAATCCTTATCGTAATAAACCTGCATAGTAACCTCTGTCTAGATTTGACCCTGCCATCACAGGGCCTGAATGAAAAACCTGGAACACTCAGAGACTGAGCACTTTTTCGCCACGAGCGATCCCGGACACACCCGAGCGCACTACCTCCAGCACACCGGTGGTACCGACAGCCTGGATAAAGGCGTCCAGCTTGTCGCTTCTGCCCGCCAGTTGCACCGTGTAAACGGTACTGGTTACGTCCACGATCTGGCCCCGGAAGATGTCCACGGTGCGCTTGATCTCGGCCCGTTGGGCACCGGTGGCCTTCAGCTTGATGAGCATGAGCTCCCGCTCGATATGGGCGCCCTCGGTCAGATCCACCAGCTTAACCACCTCGATCAGCTTGTTGAGCTGCTTGGTGATCTGCTCAATGACCTTGTCAGAGCCGGTAGTGGTCACCGTCAGCCGGGACAGGGTCTCATCCTCGGTAGGCGCAACCGTCAGGGTCTCGATGTTGTAGTTGCGCTGGGAGAACAGCCCGACAACCCGGGACAGGGCCCCCGGCTCGTTTTCCAGCAATACAGAAATGATTCGACGCATGATCACACCCTCTCCGTCTTGCTGAGCCACATGTCTTTCATGGCACCACGGGCCACCTGCATCGGGTAGACGTGCTCGAACCGGTCCACATAGATGTCCAGGAATACCAGTTTGTCCTTCATGGCCAGGGCTTCTTTCAGCTTGGGCTCAAGGTCTTCCTTGCGCTCAATACGGATGCCCACGTGACCATAGGCCTCAGCCAGCTTGATGAAGTCCGGCAGGGATTCCATGTAGGACTGGGAATGACGGGACTCGTAGTTCATGTCCTGCCACTGCTTGACCATGCCCAGCGCCTGGTTATTCAGGTTGATAATCTTGACGGGCAGGTCGTACTGACTACAGGTAGACAGTTCCTGGATGTTCATCTGGATACTGCCCTCACCGGTGATGCACAGTACCTCATCGTCCGGATAGTTCAGCTTGACGCCCATGGCCGCCGGAAGGCCAAAGCCCATGGTGCCCAGGCCACCGGAGTTGATCCACCGGTTGGGCTTGTCGAACTTGTAATACTGTGCTGCAAACATCTGGTGCTGGCCAACATCGGAGGTCACATAGGCCTCGCCATTGGTCAGCCGGTGCAGCATCTCGATCACTTCCTGCGGCTTGATGGCCTCATCACTGGTTTCATAGCGCATGCCGTGGAAGGCACGCCAGTCGTCAATCTGCTTCCACCAGGACTTGAGGGCATCGGCGTCCGGATCCTGCCTGGCCTCCTTGACCATGCCGATCATCTCACGCAGCACCGCATCCACCGGACCGACAATAGGTACGTCCGCCTCTACCGTCTTGGAGATCGAGGCCGGATCAATGTCGATATGGATGATGCGTGCCCCGGGACAGAACTTCTCGGTGGCATTGGTGACCCGGTCATCGAATCGGGCGCCCACCGCAAGGATCAGGTCCGAGTGGTGCATGGCCATATTGGACTCATAGGTGCCATGCATACCCAGCCAGCCCAGGTGCTGCTTGTCAGATGCCGGATAGCAACCGATCCCCATCAGGGTATTGGTAATCGGGTAGCCCAGGGTCCGGGTCAGCTCGGTGAGCTGCTCGGTGGCCTTGCCCAGGATGACCCCGCCACCGGCGTAGATAATGGGTCGCTTGGCGGCCAGCAACATGTCCACGGCCTTGCGGATCTGGCCGGTGTGGCCACGGACCGCCGGGTTATAGGAACGCAGCTTGACCTTGTTCGGGAAGGCATACTCGTAACGCTCGTTCGGCGTGGTCATATCCTTGGGGATATCCACCACCACCGGGCCAGGACGGCCGGTTGAAGCAATGTAGTAAGCCTTGCGGATAATTTCGGGAATCTCCTCCGGGTGACGCACAGACAGGTTGTGCTTCACTACCGGGCGTGAGACGCCGATCATGTCCGTTTCCTGGAAGGCGTCTTCACCGATCAGGGTAGACGCTACCTGTCCGCACAGAACCACCATGGGAATGGAATCCATAAAGGCGGTGGCAATGCCGGTAATTGTGTTGGTGGCTCCAGGACCCGAGGTCACCAGTACGGTACCTGGTTTACCGGATGCGCGGGCGTAGCCGTCGGCCATGTGGACCGCCGCCTGCTCGTGGCGCACCAGGATGTGCTTGACTTTGTCCTGCCTGAACAGCGCATCATAGATATGAAGCGCTGCACCACCGGGATAGCCATAGATGTACTCTATACCCTCATCCTGCAAGGAGCGGATGAGCATATCGGCACCAGACAATAACTCCACGTGATTTACCCTCTATAAACGAGTGAATGTTACGGGAATCCTCCCGAATTGCCTGGATGCCCCGTGCCATGCCTCTTTTGAAGGCCGGCCTGGGCGTTCCGCCACACCATGTCTGACAGAGGTTGTCTCCTGGACAGCCCGGCTCCTGAGGGTTCCGGAACAGGGCCAGTCAACGGGTTGCCAGGATATAAGCGCTTTGCTGATACAAAAAGGCAACCGCCTGCACCCGGGGTACAGGAAGTACAGTGTGGTATTCAACGGGGGTTACTGCTCGGGATTGCCTGCCGTATTGACCCCTGCTTTCAGGCAACCTGTAATTTTGACAGCGGGAATGTATCTGTCAATAGAAATGGTGCCGTTACCCCCTCAAACTGGAAAAAAGCTGCAATTCCTGCCCCGGAACCCGGTCCCGTCCCTGGGTGCCTGCTGGTTCACACATTCGGCGCCGAACCGGGAAAACCTTTGCCCACCATGGCATGATTCGCTTTAATGAACGGGTTATAGTCGGTCAGACGTGGCCGGCCCGCCAGTTTTACCTCAAGGACTTCAGACATGACTCGACGCCTTATTTTGGTCACCCTGCTAGCGCTGCTCGCCCCCTCCCTGAGCACAGCCGATTCGGTGTACCGATGGACTGACGAGAATGGCGTGGTGCACTTTGGCGACCGGGAGCCGGTAGGTCGCGCGGCAGACCGCGTCAACGTCCGCTCAGGCACTGCCACCAGCAGCCCGCAACGCAAGTCACCCCAGGAACAGCTAAAAGCGCTGGATGAGCGACAGGCCGACAGGGAGCGCAACGAAAAGGAAACCGCAGTTGAGGAAGCCCGCCGCAAGCAGCGGCAAGCCCGTTGTGACGCTGCCCGGGCAAACCTGCAGGCGGTCAACAGCAACGCCCGTGTCCGCGTGATAGGTGCCGACGGCGAGCAGCGTTACCTCACACCGGAAGAAATCCAGGAAAAACGCGCCGAGTTCGAAGCCATTGTCGAGGAAACCTGCGACGGCGGCTCCGAATCCTGAACCAACCCGCGCCGTCTATCCGGCCACAAAAAACGGGAGCCCGGAAGCTCCCGTTTTTTTGTGACGCCCCGCCCGGGTCAAGCCTTGGTGAACACCAACTGGTGATCCTGAACACTACCGCGAATCACGTCGCCGGAGACGAACTCGCCCTGCAGCAGCTTCTGGGCCAGCGGGTTCTCGATCATCCTCTGGATCGCTCGCTTCAGCGGCCGTGCACCGTAGACCGGATCGTAGCCAACTTCCGCCAGTAACTCCATGGCGTCCTCGTCGAGCTCCAGCCTCATATCCTGTTCCTTCAGGCGCTTGCTGAGCGACTGGATCTGGATGCTGGCAATGCCGCGAATCTGGCCCTCCGCCAACGGATGGAACACCACCACTTCGTCAACCCGGTTGATGAACTCGGGACGGAAATGGGTACCCACCACCTCCATGACAGCACCCTTCATGGCCTCGTAGTTCTCCTCACCCGCCTTCTGCTGGATGATGTCGGAACCCAGGTTCGAGGTCATCACAATCACCGTATTCCGGAAGTCCACGGTACGGCCCTGACCATCGGTAAGGCGGCCATCGTCGAGGACCTGCAGCAGGACGTTGAAGACGTCCGGGTGCGCCTTTTCAACCTCATCCAGTAACAGCACCGAGTATGGCCGGCGACGAACGGATTCGGTCAGGTAGCCACCCTCCTCATAACCGACATAGCCCGGAGGTGCGCCGATCAGGCGCGCGACGGAGTGTTTCTCCATGAACTCGGACATGTCGATACGCACCATGGCTTCCTCGGTGTCAAAGAGGAAAGACGCCAGCGATTTACACAGCTCGGTCTTGCCCACACCCGTCGGCCCCAGGAACAGGAACGAGCCATTTGGCCGGTTGGGGTCTGACAGCCCGGCACGGGAACGGCGCACCGCATTGGCGACCGCTTCGACAGCCTCATCCTGGCCGATAACCCGCTCATGGAGGGCCTCTTCCATGCGCATCAGCTTGTCCCGCTCACCTTCAAGCATCTTGGATACCGGGATACCGGTCCACTTGGCCACCACCTCGGCGATTTCCTCGTCGGTGACCCGGTTGCGCAGCAGCCTCATTTCCATCATCTCGGCCTGGCTGGCCATGTCCAGCTGACGCTCCAGCTCGGGAATCGTGCCGTACTGCAGCTCGGACATCTTGCCCAGGTCCCCTGCCCGGCGGGCGTTCTCCAGGTCGATCCGTGCCTGCTCCAGCTGGCTCTTGATCTTCTGTGACCCGTGCAGCGCTGCTTTCTCGGTATTCCAGACCTCTTCGAGGTCGGCGTATTCCCGCTCGACACCGGTGATGACGTCGGACAACTCCTGCAGACGCTTTTTCGACGCTGCATCGCTCTCCTTCTTGAGGGCTTCCCGCTCAATCTTGAGCTGGATCAGCCTCCGCTCAAGGCGGTCCAGGGCTTCTGGCTTGGAGTCCATCTCCATGCGGATCTGACTCGCTGCCTCGTCCACCAGGTCAATGGCCTTGTCCGGTAACTGGCGGTCTGCAATGTAGCGGTGGGACAGCTTGGCCGCCGCAATAATGGCACCGTCGGTGACCTCTACACCGTGGTGAACTTCATAGCGCTCCTTCAGGCCACGGAGAATGGCAATGGTGTCTTCCTCTGAGGGCTCGCTGACCAGCACTTTCTGGAAGCGACGTTCCAGGGCCGCATCTTTCTCGATGTTTTCCCGGTATTCGTCCAGGGTGGTGGCACCCACGCAGTGAAGCTCGCCACGGGCCAGGGCGGGCTTGAGCATGTTGCCCGCATCCATGGAGCCCTCTGCCTTGCCCGCACCCACCATGGTGTGGATCTCGTCGATAAACAGGATGATCTGGCCTTCCTGCTTGGACAGCTCGTTGAGCACAGCCTTCAGGCGCTCTTCGAACTCACCGCGGAACTTGGCACCGGCAATCAGGGAACCCATATCCAGGGACAGCACCTTCTTGTCCTTCAGGCCGTCCGGCACTTCGCCATTAACGATGCGCTGGGCAAGGCCTTCCACGATGGCGGTCTTGCCGACACCGGGTTCACCGATCAGAACCGGGTTGTTCTTGCGGCGACGCTGCAGGACCTGGATGGTGCGGCGGATTTCATCATCCCGTCCGATCACCGGGTCCAGCTTGCCAGCCTCGGCCCGCTCGGTAAGGTCGATCGTGTATTTCGAAAGGGCCTGGCGATTTTCCTCGGCGCCGGCATCGTTGACGGCCTCGCCACCACGAACCTCGTCGATAGCCTTCTCCAGGTTTTCCTTGGAGACGCCCTGCTCCTTCAGTACGCGACCAAGGGTGCCCCGACTGTCCAGCGCCGCCAGCAGCATCAACTCGCTGGATATGAACTGGTCGCCACGCTGCTGGGCCAGCTTGTCAGCCAGGTTGAACAGGCGCCCCATATCATTGGACATGGAGACATCACCGGCAGAGCCCTTCACTTCCGGAAGGTTTTCGATTTCCCGGGCGATAGCCTGCCGAACACGGCCTGGCTCGGCGCCCGCCTGCTTCAGCAGCGGCTTGATAGAGCTGCCTTCCTGGTCCAGCAGCACCTGCATGAGGTGCACAGGCTCAATGAAATTGTGATCCTTGCCAACCGCAAGGGATTGGGCATCCGCAAGGGCGGTCTGCAGTCGGCTGGTCAGTTTATCGATTCGCATGTTTTATAGTCCCCGATTCAATGTCCGGATGTCGCAACCCTTCAGGGGTTAACCGGCGACAATCCTGTTTGCGTTGACATTGAATGTAGGGGCTGGTTGACGGACTTCAAGGTAGGAGAGCAAGAAAGTGTCAGAAAATTGACGGACGTCATCTGAAAAGGGCCGGGTGACGGCAAACGCGGGGGGTCAGCTGTTCAGCCAGATACAACTGGCCATTCGCCCGGTCTGTCCATCCCGGCGGTAGGAGAAGAAGCGTTCCGACTCGGTAACGGTACAGAACCCGCCCCCGAAGATACGGGTCACCCCGAGGCGCCCCAACCGGAACCGGGCCAGTCCGTAGATATCCGCCAGAAAATGGCCGGGCCGCTGTGGCGACATGGTGAAAAAGCGGTCCGCTTCGCGGCTGTCTGCCAGAAACTGCTCCCGCACTTCCGGCCCCACTTCGAACTGCTCCGGCCCGATCGCCGGCCCAAGCCAGGCCATGACCTCGCGGGATTCAGGAAACATTCGAACCGTGTTTTCCAGAACGCCATCAGCAAGGCCACGCCAGCCGGCATGGGCGGCCGCCACGCGGGTACCAGCCTGTTCACAGAAAAGTACTGGCAGGCAGTCTGCGGTCAGAATAGCGCAGACCTGCCCGGGGGCACTGGTCACCGCGGCATCGGCCATTTGATCACTGCCAGGCAGCAGGACTACATCCTTGCCATGCACCTGCTGGAGCCAGTGAAAGTTTTCGGGTTCCAGGTGGGCCCAGTGGGCCACTCGCCGACGATTCTCCAGCACATCTCCGTGGTTATCACCCACATGGTCACCCAGGTTCAGTGACTCCCAGGGGCCAGAGCTCACCCCACCGGTCCGGGTCGTGCACAGGGCCTGCACACCGGACGGCGCGGGCCAGTCCGGATGCAATAGCGGCAGATCAGAACTCACGGCTTTCCAGCTCCCGGGCGTGCTTGCGCAGCGCGGCCAGCAGGTTTTCAAAGTCTTCCGGCAGGGGCACCTCCCAGCTCAGGGTTTCACCGGTTGCCGGATGCTCCAGGGTCAGTTGGCGGGCGTGCAGGGCCTGGCGCTGAAACGCCGCCAGGACCTCTCTGAGTTCATCGGTGGTTCCTTTTGGCAGCCTCAGCCGACCACCGTATAGCGGATCCCCCACCAGCGGATGGCGCACATGGGCCATGTGAACCCGTATCTGATGGGTGCGGCCGCTCTCCAGCTTGCAGCGAACGTGGGTATGGGCGGCGAATCGTTCCACCAGCCGGTAATGGGTCACCGCCGGCTTTCCGGTAGGTACCACGGCCATCTTCTTGCGCTCCCTGGGGTGACGCCCGATAGGCGCGTCCACCGTAGCCCCGCCCGTCAGCTCGCCCACCACCACGGCTTCGTATTCCCGGCCCATGGTGCGGGTTTGCAGCTGGTCCACCAGCGAGGTGTGCGCAATCAGGCTACGGGCCACCACCATAATGCCGGAGGTGTCCTTGTCCAGCCGGTGTACGATGCCCGCCCGGGGCAGGTTTTCAACCTCCGGTGCATAGTTCAGCAATGCGTTGACCAGGGTCCCGTCCGCATGGCCGGCGGCCGGATGGACCACCAGACCCGCCGGTTTGTTGATGACCAGCAGGTGCTCGTCTTCGTAGACCACATCCAGTTCAATGGACTGGGCCTGCCATTCCACCTGGACTTCGGGCTCCGCATCCAGTGCGATGCGGTCGCCCATCATAACCTTGTCCCGAGGCTTGCACTGCTTGCCATTAAGCGTCAGGTTGCAGCCCTTGATCCACCCCTGCAGGCGGGAGCGGGAGTGCTCTGGCATCAGCTCAGCCACGGCCTGGTCCAGGCGACGATCAGAGAGTTCGTGAGGCACCTCGAAAGACGCTTGTATTCGGGAATGTTCGGTCATACTGGCCCCGGGCCGTTACGGGCGCTGAAACATCATCGAAACCGGCATGGGTTGCCATGGTTTGCGCGCACCTGGTGAATAGTCAGTCTGGCACTGTATTATCAAGCCATGTTATCAAGCCATGCCCCTCGGGCATTGGCCTGTTTACCTCATGTTCAGCTTAAACACTGCACAATGGCAAACAAGGTCGTTACAATGGCCAACTTCCGTTATCCGTAAGGATAACCGGTAATCAGTCATTATACGGGATTCAGGCATGAGATCAGGTTTTCGTTGTACATTGCTGGCCGCCACTCTGATTCTGGGCGCCTGCGCGTCAACCCCGGAGGAACAGGACGTTCTGCCGGAAGAAGCCTATTACGACAACGCCCGCAAGGCCATGAACTCCGGCAACTTCAATGAAGCCGAGAGCAACCTGGACCAGCTGGAAACCTACTACCCGTTCGGCCGCTACGCTGAGCAGGCCCAGCTGGACCTGATCTACGCCCGGCACCAGAACCTCGACCTGGAAGGCGCCCGCAGTGCGGCGGACCGCTTCCTGCGCCTGAACCCGCAAAGCGAGCACGCTGACTACGCCCTGTACATGCGTGGCCTGGCGTCCTATAACCTGGATGTGGGACTGGCAACCCGTTACCTGGGTGTAGACCCCACCGACCGGGACCCGGGTGAGCAACGGCAGGCCTTCCAGGATTTCTCTCAGCTGCTTGATCGCTATCCAGACAGCCAGTACGCCCCCGACGCCCGCCAGAGAATGATCGCCATCCGCAATCGCCTGGCGGAGCTGGAACTCCACGCGGCACGCTACTATATCCGCCGCCAGGCTTACATGGCCGCCAATAACCGCGCCAGGTACGTGGTAGAGAATTTCCCTGAATCCCCTTCTACCGAGGAAGCCCTGATCCTGATGGCGGAAACCTACGAGGCACTGGAACTGGACGATGCAGCCAGGGATGCGGTACGCCTGCTGGCTGTGAACCACCCGGAGAGCGAAGCCTTCGACGACAACATGCGCTTCCAGGGGCGTGACCTTACCCCTGAGAACCGGACGTTGCTGAACGTGATGACCTTCGGGCTGCTCGGGCGGGAATAACCCCGCCCGGAACCACGCCGCTCAGTTGCCGATTTTCCAGCCGTTGGTGATGGGATAACGCCGGTCCTTGCCGAACCCCCTTTCGGTAATGCGGACTCCAATCGGGGCCTGCCGGCGCTTGTATTCGTTGATATCAACCAGTCGCACCACACGCTCCACATCCTGCCGCTCAAAACCTTCCGCTATGATGGCTTCAGCGCTGAAATCCCGCTCCACATACAGGTTCAGAATCTGGTCGAGCACATCATAGCCCGGCAGGCTGTCTTCATCTTTCTGGTCGGGCGCCAGCTCGGCCGAGGGCGGGCGAGTAATTACCCGCTCAGGGATTACCGGGCTGATGGTATTGCGGTAGCGGGACAGCCGGAAGACGTCGGTCTTGGGTACGTCCTTCAGCACGTCAAAGCCACCTGCCATATCGCCATACAGGGTCGAATAACCCACGGCGAGCTCACTCTTGTTACCGGTGGTCAGCACCAGTGAGCCAAACTTGTTGGACAAAGACATCAGCAGCACGCCCCGCAGGCGGGCCTGCAAGTTCTCTTCGGTGGTGTCCGGCGTGGTGCCCGCAAACGGTTTTTCCAGCGCGGCCATAAAGCTGTCGTACATAGGCTCAATAGAGAACACGTCATAGCGCACCCCCAGTGCTTTCGCTTCCGCCTCCGCATCCTCCAGGCTTATGGAAGAGGTGTAGCGAAACGGCATCATCACGGCATGCACACGGTCCGCACCAAGGGCATCCACGGCAATGGCCAGGGTAAGCGCCGAATCAATACCCCCGGAAAGGCCCAGCACCACCGAACGGAACCCGTTCTTGTTCACATAGTCGCGGACACCCAGTACCAGCGCCTTGTAAACGTTCTCTTCCATGGAAGGCTCAGGCGGGCGGGGCCGGGATACGGGCTGGCAGTGGTGATCACAGATAAACTCAACCGGGTAAAGCCCCTCATCAAACTGGGGCGCCTCTACCGCCAGTGCGCCGGAATGATCGTAGGCCAGGGAGCCACCATCGAAGACCAGCTCATCCTGCCCTCCGAGCAGGTTTACATACACGATGGCCAGCCCGTTATCCCGGGCCTTGCCTTCCAACAGCGCCTTGCGACGGGCCTGCTTGCCGATATCGTAGGGGGAGGCGTTGAGGTTGATCAGCAACCGGGCACCGGCCTCCGCCGCCTGCTCTGCCGGGCCATCACTCCAGATATCCTCACAAACCGTCAGCCCTATCGGCACGCCCCGGAAATCAACGACACAGGGGCCGGAGCCGGCCGCAAAATAGCGTTTTTCATCAAACACCTGGTAATTGGGGGGGAACTGCTTGAAATAGGTGGCGGCGATCTCACCCTGATCGATCAGCACAGCGGCGTTATACAATAAGCCCCCCTGCCGCACCGGGGCGCCGATAATACAGCCTGCAGCCAGGTTTGCCTGCTGTAACGACGCCAGTGCCTCCGCTACCCTCAGGTCCAAGCTGGGACGCAGCAGCAGGTCCTCCGGCGGGTAACCGGTGAGGCAGAGTTCCGGAAACACAACCAGATCTGCGCTATGCTCCCGCTCAGCCCTGCGGACCGCATCAATGACCAGCCGGGCATTGCCGGGTATATCACCAACCAGAAAATCCATCTGCGCCATGACCACGGTCAGTTTCCGTGCGGTCTGGCCTGTTGCTGTTGACCCTGGCTGCTGAGACATGCGCCCGCTCCTGTAACCTGTTGCTGTGAAAAGGCTATTATAGGAGTCTGCGCGGTGTAATAAAGGGATTGCTGCCGCAGTCACTCATGGAAGGCCGTTTTAACCCACTGCCAGACTGCAGAGAGACCCCATTTGAGCGACCCGTCTGTCGACATGGCCAGCACGACCCGCCGGATTGACCGACGGGGAGCACCTACCCAGTCCCGCCGGCTGTTCCGGGTGTACAACCTGTACCGGATTGTGATCAGCCTGGTGCTGACCGGGCTGCTGTTTGTGGACCCGACCCAACTTAACCAGCCCCTGCGCCTGGCGGCCTATTACCAGGTCGGTGTGTTGGGCTACCTGATGCTCAACATCGGCATCGGACTGATGCTGGTGGGTGGGCTTAACCCAAGCCAGCGCCAGATCACCCTGTCGGTGTTGCTGGACATCCTGGTTATTCATCTTTTGCTGTTCAGCAGCTCCGGAATCACCAACGGCCTGGCCAACCTGATCATTATTTCGGTGGCAGCGGGGAACATCCTGACCCCCAGCCGCATGGGGATTTTCTATGCCGCCCTCGCAGCCATCTGCTCCCTTACTGTCGCCGGGTGGGGTGTCATGGTGCACGGGGACAGCGTAGACAACATTGTCAGGGCGGGCTCACTGGGTATCCTCTACTTTGGCGCTGCACTGATCCTCCAGTCGGTTACCCGCCGCATGCAGCGCAGCGAAGCCCTGGCAGACTCCAGGGCCCGCAGTATCATCGAGCTGGAAAAGATCAACGAGCAGATCATCCAGCGCATGCGTACAGGGATCGTGGTGACCGACCAGGATGGCCGAATCCGCCTTGCCAATGCCGCCGCCGAGGAGTTGCTGTTCGGCATCACCGGGTACCGTGGGCACCAGAGCCGTGTGTTACCAGTAGCGTTACTGGAAGGCCTGGGAGCCTGGCAAAAGGACCCCCGGAAACGACCCGAACCCTGCCAGATACAGCCGGCATCGCCCATGATCCAGGCAAGTTTTACCCGCCTGGATGAAGAGAGCAGCGACCTGGTACTGGTGTTCATCGAAGACCTCAGCAAGGTCACCCAGCAGGCCCAGCAAATGAAACTTGCGTCACTGGGGCGGCTGACTGCCGGGATTGCCCACGAGATCCGCAATCCCCTCGGCGCCATCAGCCACGCAGCGCAGTTAATGAGCGAGTCAGGCGACATTGCTGAGCCCGATCAGCGCATGCTGGACATCATCCAGCGGCACTCGGTCCGCGTAAACGGCATTATCGAGAACGTGCTGGACCTGTCCCGCCGCCGCCAGGCAGATGCCCGCCTGATTGACCTGGACCAGTGGCTCACCGACTTCGTCCGGGACTATCAGCAGTCCACCAGCCACCACAACGGCGAGCCACCCACGATCACCCTGGACCTGGCCCCTGACCTGCCCGCCGCCCGGTTCGACAAAAGCCAGATCGAACAGGTGCTGACGAACCTTTGCGACAACGGACTACGCTACAGCAAGCGACACACCGGAACGGCCACCCTCACCCTTCGGGCCAGCGCCACCAGTGACGGCGAGCGAGCCTACATCGACGTGGAAGACCAGGGCCCCGGTATTGCAGAAGCGCACCGCCATTCGGTGTTCGAACCCTTCTTCACCACTGACAAGAGCGGCACGGGCCTGGGCCTTTACCTGGCGCGGGAGCTTTGCGAAACCAACCAGGCCCACCTGGCCCTGCTTGAAGGCGACGGGCAAGGCTGTTGTTTCCGGATCACCTTTGCCCCGTCCGGCCGACTGATATGAAAAACAGAAAGGATGTAACCCTATGACCACCCATACCGCGCTGATTGTGGATGACGAGCCGGATATCCGCGAATTGCTGGAAATCACCCTGGTGCGCATGGGCATTGCTACCCGCTCGGCCCCGGACCTGGCCACGGCGCGTGAACTGCTGGCGGCAGAGCCGGCCCACCTGTGCCTTACCGACATGAACCTGCCGGACGGCAACGGCATCGACCTGGTGGCCTGGATCCAGGAGCACCGACCGGAAACCCCTGTGGCAGTGATTACCGCCTACGGGAACATGGATACCGCCATCGAGGCCCTGAAGGCCGGCGCCTTCGACTTTGTCAGCAAACCGGTGGAACTGCCCCGCCTGCGGGAACTGGTGAACAGTGCCCTGAAGCTGTCGGAGCCGGAACGACAGGAGATCCAGCAGGCCGACGAACCCGGCCTGCTGCTGGGTAACTCCCGGGAAATCCAGCGCCTTCGCGGCCAGACACGGAAACTCGCCCGAAGCCAGGCGCCGGTGTTTATCAGCGGTGAATCCGGTAGTGGTAAAGAGCTGGTCGCCCGTATGATCCATATGCAGGGCCCACGCAGCGAAGCCCCGTTTGTGGCGGTAAACTGCGGCGCAATTCCCTCCGAACTGATGGAAAGCGAATTCTTCGGCCACCGCAAGGGCAGCTTTACCGGCGCCAACGAGAACAAGGACGGCCTGTTCCGCAGTGCCAGTGGCGGCACCCTGTTCCTGGACGAAGTGGCCGACCTGCCCCTGGCCATGCAGGTGAAACTGCTGCGGGCCATCCAGGAAAAAGCCGTGCGCCCCGTTGGCGAATCACGGGAAGTACCGGTGGATATCCGCATTCTGAGCGCCACCCACAAGAACCTGCCGGAACTGGTCAAAGACGGCAGCTTCCGTCAGGACCTGTTCTATCGCATCAACGTCATTGAACTGGCCGTGCCGCCACTGCGGGAACGTCCGGATGACATCCCGCTGCTGGCCAACCACATCCTCGAACGCATCGCCCGTGAATACGAGTGTCCTCCCGCGCGGCTCAGCCACGCTGCCCTGAACTATCTGAAGGACTACGTCTTCCCGGGCAATGTCCGGGAGCTGGAGAATATCCTGGAGCGGGCATTTACCCTGTGTGACTCGGAAGTGATCGATACGGATGACCTGCACATAGGCACGCCGCCGGTCGACCTGCACCAGGAGCAACAGGCACCGGAAGCCAGTGGAACCGACAAAGATGAAGGGTTACCGCCTTTGCCTGATGGTGAAATAGACCTTGAACACTACCTGGAAACCATCGAACGCCAGGCGATTGAGAGAGCGCTTGAAGCAACCCGATGGAACAAAACCGCCGCAGCCAAGCGGCTGGGGATCAGTTTCCGGGCTTTGCGGTATCGGTTGAAGAAGTTGGGGATGGAGTAGATTAACCACGCTCACTTACATCGGGTCTGGCCGATCTCCTACAGCCATGAAGCCACCGTGACATTAAGGTAACGCCCGCCCAGGTCGAGGTCGGGTTACAACCATGTCAACGGAGGACACGGCGTGAATCACCGACCAGCAAGCCAGATTGGGGTTACCCTTTTAGAGTTGCTCATCACCATGGTCGTTCTGGCCATCATTATTTCCATTGCCGTTCCAGCAAGCGGCAAGTTGATCGAGCTCAACCAGGCGAAATCCGTCACCCGGCAAATCTACCGGGCAATCCAGTTTACCCGTGCGGAAGCCATCAAACGCGGCGAGAGCGTTGTACTCTGCCCTCTGGACAAGGACACCGGGGCGTGCACATCAGACTGGAACCAGGAGTTGATGAGTTTTGCCGACAGCAACGGTGATGGCACCCGGAACGCCTCAGAAAACATCCTGCTGACAGTGCCGGAAATACCTGCAGGCACGCTGCAAGCAAAGCCAGGCTTTCTGAAGATGGTCCGGTTCAACGGGCTCGGCTTCAGCCCAGGTGTTATGGGCAATCTCACCTATTGCCCAAGAGACGAAAACACGACCCCCACCGCGATACGTCGGCTGATCTTCACAATGAACGGTAGGACTCGTTGGGCACAGGATAAGGATAGTGATGGCGTGATTGAAGACAGTGGCGGGAGCCCTGTGTCCTGTTCAAATGCCTGAGCATGCCGCTAAGGGCTATCAAACGACCTCACCCGGAGCGCCCGACCCTGACTACCTCCAGCAGTCCGGGTCTCCAAACTCACTGGTCCTGGAGCCGGTTTCGTCGACTCTCAGCCAGCCGCAGTCATCTCCGGCCTGGCCACCAACCGGGTTAGCCTGCAGTACAAAGCTGTCGTCGGCGATGCTATCAAAACCGTAGTTATAGAAAGCTGCACCACCGTTTCGTGGTTGGGTCGTGAAGGGTAAAGTAGGTTTGACATTGCCCGGGCGATAGGTGTAACCGTTGGTGTACTGCCGCTCCATGAACTGGGCCAATTCCATCAGGTCAGCCTGGGCCGTTGTCCGACGAGTATTTTCAATATGACTCTGATAGCTGGGGTAAGCCACGGCAGCAATGATGCCGACAATGGCCACTACGATCATGAGCTCGATGAGGGTAAACCCCCGGTTGCTGACTTGCCTCATTACTTCTGCCCTAAATCAAGGTAGCTGGTGATAAAACAAAGCAGGAAAGGGACAGGGTGTCCCCTTCCTGCTTATTACCGCAGTTCTTCCCAGTTCTGGCGACCGAATCCCATATCGTTACCTTCGATGCACAGCGGACCGGTGCAAGGCGGCTCCTGCCCCGGTGCGGGGTCATCAGGATCGTCGTCGCCGGGATCCTGAGGATCCGGATCGACTACCGGTCCGTCATAGTCGTCACCGACCTCCACTATTTCGGAGTCCAGGACCCGGTCATTGCCGTTCTCGGATATGACAGTAATGCGCTCACCACTGAGAACCTCACATACACCGTTCACGATGTCGGATTCAGCAGCATCACTGAGGTCATACTTGCCATCCCGGTTGAGATCGAACACGTGATCGGCAGTCTTGCCGCCGGTTTTTACGTCAATATCCAGCACACAGCCAGTCTGGCCGGAGCCACAGGCATTGCTCTCGGGAATCAAAGTGCTGAAACGAACCCGCTTCACCGGATAGCCGGACGGGAAGGCCGCCAGACTGACCACCCGCTCGCCACTGACCGCATCCAGGTCGAGTACCCAACCCTTGTGTGAGTCACCAATCGCGTTGTCCGAAACCGTGCGGAGCACAACATCCTGCAGCTCTGATGTTGCGCCTGCCTTGACGGTGTACTCCACCGTTTTGTGACTGGTGATCTCCTGTTCCAGGAGGTCTTTCCGGGCGACTGATTTTGCCTTGCCGTCATCATAGATGCCGTAAAGACTTTGCACCCGAAGGTCACTCTTGTCACCGGTACGGAAATAGGCGCCGGTGCCGAACAGTACAATGACTTCAGAGGCATCACCACCAGGCACATAGGCCAGTCGTGGCGCTGCAGTAATGGGCTGTGCCTCCCCTGCTGCATTGGTAGCCGTAAAAAGCAGGTCGGGCTTGGAAGCACCGCCTTCAAGATTGAACCGCCAGATATTCCCCTGGAGATCCCCTGCGTATGCCCGAATGGCCTCACCCGTTTGAGGGTCTACCATGATCGCCGGGGTGGCGAGGCCGTTCGGATCGTCGGCATCGCCCGCACCCGTGCTGACCTTGCTGAGCAAAGTCCCGTTCGACAGGTCCACGACAAACAGCGCGGCTTCGTGGGATGTGGAGTTGTAACCGTTACCAAAAACAGCAACCGACTTTCCGGTATCGAGACGCACTATCTGGGCATCGCTGACACCACGCCCCAGTTCTGGATCGGTAAACTCCCAGAGTACATCACTGGAAGAGAAGTCTTGGGGGTCGGTCACGTCCAGGGCAAAGACGGTTTTGCCGCCGACACCGGTGGTACCAAGAAGGACGGTCTTCCATTCTCCACCGACATAGGCGTCGGCGATGGTCGGCGTGCCATCCACGAAGAAGCGGTGGTCATACTCCGGATCCATCAACTCGTTGACCGCCGCATAGGTTTTACCGGGTGCGGGGTTCAGGAATTCACCAGGCATGTACGCAAACAGCTCTGAACCGGTTTTCGCGTGGAACGCATGGAGGAAGCCATCGTTCGCCCCCACATAGATGGCGTCCGGGCGTTCGCGATAGTCCTCACTGGCGCGGAAAGTGGCGTAGGCCGTGCCTTCCGTACCTCCCAAACGCCGGTGGCCGAAATTGACCTTGCCGGCGTACTGGGGGTTGGAACCAATAATGTCCCCCAGCATGCGCGGACGGGTAACGGAGCTACCCTCCGCCTTGTGCGTACGTTCCCGGAAGTTCTCACCAGCACTGGTATCGCCACTCAACCAGCTGACCCGGTCCGCACCCAGGTCGTCGGCGCTTCCGTCCAGCGCTGTGTCCAGTGCATCCTTCTGGTCCGACGAAAGGTTATCGTAATCAAACGTTACGCCACCGGTCCCGGTGTGGGTGAAGAGCTTTCGGTTGTTGAAGCCCTTGGATTCCAGTTCCCGCTCGGCATCCCACATGAGCTGGCCACGGCCGCCTCCGGACAGGATACGGCTTGCCTGCAGTGCGCCGCTCCAGTCGGTTGAGCGGTAGCCTGCCGAATAGCTGAGCGAGCCCTCGCTGAACACTGCCGAACTGGCTGCGGCTGCGGTGGCGGATTGTTCAACCCGGCTAATGATTACTGACAGAACATCAGACAGTTCAGTCGCAAAGCTGTCCGGATCATCAACACTGAAAAAACCACCACGACTGTTTACAGCTGCATGCAGTAGGTCATCTACTTTAGCAGGTTCGCTGTCGTCAGGGTCTGGCCAGGTAAAACTGGGGTTATCTTTTCCGATTTCAGCAAACGGATCTGAGCCAGGGTAATTGATGGTACCGCTTACACCGAGACCCACACCAAACGTAACCATGTGTTGCCAAAAGGCAGGATTGACCCCGCTGGTCGGCACCTTGTTATCCAGGTCCGGCCGGAGATCCCGATTCCAGTAGTGCATTGCTACGTCAGCAAGTGTATTGGAATGGCTGTCCTCAAAGGGTGCAGCCGCTTTATAACCTTCATAGTCATCGATAGCATCGCCATCACTACCGTCGACATCACCCACACTCGGGCTGTTGCCACTCCAGTAGCCATCTGTCATAAGGATCGTAAATGACTGCCGACATTCAAGGTGCTTTGAAGAATTGTTTTCCCCAGGCTCGGCGCCCCACGGTCCCCGGTTATCCGTCCTTTCGAAGTATTCACCAGCTCGCTTTAACGCCAATCGTAATGGTGTACCTTCATTCGGCGTTTTATCAGTGTATAAGCTGGTGAAAAATTGCTCTCGATCACTACCCTTAAATGAGCGCACACCATTCACAATGGTACGAGTGGAAACGCCATCAACAGTGGAACTGCCTTTGTTAAGACGTCCATATCCTACTCTCATTCCTTCAGGCTGTTGCGAGAAGGCATTACCTATACCAGAGCGTGCAGCCAAGGTCCTCGAACGATAATAGGAAAACCAGTTGGCAAAGTTTTGAATTTCGTCCTCAACGCTTCTTGCAGGGGCATTTCCGAACTGGAGTGTTGATACCGACTCTTCACCCCCATCCCCTGCAGCAAGGTCTTTTCGGTATGCTATTTTATCCCGGATTTGGTACCGATAATAACTATCCCTATCCCATACATCACCACCGTTTTTCAGAACGTAATAGGTAATGGGCCAGTAATTTTTCGAATCACTTTCATAGTCATAATCGTTGCCACTATCATGCTCCACCCACCGATTGTAACTTTGCTCGGTAGTGAGATCCAGTGTAGCGGAGTTTGTCAAACCCGGGAAATAGGGGGCAGCGGTCGGATCAGAATCTGGCCATTGTGACCTGTCTCCCTTATACCAGGGCTCATAGGTCTTTTCCGGGTTGTAAAAAAACGGGTTATTGTGATTTGACCGGAAATATCGATTTCTTGGATTATTATCACTGAAATCGAAAATATTGTTCTCGTATATATTCTGCCCGTACATATCAGAAACGGGGGGGAAAAGGTAATCTGTACTGGAAGTATAAGGGCTCTCAGGCAACTCAAACTGCATAGACCCCGAGTCATCGATGATGAACATGATATTCGGCTCAACACCAGCGCTCAAAGATGGCGGGATATCGGCAATATCGACTGGATCAGCCAGTGCGGAATTCAGTGTCAAAACGGTGGCGATGCAAGAGGCAAGGCAATGCATTGACCTCTTGCCGATTAAAGCTTTTATTCTGTTTTGGACCTGTGCCATGGCTAATCTCCTGACTCAACTGGAAAGCTGACTGACCGCCACTTTCAGCTAAGGTTTAGGCATAAACGTAGACTGTAGAATAACCACCGAGGTTGAAGTACCACCCTCAGCGCGAGACGTTACGGCGAACCGGTCATAACAAGGTAATGAACCTTCAGGAGACGGCGGACAGTAATCGCCAAGCCAGCCCACATAATATTTTGGCTGGGATACAAGCTGCTCATCTCCGACAATCACGGGAAGGATGTTGTCTCCACCGCCGGCCCATGTTGCCGGGCTGTCGAGACGCTCATTTGTGAGTGCAGCCAATGGGTTAGCTGCCAACCAGTCCTCACCAACCTTCAGGGCGCTCTCACTGGCCTGAAAGGCAATGTTGCGATCCTGGAGGTTTGAGCTCATCCGCTCCTGTAAAACCGTACCTTGCATACTGCTGATGCCGATCAGGGAAATCAGCAGCAGCATTACCAGGGAAACGATCAGGGCACTGCCGGACTCACCACCGACGGCCGGGGTTCGCGGTGTCTTTATCATTGCATCCGATTCCTCAGGCCAATGGTGGTCGAAGCCACTACGCGGGCCAGCCTGTCCGTGGGGGTCGTGGCTTGCGTACCCACCAGGTTGAACGTACGGGTAATATCCTCACTGTTCGCATTACCTGCGCTACGAGCAATAAACGCGATACGAACGCTGCTAACATCCAGCCAGGACTTGGCTTCAATTTCATCCGCCGTTTTGTATTCACCCTTGAGCCCATAAACCACCTGCATGGACTCGATACCTTCGACCAGCTCCTGCGCAGGGACACCCGGAACCAAACTACGTATAAACAGTGAAGGGACACCGCTGGCACCTTCAGCGACGTAGTAGGCCTTTCTGGTGAATTGAGCCACCCTCGAACCGTCTTCATATTCCCTTAAGAATTTACTGCCTGGTTCATTACCAGGAGTAAAGCCAGAGCCTGCCATCGGGATAGACTTACCATTGGGTGAGTTAGCCTTCTGGAAGAGCTCCCCCCCGCCACACCCCGGGGTTATAGCCAGAATGATACTCCCCTGGGGGATGTTGGATGCGTTGGCAACTTTGAGGTTACCCGTGCTGTATCCTTCAATGACAATGGGCAAGTTAGTGAACGAATCGACCACCAATACATCGGAGCCCGTAATCAGTTTGGCGTCTTCGTCCGCCAGGTCACCAGGCAGGCTGTCTCCCCCAACCCCTTGCGCCCAATCCCCCCAACTCGTCGCGACGGTACTACTGATAGTAAGCGAATCGCCAACGCCGGTACCCTTCGCCTCCCAACCAGTGATACCGGTCCCCAGGAAAGCTGCTGTATCACCCTGTAGCTTGCTGTCGAGCAACAAAGGGTCCGGGTTACCGTCTTCGTCAATGCTGTTCGGAGGCAAACAGCTCATGCCGCCCGCACTGCGAAGTTCCCGCTGCAACATTGAAGTCGCAAAGCGAACGGTCTCCTGCACATGCGCAATGCCATCGGTAAGCCGATAGGTTTGACTTGTTCCCAGGTACACCTGGGTAACACCAAGGGTCAGGATCACCCCCAGCAACAGGGCGATCATCAGCTCGACCAGCGAGAGACCCGCCATTCGGGTTCTGTGAACGAAATTGGCTCGTTTAACCATCACACCCTCTACAGTATGAGTTATTGTCAAATCTGGTGTATGACCATCAGGCAGCGTTCCTGTCAGATTGATCATCCACCTGTATACCATCTCGAAACTGAGCGTTGTCCACGACCAGCTTCAGTTGGTCGAACCCCTTGATCCGTTTCCAGCGTTTCTGGGCGGACTGGAGCAGTTTGAACACCATCGATAACGTGGTGTCCCGGTTGCCACAGGATCGGCTCCGCTTGGTTCTGAGCCGTACTGTAGCGAAGGTGGATTCGATCGGATTGGTCGTCCGCAAGTGAATCCAGTGAATCGCTGGAAAATCGTAGAAGGCCAGCAGCTCATCACGATCCTTCTCCAGGTTTTCCATGGCCTTGGGGTACTTGTCCCGGAACCGCCGCAAAGCGCTGTCAAAAGCCTTGTGGGCGCTGTCACGAGTCTCGGCCAGGTAGATCTCATGCAAGGCTGACTTCACCTTCGGCTGCACCGATTTGGGCAGCTTGTCCAGCACGTTGGCCGTCTTGTGAACCCAGCACCGTTGATGGCGTGTGTCCGGAAATACCTTGCTCAGGGCCTTCCAGAAGCCCAATGCACCGTCACCAACAGCCAGCTTGGGCGAAGGTTCCAGGCCACGTTCGCGCAAGTCCGTGAGCAGCTCTCGCCAGCTGGCTTCGGACTCCCGGTGGCCGTCCTCAACAGCAACCAGCTCCTTGTGACCATGCTCGGTCACGCCGATGATCACCAGCAGGCAGAGTCGGTCATCCAAGCGGACGTTGCTGTACACGCCGTCTGCCCACCAGTACACATAGCGTTTCTGGCTCAGGTCCCGGCGCTGCCAGTCCTTGTGCTCATCAAGCCACTTCGCCTTGAGCCGAGAGACCGTGTTCGCCGACAACCCTTTGGCCTGCTCGCCAACCAGGGCGCTCAAGGCCTCCTGGAAGTCACCTGATGAAACCCCGCGCAGGTAGAGCCAGGGGATCAACTCCTCCAGACTCCGGGCCCGCTTCAGATACGGCGGCAGTAGCTGGCTGTTGAACCGGATGCCGGAACCGCTGCGATCCCGGACCTTGGGCACCTGGACCTCGACGTCGCCCACGCCGGTCTGAACGGTGCGCTTGGGCAAGTGTCCGTTGCGCACCACCGCCTTGCGACCATCAGGTGCCTTGAGGTCTTTATGCTGCTTCAACAGGCTGTCCAGCTCGGTCTCGATAGCCTGTGCAATGAGATCACGCGCACCCTGCTGGATCAGCTCGTGCAGCGGGTCGTTGGTGGCTACCTCTGGTTGTGAAAGAGCGTGCAGGTTAGACTTGGACATGGCGTATCGTTCCTCTGTTGGTTGTGATCGTCGCGGTGATCAACCAACAGGATACGCCACCTCTTCAGCCTGCTTCCATACACCAGAAATCACCATAACTCCTACAGTATCGAAGTCGCAGCAACTGGTTGCCCATCGGGATCTTGTCGCTTCCAGTCAACCCATACTGTGACTGCTCCGTTTGCGGCATTAACAAAGATCCTGCCCGTGGCTTCAGGCAGAACACAGGCGAGTTGGTTGCCCCACTCAGCAATATCGTTATCGACAACGCTTTTCGTGTTGTCCCAGGCAAAATCCGTGGCACAGTTAACATCCTCTGGCTTAATCTCGGTGCCGTCATAGCCAGCCACACTGCCCCCGTTCGCGCGGATTCGATCCAGCATGTCATAGGTCAGGAGAATTGCCTGGGTACGCTGCTCGGCGCCGTTGGTCATTTGACTGGATACGGACTGCATCGCCGCAATACCAAGGAGCCCCACGCCAAGGATCAAAACCGACACGAGCACTTCGATTAACGCTATGCCGGCCTGCTTAGCAGAGGCAGTGTCAGGGTGTACAGCCGTGGAAGTAAACGAACGCCTCATGTACACGCCTCCCCCGTCATCACTGATGCCCTCCCTCCATTGGATACAACCAGCTTCCGTTGCCTTAAATCACCTGTCGAGCACGAATCGGGCTGAAGCGTTATTTCTGGGTCAGCAGCGCCTACAGCGGGATCTGAGCGGAATCCTCGGCCATCGAAACTGATGCCTGCAAATCCATTGTCAGCCAACGTCAGAGCGCCCGGCTTTTCGAACGTTCGGACAAGGTCGTTCGCCGTTTCCGCCGCTTCGCAGTCTGCATGATCGCCTGCCGCCCCTACGACTACGCAATAGCCATCACTAAAACCACCCGGCTCCGGCTTCAAGGTCACCTCTATGCCGCGCTTGACCGCCTCTGTTCGCGCCAGGTTCACTGCACTCAACAGCGTGTTGGCCTGTGAGGTGACCCGGTTGTTTTCCATCAGGGTCCTGAACGACGGCACGCCAATGGACAGGATAATTGCAAGCACAGCGAGCGTGATCATTAACTCGACTAGCGTAAAACCGGAACTTCGATGTCTTCCGCGCATAGACCACTTCCATCATGACTTACCAAAAGATTAACCGCCGTCCATTTTGCCATCTATAGCCAGGCGATGAGCGGTTTTAGTTGGCGGATAAGCGGTTGGGGTTAGGGTTTGGGCGTGATCTGGATCACATGGCAGGCATGGGTAACGAAGAAGGACGTTGGTTCTGGTTGGAGGAGCGTTTGAAAGGCATCACTGGCTTCGTTTGATTCTGAGTTTGTCTGGGAGGGGCTGTTTTGTCATCCCACCCTTCGTCAGGCTCAGGGTGAACGGGGGGGTAGGCGAGCCTGGGTAAACCGGGGAGTTGGTGGGCCTGGGTGAACGGCGGCGCGCAAGCCCGGGGCGAACAGGGGAAATCAGGCTCAAGGTGAACGGGGGGATAGGCGAGCCTGGGTGAACCGGGGAGTTGGTGAGTCTGGGTGAACGGAGGAGTTGGTGAGCCTGGGTGAACGGGGGCCCGCAAGCCCGGGTTGGCAGGCTGGGGTTGAAGGTTCAGGCAGGCCGGGGCTGCCTAAACGTTCACCGCATCGATACGTAGCTCCTTGGGCATAGAGAAGACGATGTTTTCTTCCCGTCCGGCGATTTCCTCGGGGGCTGTGCCGCCCAGGTCCTGGAGGCGTTTGATGACGTCGTTGACCAGGACTTCCGGGGCAGAGGCGCCGGCGGTTACGCCGACGACGGTGCAGTTTTCCAGCCACGCCGGGTCGATCTGGGCGGCCTCGTCGATAAGGTAGGCCGGGGTGCCCATGCGTTCGGCCAGTTCCCGCAGGCGGTTGGAGTTGGAGCTGTTGGGGGAGCCTACCACCAGCATGAGGTCGCAGTCGCCGGCCAGCTGTTTGACGGCGTCCTGGCGGTTCTGGGTGGCGTAGCAGATGTCGTCCTTGCGGGGGCCTTCTATCTGCGGGAACTTGTCCCGAAGCGCATCAATAACCCGGGCGGTGTCGTCCATGGACAGGGTGGTCTGGGTAACGAAAGACAGTCCCTCAGGGTTTTTGACCTCAAGGCTGGCCACATCCGCCTCGTTTTCCACCAGGTAGATGTCGCCGCCGTTGCTGCGGTCGTACTGGCCCATAGTGCCCTCGACTTCCGGGTGGCCCTGGTGTCCAATGAGTATGCACTCGCGGCCGTCACGACTGTAGCGCATGACTTCCATGTGGACCTTGGTGACCAGCGGGCAGGTGGCGTCAAAGACTTTAAGGCCACGGTCGGCGGCTTCTTTCTGCACCGCCTGGGAGACGCCGTGGGCGCTGAAGATGACCAGGGTGTCGTCCGGAACCTCTTCCAGTTCGTCTACGAAGATGGCGCCGCGGTTGCGGAGGTCGTCTACCACGTATTTATTATGGACGACTTCGTGGCGAACGTAGATTGGCGCACCGAAGACCTCCAGGGCCCGGTTGACGATTTCTATGGCTCGGTCTACCCCGGCGCAGAAGCCGCGGGGGTTGGCTAGTCTGATTTGCATAGTGCCTTGGTTACTCGGGCCTGCTGGCTTGGGAGTCTGGCTTCGCTGCGGGGCGGTACTCTCCGCATCGAATCCTCGTAACTGGTTGCGAGTCGCCAACTAATGCGCTGTCGCAACAGGTTCAACGTCAATAATTTCTACCTCAAACACCAGTGTACGCCCCGCCAGCGGGTGATTGAAGTCCACGTCCACCTGGTCCCCTTCCACGCGGCTGACCACACCGGGTAATTCGCTCTGGCGGGCGTCGGCGAAGGAGATCATGACGCCGGGTTCAAGCACCATGTCGGCGCTGAATTCGTGGCGCTTGAAGGTTTGTACGTTGCTGGGGTTGTGCTGGCCGAAGGCTTTTTCCGGGGGGACTTCGAAGGTTTCCCGGTCGCCGGCCTTGAGGCCCATCAGATAGGCCTCGAAGTTTTCCGGCAGGTTTTCGTCGCCGATTTCCAGCCTGGCCGGCTCTTTTTCAAAGGTGGAGTCGATGACCTGGCCGTCGGTGAACTTGAGGGCGAAGTTGAGGGTCACCCGGGTTCCCTGGTCGATGGGCAGTTCTTTCATGGCTATCGGTTGCTCCCGTCCGCCGCCTGGTCGTCGGGCTTGCGGAACATGTCGAGTATCATCATGCCGGCACCGATGGTGATGGCGGTGTCGGCCAGGTTGAAGGCCGGGAAGTGCCAGTCCTGCCAGTAGAAGTGGAGGAAGTCCACTACGTAGCCGTGGACTACCCGGTCATAGACGTTACCAATCGCGCCACCAAGGATCAGGGCGATGGCGACGGCGGTCCAGGTTTCGTTGCGTTTCAGTCCCTTCAGCCAGTAGACCAGCACCACACTGACGACTACCGCCAGCGCCACGAAGAACCAGCGCTGCCAGCCGGCCGCGTCTGCCAGGAAGCTGAACGCCGCACCCGTGTTGTGCAGCAGGGTCAGGTTGAACATGGGCACCACCGGCACTGGCTGGCCGTAGGTCAGCATGGCGGTGGCCATGGCCTTGGTGCCCAGGTCGATGGCAATCACCGCCACGGCCAGCCATAGCCACTTCAGTTTGGTGCCGGTCTGTTCCTGTGTCATGGCAGCGTCCATCAGCGTTCCACTCCGTCAGGCAAAGGAGCGGGTTTCACCCGGGCCTTCCACGTTGGTCACACAGCGGCCGCACAGATCGGTGTATGTCCCGTGCTGGCCAACGTCTTCCCGGTGGTGCCAGCAGCGTTCGCACTTGGCGTGGGTCGCCGGGGTTACTTTGACCATCAAGCCTTCGTGACCAGTCTGCTCGGCGCCATCCGCCTCGGAGATCGGGCGTACGGCGGCTTCGGAGGTGATCAGCACAAAGCGAAGCTCCTCATCCAGATGCTTCAGCCGGTCCGCCAGTTCGCCCTCGCAGTACAGGGTCACTTCCGCACTGAGAGAACCCTTGATCTCACCACGGCCGCGAGCTTCTTCCAGGCACTTGTTGACGGCTTCCTTGACGCTATAGATTTCGCGCCAGTAGTCACGACCCAGTTCGGCATTGTCCGGCAGCGCGGTAAGGCCTTCGTACCAGGTTTCATAGAACACGGTCTCGCCCCGCTCACCTGGTAGGTGCTGCCAGATCTCATCGGCGGTGAAGCTGAGGATCGGCGCAATCCAGCGCACCAGGGCTTCGGCCACGTGGTAGAGCGCGGTCTGACAGGAACGGCGGGCCAGGCTGTCAGCCGGGGTGGTGTACTGGCGGTCCTTGATGATGTCCAGGTAGAAGCCACCCAGGGTAGCCTCACAGAAGTTATAGACCTTCTGGTAGATTCGCAGGAAGGCGTAGTTGCCGTAATCCTCGTTCAGCTCGTTCTGCAGCTGCAGGGCACGGTCCACCATCCAGCGGTCCAGGGCAATCATGTCCTCCGGCGCCACCATATGCTCCGCCGGGTCAAAACCGGTGAGGTTGCTCAGCAGGAAGCGGGCGGTGTTGCGGATACGACGATAGCCGTCGGCGGTCTGCTTGAGGATGTCCTTGGACACCGTCATCTCGCCGCTGTAGTCGGTGGCAGACACCCACAGGCGCAGGATGTCGGCACCCAGTTCGTTCATCACCTCCTGGGGCGCAATCACGTTGCCCAGGGACTTGGACATCTTGCGACCTTTGCCATCCACGGTGAAGCCGTGAGTGAGCACCTGCTTGTAGGGTGCCACGCCGTTCATGGCGATGGAGGTCTTCAGGGAGGACTGGAACCAGCCACGGTGCTGGTCGGAGCCTTCCAGGTACATATCCGCCGGGAATTGGCCCAGCTCTGACCGGGGGCGAAGGACCGATTCATGGGTAACGCCCGAGTCAAACCACACGTCCAGGGTATCGGTGACCTTCTCGTACCGGTCCGCGTCGGCGCCCAGCATGTCGTTGATATCGAGGTCATACCAGGCGTCGATGCCATCCTTCTCGATGGCCTGGGCGGCCTTTTCGATCAGGGCCTGGGTGTCCGGGTGCAGCTCCTGGGTTTCCTTGTTGACGAACAAGGTGATGGGCACACCCCAGGTGCGCTGACGGGAGATACACCAGTCCGGGCTCTGCTCGAACATGGCTTCGATACGGTTCTGGCCCCAGGCGGGTACCCAGCGCACACCCTTGATGGCTTCCAGGGCGTCGGCGCGGAGGTTTTCCTTGTCCATGCTGATAAACCACTGGGGCGTCGCCCGGTAGATCAGCGGGGTCTTGGTCCGCCAGCAGTGCGGGTAACTGTGCTGGAACTTCTCCGAGCGCACCAGCTTGCCTTCCCGCTCCAAGGCGGAGCAGACAGGTTCATCCGCCTTGTATACGTGCACCCCGGCAAACTCGCCGGCGGCGTCGGTGTAGGTGCCGTCCGCACGGACCAGGTTGATGGTGCCGATGCCATAGGCCTTGCCCACTTCAAAGTCTTCCATACCGTGATCCGGTGCAGTATGGACCGCGCCGGTACCTGCGTCGGTAGAGACGTGGTCACCCAGCACAACAGGCACCTGCTTGTCGTAGATCGGGTGGTGCAACTCAAGCCGCTCCAGGGCCTCGCCCTTGCAGGTGGCCAGTACTTCAAACTGCTCCACATCCCAACGGCTCATGATGCCCTCGACCATCTCAGCCGCCAGGATCATCCGTTCCGGGCCATGGCCCACATCGGTCTGCACCAGGGCGTACTCCAGCTCCGCGTGGAGGGACACCGCCTGGTTGGCCGGAATGGTCCAGGGAGTGGTGGTCCAGATCACGACAGAGACATCGCCCTGCCCCTGGTCGGTCCCGAAGGCCGCCAGCGCCTTGCCTTGATCCACGGCGGTGAAGCGCACATCGATCTGCGTTGAGGTCTTGTCCTGGTATTCAACCTCCGCCTCGGCCAGCGCGGACTGACCGACCACGCTCCAGTAGACCGGCTTGAAGCCACGAACCAGGTGCCCCTTGGCGACGATCTTGCCCAGAGCACGGACGATGCCTGCTTCCACCTTCGGATCCATGGTCAGGTAGGGTTTGTCCCACTCGCCCATGACGCCCAGGCGAATAAAATCAGCCTTCTGGCCTTCGATCTGCTTGGTGGCGTAGTCACGACAGGCCTGGCGGAAGGTCTTGTAGTCTACCTTGACCCCGGCCTTGCCGATTTCCTGTTCCACCTTGTGCTCGATGGGCAGGCCATGGCAGTCCCAGCCGGGCACGTAGGGCGCGTCATAGCCCATGAAGCTGCGGGACTTGACGATCATGTCCTTGAGAATCTTGTTGACCGCGTGACCGATATGAATGCTGCCGTTGGCGTAGGGAGGGCCATCGTGAAGAATGAACTTGTCCCGGCCTTCCCGCTGCTGGCGCAGGTTGCCGTACACATCCAGGTCCTGCCAGCGCTTGAGCATGTCGGGCTCGCGTTTGGCCAGGTTACCGCGCATGGGGAAGGCGGTTTCAGGCAGATTCAGCGTGTGCTTGTAGTCGCTCATAGTCTCTCGGTCAGTGTTGGTTGGCGACCGTGCCGTGGTCGGCGATCCACGCCCGGGCATTCTCGAAATCCCGGGCGATCTGGTCTTTGAGTTCATCAATGGAATCAAACTTGATCTCGTCCCGCAGCGGGTGGCGGAACGTGACAGCAATACGCTGGCCATAAAGTGTGCCAGCAAAGTCCAGCAGGTGCACTTCCAGCGAGGGCTGGCGGCCGTCTACCGTAGGCCGCAGGCCGATATTGGCCACTCCGTCACGGCGACTGCCATCCGGCAGTTCCACGTCCACCACGTACACGCCCCGCAAGGGGGCCAACCGATCCAGCAGTATATTGACGGTCGGTGCGCCAATGGTACGGCCCAGCTGACGGCCATACACCACCTTGCCGCGAATGGTGTAAGGGTGGCCAAGTAGGCGCCCGGCCAGCTCAAGCTGGTTTGTCTGGAGGGCATTGCGTATCCGCGTGCTGCTGACACGCTCCCCGTCGATGGTGACGGTTCGGGTGTTCTCCACGGAGAAGCCTTCCGTCTCCCCTACCTCACGGAGCAGCTGGAAGTCTCCGGCGCGGTCGCAGCCAAAGCGGAAATCGTCCCCCACCACCAGGTGGTGGACTTTCAGGCCGTCGATCAGCACGTCCTCAATAAAGCCCATGCCGGAATAGCTGCGGAAGTTCTCGTCGAACTTCAGGCACAGCACACAGTCCACCCCGTGGGACAGGATGGCCTCGAACTTCTGGCGGAATCCGGTCAGCCTCGGTGGCGCATCATCCCCCTGGAAGAACTCCCGGGGCTGGGGCTCGAACACCATGGCCACGGATGGCACACCCAGTTCAGTGGCCTTGTCTTTTACCTGGTCGAGGATGGTCTGATGCCCCAGGTGCACACCATCGAAGTTGCCCACGGTGGCCACGCAGCCCCGAGACAGAAAGGTATTCTCCTGGTGTGACAGCAGCTTGAGGTTGGTCAGCCCCCGGATCAGACGCATGCGTACTGCGAACCCTCTATTGGATGCTTGCCAGCAACCTGATGTTGCTGGTGAGAAAACGCGCGATTATAACCTATCGACGGCGGAAATGTCTTACCCTCACGCCCACCAGGGCGAGAGTCAGGAAGTAGACCGCAACACCTGCGGCGACCAGCACCGCCATTTCAAGCGCACGATCCAGGCCGCCATACGCCAGCCAGGTGGGCACCGGCTCATTGAGCAGCAGTATCACACCAGCCAGCACTCCATTGGCCACCGCCAACTGCAACAGGAACTTCATGGCCCCGGCCTGGGCCTTCCAGGCGCCCTCTTTTGCCAGGCCGCGCCAGAGCAGGAACGCGTTCAGCCAGGCCGATAGCGACGTTGCCAGGGCAAGGCCGGCGTGGGCCAGGGGCAGGATCAGGGCGAGATTGAAGACCATGTTGGCCACCATGGCGATCACACCGATCTTGACCGGCGTCCTGGTATCCTCCCGGGCAAAGAACCCGGGCGCCAGCACCTTGATCAGCATGAAGGCGAGCAACCCCAGGGAATAGGCCCGCAGGCTCTGGGCCGACATGGCCACGTCCCGGTCGGTTACCTCACCGTAGTGGAAAAGGGTGGCAATCAGCGGCTCAGCCAGCAGCACCAATGCTACGGCTGCCGGCAAACCGATCAGCAGCACGGCCCGTACCGCCCAGTCCACGGTCGCTGCAAATTCGTCGCGGGACTGCGAGGCGTGCTTGCGGGAGAGGTTGGGCAGGATAACCGTGCCGATGGCAATCCCGAACACGCCCAGCGGCAGCTCCGATAAACGATCGGAATAATAGAGCCAGGACACACTGCCGGTCTGCAGAAACGACGCCAGCACCGTATCCAGCAGCAGGTTGATCTGGCTGACGGATACGCCAAACAAGGCCGGCGCCATCAGCTTCAGGATCCGGCGGACCCCTTCATGGCGGTAATCCACCCGCGGTCGGGGCATGAGCCCCAGACGCATCAAAAATGGCAACTGAAAGAACAACTGCAACGCACCGGCGATGAATACGCCCCAGGCAAGCGCCATGACCGGCTCGTCCATCAACGGGGTCATAAAGATCGCCGCGCTGATCATCGACAGGTTCAGGATGACCGGGGTGAATGCCGGGACCGCAAACCGGTCGTAGCTGTTGAGGATGGCCCCGGCAAATGCTGTCAGGGAGATCAGCAATAAATAAGGAAAGGTGATGCGCAGCATGTCGCTGGCCAGGCCGAACTTGACGGCGTCATCCGTGAAGCCAGGCGCGAAGACGGCTGTCAGCACCGGGGAGCCAGCCATGGCCACCACGGTGACCGCCAGCAACACCAGCCCGAGAGAGCCGGCCACTGCATTGACCAGGCGCCTGACCTCGGTAATGTCACCCTGCTCACGATAGGATGAAAGCACCGGCACGAAGGCCTGGGAGAAGGCCCCCTCGGCAAACAGGCGGCGCAGGAAGTTCGGAATCTTGAATGCCACGAAGAAGGCATCTGCCCCGGCGCCGGCCCCGAAATACCGCGCAATCACCATATCCCGAACCAGCCCCAGTACCCGGGAAAGCATGGTCATTACACCCACCACGCCGGACGATCGCAACAGGCCGGGTGCTTGCGGGGGTTGTGGCGGGGTTTCCGGGGACTCCGACTGGCGCATTCAAACCGCTTCCTGTGGTAAAGGTGGCAGGAGTTTATCACAGGGTTTGCGGGCGTCGGGAGATGCGCCCGGCCCTTGACATTGACGGCGTCTGAAGGCATGATTCCGCGTCATTTATTTTGACGCGTCGAATGCAGTGGGCGCGGCTACGATTGTCGGGGCGACTTCCGCGAAGGCGCTCTCAGCGAATTCAGATTTTCACACAGATTTTTCAGGAGTTACACGGTGGCAAATACCCCGCAAGCCAAGAAGCGCGCACGTCAGAACGAAAAGAACCGCAAGCATAACGCCAGCCTGCGTTCCATGGCGCGTACCTACATGAAGAAGGTTCAGTCCAAGATCGAAGCCGGCAACTACGAAGAAGCCCAGAAGGCCTTCCAGGAAGCCCAGCCGATCATGGACAGCATGGTCAACAAGGGCATCTTCGCCAAGAACAAGGTTGCTCGCCACAAGAGCCGTCTGACCACCAAGATCAAGGCGCTGAAAGCCTGACTGGTCAGATCGACTGAAAAACCCCGCCACGGCGGGGTTTTTTATTGCCTTTCACCCGGCCACCTACTGGCCATCCCCACTGCCAAAGGGGTTATGATGCCCACACCGATCCAATAACAAGGTGTGCGCTATGGCAGACGATATCCATTTCTACGAACCCGCCAACGGACACGGACTGGCCCACGATCCGTTCAACGCCCTGGTGGCACCACGCCCCATTGGCTGGATCTCCTCCCGCGATGGCCAGGGCAACCTGAATCTTGCCCCCTACAGCTTCTTCAACGCATTCAATTACCATCCACCCATCGTTGGTTTCTCCAGCATTGGCTATAAGGACTCGGTACGTAACGCAGAGGAGACCGGCGAGTTCTGCTGGAACCTGGTTACCCGCTCGTTAAGCGAAGCCATGAATGAGACCTGCGCGCCCGTTGGCCCCGAGGAGGACGAATTCACTCTCTCCGGCCTGACGCCACGACCCTCCCGGGTCATATCGGCACCCCACGTTGCAGAAAGCCCGGTGGCTCTGGAGTGCAAAGTATCCCAGGTACTGCGCCTGACCGGTGCCGACGGAGTGCCCGTAGACACCTGGATGGTCTATGGCGAAGTGGTAGGGGTGCATATTGCAAGGCACCTGCTGAGGGATGGCATCTACGACACCGGTGCGGCTGAACCGGTCATGCGGGGCGGAGGCCCTGCGGATTATTTCAGCGTCGGCCCAGGGCAAAAATTCCGGATGAACCGTCCGGGCTGACCAGGGGCCGGCCAGGCAAAGGTCCAGGATCTACCCGACCCCCAGGCGAACAAGGGCTGCGACCAGGATGCCTGCAGCAATCGCGGGCAGCGGACGCCTTGTGCCAAGCATGATGATGGCCGTAGTAGCCAGGGCCGCCAGCGCGCCGGCATCACCGCTGAAGGCCATGGGCACGATAATCGCGATCAGCACCGAACTGGCCATGGCATTGATGAAGCTCTCGATACGGGGGCTGATCCGCACAAAGGACATAACGAATGCGCCGCCATAGCGGGTCGCCAGGGTAACCACGGCCATGAGGGCGATGATGACCAGGATACCTGCGGGTGTGGTCTCGATACTCATGGCGCCTCCTGCTCCTCCCGGGGTTGACCACCCTGCCGGGGCTCAAGCCAGAAAAATCCAACTACCCCACCGGCGAGCGCGCCAACAACCACATGGATGTTGGGCGGTAACCAGCGCCAGGCCGCCAGCGCAGCCACCGAGGCAACCACCCACGCGACCAGGGTACGGGGCGACTTCTTGCCTCCCAGTGCCATGGCCAGCAGAAAACACCCCAGCACCATGTCCAGGCCCAGCGCCTGCGGGTCTTTGAGCAGGCCGCCGAAGTAAACGCCCAGCCCGGTGCCAATCACCCAGGCCAGCCACAACACCGCGCCACCACCAACGATGACTTCCAGGTTCTTGCGGCCATTCTGGTAATCCTGGGCCGCCACCGCCCAGTTAGCATCGGTCAGCAACAGCAGCACGCCGTAGCGTTTCCCTGGCGGCAGTTCCCGCAGCACCGGGTACAATGAGGCCCCCATCAGCAGGTGACGAGAGTTGATTGCAAACACCACGGCCAATAACGGAATCAGTGATACCTCGGTACCCCACATATCCACCGCGGCAAACTGGGATGCGCCGGCAAACACCGTCACGCTCATCAGTAACGTCTGCAGCGGCGTCAGCCCCTCCTGCACCGCCGCCAGTCCGAAGGCCGCACCGAAGGCAACGACAAACAGCGAGATAGGAAGCAGCCGGAAGAATTCTGCACGGACCCTGGCCGGCTGCCACTGGTAAGGGTAGTTCTTATCCATCCCAGCCGAAAAACTCTTCCATCCACTGAATCAGTGTGTCCACGCTGACGCTTGAGAAATCCACCGGCTGGAACGTATCCCCGGCCTCCTCATCGATGGTCACAAACTGATAAAGCAAAACGCCCGGCTGCTCATCGTGCAGGATCAGGTTGATCCGCCGACGCGTGCGCAGGCAGTCAATGGTCATGGCGTCGGCAGGAATACCCACATCACGCATGCCCCGCCTGACGCTGACGACGGGGTTGATGTGTTCATGGGCCTGCTGGATGCGGGCGTGGGCATCGCTGGCCATATCGGACAGAGCTTTGAGGGGATCTTCAGGCATGGAACGTCGTACGAGTCTGCTTTGTGTAATGGCCCCGGGTAGAGGTCGGATACACCCAGTCTAACGGAGAGAGAGCCCGCCTTGAACGAAAATCCCTGTTCCAGTTGAAGCCAGCCACTCTGGAAACTGCAAGAGAGGGCTGATAAACGGGAAGCCGGTGGCATCTATCTGTTCGAGGACGAAACCAGCGCCCGCGCCTATCTCGACATGCACTCCCGCAGGCTCAAGGAGTTTGGTGTACCGGAGGTAAATGCAAAGGTGTTCGGGGTTAACGAGGCGCTGTCTGTGATTGATCACGGCCCGGTGTGACGGCTGAATTGCTGCTTCCGGATATCTCACTGAGTTCATCCCGCAGGATGCGTGCGTTGCGCAGGTTGGCCTTGTAGAAAAAGTCAAAGCCATCGCCTAGCACCGGCACCGAGCCGATAACCGCATCCAGCAGGATGTTCTTGAGAATGTGGGCCCTGGCCTTCCGACTGGCCCCGGCCCTCTGCGCCTCCACCAGGATGTAGCCCGACAGCAACAACCCGGTCATATCACCGATCACCGGCACCAGCCCCAACAAGCCGTCCAATCCGACAGAGAAGCGAGTGCCCGGTATACCGATTGCGCTGTCCATGAGCCGGCTGAACCGATCAACCCGGCGCAATGCCTTTGCACGTTGGTCTGTCATTCCGTCTCGCCCGACTGGCTCAGCACCGGCTTATCCCCTTCAGACAGGAACTCATAATCTGGCCAGGCTCAGGCTGGCTCGAGCACCTGGCGGTCCAGTTCTTTCGTCAACGTCGGCGGCAGCTTCAGGGCGTTAGCCAGCTGGTCAAGCCAAGCTCGCTCCATGGGGTTCTGGTCGTCGATAATCACGGCACTGACCAGATAGATTTCCCGTGCGGCCTGGGGTGAGTCGGCCTGCAGGGCGAGCACATCAGCATCCAGTGGTGCGTCGAACTGCTGCTGAACCCAGACCTGCAACTCGTCGTCAGCGCCCAGCTTCTCGATTTCCTGAGTCAGTACGGCACGCTCATTGGCATCAATATGGCCATCAGCACGGGCTGCCATAATCATCGCCTGCAGGATTTCCAGGCCCCGTTGTTCCCGGGCCTGCCCCTGCAAATGCTCAAGGGGTTGGCCCTGCGACGCATCAGCACCAGACCCGCTCTGATAATTTTGATAAGCCTTCCAGGCCAGCACGCCGATACCGGCGAGGGCGCCGTACTTGATCGCCTTGCCGCCCATCTTCCGGCCCCGTTTCGAGCCGACCATCAGACCCAGCGCGCCGCCACCCAGCAGGCTTTTCAGATCGATACCACCAGTCGAACCCGACGAACCTTTTAATTGCGAGGAAAGGCTGTCGACTACGCGACCCACATCCATCCCACTGCTGGAGCCTTTGCCACCGGACTGGCCTGAAGCCTGGCCGATGAGCTGATTCAGAATCGACGATACATTCATGGGGTAATTCCTTTTAGCGATTGCGGGGAAACAGAAACTAGGCTTTTGACCCTCAGTCAACAAGGATAGTTCCGCTGCAACGTTCCGGGAAGTTCATTCCGCCTTTGCCTTGCCCGGAACGGCTGTGGACCCAGGTGCGGGCCTAGAAGCTTGCCATCGCCTCCTGCAGATCGCCCTTGAGCTCCTCCGGCGCGGTGATCCAGAGTTCCCCATCTTCGCCAGGGAGAACACCAATCTGCAGCCCGTCCCTGGTGAGTCCTGGCACCCATTTCTTGAAGAAATCCGGAAGCGAAATACTTTTTGGTGAGAGGTCACCGGCTGCCCGGGCATAATCCAGGGCAAGCTCTGAATGGGGCCAGACCGGCAGGTACGCCACGCCGTCTTCGTCCGATACGATTTTCAGGAAGTGTTGGTCGGCATTGACCAGAATCCAGATCTCGCGCTCCTCGGCCACTTCGCTCAGGAAGTAGTCATAACGCTCCTCGCCATCCATCTGGAGAATTTGCCTTAACGGGTTATCGCTCATAACGGGGCCACGGCTCTTTCGGTTAGTGTCTTGGGAGTCTATCGCAAAAGCCGGTAGGATCGGGCATTACAGCGATGATTCAGTGTTGGCAGGATCTGACTCGGCCGGCCACGGCTTACGCCAGCGATACACCCGCATCGGCGGAATGTTCAGCAGTTCCAGCGCCGTGCTGACTGCCGGCCCCATCACCGGCGTGGTAATCCTCGCCACGTCCCCAAGAAACTGATAGGCGACGAAGCAACCGCCTTCCACGAGGGAGTCCTGCACCGCCTGCGCTACACGCGTACCCACCTGCTCCGGCATTTTCGAAAACGGTATACCGGAGATCACCACATCCGGCTGCCCAAGCTGGTGCCAGGCCAGGATCTCGCCAAGGTCCTCGGCACTGCCCTGGTAGTTGATGAAACGTGGATCATCGATCTCATGGAGTAATTCATGAAACCAGGGGCTCAGCTCAATGGACAGCAAACGCGCATCGGGACCAAGTTGCCGAAGAAAGGTACGGGTAGTCCCTCCCGTTCCGGGCCCCAGCTCCACCACCAGCCTGGCTGATGACAGGTCTGCCGCATCGACAATCCGCTTCTCCAGGAATCGTGAACTGGGAATAACCGAACCTACCTGGGCCGGCTCACGCAGGAAACCCCGAAAGAATGCCAGCGGGCTGGTTCTTCGGGTTGCGTCATACTTCGGGCTGCTGCTTTCTCCATCCATGCTGTCTTCTCAACCTGGCTGTTGGGCGTGTCTGTTGAGCTTAGCAGTCACGCGGGCTCAAAGCGCTCTTGCAGCCATGCCTTGATGTCGTCGGATTCGTACAGCCAGCTGACGCTACCATCATCCTGGTGAATCTTCAGGCAGGGAACCTTGATGCGGCCGCCTCCGGCTTCCAGGTCTGCCCGATGCCGCTGGTCATGCTGGGCATCGCGGGTTTCGATGTTCAGGCCAAGTCGGGCGATCTCCTTGCGCACCTTGATGCAGAACGGGCAGGCACCGAACTGGTACAGGGCGAGGTTTTTACTGGCCTCGTCGACACGGGCCTGCTCGTCAGCGGAACGGGTTACGCTTTTGGGCGTACTGAGCTTTTCGCTGAGTAGCATGAAGGGGGTCAGTACCAGGCGCAGAGTGCGGAAAAAATAGCGAATGATGACTCTCATGGGTAATGCTCAAACTCCGGATTGATAGCGGCCTGCCGGGTGTCGGCGTTCAGGCTTGATCGCGAGGACAGAGGGTATCACTTCTCGCGGTCAGCCCGAACCTGGCACTGGGCAAAAGACAAGCTACAACGACACACCAGTCCGGCCAACACAAGTGCTTGCGGGCTGAAAGCACCGGGCTTCAGTGATGCCCGCCGGGGCCATGCACGTGGCCGTGGGCTATCTCCTGCGCGTCGGCCGGGCGCACTTCAATGATTTCCACATCGAAGGTCAGGGTTCTGCCGGCCATGGGATGGTTGGTGTCCACATCGGCAAACTTGTGGCCAACCTTGGCAACGAGTACGTGGCGAGGACCATGCTCAGTTTGCACCTGGGCGATCATCCCCGGCTTCCAGCGTTTGGCGCCCATCAGGTGCTTGATCGGTACACGCTGGATGGCGTCATCCTTACGGGGACCGTAGCCCTTGTCCGGAGTAACGGTAACCGTGAAACTTTCGCCGGCGTCGCGACCCTCCAGTGCTTCTTCCAGGCCCCGGATGATGCCGCCGTGGCCGTGCAGGTAGGCGTTGGGCTCGCCGCCACGGGAGTCTTCAACGACATTACCCTGTTCATCACTGACGCTGTAGTGAAACAGGACAACCTGGTTCTTTTCGATTGGCATAGGATTCTCTGCGACGGTTAAGGATATGCCATTATAGCCACCAGCGACTTTAATCTCAGCTAATAGATCACAGCCGCGACTGTCGCCCGCGAGAGGAGAATTACCCGATGACCAGCGACCTGCCCTGTTCCCAAGCCTGCGAGAATAACAAGGCCCCAATCCTCGAGAAGCTGAAGGCCATCTTCAACGCACCAGGCAAGGTCCTGGAGATCGGCACCCTCACCGGACAGCACGCCGAGCATTTCGCGCAGGCCATGCCTCACCTGCAATGGCAGCCGAGTGACCACCCGGAGTCGGCTCACCTGTGTCGCCCCCGGCTGAAACAGGCGTCCCTGCCCAACATCCTGCCGGTCGTTGAGCTGGACGTAAGTGAGGCCAACTGGCCGGTCGAATCCTTCAGGTGGGTTTTCTCTGCCAATACCGTCCACATCATGTCCTGGCGCGAAGTCGAACAGATGTTCCGCCATATCGGCGAGCGCCTGCCAGAAGATGGCGCCTTTTGCCTGTACGGACCTTTCAACAACCAGGGTGAATACTCGAGTGAGAGCAACCGTCGCTTTGACCAGCATCTGAAATCCCAGGCGCCACATATGGGCATCCGGGACCTCACCGACCTCAGCGCCCTGACTGAATCGGCCGGGATGACCCTTGCTGAAAACCATCCCATGCCTGCCAACAACCGCCTTCTGGTGTTTCGGAGAGTAGCTTGAAGTTATCCCCAGGCTCAGTACGCCTTACGATAGCTGCCCTGATAATCGAAGATCCGTTCCTGAACCTGCCAGTAGTGCTTTTGCTTGCGGGCAATGACAAAGTCCGGCGCCGGCAGCATGGCTTGCATCTCCAGCACCTCCTCCGCCTTGCTGAAGGCTTTCGGGGCCTGGCTGTTGGCAAAACGACGTCCGAACAACCGGTTGAAAACGGTGCGCTGCGCCGGCCTGCCGAAATCGAACGACTCGCCGAGCTCTTCCCCGTCTTCACCGTGATAGGTGATCCTCAGTTTACTGCCATCAATACTTAATGTTATCCCGGCGCAGCGGATCACCATTGCATCCTTGAGTTTCAGCGCATCCCTTAACTGATCATCCGGGTCGATAATGGCTGTTTGGCACTGTCCGCAATTACGGGCCGCAATGTCATTCTCGCCACCACAGTGCGGGCATTCCTTGAAACGAAAACGGTAATCGCATTGTTGCGCACGCCCGTTCGGCCCGACGGGCCTGTCCCCATCTGCTGGCTCCAGCAGCCCCTGGCAGCGGCGGCCGTAATGCTCAACAACACGGCCTTCAGCGTCTGTCTTGCCCCAGAAGATATTGGCAAAGCCACAGCCCGGGCAGAATACCTGCACCGGCTCGCTGTCGGGGTTGGGTTTTGGTTCCCCTACCTCCGGGTGGCACAAGTTCACATGATTGCCCGCATAGTCAATCACCAGGCAATCCTGCTTGCCTTCGTCCAGACGAAGACCGCGACCCACAATCTGCTGATACAGACTGACCGACTGGGTGGGCCGAAGAATGGCGATAAAGTCCACGTGGGGCGCATCGAAGCCCGTGGTGAGTACAGACACATTTACCAGGTACTTCAACTGCCGCTGCTTGAAGCGCCGGATCAGCCGATCCCGGTCTTTCTGATCCGTTGCACCGGTAATCAGCGCGGCCTGGTCTTCCGGAAGGTAACCGGTAATCTCCCTTGCATGCTCTACCGTTGCCGCAAAGATCATCACTCCCTGGCGATCAGCTGCCAGCTCAATCACCTGCTCGATGATGGCTCGTGTTACACGCTGGTGTTTGCCCAGCAGCTCGTTGACGTCCCTCTCGGCGTATTCGCCAAAACGGTCCCTGGGCAACGCGGAGAAATCGTAGTGCGCCACCGCCGCGTTCACCAGCTCCGGCCGGGTGAGGTAGCCCCGATTGATCATGTAGCTTAACGGCAGTTCGTAAATGCAGCGCCCAAAGGGCTTGTCCCGCTCTTCATCCGAGCCCCGAACAAAGCCCCGGTAGTGGTAGCGATAGATCCAGCCCATGGCCAGCCGGTAGGGGGTGGCGGTGAGCCCGAGCACTTTGAGGGAAGCGTTTTGCTGCCTCAGCAGTTCAATGATCCGTTGATACTGACTGGTTTCCTCACCGCTGACCCGATGGCACTCATCGATGATGACCAATGAGTATTCATCCCCGAAGTGATCCAGGTTCGCCGATACCGATTGCACGCTGGCAAAGGTCACCTGGTGCTGGTTTTCCCGACGCTTCAGACCGGCGGAGAAGATGCCAGCGGTTGACCCATAGCTCTCGTACTTGGCGTGATTCTGCTCCACCAGCTCCTTGACGTGGGTAAGCACCAGGATCTTGCGGCGGGCAAGGCGGGCCAGCTCGGCAATGACCAGGCTTTTACCGGCGCCGGTGGGCAGCACAATCACGGCTGACTCATCGGATTGTCGGAAGTGACGCAGCGTGGCTTCCACCGCTTCCTGTTGGTAAGGCCGGAGCTTGAAAGGTGTGTTCATTGGGCGGCGGTTGGTCGTTGTCTCGATGGAAAGGTGGTCATACTAACAAATACCGTCGCCATGATTGATAGGCGGGATAACCGGGATCCAGAAGCATCACGAGCCAAAACTTCACACTCAGCGCTACCAAAAACCTCCAGCTCTCGCTTTTGCAGCCGTTACACATACAGCACTCGGCCACATGCCAGCCCAACGACTCCTAAACCAGCAGGGATGAGCGAGCCCCATTGGCAGCAGTCTCAACAAACTGGTTGTCGGCTCGAGGCCTTGTTACTGAGTATGGATGTTTGGTGTGCACCGCTCTAACCATCTGATCAACCGAGAGATCACAGGTATGTTTCACAGCAAAGCACGGCAGGAGAACTCCACGCTTCAGGATGAACTGTTTATGCTGAGTCAACTTCTCGATAGCGTATCCAGTGAGATGATGGTTCTCGAGATGGACCGGTCAGGGACTATAACCTCTGTTAACGAGAAGTTCAGGTCGGAATTTGGCCCAGGCGCTGACTCTGTTACCGGCAAACGAATGACGGAACTGGTGCCGCAGCCCCTGCGTAATACCGGGCACTTCCTGAAGATGAAGTCCGGGCTCGAGAACCAGGAGGTCTGGGTTGGTGCCTGGCAGGTCAGCAATAGCGATGAAACAACACTGTGGCTGCGGACCACCCTTTGCCCGGTAAAGCATCGAAACGGTGAGCTGAATGGCTACAAGGCGTTCGCGAATAACCTCACCCGCACCATTAGCACCTCCAAGGAACACGAAAACCTCATCAATGCGATGCAGCGCTCAACGGCGGTGATCGAATTCGACATGGACGGCCATGTGCTGACTGCCAATGACCTGTTCCTGAATTCGTTGGGATACACCCTGGATGAGATCAAGGGCCAGCACCACCGCATGTTCTGCGCCCCTGATGTTTATGAATCCCCGGAGTACGAGCATTTCTGGGCGCGCCTCCGCCAGGGTCAGTTTGTGGCGGATCGCTTCCGGCGTATCGACAAGTTTGGGAACGAAGTCTGGCTGGAGGCATCCTATAACCCGCTTCAGAACTCCCAGGACGAATTTTACAAGGTGGTCAAGTTTGCCACCGTGATCACCGAACAGGTCTCTCAGGAACGTGAAGTGGCCAATGCCGCCGGCGTCGCCTTTGAAACATCCAAGGCTACCGACGCCAGCGCCAAGCGCGGGATGGAGGTGATGCATGAAACCGCCGAAGTCATGCAGAAACTGGCTGAGCAAATGACCAGCGCTGCCGAGAGCATCGGCAACCTGGATCAGCAATCCCAGAAAATCAATTCACTCATACAGAGCATCAGCGGTATAGCGGACCAGACCAATTTACTGGCACTGAATGCGGCCATCGAGGCGGCCCGTGCTGGCGATCAGGGCCGCGGCTTTGCGGTGGTGGCCGATGAGGTAAGAGAACTGGCCCGTCGCACTTCATCCACTACTGAAGAAATCGTCGGCGTAGTCGGACAGAACCAGGAACTGACCTCTCAGGCAGTGGACATCATTGAAACGGGCAGAAAGCAGGCCGAGCACGTCAATCAACAGATGGTGGAGGCCAGTAACGTGATCAAAGACATCCAGGACGCCTCGCAACAGGTGGTAGATGCGGTTTCACAGTTTTCAGACCGGCTGGGTAGCTAACCGCCAGAACTGAACCCTAGTGTCCCGCCAGGCCCCGGGTTGGGTCGGCCTGTCAGGCGGCAGCCCTCATATGACCCACATAGGCAACAGTAAAGGCCGTTTCCTGGAAGGCCTTTAGCCCGGTTTCAGCGAACGGCACCGGCAACGGATTGGCTGCAAGAGTGGACTTGATCAGTGCTGGCGGAAGTAACGTTACTTCCAGATCCAACCCGGAAATGAGCTGGATGGCGGCCTCCAGCTTGAAGCTGACGGCGCCGCCGGCGAACTTGCCCTTTTGCATCCGCTCCTTGATGACAACACGGGAGACACCGTACTCGGCCGCCAGGCCAACGAAATCTGACTGGAACTGCTTCAGATCTTCCCGGGTGTAGTTCCGGTTCAGCGACAGCTTTCGTACCTTGCTCTCCGGCAGGCTGAACTGGCCGCGATCCAGAATCAGTAAACAGACCACCGCGTCGTTACCGGTCAGTTCGACGCCACAGATCACCATACTATTCTCCTGACGGCCTTCAGCCGCAGCACTTCTTGAATTTGTTGCCACTGCCGCAGGTACAGGGATCGTTCCGGGACGGAGCCTTGGCCGTGGTCACCGTCGCCCCTTTTCCGGAGAGGGCTGTCAGTTCGCTGATGGACTCTTTGGCCCCTTCGCTGAGATCAACGGTGATGTTCGCATAGAGCCCCGCCTCTGCCACCTGGGCTTCGACTTCCTGCTTGCGAGCCTCGCTGGTGACCACCAGGTTCAGCGGGTACTTTTTGCTGCCCGCCTTCTTGCTAGCCCTGGTCTCAAAGCCGCCGTAGGCAGTGTGGTGCTGGCGAGCGTCCTGCCGGCCCTTGTAGAAAAACTTGTCTGACATGCTGACATCCTGGTGAAAGAGAGGGTGCCTGGGACGCTCGATCATGATCGGCCTCCGGGCGGCGACGTTTTAGCATGCTTTTGGCAACCGGGACAGATCTATTTCTCTATAACCTGCGACCATAGGCAACCCGCTACCTCTTCATTCGCGTGCCAATGCTCCAAAACCTTTCCCGTGCCGGATGATTAAACCGGGGCCAGCCATTTCCCACCGTATGAGCCCGCTCGGGTTCAATTCGACCTCACCGCAGCAGATGGCCCGAAAAGCTCAATGCGTATAACTGGCGCGGATAGTTACACATTTCCTTGTCAACCTGGTTTACAGCACCAAGTGCTCTTCCGACAGAACTCTCCGGAATACATTAGATAAATCCTTCATGGCGCCGGAATTGCTTGGGTTCGCCATGCAATAAACCCACGGTATAAGGAGACTATGGATGTTATTTAAACCCTCTCTTAGCTGCGTTTTATTAATCTGTACGTTCGGTGCTGTGAATGCCGTTGCAGCGCCTGTTTACCTTAACGAAACTAACATTTCGGTAGCTGTCGGATCGGGCACATCGTCCGGCTCGTTCAACAACACCTTTGCTGGTGGCAACACAATCAACAAAGTTATCGACGCGCCATCAGCGGACGCCGAAGAATTTCACAACCAGAGCACACATATTTGGTTTACGGCAGATAGCGTTGGTGGTGGACTTGAGCTCGACTTCGATTTCGGCCAGGAATACGACATCAGTACGCTCCATTTCTGGAACTACACCGGTGAGAACTTCGATGTTGACGAAATTGATTTCACGTTCTTCAGCGCTTCGAATACCGAAGTTGGCACCCTGGAAGTCTTTCCTGACCTGGGTAGCAGCCCAGGCATTAAGGCCCAGGATATAAACCTCGCCGCTCCTCTGAATGTGCAGTACGTGACAGCATTTCTGACGGGTTCCAACCGACAAGTTGATTTCCAGAACATCGGTTTCAGCGCCGAGGTTTCAGACCCGACAAACCCGGGAACGGACCCAGCGCCCGTTTCGGGCCCAGGCTCCCTGGGTTTGCTCGGTATTGCCATGGCCAGCCTGTTCGGCCGCTTCCGGCCTCATAGGAAGTGGGTCTAGTGTCCCGTTTGGTTAATTCGCTGATCTACTGAGCCACTGAGAGCCTTGAGAGCTAGGCGCGGTGGCGAAGG
>NZ_JAKZAH010000032.1 GCF_023156245.1 Marinobacter bryozoorum
GGATCAAATTATTGAATCAATTGCTCGTCTATCCGATAAGCTTAATAATAAGACGAACTTTTGTTAAGGCACACTAGTCTCCAGCGATCCCAAACCGAAGCCTATAGACCCGACTGCGGGCTCGTCCTTGTCGCCCATTGGCTGAACCGGCATCACGTATCAAAATCGCCCACACCGTTGCTGAGCGACACAGTTTTGCGACCATTGAACTGGTCCGGACCGATTGTTTGTTGCTACCAGGATCGACCACCGAATCCGAGTACGCTCTCTTTATCTCTTTTTTTAGATCTTTTTTTAGACCTTATTCTTGGTATTATTAGCTGGTGCCCGTTTTGCTGATGAAGCGCCCCCAATGGTGCCGATTGATGGCTACCAGTGAGAAAGGGCAATAATGAATGACGAAGGCACCAGAGAGGTAAGACAAATGAGAAGCCTGTTTGCGAGGCTCGCAGCCACCATTTCCGAGCTCAAGGCTAACCCGAACGAGGTTCTCAACCAGGCGAACGGTGAGCCGGTTGTGATTCTGAGCCATAACAAGCCCAGGGCCTACATGGTGCCTGTCGAGACCTATGAACAGATGCAGGAGCAACTTGAGGATTACCGGCTACTCCTCGCGGCTCGCGAACGCATGGACGACGAATCAGTAACGGTGAGCATCGATGAGTTACGAGCTGCAATTCAAGAAAAAAGCGCTCAGGGAGTGGAACAAGCTTAACCCTGCCGTGCAGTCGGAGTTTCTGACCATCCTGGAACGTCGCCTGGAAAATCCAAGGGTTCCGAAGCACAGCCTCAGAGGCGACCCAAACCTTTACAAAATAAAGTTGCGGTCCCAAGGCTTCCGACTGGTCTACCATGTGGATGACGGTAAGCTCGTGGTCACGGTTATCACGGCTGCCCATAGAGACACCGTTTACAAACGATTCTAAGATGGCTGTGGTGCCATTAACACTGGACTACTGCCACCCATATCTAACTCAACTGGGCCACCGGCAATACCCCCGCCAGCGCCATGAAGTGAAAGGCTACCGTAAGGACACCAAACCCCAGCACCAGCAGGATCCCAGCCTGTCCACCGGGGGCCATGAAGCCTGACCGGCCGCCCTCCAGCATTCGTGACTTCCTCGCCAGCAGGGCCGGGACTATGCAGGTCCAGACTGCAGCGGCTGCGCCGGCGTAGCCGATGGCCAGCACGAAGCCAAAGGGTGCCAGCAATGAGAGCAGCAATGGTGGGATAAAGGTGATGACCCAGGTTCGGGTGCGGCCCTTGCGATCGTTGGTGAAGCCGAACAGGTCCGCCATGAAGTCGAAGGTGCCCAGGCCGACGCCTACAAAGGACGACAGTATTGCCGCAGCGGAGAAGGCACTGATGGTATTTGCCACCCGCTCGGAGTCGATGGCAAACCCCAGCGCTGCCAGCAGGACATTCACATCACCACCCTCGGCAACCACTGGCCCGAAGTCCGCCCTTGGCAGGTTGCCAAAAATGGTAACCAGCCAGGCCAGGTAGAACAGCAGCGCGATCGAAGTACCGCCGAGGATGGCCTTTTGCGCCTTGCGTTCCCCGCCATAGTAGGCACGAAGAGAAGCAACGGAGTGATGGTAACCAAAGGATGTGAGCGCCACGGGCAGCATGGCCAGTGCATAGGGCGCGTAATGAGCGCCTTCATTCGAGGTGTCGAACAGAACACCGAGATCAATCCGGGCCGCCAGCCCGGATACACCGAGCACAAAGCTCAGCAGCATGAAGGTAACCAGCATGACCGACAGCCGGTCAACTGCCCGGGTGGAGTGCCAGACAACCAGGGAGAAAACGGCGACGAAGGCGACAGAGGCAAGCTTGTTGTTGATACCGGTCAGGTCCCGGATGATCAACCCTGACGACGTGATGTAGGCGTAGAGCAGGATGCCGCCGACGAAGTAGACCATCACATTGCTGAACACATTGACCCGCGCCCCGAGCAGGGAGCTGGTGACCGTGTTGAACGAAGCTCTCAGCTCAAAGCGCTTGAAGGCCTCCAGCAGCATCCAGCCAGACAGGGTCATGACCGACATGGTCAGCACCAGCGCCAGGGCGGACCACAGTGTCCACGCCCCGGCCCCGGAACTGGGCAGGCCCAGCATGCCGGCACCCACGCACACGCTGGCAATAATACTGGCGCCACCGACCAGGGACGGGGGACGACTGGGGGCTGGCTGATCTGTCACTTCACGTCAGCCATAAGGTAAGCAGGTCGCATAATCAGGGAGTCAGCAGGAAGACTTTCGTAAAACCACGTTCATGCGGCCTTGCGAAAGTCCTCCATGCTGCCCATCCTTACCGCCTTGTCCCGGGTGCGCTTGTATTTGCTCTTGTCCTCAACAACCCGCATCTGGTACTTCGGGGTTCTCAGTTCACGTTGCACAGCACTGTGCTGAGTGGCTTTCGCCTTTTTCCTGGCCATATCGGGTTCTCCTCTGGTGGCCGTTGATTTACGCCGGGGATTGTACCACTGTCTGCCAACCTTGAAGCGTACGCAATGCCCGTGACGGCCGGACCCCGCCCCGTTTGGTCTAATTCCGCAAACAGTCCCAGGCCCGCTTTCCGGACAATTCCCGGCGTTCCGCGCGAAGGCGATTGCCCTGATTCACCGAGTACCCGCCAGCCCGCAGCCGGCTGTCGATTCTCTCAATACGCTCGACCAGGGCCTGGCAGTGGGCCTCGTGTTCACGGGCCTCAATCTCTTTTCTACGTTTTTTCTTATCATTGTCGTTCCCTGAGTGTGTCCGGGCTTGCAACTCACGCCGCCCCCGGGCCACGGACTCGGCAGCGCTGATATTCCCGCGCATCTCGATTTCGCTGTAACCTTCGAAACGGAACGCCTGGTGGACCTGTTCAGCAGGGGCAGCGTCGCTGTAGTGCACCACGCCTTCCTCGTCGGTCCATTTGTAGACCTCGGCGGCCAAGGCGTTGGGAAGGGCAAGCAAAGCCGGCATCACGAGAAGGGGCAGCCATCCTGGCATCGGAAACCTCCATGTTATCGAAGCTCCGGAGGTTACCCGGCCTCGGCCTCCCGGGCAACGGCACGAGGTGCCCCAACAGCGAGGATCACGGCACCGAGGGAACAGGTGGCCATGGTAAGCACAATCGGCAAAAGCGCATCACCAGCGTAGGTGGCGGACAGCGCACTGAAGATCCCGGCAAAGGTGAACTGGCTGGCCCCCAGCAGGGCGGAAGCCGTGCCACCCAGGTGCGGGAAGTACTCCAGCGCGTTGGCCATGTTGTTGGGAATAATGGCCCCCATGCACCCTACCCCGGCGATGATGCAGCCTGCGACCACCCAGTAGGGCGCCTCAAGCCAGGCGCTGGCCACCAGCGCCATCATGGCCACAAACTGAACCACTACGCCAATGCGCAACAACACGGTAGACCGATAAGTAAGCAGCAGTCGCCGGTTGAGCAGGTTCAGCACCGCCATCATCCCGACATTAGCCGCAAACAGCCCCGAGAACCCCGACTTCGAGAGGCCGAACCACTCCTGGTAGATAAACGAGGCATGGGTGATAAACACCAGCATGGCACTGAAGCACAACACCTGGATCCCGATGAACCGCATGGTGGTGCGGTGTCGCAGAACCAGGGCGTAGTTCGTGACCAGGGTGCTCACAGGGGTTGATACTGGTTTATGGGCCGGCAAGCGCCGGAACATCACCAGTTTGAGGACAAACCCGAGGAAAACGGCGTACGCCGTAAGCATCAAAAAGACGGCCGGCCACTCTCCCACAGCCAGCAACAGGGCGCCGATAGAAGGTGCTGCCGCTGGCGCCACGAACATGATCAGGCCGATCAGCCCAAACAGGCGGGCGGCATCCTGTCCGTTGGTGGTGTCCCGCACGATCGCCGGAACCGAGACCGCACAGAAAGCGCCGCCAATGCCCTGGACAACCCGCCAGAGAAGCATTTCATCCAGGGAGGCAGCCCGGGACACCATGAAAGCGGCGCAACCGAACACCAGCAAGCCGCCCAGCAGGATCAGCTGCCGCCCGTAACGGTCGGACAGCGGGCCACCCACCAGCTGCGCCAGGCCCAGGGCACCCACATAGGCACTCAGGGTCAACCCCACGTCGCCCAGGCTCACCCCCAGATCTGCAGCAATCTCCGGAAAAGCAGGCAGGTAGGCATCCAGCGCAAGGGGTCCCAGCGCTACGGTCATTCCCAGTAATACGGCCAGACGAAACTGCGACAAAGCCTTCCTCCCAAAAGGTAGACAGCTAACCGTATTTTGACGGAATGCGCAATCGCAATCTCTACGTCTGCAGGCTCGCCCCTTACCCGATCAGGATGGTGGCCCAACAGACGAAGATTAAAACCAGCCCCATAAACTGCGCGGCACTGCCCATATCCTTGGCGGACTTCGAGAGTGGATGCAGTTCCAGGGAAATGCGGTCCACCACGTGCTCAATGGATGAGTTGATCAACTCTATGGTCAATGACAGCAAGGGCGTAAGCAGCAACAGGGCCCGCTCCACCGGGGAGACATCCACCCAGAGCGCAATGGGCAACAACACCGCGTTCAGCAATACCAGCTGGCGAAACGCCGGCTCGGTGCGGAAAGCGGCCCGGAACCCCTGCATGGAATAACCGGCGGCATTGAGGATACGTCGTAGCCCGGTACCGCCTTTGAGCTCCCGGGCTGTCTTGGGGTCAGGTAAGTCAGACATGGATCTCGTTCGCTGGTCATTGGTCAGGAGGCATTATGTCAGGCCAACACGGCCCCTGTCCTGCCGATGGCGTTCCAGTCAGGCCGCCACAGCGGTATGATCCGTCTCTGTTAAACGAACCGACAGCGTGGAAACGCCCATGATGATGACTCGCCTGCCCAAAACCCTCACCCTGCTGTGCCTGCTGGTCCTGGCCGGTTGCAGTAACCCGGAAACCCCACAGGAAGTCACCCAGGCTTTCTGGGAGGCTGTCATTGAAAATGACGCCGACACAGCAGCCGAACTGTCCACACTGGTGAACGAATCCGGCTTCGACGGGTTCGGGCTGGACTGGACCGGCGCCGAGGCCAGCTGGGGCCGGGTGGTCGTTGAGGGTGAACATGCCAGCATTGGCACGACCTTTACCGGACTCCAGGCCACCAGCGGCGAGGCACTGGAGACCACCACGCGGCTGATCCGCATCAACGACCGGTGGCAGGTCGACTATCACCACACTGCTGACGAAATTAATGGCGACCGCCGGCTTGAAAGCCTGATGGGCAGTTTCCGCGATCTGGGCGAATCCCTGCGGTCACGCTTTGCCGACGAGTCAGAGCAAGCGGCGCAGGAAATGGACCGCCTGGCCACAGAATTCGCCACCCTCGCCGGGCAAGTCGAGCGTGATATTTCGACCCTGGTAGACCAGTACAGCCAGGAGCTGCAACGGGAAATCGACGCCTTTTCCCGGTCACTGGATGAAGCCCGCAGCCAGAACCCGGACGCCAGTGCGGACGATCAACGAACATTGGACCAGGCCCGGGAAACCATCGAGGACCAGAAAGAAACCCTGGAGCGGGAGGGCTCAGACGCCGCAGCCGAGGTCAGCCAGGAACTGGCGCGAGTCCAGCAGCAACTTTTAGAGCTGTCCGGCCAATCCTTCGATCAGCTCAAGGAGGAACTGGCCAACTGGACCAGGCAACTGAACCGGGAACTGGAAAGCCTTAACCGGCAGGCCCGGGAGCAGCAGGAGGGTCAGTAAACCATGTCATTCGGGGTCTGGCTGATGCTTGCAGAGGTCGCCTATCTGTTCCGCCCAATATCCAGGAGTCCGGTTTGCCACTAAGGATCACTCTCCCAGCAGCTTTGATGATCGCGTTTTCGGGGGGCCTTGCCGAAGCCCAACCGATCCCTCCGGTTAAACTGGAGCTCTCCGGCGAGGCCGCACCGGAACTGCTGGCCGACTTCCGCCAGGCGCTAAGGCGCATGGAAGAGCGCCGCCAGAAACCGGAAGCCCCGGTGAGCGCGGACCTTTCATCCGGCCGGGTCGACCCGGGGCAATTCTGGAAAGTCGAGCAGGACATTCCGTACACCGTCAATGGCTCCAGCCCCCGCCAACGACTGGATATTGTCTATCCCTTCGAGGGCGAACCGCCCTACCCCACCATTGTGTACTTCCACGGCGGAGACTGGCAGTCCGGTAGCCGTATGGCGGCTGCAGACGCCGCAATATTCAGGTCCATCTACCAGGGCTATGCCCTGGTCACCGCGGGCTACCGCCTGGCGGACGAGGCACTCTGGCCGGCGCCTTTGCACGACGCCAAGGCGGCCATTCGCTATCTGCGCGCCAGCGGGGAGCAATACCAGCTGCAAACCGACCGGCTTGTGGTCTGGGGCCGTGGCAGTGGCGGGCACATTGCCCAGATGCTGGGGGCCACCAACGACGACCCGACAGCGGAGGATACCGCAATGGGCTATGGTGAAGCGTCGTCAGCAGTACAAGGCGTGGTTTCCTGGAGTGGGGTGTCAGACATTACCAACCTGCCCGAACAGACCCGGGGGGCTGCCGATGCGCTGATGGGCTACCCGGCCTATATGAGTGAACTGGCGCTGGAGGCCAGCCCGGTGGCGCAGGTTGCCCCGGACTTCCCGCCGATCCTGCTCGTCCACGAGACAGGCGTCGAAGCCTTCCCTTTCGAACAGTCCGCTCGCATGGCAATCCGGGTCAACGCCACCACGGGCAAACCCATGGCGACGCTGAAGCTGATCGTGAACGGCGACCGGAACCCACAGGATGGGGACAGCCCAGAGGTTATGTCTTACAGCCTGGATTTCGCGGACAAGCTCCTCTTCCCCGACGAGGGTAACCCGCACCGGTCAGATTTCTACCCTGCCATTCAAACGCTTGATGTGGAGAATTCGAATTAGCATCCCGCGCGAGTTAGCGCATCTGATCACAATTTAGCCAATCGAAACAATAATTTTTCGCCGTAATATTTCGCGAACGGCGAACAATTGATCTATGCTGCCTTGAAACCGTATACAAGTTGACATGCATCAAGAACAACAAAAGGAGCAACAATGAAAACGGTTCGACGCAGCGACATGGTCATACCCGCCTGGATTGTTATCCTCGGCGGCTCCGCAGCCTTTGTGTATTGCGCCTACGCGGGACTGCTCTGATACGGGCAGGGATTAACGGAGAGAGCAGGAATGCCGGCGAGCCTGAAGAACTCAGGGCTCGCCGCCCAAAGGTGTGCCTTCACCAGGATCAGCTCCACCCCCGGCATCTGGAGAGTCGCCGGCCCCGGATGATTCAGCCTTGGCCTGGCGCATAAAGGCCATGCCGCTTTGCAGGACCATCGCCCGGAAACGGGCGTCCGCCTGCCCGAAGATACCCAGGGCAAATGCTCCCAGGGCCGCTTCCAGCGGATTGTCGCGAATGGTCTGTTCCAGGCGCTCACGCATCGTCATTTCTTCCTGTTCGCTGTCGCCACCACCCGATGTCGCCCGGGCACTGATCAGTCGCCAGAAGAAAAGACCCAGCAGCAGGAAACAGGCACCACCCGAAATTGCGAGGGCGCCCGCCTGTCCAACCAGTGGGGTAAGGCCGGCGGTTGCCGCCCATAACAACAGGACCAGGCCAGCGATGAGGAGGGCCGACAGCAAGGCAAATGCCAGCAGTGCTCCGATGAGCGCGGCAATGGCCTTGCGGGCCAGCCCTTCGATTTCCTGTTTGGAGTACATGGTTACCGGTCGAGCAGCTTGCCAACCACCAGTCCGGCCAGGAAGAGGATAATGACCGTCAGGAACGGCCGCTCGGAGATACGCTCTTCAGCTTCATGGAGCGCCTTCTCGCCGGCGCCGCGGGCGTAGTCCAGCGCTTCCTGGCTTTCCCGGCGAACTTCGTCACGGAAGTTGTTCAGGTTGCTCTTCTGCCCGTCGGCCACGCTCTTGCTCAGTTTGGCCAGGTCTTCCCGCAATGCCTTCAGGTCAGCTTTGACCTGCTCGTATTCAGCGTTGGATTCCTTGACGTCCTGGGATTGTGCTGCCATTGCCTATCTCCTTGATGGATGATGACTTTCCAAGTGTTTTCTGACCGTGCCTCCTCAAGGTAGCACAGGTGTGACGGTACGTCGGCATTATTGAGGCAATGTCATGGTCTGACACCGCCCGTCATTGGTCCAGCAACTCGATCCAGTGTCGCACCGGAACGGACGAACGGGTTTCCAAGTGCAGCTGGCACCCCACATTGGCGGTGACAATCTCATCGGGCTGGCCTATTGTCAGCGCAGCGAGTTTGTTGGCCAGTAGCCGCTGGCTCAGCTCCGGCTGCAGCACCGAGTAGGTACCCGCGGAGCCGCAGCAAAGGTGTTTATCGGTGGTTTCCGCCAGCTGGATGCCGGCCTTTTCCAGCACCTGCTCCACCACGCCGTTCTGCTTCATGGCATGCTGCAGGGTGCAGGGGCAATGGAAGGCCACCTTGCCTTGCCGGTTCGACAGACCCAGGCGGTCCAGGTCCTGCTGCAGCAGAAACGCCCCCAGGTCCACCGTCAGTTCGCTCACGCGGTGAGCCTTGTCGGCGTATGCCGGGTCGTCCTTCAGCAGATGACCATAGTCCTGGACCATGGCGCCGCAGCCTGAAGCCGTCATGACGATGGCCTCGGCCCCGTTTTCAATGGCTGGCCACCAGGCGTCTATGTTGCGGCGCATATAATCGAGGCCATCGTCGTGCTCACCCAGATGATAACTGACGGCACCACAGCAGCCTGCCGCCGGCGCCTCCAGCAGGGTGATCCCCAGGCGGTCGAGCACCCGGGCGGCAGCGGCGTTGGTGTTCGGTGTCGCCGAGGGCTGCACACACCCGGCCAGTGCAAGAACTTTGCGCTGATGGCTCCCGGCCGGCCAGGGGCTGGCCTCGCGTCTTGGGGGAATCTTGCTGCGCAGGGGTTCCGGTACCATGGGGCGGGCAACCTGACCGACCCGCAGCAGGCTTCCGAACAGGCGCCGGTTGGGCAGCACCCGCACCAGCGCCTGTCGCAGCCACCGTTCCCGGGCCGGTCGCTCCATCCGCTCTTCCATCAGTCCCCGGCTGATATCCAGCAGGCGGCCATACTGTACGCCGGAAGGGCAGGTGGTTTCGCAGGCCCGGCAGCTCAGGCAGCGGTCCAGGTGCTCCCGGGTCTTTTCCGTGGTTTCGTGTCCCTCCAGGAACATTTTCATCAGGTAGATGCGCCCCCGGGGGCCGTCCCGCTCGTCACCCAGCTCCTGGTAGGTGGGGCAGGTCGCCGTGCAAAAACCGCAATGCACGCAGCTGCGTAATATGGCTTCAGCCTCCTGGCCTTCCGGTTGTGCCGCGAATTCCTGAACAAGGTTGGTTTGCATAGTTACAGCCAGCTATAGAGATGTCCGGGATTGAAAATACCGTTGGGATCAAAGGCAGCTTTCAGGCGCTGCTGGATCGCTCGCAGCGGCGACGGTTGCGGATGCATCACCTCCCCGCTGCGATCACCGTGGCAGAACAGGCTCACCTGCCCTCCGGCCCGGGCGGCCCGTTCCGCCATGACGGACAGGGAGTCATCCTGCCGGCTCCAGCGCTGGGCACCGCCCCAGTCAATCAGCGCCTGGTTACCCAGCTCCTCCATGGCAGCGGTCGGATTGACGGAGAAACGCCACAGGGGCTCGCTGCCACTGAAGAAGGGTAGCCGCTGATCACGAAGATCACGCCAGAAGGCCTCGCCGTCCTCACGCACCTTCATTTCGCCACCACTATCCGCCATCCAGCGCTTTGCCGTTGCCTCTACGGCAGCGGCCGCACCGGACAGACGCAGGTACAGGTGGCCGTCGTACCAGCAAGCCGCCGACAGGGGCTTGGGCTGGCCAGCCAGCTGGTTCATAGTGGCGATGGCCTGCTGTTGCGCCATGGGTTGTACCAGGGTCTGCTCCATGGCGGGCAGCGGCAGCACCTTCAGGGAGACCTCTGTGATCACACCCAGCGTACCCAGGGCGCCGGCCTGCAAACGGGAGGCGTCATAGCCCGCCACATTCTTCATCACCTGGCCACCAAACTTCAGGTGTTCGCCCCGACCATTGATCAGCCGCAGGCCAAGCACGAGGTCCCGCACCGAGCCCTGCCAGGGACGGCCCGGGCCGGACAGGTTCGCGGCCAGGGTACCGCCGATGGTGTCCGTGTCGCCAAACCGCGGTGGCTCGAACGCCAGGCGCTGGTTGTTCTCCGCCAGCACCGCATCGATATCCGCCAGGCGGGTTCCTGCCCTTGCCGTCATCACCAACTCCACCGGTTCATAACTGACAATGCCGGTATGCTCTGCCAGGCTCAGGGGCTGCCCCCACAGGCCACGCCCAAGGAAAGATTTGCTAGCTCCGCCGGTAATGGCCAGTGCGGTCCCCGTTTCAGCCGCCTGTTTAACCTGTTCTGTCAGCTGCTGGCTGATATCACCCATGACTTGCCTCCCCTGCCTGTGAGGCGTCGGGCTGGCGCAGGGGGCCAATGGCACGGTACTCCTGGCATTGGCGAAGGGTAGGCACACCCTTGCCCGGGTTCAGGATACCCAGGGTATCGAAGGCCTGCTTGATGGCATGGAACTGGGAGACTTCGAGGTTGCCGAACTGATTGGGCATCTGCCGAATTTTCTCCATCCCCACACCATGCTCTCCAGTGATGCTGCCACCAACGGCAACGCAGAGGTTCAGGATGTCACCGCCGAAGGCTTCGGTACGCTCAAACTCCCCTTCCACATTGGCGTCGAACAGGATCAGCGGGTGCAGGTTGCCGTCACCGGCGTGGAATACGTTGGCAACGCGCAGCCCGTAATGGTCTGACAGGCGCTGCATTTCAGTCAGAACGTGGGCCAGCTGGCTTCGGGGAATGGTGCCGTCCATGCAGTAATAGTCGGGGGAGATTCGCCCTACCGCCGGGAAGGCGGACTTGCGGCCTTTCCACAGCAATGCCCTTTCCTCCTCCGAGCCGGAGGTACGAACCGACGTGGCCCCCAGTGCCCGGAACAGGGATTCGGCCTGGTGGATATGGTCGTGCACTTCTTCCTCGGTGCCGTCCACCTCGCACAGCAACAGTGCTGCCGCATCGGTGGGGTAACCGGCATGGGCGAAGTCTTCGGCCGCCTGGATGGCAAAGCCGTCCATCATTTCCAGGCCGCCGGGAATAATGCCATGGCCGATGATCCCGGCCACGGCCGCGCCGGCTGCCTGGACCGTATCAAACCCGGCCATGACCACCTGGGCCACTTCCGGCTTCGGTAACAGCTTGACCTGCACCTCGGTGACAATCCCCAGCAGTCCTTCCGAACCGGTCATCAGCGCCAGCAGGTCCATGCCACAGCTGTCATAGCCATCGCTGCCGATCGTTACCCGCTCACCCTCGGCGGTGACCACTTCCACACTGAGCAGATTGTGGACCGTCAGGCCGTATTTAAGGCAATGCACCCCACCGGAGTTCTCTGCCACATTGCCGCCGATGGTACAGGCGATCTGCGAAGACGGATCCGGGCCGTAATACAAGCCATACTTCGCGGCCGCCTCGCTGATGGCCAGGTTACGCACACCCGGCTGCAGGCGGGCACTGCGGGCCTGGGGATCAATGGACAGGATTCGATTGAACTTCGCCAGCGACAGCACGATACCGCCGGCATGGGGCATGGCCCCGGCACTCAGCCCTGTGCCGGCGCCCCGGGCCACCACCGGGACCTCTTCAGCGTGGCAAATGCGCATGATCTGCTGCACCTGTTCCACGGTTTCCGGCAGCAGCACCATCTGCGGCATTTCACAGTACATGGAGAGGCCGTCGCACTCGTAGGGACGGATGGTCTCATCATCGGTGATCACAGAGTCCGGGCTGAGAAAGCGCCGGAAGCGATCAGCGAGGCTTGCCCGGTACACCGGGGGGAAATCCGTACGCCCGTCAATGGGCCGGGGCGTGTCCGTTTCATGGGAGTTTGCCACTGACATGATTCAACCTGTCGCGATTATGGCTGTTGTTTCAGCTCATCATAGGGAAGGCTGCGCCGGAGCACCACCAGACTTTTGTTGATCAAATCAGCTATCCTCCCAGACGTGCCAGTTGATTTTCTGTGTCGCAATCCGTACAAAGAGCGCCTTTCTGTAAAATGTGTGCATTTTCTGTTCATGGTGGCGGATCTTTCGTGTATTTTTCACGCATCATGAAGAAGTCATTACCGGAGTATGGCCATGGCGGACGTCGCCCCCCTGATCTGCAGGGACATCCACAAGACTTTCGACCAGAACGAGGTGCTCAAGGGCATTTCCCTGGAAACCCGCAAGGGCGATGTGGTGTCGCTGATCGGCAGTTCCGGCTCCGGCAAGAGTACCTTCCTGCGCTGCATTAACCTGTTGGAAACACCCACCTCTGGCGACATTATCGTGCATGGCGACCCGATCCGCTTCAAAACGGATCGCAAGGGCGAGCGTATTCCCGCCGACAACCGCCAGGTGGAGCAAATCCGCGCGCGGCTTTCCATGGTCTTCCAGGGCTTCAACCTCTGGTCCCACATGACGGTACTGGAGAATGTAATCGAAGCGCCGGTACATGTACTGAAAGTGCCGCGAAAGGAGGCAATCGAGCGCGCGGAGGCCTATCTTCACAAGGTAGGCATCTATGAGCGCAAGGACTACTACCCGGCCCAGATGTCTGGCGGGCAGCAGCAGCGGGCGGCCATCGCCCGTGCCCTGGCCATGGAGCCGGAGGTGATGCTGTTTGACGAACCCACCTCTGCCCTTGATCCTGAACTGGTGGGCGAGGTTCTGAAAGTGATGCAGGGACTGGCCGAGGAAGGGCGCACCATGATCGTGGTGACCCACGAGATGGCCTTCGCCCGGGATGTGTCCAGCCAGGTCCTGTTCTTGCATCAGGGAGTGATCGAAGAACAGGGAAGCCCTGAAAAAGTCTTCGATCACCCGGAATCGGAGCGCATGCAGCAGTTCCTCGCGCCCCGGTTCTGAGCCAGCTCAAACGCTGGTAAAACGAAAAAACAGGACTGGAAAAAAGAGTCCCGACAACCCTGAAATCGCAACACTGGAGAAACCCCATGAAGAAAATGATTGTTGCAGCGGGCTGCGCCCTGGCCATGATGGCCGGTTCGGCACTGGCCCAGGACGGCAGGGATATTCGTATCGCCTTTGACGTGCCCTACGAGCCCTTTGAGTACCGGGATGACGACGGCAACCTGACCGGCTTCGAGGTGGAGCTGGCCGAGGCCATGTGCGAGGAGATGAACGCCAACTGCGAGTTCGTGATCCAGGCATGGGACGGCATGATTCCGGGCCTGCTGGCACGCAAGTTCGACGCCATCATGTCTTCCATGTCCATTACCGAGGAGCGGGCCGAGCGGGTACTGTTCTCCGAGCCCTACTACATTACCCCGGGCGGCTGGTTCGGTCCGGAGGACTTCGATACCGACGTCACTGACATGGACGCGATGGAAGGCAAGACCGTAGGCGTTCAGCGCGGCACCACCATGGACACCTACGTGACCGATGAGCTTGGCGGCATTGTCAGCATCAAGCGTTACACCACGGCCGACGACATGGTCCTCGACCTGGAAGGCCAGCGCCTGGACGTGGTCTTCGTGGACTACCCGGTGGGCGAGCAGACCGTACTGAGCAAGGACGGGTTCAAGGAAGTGGGCGAGCCGGTCAAGCTGGGTGAAGGTGTCGGCGTCGCCATGCGCAAGCGTGACAAGGACCTGGCCGAGGAAATCAACGCAGCCCTCGAGACCCTGAAGAATGATGGCACCTACGACGCCATCATGGACAAGTACTTCAGCTACGATATCAAGATGTAAACCACGAGGTGGCCGGTTCTGCCCGGTCACCTCTGCCCGGATGCCCCCATGATCGATCTTAAAGGCTATGGTCCGCAGCTTGCCGAAGGCGCGGTCGTCACTATCGAACTGGCCTTCCTGTCCCTTTTGCTGGCCTTGTTCCTGGGTCTCACCGGCGCTGCAGCCAAACTGTCTGCCAGCCGGGTTGCCCGGGGGATAGCCACCACCTACACCACGATCGTCCGGGGTGTGCCGGACCTGGTCATGATGCTGCTGTTCTACTACGGCGGCCAGGTTCTGGTGAACGGTATTTCGGACCTGCTCTACGAACACTACGAAATCGACTGGTTCTTCCAGTTCGACCCGTTTATTTCCGGTGTACTGACCATCGGCCTGATCTTCGGCGCCTACATGGCCGAAACCTTCCGCGGCGCCTTCCTGGCGGTGGAAGCCGGTCAGATTGAAGCGGCCCGCGCCTATGGCTTCACCCGCTGGCATACCTTCCGCCGGGTCATGGTGCCCCAGATGCTGCGCCATGCCCTGCCCGGTATCGGCAACAACTGGCAGGTGCTGCTGAAAACCACCGCGCTGGTATCCATCATTGGGCTCACGGACATGGTTCGTGTGGCAGAGGAAGCGGCCAAGGCCGAGCGGTCGCCTTTCCTGTTCTTTATCCCGGTTGCGGCGGTCTACCTGGCACTGACCGCCGTAACCGAGTTGTTTATCAAGTGGCTCAATCGCCGGGCCAACGTCGGCGTCGTGCAGGGGGAAGGCTGATATGCCGGACTTCATTACCGCCTGGCTGGACCAGAACGACGTCTTCACCACCATGACCATGCTGGAATACTGGAACGGCCTGGTACAAACGGTGCAACTGGTGTTCCTGTCCCTGATCATCGGCTTGCTGGTGGCCGTGCCCCTGGCCATCCTGAGAACGAACCGCCGCTGGTGGGTGTCCGGACCGGTGTGGGTGTACACCTACCTGTTCCGGGGCACCCCGCTGCTGATCCAGCTGTACATCATCTATTACGGACTGGCCCAGATTCCCGGCATCCAGGAAACCTTCTGGTGGTCCATCTTCCGGGAGCCTTTCTACCCGGCCCTGCTGGCCTTCACCCTGAACACCGCGGCCTACACCACGGAAATCTTCCGGGGCGCCATTGCGGCCACACCCCAGGGCGAGATTGAAGCGGCCAAGGCCTATGGTATGAGCTGGTTCCTGCGCCTGCGTCGCATCGTGCTGCCCAGCGCCGCCCGTCGCGCGGTGCAGGCATACTCCAACGAAGTCATCTTCATGCTCCACGCCAGCGCCATTGCCAGCGTGGTGACCATCGTGGACCTGACCGGGGCGGCCCGTAATATTTACTCCCGCTTCTACGCGCCCTTCGAGGCGTTTATCGGGGTGGCACTGATTTACATGGCCCTGACCTTCCTGCTGGTGTTCGCCTTCCGCAAGCTGGAGAACCACCTGCTCCGGCACCAGCGGCCCGCCGGGGGCTGAGCCGTGGGCCCGGCGCAGGCACTGTTCGATCGCCACGGGGACTGGTTATCCCACACCCTGGCGATGAGCGAACAGGCCTGTCCGGTAGCGGCTGTAACCCTGCCTAATGGCGGACAGCTGCAACGTCTGGGTACCGGCCTGCTGCGCTACCACCCTGACGCCGGAACAATCCCGAAAACCGGCCTGATCCTGTCCGCCGGCATCCATGGTAACGAGACTGCTCCTATCGAGCTGCTCAATGGGCTGGTAAACGACCTGCTCCAGGGCCGGCTGCCCCCCCGAATTCCGCTGCTGCTAGTCCTCGGCAACCCGCCGGCCATGGTGGCGGGAGAACGCTTCATCGAGCACAACCTGAACCGCCTGTTCTGCGCTGCCTGGCAGGACTACCCGGATTGCCATGAGACTCGCCGGGCCGATCAGCTGGAGGCGATTTGCCGGAAATTTGGGGAGGAAACCAGCCTGCCCCTGAAGCACTACGACCTGCACACCGCCATCAGGCCTTCCAGGCGGGAGAAGTTCGCCCTTTATCCCTATGTGAAAGGCCGGCAAGTGCCGGAAACGGAGCTTGATTTCCTGACCGACGCCGGCATCGGAACCGTGCTGTTGCAGCACAGGCCGGCAACGACATTTTCCGGCTTCAGTGCGGAGTGCCTGGGTGCGGAAAGCTTTACCCTGGAACTGGGCAAGGTACGACCCTTCGGCCATAACGACCTGAAACGGCTGAACCGGCTGCGAAGCGCCCTGATTGACCTGCTGGAACAAAGGCCACCAGCGAAGGCTGCCGGCCCACACCGCCCCGAGATATTCCAGGTGGTCCACGAGGTCATCAATACCGGGAAGGGATTCCGCTTTCACATAGCGGACGAGGTGGCCAACTTTACGGAATACGCCCCCGGCACCCTGATCTGGGAGGATGCGGACACGCAACACCGGGTGGGTGATCAGCCGGAGGCGGTTATCTTCCCCAACCCTGAGGTGCCGGTGGGGCACCGGGTGGCGTTGATGATCACAAAGACCTAATCTCAGGCATTTTCATACCTCATGCTGGAAATCGTAGATAGACCCCAACCCCAGAATCCCGGTCAGTTCATCCAGGGCGTGGCGGCTCTCTCTCAGCAGCTCAGGATCCGCCAGGTCCGCCGGTGACAGCGCGTCCCGATAATGCCCCTGCACCCAGGCCACCAGCCGGTTGTAGAGATCGTCGGTGAGCAGCACACCCTGGTTCATCGCCGAAACCGCCTCGTCTGCCAGCGCCACCCGCAAACGCAGGCAGGCCGGACCGCCGCCATTGCGCATGGACTGGCGCAGGTCGAAGGTCTCGATGCCGGTGATGGGGTTATCAGCCGCCAGCACCTCATCCAGGTACCGGTTAACCGAAGGCACCTCACGGCACTCCGCCGGCACCACCAATAGCATGCCGTGTTCCATCGACAACAACTGACTGTTGAACAAATAGGATGACACCGCATCCCTGAGCGACACCTGGCCGGACGTCACACGGATAGTCTCCAGCGGTGTATCCCCGAGTTTCTCCCGCAACTCCGCCAGCATGGGTTCCTCATTCAGGAACGCTTGTTCATGGTAGAACAGCAGGTTTTCATTACCCACGGCGATCACGTCGTTGTGGAACACCCCGGCATCGATGGCCGCCGGGTTCTGCTGGGCGAAGACCGTCCGATCCGGTTTCAGCTCATGGAGGCGGGCCACGGCCCGGGAGGCCTCCAGGGTCTGCCTTGCCGGGTAGGTCTGCGGTATCGCGGCACGGCTGTCGAAGGCCATCTGGCCATACACAAACAGCTCAACGCCGGGCCTGCCATGGCCGGCACACAGGCGGGTATGGTTGGCGGCGCCTTCGTCACCAAACTGAGGCACCGACGGCAACGGGGCGTGGTGGGCGAACCAGGCCTCGTCAGTGAAAATGGACCTAAGGATGCGCCCGGTTTCCGCCGCCTCCAGGGAGCGGTGGAAGCTGGAAGACAGGTTAGCGGGGGTAAAGTGCACCCGATGGTCGGCGGTGTCCGCCGCCGGCGAGACGGTAGCGGCGTTGGCAACCCACATGGAGGAGGCTGAGCTGACCGCTGAGAGCAACTCGGGGGACTCTTTTGCCACACGGGAAAGAATGGCCTCCTCGGTGCCATGGAATCCGAGCCGCCTAAGCGTTGGCATGTGAGGACGTTCCTGTGGTGGCAACACGCCTTGCAGCAGCCCCCGGTCGGCCAGGGCTTTCATCTTGGCCAGTCCCTGCAGCGCAGCCTCTTTCGGATTGGATACCTGGTTGGCGTTGGCTCCCGACGCCAGGTTGCCCCGGGCGAGACCCGCGTAGTTATGGGTCTGGCCGACGAGGCCATCCAGGTTCAATTCCCGGGTGGTTGATTGGGAGCTGGCGTTCTCAGGGTTGTACGTATCCATTGTGTATCGCCTTTACTTTGGGCTCTTTTAACCTTCAGGCAACCGAAAAGTTCGAGTGTCCACGGATTGAGAAGATTTTCCGGGACCTTCAAAAACAGGGGTGGAACGCGTAAGCGTTTCACGGGCTGGCCACGGATGGCCAGCGCTGGACCTTCAACGCGACGCAGGAGCAGTTAGCGTTGAAGGTTTTTGAAGAGCCCCCATGGATGGGTTCACGGCGTGTCCCGAAATGCCTCATCGGCCTGCGGGGGCCTCCACGCAAGCCGGCAGACCAGGAATTGGGAGGTCAACGCAGGCAGCCACAACTACAGCTTCAACCCGGGAGCCAACTCTTCCGGCAACGAAACCCGCTCAGACTCAAGGGAGGCCATAGGCCACGCACAATAATCCGCAGCATAATAGGCACTGGGCCGATGGTTACCGGAATCCCCTACCCCACCAAAGGGCGCCGCGCTGCTGGCACCGGTCAGTGGCCGGTTCCAGTTCACGACACCGGCGCGGACCTCCTCCACCAGCCGGTCATACAACGCTCGCTTATCCGTCAGGATACCGGCCGCCAAACCAAAACGAGTGCTGTTCGCCAACTCGATGGCCTCATCGAAATCCTTGTACCGGTAAACGCTCAATAGCGGCCCGAAATACTCCTCATCAGGTGCCTCAACCCCGGTCAGGTCCACAATGCCCGGGGTCAGCAACCCTGTGCCTTCCTCATGTGACATCTTCAGCAGCGACTTGCCGCCCGCTGCCGTCAGCTTGTGCCAGGCCTCCATCAGCCGGCCGGCTGCGTCCGGCGAGATAACAGCACCCATGAAGGGCTGCGGGTCCGCGTCGTACTGACCGACCGAAATACCCTTTGCCGCCTCGACCAGCTTCTCCACAAACGCATCCCCCGCCTTGCCCTCGGGCACCAGCAACCGGCGGGCACAGGTGCAGCGCTGCCCGGCGGACAGGAACGCCGACTGCAACGTGTGGTGAACCGCAGCTCGGGTGTCTTTTACATCCTCAACGATCAGCGGGTTATTGCCACCCATTTCCAGCGCCAGGATCTTTTGGGGCTGGCTGGCAAACTGTTCGTGGAGAAGTTTCCCCACCGTCGAGCTGCCTGTGAAGAACAGCCCGTCGATCTGTTCGTGTCCGGCCAGGGCGCGTCCTGTATCGGCTTCCCCCTGCACCAGGTTCAGCACACCATCCGGCAGGCCCGCCAGGTGCCATAGCCGCACCGTCATTTCTGCCACACTGGGAGTCAGCTCACTGGGTTTGAACACAACCGTGTTGCCCGCCAGCAATGCGGGGACGATATGGCCATTGGGCAGGTGCCCGGGGAAGTTGTACGGGCCGAAGACAGCCACGACACCGTGAGGCTTGTGGCGCAGTACCGCCTTTCCTCCAGGCACGTCGGAGGTTCGCTCACCGGCCCGTTCTTCCCGCGCCCGGACGGAGATATCGATCTTGCCAATCATGGCAGACACTTCCGTGCGGGATTCCCACAGCGGCTTGCCGGTTTCTCGGCCGATCTGATAGGCCAGTTCTTCGCGGTGTTCTTCCAGCAGTTCGCCGAAACGGCGAATGATCGCCTCACGCTCCTTTACTGGCTGTCGAGCCCAGGCGGGAAAGGCCCCACGGGCCTCTTTCACGGCGGCATTGACATCATCCAGGCCCGCACCGATGCCCTGCCAGAGGGTTTCCCCGGTCACCGGATGGAGCGACTCCAGCTCCTCACCATGGCCGGACGTCCATAGCCCGTTTATGAACAGTTCGCCGGTTAGCGTCAGACTCATGGAACACCTCCGTGCCCACAGTAGATGGAATGACCTGTTTCCCCAAAGACCTACTAAAGGTATTGGTCAGAACAGCGCCTCTTTCAAGGGCGCGATGCGTACCTGGTCGCCTTCATTCACTGCCAAGGCTTCCATGATAGGCCCTGGCATCTGTACTTCGTCATCACGGACAGCGTTTCTCGGTAAGGTGCCAGCCCGGAAGTTCTCAAACGAGCGATTGCTGACCATCACCCGCTCCCGGGCGGGAAGGTTGTTGAATAATGGCCGGTCTACCCGCCTGACCGGTCTCAGGATGCTCTGGCGGATGGTGCGGATGTTGTGGAGAAACGCTTCCACCACCGGGCCACCGTCGAAGATGTCTACCAGTCCGTTGAAGTTGAAGCCTTCTGCCTGGAGCATGTTGAGGGCCGGCTCGGTGTTTTTGTGGACCTTGCCGATGACTTCGGTGGCACTCTCGGGCAATAAAGACAGGTAAATGGGGAAGCGGGGCATGAGTTCGGCGATGAAGGATTTGTTGCCCCGTGCGGAGAGTCTGTCAGCCTCGACAAACTCCATGTCGAAGAAGCGCCGGCCCAGGGCGTCCCACAGGGGGCTTTGGCCATGCTCGTCGGAGACGCCGCGCATTTCGGCAAAGATTTTGTCGGAGAAATTCTCGCGGAATTCGTCCAGGAAGAGGAACCGGCTGCGGGAGAGCAGCAGGCCGTTACCACCACCCCGGTGGCTGTCCGCCAGCAGCAGGGAGCCGATTTCGGTGGCGTCGGTCATGTCATTGGTCAGGTAGAGCGTGGGGGTCCGTACGTGGACGTTGAGTTCGCGGCTGTCGCTGACGGTGATGCTCAGGCGGTAGTTGTAGAAGACTTCGTCGAGGCCGACCCGGGCCTGGATGCCGCTGATGCCTGCGCAGCGTTTTTGCTCTGTGTCTTCGAGGGCGAAGAGGTAGAGGCCAGCGCCCGGAGGGCATTGGCCTTTGAAGGTGGCCTGGGCTTTGTCGATCTTGGTTTTGAGGAGGGTGCGGTCTGGAGGGAGGGTTGTGAGGCCGTTGCCGGCTGAGGCGGCCATGTTGTAGAGGTCCTCAAGATCGTTTCCAGCTAAGGGTCTGATTATGAGCATATTCCCTCCAGGACTGCAGGTTTGGTGCAGGGCTGCCGGTCTGGTATGGCTTTCCGGGACACGCCGTGAATACGTCCATGTAGGCTCTTCAAAAACGTCCCTGTTTTTGAAGGTCCCGGAAAGCCATACCAGCCCGTCCGCCGAAACTTCGTGCTATTCGCTGGTGCGACACATCCTGTCTTTACATAGCTTCAAAGAACTACCTGCCACGCCATTTCCTGCAACTTTCAGAAAATCTGACTACTCCACCAGTGTAGCCACCGCCTTCTCAAACCGCTCCAGTCCCTCTTCGATATCCTGGTCGGGGATGATCAGGGAGGGGGCCAGGCGGACGACGTTGGCGCCGGCCACGAGGATGAGCAGGCCCTGTTCCTGGGCGGCGGCGACGAAGTCCTTGGCCTTGCCCTGCCACTCTTCGGTCAGCACGCAGCCCAGCAGCAGCCCCTCGCCGCGTATTTCGGTGAAGATGTTGTATTTCTCACCGATGGCCATCATGCCCTTACGGAGTTTGTCGGAGCGGATGCGGACGCCTTTGAGGATTTCCGGCTGGCTGATGGTGTCGATGACTTTCTGGGCCACGGCGCAGGCCAGGGGGTTGCCGCCGTAGGTGCTGCCGTGGGTGCCGACGCCGAGGCTTTCGGCGATTGCGGCGGTGGTGAGCATGGCCGCTACCGGGAAGCCGCCGCCCAGGCCCTTGGCGCTGGTGAGGATGTCCGGGGTGACGCCGTAGTGCTCGTAGGCGTAGAGGTGGCCGGTGCGGCCGGCGCCGCTCTGGACTTCGTCGAATACGAGTAGTGCATCGTTTTCGTCGCAGAGGTCGCGCAGGCCCTGGAGGAATTCCGGTTCCGCCGGCAGTACGCCGCCCTCGCCCTGGATGGGTTCGACCACGATGGCGCAGGTTTTCTGTTTGGAAATGAGTGCCTTTACCGAATCCAGGTCGTTGTAGATGGCGTGGTGGATGCCGCCCGGGGCCGGCTCAAAGCCTTCCAGGTATTTGGGTTGGCCGCCCACACTGACGGTAAACAGGGTACGGCCGTGGAAGGAGTTGGTGAACGAGATGATCTCGTGCTTCTCCGGACCGTGGTGTGTCCAGCCGTGGCGGCGGGCGAGTTTGAAGGCGGCTTCGTTGGCTTCACCGCCGGAGTTGGCGAAGAAGACGCGCTCGGCGAAGGTCAGCTCACACAGGGTCCTGGCCAGGCGCAGGGCCGGCTCGTTGGTGAGTACGTTGGACACGTGCCAGAGCTTTTCGGCCTGTTCCTGGAGCGCGCCGATCAGGCCCGGGTGGGCGTGGCCGAGGCTGTTGACGGCGATGCCGCCGGCGAAGTCGACGTATTCGCGGTCTTGCTGGTCCCAGAGTCGTGACCCTTCACCTCGCACGGGAATCATGGTGCCGGGGGCGTAGTTGGGGACCATGACGTCGTTGAAGAGTTCGCGGGTGACGGGTTCTCTGTTCATACTTTCCTCTCTGGACCTTGCGGAGCCGGCCTCTGTTCAGCACGGGGCCGGGGTTGGAAAGCCTTATCATACGCCAGAGCGGGAGTGTGTGGAAAACTCAGCTGTTTTCCGGGGAGACCGCGAGGATATCCGGTTCACCAATCGGCGGCAGCTCGAGGATTCGCAGGCCATCGATGCCCTTGCCGGACAGGGCCTTGACCACCAGTTTATAGGAGTCCATGTCGAAGGTGACGGCGGTACCGCGCAGGCTCAGGTTGTGCAGTTCTTCTTCCGAATGCACCGTGGCCACGTGCATCCAGTTGTAGATGATCAGTATGTCGGTGCGGCCGGTGTTGGGGTTATGTTCCATCACGCCGACCGGTCCCTGCCAGGGCCAGGTTTTCAGTCGCAGGCTGTGGAAGGCAATCTGGACCCGCAGGTTGTAGCGGGTGATATCTTCTTCTCCTTCGCAGGCGCCCTTGCAACGCCCCAGCGTTCGCTGGAAGCAGGGGCCGTGCTGGTCTGCCGGCTCCAGGTCGAGGAGTTTGTTACACAGTTCGTTCTTGCTGGCGATGCCGGTCAGGGCCCTCAGGGCGTCTCGCTTGCTGCGGAACAGGCCGTAGTAGCGGCCCAGCCGATGGGGCTCGATCTGCCTTACCAGCCGGGCCTGGAGGTAGCCCTGCTCACTCTCGGTCAGCTCGATGCTCCAAAGTGTCTTGGCGGCCCGGGAGCGGCGGTTGTACATGGGCCGCAGGCCCTTTATCTGTTTGAGTTCCAGCAGCAGGGCCCCCAGTTCACCGGCGGTCTCGGTCCATTCCAGGCGGCGCATGCTTTCGGACAGGCGTATGCCCTTTCCCGAGTTGTGATCGCCTGAGAAATGGGAGGCCACCCGCTGGGCGATATTGGTGCTCTTGCCGACATACAGCAGCACATCGTTCTCGCCATAGAAACGGTACACTCCGGGCACCGCCGGTACGTCGTCCAGCACATCCGGGGGCATGTGGGAGGGCACACTGGGGCGTTGCAGCAGGGTGCGAACGGCCTCTTCCACGCTTTCATTACCATGGTCGGCAAGCGCGTGGGTGAAGAAGTCCATCATGGCGGTGACATCCCCCATGGCCCGGTGCCGCTGCACAGCGCCAAGGCCGTGGCGCTGGATCAGGGCATCCATGTTGTGTCGTTTGTACTGGGGATAAAGGCGCCGGGACAGTTTGACGGTGCACAGTACCTTCGCCGCGAATGGGCGCAACAAGCGGCGAAACTCCGCCTTTACGAAGCCATAGTCGAAGCGGGCATTGTGGGCGACGAACACCGAGCCCTTCAGCCGTTCTTCCAGCTCATCCGCCACGTCTTCAAACAGCGGCGCGTCTGCCACCATCTCGTTACTGATACCGGTGAACCGCTCGATAAACGGGGGAATCCGCATCTGCGGGTTGAGCAGGGTCTGCCACTCGTCCACGACCTCGCCATCGCGCCAGAAGCGGATGCCAATCTCGGTAATACGATCATGGCCCGCCGAGCCGCCGGTGGTTTCCAGGTCGAGGAACGCGAAGGTGGTGGAGTTGAGGAAGTTCATAGGGGAAGTTTACGCCAAATCGAACACAGGCGCCGAAATAGCCCCCCTCTCCGAACGGGCAGAGAGGGGCTGGCGTGCCCCCTACAACAACAGGTGCCGGATATCCCCCAGCAACTGCCCCAGCAGGTTGGTAAACCGGGCTGCATCCGCCCCGTTCACGGCCCTGTGGTCGTAGGACAGGGATAGCGGCAGCATCAGTCGGGGCTGGAAGGCCTCGCCGTCCCACACCGGTTTCATGGCGGCTTTGGAGACGCCCAGTATGGCCACCTCCGGCGTGTTCACAATGGGTGTGAACGCGGTGCCGCCTATGCCGCCGAGGCTGGTGATGGAGAAGCAGGCCCCCTGCATCTCCGCCGGCTTGAGCTTCTTGTCCCGGGCCTTGTCCGCCAGTTCCTGGGCCTCTGCCGCCAGCTGCCACAGGCCTTTCTGGTCCACGTCGCGGATGACCGGCACCATCAGGCCATGGGGCGTGTCCACGGCAATGCCGATGTGCACGTACTTCTTGCGCACCACTTCCTTGCGTTCCATGTCCAGTGACACGTTGAACTGGGGCAGCTCCTCCAACGCAGCGGCGCAGGCCTTGAGGATGAAGGGCAACGGCGTGAGCTTGACGCCCTTTTTCTCACCGGCCTGCTTCTGGCCCTTGCGGAAGGCTTCCATCTCGGTGATGTCCGCCTCGTCGAACTGGGTGACGTGGGGTACGTTCAGCCAGCTCTTCTGCATATTGGTGGCGGTAGCGATCATCATGCGGGACATGCTCTCCCGCTCCACCTCGCCAAACTGGCTGAAGTCCGGCAGCTTGATACCCGGGATGCCGGCACCTTCCACCGAACCGCCCTCCTGGGCTTTCTTCAGGTTCTGGCGGATGTAGGCTTCCACATCGTCCTTGAGGATACGGTCCTTGGGGCCAGAGGGCTTCACTTTGGTGAGGTCTGCCCCCAGTTCCCGGGCCAGTTTTCGTACTGCCGGGCCGGCATGGACCTTGGCGCCGGGCGTTGGCGGCTGATAGGTGCTGTCGCCTTGGGTGTCTTCCGAGGTATCGGCGCGGTCCTTATCCTTTCCGCCCTTGCCGTCCTTGTCAGCCTTGTCGGACTTTTCGTCCTTGTCGCTGGTTTCTTCCTCGGCCCCGCCAGTGTCTGCTTCCTCTTCATCCCCGCTGTCAGCGCCTTCCTCGACGGTCATCTCCAGCAGGTCGTCTCCTTCCGAGAGCTTGTCTCCCTCCTTCACCAGGATCTTGTCGACCTTACCGGCGTAGGGGGACGGGATTTCCATGGTGGCCTTGTCGGACTCCACGGTGACCAGTGGGTCGTCTTCGCCAACGAAATCGCCCTCACTGACGTTGATCTCGATAACCGGGACGTTCTCGAAGCCGTCGAGAGCGGGCACCTTCACGGTTTCCTTGCGGCTGCCCCCACCTTTTTTGGCTTTACCGCTGTCGTCCTTGCCTGCAGATTTTTTCTCCTCTGCGTCCTGGTCCTTTTCCTCTAACTCCTTTTTAGCAGCTTCGTCTTTCGACTTATCCGTATCTTCGCCGGTTTTGTCCTCGCCGCTGTCCTCGTCATCACCACCACCGGCCGAATCGGTATCAATGGTGCCGACCACGTCACCTTCGCTGAGCTTGTCGCCCACCTTGACGGACAGCTTGGTGATCTTGCCGGCAAAGGGCGCCGGCAGTTCCACGGAGGCCTTGTCGGACTCTACCGTGAGGATGGGATCTTCTTCCTCGACGGTGTCACCCTTGCTGACCAGTACTTCGATAACCTCGACTTCGTCCGCACCGCCGAGATCGGGAACCTTGATGTCCTGCTCACTCATAGCGGCCTCCTCAGCTGTACGCCGGGTTGGGTTTGTTGCGGTCGATGTTGTACTTGCGCATGGCCTCCAACACCTGGTCCTTCTTGATCTCGCCGTCCTCGGCCAGCGCCGACAAGGCGTTGATCACCACGTAGTAGCGGTCCACTTCGAAGAAGTTGCGCAGCTTCTCCCGGGTATCACTGCGGCCAAAGCCATCGGTACCCAGGGTGTAGTAGGTCCTGGGAATGTAGGCGCGCAACTGCTCGGAATGCAGCTTGATGTAGTCGGTGGCAGAAACCACCGGGCCCTGCTGCTTTTCGAGGCACTTCGTAACGTAGGGCGTCTTCTGGGTGTCATCCGGGTGCAGGTGGTTCCAGCGCTCCACATGCATGCCGTCACGGGCCAGTTCGTTGTAGCTGGTAACACTCCAGATATCGCTGGCCACGCTCCAGTCGTCCCGCAACAGTTCAGCGGCGGCCCGCACCTCATTGAGGATGGCACCGGAACCCAGCAGCTGCACCCGTGGGGTTTTCTTGCGGCCCTTGGTTTCCACCGAATCGAACTTGTACATGCCCTTGATGATCTGCTCTTCAATGCCCTTGGTCTTGGGCATGGCGGGCTGCTGGTAGTTCTCGTTCTCGATGGTGAGGTAATAGAAGACGTTTCGGTTGTCCTCGAACATCTCCTTGATGCCATGCTGGATCACCACGGCCATTTCGTATCCGAAGGCCGGGTCGTAGGCACGGCAGTTGGGTACCACGTTAAACAGCACATGGCTGTGGCCGTCCTGGTGCTGCAGGCCCTCACCATTGAGCGTGGTACGACCGGCGGTGCCGCCGATCAGGAAGCCCCTGGCCTGCATGTCGCCGGAGGCCCAGACCAGGTCGCCTACCCGCTGGTAACCAAACATGGAATAGAACACATAGAACGGGATCAGCGGGAAGTTGTTATGGCTGTAGGAGGTGGCCGCTGCCATCCAGGCTGCCATGGAGCCATCCTCGTTGATGCCCTCCTGCAGGATCTGGCCCTTCTTGTCCTCCCGGTAGTACATGATCTGGTCCCGGTCCTGGGGCACGTACTTCTGACCTTCGGAGGTATAAATCCCCATCTGCCGGAACATGCCTTCCATACCGAAGGTCCGGGCCTCGTCAGGAACAATGGGCACGACCCGCTTGCCCACCCGTTTGTCTTTCACCAGGGCATTGAGGATGCGCACGAAAGTCATGGTGGAGGACACTTCCCGGTCGCCGGAACCTTCCAGCACACTCTTGAAGATGCTCAGCTCGGGCACTTTCAACGGCTGGGCATCCTTGCGACGCTTGGGATAGAAGCCCCCCAGGTCCTGCCGGCGCTTCTTCATGTAGACCATTTCCGGGCTGTCCGGGGCTGGCCGGTAATAGGGGATATCTTCCAGCTCGTCGTCCTTGAGGGGCACGCCGAAACGGTCCCGGAAAGCCTTGAGGGCTTCCTTGTCGAGCTTTTTCAGGGAATGGGCGGTGTTCTGCGCCTCGCCTGCCGCGCCAAAGCCGTAACCCTTGATGGTATGGGCAAGGATAACCGTGGGCTTGCCGTTGGCCTCGTGCACGGCCTTGTGATAGGCGGCATATACCTTGTAGGGGTCATGGCCGCCACGGTTCAGCTTGTTGATATCATCGTCGGAAAGGTTCTCTGCCAGCTTGGCCAGCCCCGGGTACTTGCCGAAAAATTCCTTACGGGTATAGGCCGGGCCCTGGCTGGTGTAATTCTGCAGGTCGCCATCGCAGATCTCATCCATGGCACGCTGCATGACACCGTCTTCATCCTTGTCGAACAGCGGGTCCCACATGCGCCCCCAGACCACCTTGATGACGTTCCAGTCCGCACCCCGGAAGATGCCTTCCAGCTCCTGGATAATCTTGCCGTTGCCCCGCACCGGACCGTCCAGGCGCTGCAGGTTGCAGTTAACCACGAAGATCAGGTTATCCAGCTTCTCGCGACCGGCCTTGGAGATGGAGCCCAGGGTTTCGGGTTCGTCACACTCGCCGTCCCCGACAAAGCACCAGACCTTGCGGTTGTCCATTTCGATCAGTTCCCGGCTGTCCAGGTACTTCATGACATGGGCCTGGTAGATGGCCTGGATCGGACCCAGGCCCATGGAGACGGTGGGGAACTGCCAGTAATCCGGCATCAGCCAGGGGTGGGGATAGGACGACAGGCCATTGCCATCGACCTCTTCCCGGTACTTGTCCAGGTGTTCCTCATCGAAGCGGCCTTCCAGGTAGGAACGGGCATAGATGCCCGGGGAGGCGTGGCCCTGGAAATACACCAGGTCAGACTCGCGCTTGTCATCACCACCGTGGAAGAAATAGTTGAAGCCCACGTCATACAGGGTGGCGGCGGAGGAAAAGGTGGAGATATGGCCGCCCAGCTCACCGGGGCGCTTGTTGGCCCGCACCACCATGGCCATGGCGTTCCAGCGGATCAGCGAACGGATGCGCCGCTCCATGAACAGGTCGCCGGGCATACGCACTTCGTTGGTAACCGGAATGGAGTTACGGAACGGTGTGGTTATGGAGTAAGGCAGTTCCGTGCCTTCCCGGCTGGCACGCTCTGACAGGCGTTCGAGAATGAACCGGGCGCGGTCAACGCCTTCATTCTCAATCAGGGATTCCAGTGCATCCAGCCATTCGCTGGTTTCAGTGGGATCATCGTCCTGGTACATCGAACCCTCCCGTGTCTTCGATTATGCGGCCAGGGGTGCCGCTGAACAGGACCGTCGCGGGGAACGCGCCAGCCTGTGAATATCGTCACCACCAGCATAGATCAGGATGGCCGGGGTCTCCGGCAAATCGGCCCGTGGTGGATCAACCGGCACTTTTGGCACCGGAATAATTAAGAGGACAGACAAGACTATAGAGGTCATGTTGCCAACTTGCGACACCCTTCACAACTCGACCAAAGACCAACTCCGCCAAACTGAACAAGCGGTTAGGGTCAATCCATGTTTCCTGGCGAACAATGCTTTCCACACTAAAGATCTCCCTTCAGCTCACTCGCTTCTCGAACGTGGAGGCAAATGCAGTCAATATCGCCGATCAACCTTTGATCGCCTTCGATTAAGCAACAACGCATCGATACGAAACCTCACAGAGGTTCTGGGGAAGGTCATTTTTTTAATTAGACCTGAAAATGATGTTCCTTTCCGGTATACTTGCCTGCCCGATTTTTGAACAGTGGTGGCTGATGCATTCCGGCCGCCGGCCATTTCACTCAGACAGAGGGCGATCCATGAATTCCATCGTCACCTTCCCGAACCGGATTCCGACCGTCGAGTTTGAAGAGCGTCGTTTCCAGGTCTACACCGACCGCCAACTCGACAAGATCGAGATTATCCAGAATCTTCCCGAAGAGACTCTGTTCGAAATGAAAGTGGTGGCCAGCGTGCTGCCCTTCCGTGTCAACGAATACGTCATCAACGAACTGATCAACTGGGACAAGGTTCCCAACGACCCGCTGTACCAGCTGGTTTTCCCGCAAAAAGGCATGCTGAAGGAAGAGCACTTCGAACGCATGGCCAAGCTGCACCGGGAAGGCGCCGACAAGAAGCTGATCCAGAAGGTTGCCAAGGAAATCCGCGACGAACTGAACCCGCACCCCGCCGGGCAGATGGAAATGAACCTGCCTACCCTGGACGGGGTGCCGCTGGAAGGCCTGCAGCACAAGTACCGGGAAACCGTGCTGTTCTTCCCAGCCCAGGGCCAGACCTGCCACTCCTACTGCACCTTCTGCTTCCGCTGGGCGCAGTTTGTCGGTGACAAGGACCTGCGCATTGCCAGCAGCGACGCAGAGCAGCTGCACGGCTACCTGCGGCAGCACACCGAGGTCACTGACCTGCTGATGACCGGCGGCGACCCCATGGTCATGAAAACCAAGAACCTGGTGCAGTACCTGGAGCCGCTGCTGGAGCCGGAGTTCGATCACATCCAGACGATCCGCATCGGCACCAAGGCACTGACCTTCTGGCCGTACCGGTTTGTCACAGACAAGGATGCCGACGAACTGATTGAGCTGTTCGCGAAACTGGTCGATGCCGGCAAGCATGTGGCTCTGATGGCCCACTACAATCACTGGCAGGAAATCACCACCGATATTGCGGAAGAGGCGATCCGTCGCATCCGCGCTACCGGGGCGGAAATCCGCGCCCAGGGCCCGCTAATCAAGCATGTGAACGACAATGCCGACGACTGGGCGAAGCTCTGGAAGAAAGAAGTGAAGCTGGGCATCATCCCCTACTACATGTTCGTAGAACGGGATACCGGCGCCAAGAACTACTTCGAGGTACCGCTGGCGAAGGCCTACGATATCTATCGGGAGGCCATCAAGCAGGTCTCCGGCCTGGCCCGCACCGCCCGCGGTCCGTCCATGAGTGCCGGCCCTGGCAAGGTGGAAATCCAGGGTGTCACCGAGATCAAGGGTGAGAAGGTGTTTGTACTGCGCTTCCTGCAGGGCCGCAACCCGGACTGGGTACAGCGCCCCTTCTTTGCCAAGTACAGCGACACGGCGACCTGGCTCCATGAGCTGGAACCGGCCTTCGGGGAAGAGAAGTTCTTCTTCGAGGACGAGTACGAGCAGATGCGCAAGGGTAACGGCTGACCAGCCACTCCCCAGCGACCTGAAAGGCAGCCCCCGGGCTGCCTTTTTTGTTGCTCGCTGTTTACCCGGAGGTCCCTGCCCCTCATCCCTGGCCGTTATAATCGAGTAGGAGGGGGAGTTACCTCCCCCGTCCTCTCACACCACCGGGCATACGGTTCCGTACCACGGCGGTTCATGGTTGGCTCTGGAGCCGGTTCATCGTATCCAACAAGCTTACCAGAGAAAGACGCTCGAACACCTTTTTGGGGAGGGCGGCGTGCATATGGGATGCGCCGCTGTTCCACCAGGGGCCGCGCCCGTTCGTTGCACTCTTCCAGGCTCTCGGCTCAGTCAGGCCCAGGCGCATCAGATTGCGAGCCCTTGTACGGGCCCGTTTCCATTGCTGCCACAGGATCAGTCGCAGGCGTCGCCGTATCCAGCCATCCAGCGCTTCCACCGGACGTTTCGAAGCGGTCAGGCGGTAGTAGTTCGCCCAGCCTCTTAGTACCGGGTTCAGGTTCTGGATAGTCGTCGTCAGCGACTGTCCGCGAGATCGCTTGAGCAGTGGCCGCAGCTTGGCCATAACAGCCTTCAGGCTTTTCGGTGCAATCCTCAGCCGGACCTGTTTGTGCCAGGTCACGCTGTACCCCAGGAAGGTCCGACGCCAGGGGCGATCCACAGCACTCTTGGCTGGGTTCACTTTCAGTCGCAGGTGCCTTTCCAGGAAGTGGGTGACACTGGCCATGACCCGTTCACCGGATCGGCGGCTACGAACATAGATATTGCAGTCGTCCGCGTAGCGGCAGAACCGGTGGCCCCGGCGCTCCAGTTCCCGGTCCAGCTCGGTCAGGAGCACATTGGAGAGCAAGGGGGACAGGGGGCCACCTTGCGGTGCGCCTTCCCGTCTCGGGCTGACCAGTCCACCTTCAAGCATACCGGCTTGCAGGTAACGTCTGATCAGGGTCAGGACCCGCCGGTCGGTGATGCGACGGGCCAGCAGGCCCATCAGCACATCGTGGTTGACCCGGTCAAAGAACTGGGCCAGATCCAGATCGACCACCCAGCGGTGGCCGTCGTTGATGTGCTGTTGCATCGCCTTGATCGCCTGCTGGGCACTTCGGCCGGGGCGGAACCCGTAGCTGTGATCCGAGAAGGTCGGCTCCAGCATCGGGCTCAGCACCTGGTGAAGCGCTTGTTGGATCAGGCGATCCTGAACCGTCGGGATGCCCAGTATCCGTTCGCCGCCTTGCGGCTTGGGGATACTGACCCGGCGTACCCGCTGAGGATGGTAGTCTCCGGCCATTAGCCGCTCGCTTCTTTAGCACAACACGAGAACTCATCGTCTACTAGCGGCCAACCATGTTCGGTCCTTCAGTACGCGGTGACGCACCTACTATGACCTCGGCTGAGTTCTGGCCTCCCATCCTCACCCCTCACGAGGTGAGTAGCACTGTGGCAGGAAACCAGACTTCCCAGGGTAAGACGCGTGACCTTCACACTTATGCCCGCCGCATTTACGTCCACACCTCCCGTGCAAGTACTGGGCTTTGACGATAATTGACGCCTTACCCGGTGTGACCGCCTCATATGCGATTTCTGTTCGTCAGGCCAGTGCTTTGCCTGCGGCTTCCTTCAGATTCCACCTCACGGTGGACACCCTTGCCGTCCGGCTAGTGGTTCCCCTTGCCGGGCCCACAGGGGACTTGCACCCCCAAGTCATCCGGCCAGCACCACCTGGACCGGAACAGCGCCGTCAAGGCGCTACGCGCCATGCCTGGCGCACACGCAAAAAAGCCGCCCGGGTTTCCCCTGGGCGGCTTTTTTCTGACTTCGGTGTTACTTAGCTGAAGTCGGTGGGCTTGTCGCCCTCTTTCACTTCCTTCATGGACAGCTTGACGCGGCCACGGTTGTCTACATCCAGCACCTTGACCAGGACTTCCTGACCTTCGCTGAGCACGTCAGTCACGTTCTCGACGCGCTGGTCGGAGATCTGGGAGATGTGCACCAGGCCATCCTTGCCGGGCAGGATGTTGACGAAGGCACCGAATTCCATGATGCGCTCAACCTTGCCCTTGTACAGTGCGCCCACTTCGATCTCGGCCGTGATCTCCTTGACCCGGTTAACCGCCGCCTGGGCAGCAAGCTGGGTGTCGGCATAGATCTTGACGTTGCCGTCATCGTCCAGGTCGATGGAAGCACCGGTCTCGTCGCAGATGGAGCGAATGGTCGCACCACCCTTACCGATGACATCACGGATCTTGTCCGGATGGATCTTGATGGTGGTGATGCTCGGCGCACGCTCGGACAGCTCGGTGCGCGGCTCGGCGATTACCTTGGCCATTTCACCCAGGATGTGCAGACGGGCGTGGTGGGCCTGCTCCAGGGCGATTTCCATGATCTCGTCGGTGATGCCGTTGATCTTGATATCCATCTGCAGGGCAGTGATGCCCTCGGAGGTACCGGCAACCTTGAAGTCCATGTCACCCAGGTGATCTTCATCACCCAGGATATCGGTCAGAACGGCGAACTGCTCGCCTTCCTTCACCAGGCCCATGGCGATACCGGCTACCGGCGCCTTAACGGGCACACCGGCGTCCATCAGTGCCAGGGAGGAGCCACAGACAGAGGCCATGGAGCTGGAGCCGTTGGACTCAGTGATCTCGGATACCGCACGGATGGTGTACGGGAATTCTTCAATGGTCGGCATAACCGCTGCCACACCACGCTTGGCCAGGCGGCCGTGACCCACTTCACGACGACCCGGGGTACCGACACGGCCGGCTTCGCCGACGGAGTAGGGAGGGAAGTTGTAGTGGAACAGGAACGGATCCTTGCGCTCACCTTCCAGGGCATCGATGATCTGCATGTCACGGGCGGTACCCAGCGTGGTGGTCACGATGGCCTGGGTTTCGCCACGGGTGAACAGGGCCGAACCGTGGGTGCTGGGCAGGATGCCGACTTCGATGTTGATCGGACGGACGGTCTTGTTGTCACGACCATCGATCCGCGGCTTGCCTTCGATAACCTGCTGGCGAACCACGTTCTTCTCGACCTTGCCGAAGTACTTCTTCACTTCGTCTTCAGCCGGCTGGCCTTCTTCTTCACCGGCCAGCTTCTCGACGGCAGCGTCCTTGACTTCCTTCAGCTTCGCGTAGCGCTCCATCTTGTCGCGGATGGCGTAGGCTTCAGCGATAGCGCCGCCGAAACCATCCTTGATGGCGTTCAGCAGGTCGGTGTTCTCAGGCTCTGGCTGCCAGTCCCAACGGGGCTTGCCAACTTCGGCAGCGAATTCCTTGATGGCGGTAACGGCAGACTGCATCTCTTCGTGCGCGAAGAGTACCGCACCCAGCATCTGGTCTTCGGTCAGGCCCTTGGCCTCGGACTCAACCATCAGCACGGCGTCTTCTGTGCCGGCCACGACCATATCCAGGGCTGAGGTTTCCAGCTCTTCGAAGGTCGGGTTCAGGAAGTAGCCACGGTCGTCGGTGAAACCAACACGGGAGGCACCGATGGGGCCATCAAACGGAATACCGGAGATGGACAGGGCTGCAGAAGCCGCCAGCATGCCGGCAATGTCCGGATCCTGGGTCTTGCTGGAAGACATGACGGTACAGATAACCTGCACTTCGTTCATGAAGCCGTTGGGGAACAGCGGGCGGATCGGACGGTCGATCAGGCGCGAGGTCAGGGTTTCCTTCTCGGAAGGACGGCCTTCACGCTTGAAGAAGCCACCCGGGATCTTGCCCACGGCGTAGGTCTTCTCGAAGTAGTTCACGGTCAGCGGGAAGAAGGGCTGGCCCGGCTTGGCTTCCTTGGCACCAACCACGGTACCCAGTACGGAGATGTCATCGATGGTCACCAGTACGGAACCGGTGGCCTGGCGGGCGATACGGCCCGTTTCGAGGGTGACGGTCTTGCCGCCGAGCTCGAAGGTTTTCTTCGTTGCTTGTGGAATCACAGTAACTCCTGATTTTGCTTGATCATCAAATGCACCAGATCAGGAAGACGCGGTCCCAAAGCCCTGCTACCAGAAAGCGAACAGGCTGTTGCAAAACCCCGGGGAGAGCTACCCGGGCCTTTCAACAACCTGCTATCGGCGCTTTCGGTCATGACAGCAGAAGCACTTCGGTAATGGCGTAGCAACCGGTTCTGGTACCGGTTCGGGTGGAAAAGCATACTCCAGTGACAAGCCCCGGTATAAACCGGGCCCAGCCACCGGAGCACAGGCCGGCACCAGGTTGGCGCCAGCCGGCAGGTCGTCCGCTTAGCGACGCAGACCCAGACGCTGGATGAGCTCCAGGTAACGGTCAGCATTCTTGCGCTTGAGGTAGTCCAGCAGCTTACGACGCTGGTTAACCATGCGAATCAGGCCACGGCGGGAATGGTGATCCTGCTTGTTGACCTTGAAATGGTCCTGCAGCTTGTTGATATTGGCGCTCAACAGGGCAACCTGAACTTCAGGGGAACCTGTGTCGCTATCACCTTGCTGGTAGTCCTTGACGATCTGTGCTTTTTCCTCGGCTGAAAGTGCCATAAATCACCTCGTTGTTTGCGATGCCTGAAATCATCCGGCCGAACCGCGCATCTCTGCAGCCCGGCTAGGCAGTCACAACCGGCTGGTTATCGACTGCTTGAAACCAGACGACGGGGTACAACCACGGTTGTATCCACGCCTTCCGGCTGTCCTTCACCGAGGCCGACGAAACGGTTATCACCGTAAAGCCGAACCGGTCCGGTCAAGGATTGACCCGATATTCTAACGGGTTGTCCGTTCAATATCGACTGTAAATTTGGCCCCTCAAGGGTCAACTCCGGGAACATGGTGAGCGCTGCATCCGGCGCCACCAGCAGCCCGTCCAGGGACTCGCCCCGCTCCCGCATCTGCTCCAGGTCGGCGACCTGGTGGGCATCCGCCAGGGTAAAGCCGGAAGCCAGTGTGCGGCGCAGCGCGCACACGTGTGCGCCACAGCCGAGGGCCTCACCGATATCTTCCACCAGGTTACGAACGTAGGTGCCCTTGGTGCACTTCACTGCCAGGTCCAGCTCATCCGGGCGAACCGCCAGCAGGGTCAGTTCATAGATGGTCACCGGTCGGGCCGGGCGCTCCACCTCAATGCCTTCCCGGGCGTATTCGTACAACGGACGGCCTTTGTGTTTCAGCGCCGAGTACATGGAGGGGACCTGCTCGATATCACCCCGGAAATCGACCAGCACGGCCTCGACATCCGTCTCGGTCAGTCCTTCCGGCACCGGCCGCTCGGAGACCACGGCGCCTTCACTGTCGGCGGTTTCGGTGCGGACACCCAGCTTTGCCGTGGTGATATAGGCCTTGTCACTGTCCAGCATCAGCTGGGAAAACTTGGTGGCCTCGCCAAAGCACAAGGGCAACACACCGGTCGCCAGCGGGTCAAGGGCACCGGTATGGCCGGCTTTCGCCGCGCCATAAAGGTGCTTGACCTGTTGGAGGATACCGTTGGATGTGACGCCCGGGGGCTTGTCGATGACCAGTATGCCGTTGACGTCACGGCCTTTGCGTCTGCGAGCCAAACTCAGGACTCCTGGTCGTTGTCGTCGTCCTGGCGGACAGCGGGCTTCTTGCCCATGGCCTGGTCGATGAGGCTGTCGATATGACGACTCTGACCCTGGAGGGTATCGAAGTGAAAACGAAGCTGCGGAATCACCCGCAACTTCATGGCGCGACCGAGCTGCCCCCGGAGGAATCCGGAGGCGTTGCGCAGAACCTTGAGGGAGTCCTGCACTTCGCCGGACTCCTCGGTCAGTTCCTCGGTACTGAGCAGGGACACATAGATATCGGCATAGCCGAGGTCCCTGCTGACGCGCACCGCATTAATGGTGACCATGCCCACGCGGGGGTCCTTGACCTCCCGCATGATGAGCAGCGAAAGCTCCTTCTGGATCTGGTCACCAATGCGGTCGAGACGACTGAACTCTCTGGGCATTATGAACCTGTGGATTCCAGCTTGCGTTCAACACGAACCCGATCAAACACCTCGATCTGGTCACCCACTTTCACGTCGTAGCCCTTAACACCGATACCACATTCCATACCGTTGCGAACTTCCGGTACGTCGTCCTTGAAGCGGCGCAGGGATTCCAGCTCGCCTTCAAAGATCACCACGTTGTCACGCAGTACGCGGATCGGCTTGTTCCGGTATACGGTACCTTCCGTCACCATACAACCGGCCACCTGGCCGAACTTCGGTGAGCGGAACACGTCCCGCACTTCGGCGATACCCACGATGTCTTCGCGGAATTCCGGAGCCAGCATGCCGGTCAGGGCTGCTTTCACATCATCAATCAGGTTATAGATGATGGAGTAGTAGCGCAGGTCGACACCTTCCTGCTCGACCAGGCGCTTGGCAGAGGTATCCGCACGGACATTGAAGCCGAAGACAACGGCGCTGGACGCCAGTGCCAGGCTGATATCCGTTTCCGCGATACCACCCACGCCAGAGGAGATGATCTTCACCTGGACCTCGTCGTTACCCAGGTCCTGCAGGGCCTTGGTAATGGCTTCCAGGGAACCACGAACGTCGGTCTTGAGCACCACGTTGAGGGTCTTGACCTCGTCCTTGCCCATGTTCTCGAACAGGTTCTCCAGCTTGGCTGCCTGCTGACGCTGCAGCCGCTGTTCCCGTTCCCGGGACTGGCGGAACTCGGCCAGCTCCTTCGCCTTGCGCTCGTCGGCGACGGCAAAGAACTCGTCACCGGCATCCGGGGTACCGTTCAGACCCAGTATCTCGACCGGGATGGACGGGCCAGCTTCCTTGACCTGCTTGCCAGCTTCATCGGTCATGGCGCGGACCTTACCGAACCAGGCACCGGCCACAACCATGTCGCCCTGGCGCAGGGTACCGTTCTGGACCAGCACGGTCGCCACGGAACCACGACCGCGCTCCAGGGAGGATTCCACCACGACACCCTTTGCAGGGGCATCCTTCACGGCTTCCAGCTCCAGCATCTCTGCCTGCAGCAGGACTGCTTCCAACAGCGCCTCGATACCGTCACCGGTGTGGGCCGATACTGGTACAAACTGGACATCACCGCCCCACTCTTCGGGAATGACTTCCATGCCGGCCAATTCGTTCTTGATGCGGTCCGGATCTGCCTCTTCCTTGTCCATCTTGTTGATGGCGACAACGATGGGCACGCCGGCGGAACGGGCGTGGTCTACCGCTTCCTTGGTCTGGGGCATGACACCGTCATCGGCCGCCACCACCAGGATAACGATATCGGTACACTGGGCACCGCGGGCACGCATGGCGGTAAACGCGGCGTGGCCCGGGGTATCCAGGAAGGACACCATGCCGTGGTAGGTTTCCACGTGGTAGGCGCCGATATGCTGGGTAATACCACCGGACTCACCGGAAGCCACCTTGGTGCGACGAATGTAGTCCAGCAGCGACGTCTTGCCGTGGTCAACGTGACCCATAACACTTACCACCGGCGCGCGGCGGGTCTTATCGCCACTGCTTTCGCCGGCAAGCTCGCTGATCACTTCTTCCTCGAAGGCGTCCTCGCTCACGGTCTTGGGCTTGTGGCCCAGTTCCTCGGTTACCAGAACAGCAGTTTCCTGGTCCAGGGCCTGGTTGATTGTGGCCATCACACCCATACCCATCAGGGTCTTGATCACATCGGCAGCCTTGACTGCCATGCGCTGAGCGAGATCACCAACGGTAATCGTTTCCGGAATTTCGACTTCTCTGACCATTGGTTTGGTTGGCTTCTCGAAGCCATGCCTTTTCTCTTTGGGTTTCTTTTTCGCCCGCAGCGGCTTGCGCAGCGTGGTGTCCTCTTCGTCTTCGGACAGCACAATGGGTTCTTCCACCGGACGACTACGGGGCCCGCGATGACCCGCGGACTTCTTCTTGGGCTTGCCCTCTTCGGCGTCATCAGGACGCTCGCGGCCCTTTTCCTTCTTCTTCTTGGCCTTGCGTTCCTTGTCCTTGGCGGTTTCAGGATCTGGCGGCGGCATCGGAATTTCTTCATCCGCCACGGTATTCTCGGGCTTGACCGCCTTGTTGGTTTCTTCCCGGGCGTCTTCCTCGCCAACCGCAATCGGGCCGGTTTCCGGAGTGCCTTCACTGGCTGGCGCCTCGGCCGCTTCCGGTTTTTTCTCCTCTGCCAGCGCCTGCTCGGCGACCGGTTGCGGAGATTCTTCCGGTTTTTCCTCAGCTGCCGGCGCTACCGGCTGCTCCGGCTCGGGTTCGGGCTGCAGCTCAGCGCGCTTCACGTAGGTACGACGCTTGCGCACTTCCACGTTAACGGTCTTTCCGCCACGGGCACCGCCACCGGTCTTCAGGGTGGTGGTGGTTTTCCGCTTGAGGGTAATCTTTTTCGGCTCTGCCTCGGCCTCGCCGTGGTTCTTGCGCAAATAGGCCAGCAACTGCTGCTTCTCATCGCTGGTCACGGAATCATTTTCGGAGCGGGCCTTGAGGCCGGCTTCCACGATCTGACGCAGCAAACGATCCACGGGAGCGCCTACATCTTCGGCCAGTTGTTTAACGGTTACTTCTGCCATACTGGTCCTCCTCCCGATTAAGCCTGGTCTTCAAACCAGGGGGCACGCGCCGTCATAATCAACTGACCAGCACGCTCTTCGTCCATACCTTCAATGTCGAGCAGGTCATCAACCGACTGCTCTGCCAGATCTTCCATGGTGCGAACACCCATGCCAGCAAGCTGGAACGCCAGGGTACGGTCCATACCGTCCATTGCCAGAAGATCTTCGGCCGGCTCGTTGCCCTCCAGGGCTTCCTCGCTGGCCAGGGCCTTGTTCAACAATACGTCCTTGGCACGACGCCGGAGTTCGGTAACGGTGTCCTCGTCGAAGCCCTCAATACCGAGCATTTCCTCCATGGGCACGTAGGCCACCTCTTCGATGGAGGTAAAGCCCTCTTCAATCAGTACGCCGGCAAACTCTTCATCCACATCAAGGTTGTCAATGAAGTGACTGACCAGGCGGTTGTATTCCTGCTCCTGGCGCTCGCCGGCTTCCTCTTCGGTCATCACGTTGAGGGTCCAGCCGGTCAGCTCACTGGCCAGGCGGACGTTCTGACCGTTACGGCCAATGGCCTGGGCCAGGTTGTCCTCGGCGACGGCAACTTCCATGGTGTGGCTGTCTTCGTCCATTACAATAGAGGCCACTTCCGCCGGCGCCATGGCGTTGATCACCAGCTGGGCCGGGTTGTCGTCATAAAGCACAATATCGACACGCTCACCGGCCAGCTCGTTGGACACTGCCTGCACACGGGAGCCGCGCATACCAACGCAGGCACCTACCGGGTCGATGCGGCGGTCATTGGTCTTGACCGCGATCTTGGCACGGGACCCCGGGTCGCGGGCGGCGCCACGGATTTCGATCAGCTCCTCGGCGATTTCCGGAACCTCGATGCGGAACAACTCGATCAGCATCTGGGGATCTGTACGGCTGAGCATCAGCTGTGGGCCGCGATGGTCAGTGCGGATGTCCTGGAGCAGTGACCGGACCCGGTCACCCATGCGGAAGGTTTCCCGGGGGATAAGCTGGTCCCGGGGCAGCAGGGCCTCCGCGTTGCTACCCAGGTCAATAATGACGTTATCCCGTGTCACCTTCTTGACCGTACCGGAAATCAGCTCACCGACGCGGTCGCGATAGCTGTCGACAATACGCATGCGCTCTGCTTCGCGCACCTTCTGGAAGATGATCTGCTTGGCCGCCTGGGCACCGATACGACCAAAGCTTTCCGATTCAATCTTTTCTTCGTGGAGATCACCGGGCTTGAGGTTGGTGTCGATTTCCTCCGCTTCCTGCAGGGTCAGCTCGGTACCCAGCGCCGGAACGGCATCATTGTCTACCACCAGCCAGCGACGGAAGGTTTCATACTCGCCGGTGCGACGATCAATGGAGACGCGGATGTCCGCTTCCTCATCCTCGAACCGCTTCTTTGCCGCAGTTGCCAGTGCCAGCTCGATGGCTTCGAAAATGACGTCTTTTTCGACGCCCTTTTCGTTGGAAACGGCCTCAACCACCATCAGGATTTCTTTACTCATTGAAATGCCCTGCCCTTACAATTCTAAGACTTGCTGTCACCCGGCCTTACTCGAAAACCGGCACAATGTTGGCTTTATCAATACTTTCAAATGGCAGCAGGTACTCGTGGTCATCCACCACAACCACCACATCGCCATCTTCCGTGCCTTTCAGGATGCCCTGGAACTTGCGCCGTCCGTCGAAGGCCATCCGCAAACGGATATTGACCTTGTACCCTGCCCAGGCGGTGAATTGCTCCAGGGTAAAAAGCGGGCGGTCCATTCCGGGGGATGACACCTCCAGGGTGTATTCGTTCTGAATGAGGTCTTCCACATCCATGACACCGCTGACCTGGCGACTGACTTTTTCACAGTCCTCGATGCTGATGCCGTTTTCCTGGTCATCAATAAACAGGCGCAATACCGACTGGCGGCCCTGGGAGCGGAATTCAATCCCCCAGAACTCATACCCCAGACCTTCCACCACCGGGCGGAGGATCTCTTCAAGTTTGTTCAGTTTCGCAGACAAGTCCGATGCGACTCCCGTGGTAACCCGCCAGCTCGGCCGGCGGCTGATTTTCAGGCCACAAAAACAAAAAAAGGGCTGTCTGGCAGCCCTTTTCATGCATCAGGGCCCGACGCGCCAGGCCCCTTAATCAAAAAGCCCCGACTGCTCAGACAGCCCGGACCATGACGACTCCGGAACTACCTGCCTGTGGGGCCTTTTGTTGCAAGTAATCGCGGACCAGCGGCAAAAAACCGGGTGGACCGCCGACAGACACCTGGCCTGTCTCCACAACCTGGTACGAGACAAACCCGCGCACCAAGCTGCATCAATAATCGCCGGAGTATAAGGACCCGGGCGATCATGGTCAAGGACTGACCAAAAAAAACGGCTTGGGTAAAAGCTACACCAAGCCGTTTCTGTGTATGGTGCCGAAGGCCGGACTCGAACCGGCACGGCTTACGCCACTACCCCCTCAAGATAGCGTGTCTACCAGTTCCACCACTTCGGCAACAACTCACTCGAGCTCGGGGATGGCATTACCATCACCGCTCTCTTCTTCGCTGAGGCTCGGAGCCCCGCCTTCAGCATCACCAGCCGGGGCATCCTGGCCAACCTGTTCCACCATGGGAATACCAGCCTGACCTGCCACTTCGGCACGCTGCTTGGCGAAAATCGCCAGCGAAAAACTCGTAATAAAGAACACCAGGGCCAGAATACTGGTCACGCGGGTCAGGAAGCTGCCGCTACCCTGACTACCGAATACCGTCTGGGAGGCACCGCCACCAAAGGCAGCGCCCGCGTCGGCACCCTTGCCCTGCTGGATCAGAATCAGACCCACCAGTGCGACGGCAATCACGACGTGCACGACGACAACCAGTGTTTCCATCCAGTCCATATCTGCTCTCTGTAACCCTGTAACAGCCCTTATGGACTGCAGAACCCGTGTGATACTTGCCAGGTCTTACGAAATACCTGCCTGACAGATCGCGATAAAATCTTCGGCTTTCAGCGATGCTCCGCCGATCAGCCCGCCGTCAATATCCGGCTTTGCAAACAACGCGGCCGCATTATCCGGTTTTACACTGCCGCCGTAAAGCACTGACATCGCATTTCCCGGCAGACCGAGCTCAACCAGCTTGCGACGAATGGCCTCGTGCATAGCCTGGGCATCCTCTGCCGTAGCGGTTTTGCCGGTACCGATGGCCCAGACGGGCTCGTAGGCAACAATCACCTTGCTCGCATCGCCTGCGGACAACCCTTTCAGGGCGCCTTCGAGCTGGCGACAAACAACCGTCTCTGCATCCCCGGATTCACGCTCTTCGAGGGTTTCGCCGACACAAACCATGGCCTGCAAACCACTCTCAAGAATCCGTGCTACTTTGCCGGCAACAAGCTCGTCAGTCTCATCAAACAACTGACGCCGCTCGGAATGCCCGACCAGTGCGTACTGACAACCAGCGTCAGCAGCCATGCCAGCGGCAATCTCGCCGGTGTAGGCCCCGCTTTGCCACTGGGCCACGTTCTGGACACCAACCGCAATCGACGAGCCGGACAACAGCTCCCTGACCTGACCCAGGTAAATCGAGGGAGGCATAATAACAACCTCGAGGCCATTATCAAGCGCCGCCACCCCATCCCTGACGGCCGGCACCAGCTTCTGAACCAGCTCCAGGGAGCCGTTCATCTTCCAGTTTGCTGCAACAATCTTTCTGCGCATGCCATCCGTCATCAGGGTTGTACCCGGGGGCCGTCCGGAAACGAGCGCGAACTATACAGCAGCTCTCGGGAGTGTACAAGAGCGGTTTTTGACGGGAACCAGCGCCCTTCGACAGGCTCCCTTCGACAGGCTCAGGGTGAGCGGGAGGTGCCTGGAAGCTCGTTTGCCACGAAAAACAAAGACAAAGACAAAGACAAAGACAAAGACAAAGATTCTTTGCCACTAAATCCACGAAACCCACCAAAAAAAGCAAGAAAGATCATAACTGTAATTTTTCGTGGTTTTAGTGGATTTCGCGGCTAAACTTCTTCCCCGCTCACCCTGAGCCTGTCGAAGGGAGCCTGTCGAAGGGCGCCTGACCAAGGGCCGCACCTTCCGGTTCACCCTGAGCCCGTCGAAGGGTGCCTGACCAAGGGCCGTACCTTCCCGTTCGCCCTGAGCCTGTCGAAGGGCGCCTGTAAAACACTACCGGATCAAAAGAATCACGCCCGAGAGCGACCAACCACCTCAGCAAGCTCTTCGGCAACCCGCTCGATGACCGCAGCGTCTTCCCCTTCCGCCATTACGCGGATCAGCGGCTCGGTTCCGGAGGCTCGCAGCAGGATGCGGCCTGCGGCGCCCAGGTGGTCTTCTGCCTTGCGTACGGCCTCGGCGATGTCTGCGCGGGTCATGGGGTCGAAGCGTTCGGCAACCCGGACGTTGATCATGGTCTGGGGCAGCTTGGTCATGCCCTGGCGCAGTTCGGCGAGGGTTTTGTCGGCCCGCCAGCAGGCCAGCAGGACCTGCAGGGCAGAGACAATGCCGTCGCCGGTGGTGGTGCAGTCACGGATGACCAGGTGACCCGAACCTTCCCCACCCAGCAGCCAGCCACGCTGGAGCAGGCGTTCCATAACATAGCGATCGCCGACCTTGGCACGCTCGAAGGGGATCCCCTGGTCCTGAAGCGCCAACTCCACACCCAGGTTGGTCATCAGCGTACCAACTACGCCCCCCTGGAGGGTGCCGGCTTTCTTGCGCTGGGCTGCAATCACGTAGATAAGCTCATCACCATCCACCTCAGTGCCGTCCTTGTCTACCATCAGCACCCGGTCGCCATCACCATCAAAGGCAATGCCGAGGTCCGCGTTGCGCTGCTGGACCGCTTCCTTCAACGCCTCGAGGTGGGTGGAGCCCACGCCGAGGTTGATATTCAGGCCATCCGGGTCACCGCCAATTACCGACACCCGTGCACCCAGCTCACGGAACACCTTTGGCGCCACGTGATAGGTAGCGCCGTGGGCGCAATCAAGCACGATATGCATGCCATCCAGCTCGAATTCGTTCGGCACGGTACTCTTGCAGAACTCTACATAACGGCCCGGCGCATCCTCCACCCGGAAGGCCTTGCCCAGGTCAGCGGACTCACAGACGGTAACCGGCTCGTCCAGCCACCGCTCAATCTCGGCTTCCAGGCTATCATCGAGCTTGGTGCCATCGCCGGAGAAGAATTTGATGCCGTTATCATAATGCGGGTTATGGGAGGCACTGATGACAATACCTGCGCAGGCCCGGAAGGTCCGGGTCAGATAGGCGATGGCCGGTGTTGGCATGGGGCCAAGCAACTTGACGTCCACCCCCGCTGCGGAAAGGCCTGCCTCCAGGGCAGACTCGAACATATAGCCCGACAGGCGGGTGTCCTTGCCAATAATGACGCTGTTCTGCCCATCCCGCTTGAACGCCTGCCCGGCGGCCCAGCCCAGTCTCAGCATAAAATCCGGGGTAATGGGCGCATCACCCACCCGGCCGCGAATACCGTCTGTCCCAAAATACCGGCGCGTTACCGCTGCGCTCTTGTCCGTCATTTGTTGGTCTGCTCCTTAATTAAAAACTGTCTGGCCACGGAACCTGGGGCCCTCGAGAGCCGCGCCTCTAAAAACACCCTTCGACAGGCTCCCTTCGACAGGCTCAGGGGGAGCGGGAAGAGGCTGGAAGTTCGTTTGCCGCGGAAAACAAAGACAAAGATTCTTTGCCACTAAATCCATATATGGTCTCCTCCCCGTTTGCAAGGCTCCAGAGTCTGATGAGGGACAGGTTGCTGCCATATAT